>CANQMQ010000006.1 GCA_947625025.1 uncultured Clostridia bacterium
TGGGGTGGCTGGATTTGAACCAACGAATGCCGGAATCAAAATCCGGTGCCTTAACCACTTGGCGACACCCCATTAGATGCAAATTTGGGGCAGGCGACGAGAATCGAACTCACGACCTCCAGGGCCACAACCTGGCGCTCTAACCAACTGAGCTACACCTGCCATCAAGAATGGTGCGCCTGAAGAGACTCGAACTCCTGACACACGGCTTAGAAGGCCGTTGCTCTATCCACCTGAGCTACAGGCGCATACTTGACTCACCGAAGTTTCGCAATGTCTCCATGAGCTACGAATGTGGAGCGGGTGATGGGAATTGAACCCACGCGACCAGCTTGGAAGGCTGGGATTCTACCACTGAACTACACCCGCACGTTCAACGCTTGTCCATTCTATCAAAGATCAAACGAGATGTCAACCATTTTCGCCTTTCTTTCCCCAAATTTTTTTACGAAATTTTCATTCCTGCCTCTTTGGGCTATCATGCGCCCCCCGTAAAATATGATTCTACCGTGAGTAGAGTTGATTTTCACGGGGGTAGAGCGGTTTTTTCAAAAATGGAACGCGGAACGTCAAAGATATAGCTTGTTTTCGCGGGAAGAGGTTGTAAAACGGCTCCGCGCGTGGTATTCTAATAGGGAAGAACTTCGGAGGCACAACATGAGTTTTGAGATTTTTGCGGATTCTTCCGCAAACCTGACTTCGGAAATGGCGAAGGAAAGGAATATCCATATCATCACATACTATATGAACGTAGACGGCAAGGAGATGCCCTGCTACGATGAGGCGGTTCCCTTTGAGGAAGCTGCCAAATATTTTTACGGGAAGATGCGGGCAGGCCTTGAGGCAAAGACCTCTCTCATCGGTGAGGGACGGTTCGTGGAAGCGCTCTCCCCCGCCCTCTCGGAGGGCAAGGATGCCCTTCTCATCACCATCGCATCGGGCATCAGCGGGACGTACCGCCAGGCCCTTGCGGCCAAGAAGGACCTCGAAGAGAAGTTCGCGGGCCGAACCGTCTACGTGTGTGACAGCGCAAATGCCTCCCTCGGGGAGGGGCTTCTCGTGCTCAAGGCGGCAGACCTTCGGGATGAGGGCAAGAGTGCAAAGGAAGTTGCCGATTGGCTTGCGGAGAACACCTTCCTCCTCAACAGTCACGTTACCGTAGAGGATTTGAAGTACCTTCGCCGCGGGGGCAGGATCTCTGCCGTTACCGCCATTGCGGGCACCATTCTCAACATCAAGCCCCTCATCAAAGGGGATGGCAGTGCGATGCCCAAGCTCGTGGTCTACGGCAAGGAGCGCGGCAGAAAGAAATCCATTGCCGCCCTTGCGGATGCCTTTGTAAAGAATGCGAAGAACCCTTCCGAACAGCTCATCGCGATCGCCCATGCGGATTGCGCGGATGAGGCCGAGGAGCTTGCCTCTACCCTCCGTGCCCACGGCGCCAAGAATATTCTGATGGGGTATTACGACCTCTGCTCGGGTTCCCACATCGGCCCGGGGACGATCGCCCTCTTCTTCTGGGGTCCCGACCGCAGGGAGGACCCGAAATACGGTAAAAATTCTTAAAAAATCATAAAATTTTTGGGGAGGCTTCGGGTTGATTTACGGAGGCCTCCCCTCTTCTTTGGCTGTAAAATGCAAACGGAAAACCGTATAAATTACCATTTTTCGAATTTTTTCTGAATTTTCTGCAGAAACGGTTGACAAGTGCGTCCCGATATGCTATCATATGCCTGTTATACATGGGGGCGTAGCTCAGTTGGTTAGAGCGCTTGCTTGACATGCAAGAGGTCATAGATTCGAGTTCTATCGTTCCCACCATGAAACCCTGTATGTTGGTCGAAAAGCGAGAAATCGTAGGACGAATATGTGGGGTTTTCTTTTTTGTTACGGAAATCGGGGTTGCCGCATAAGGCAACTCCGATGTTATTTTATCGATATTTAATGAAATATTACCTCAGCACTCCCAAAAAGATTGCAAGGTAAGCTTTTTCGGGAAGAAGGAGCCGCAGGCGTAAAAGGAAAGAAGTTGCCGAAACGGCAACTTCTTTCAAAATGCGTCTTGCGGCGACGCTGGTGCGGGCGACAGGGCTTGAACCTGCACGGTTGCCCATTGGATTCTAAGTCCAACGCGTCTGCCATTCCGCCACGCCCGCATTATTTTATACTTAACAAAAGTCGCAGTTTTGCGCAGTCCTCCTCCGTCAAACTCCCCTTTTCGATGGGATAGACGCTCCGCGCGTTCAGGTAGATGAGGAAGAGCTCTTTGGTCTCCTTCGTCCTCTTGAGCTCCTTATAGTAGTGCTTCGAAGAGCCCATCGTCTCACCCGCACGGTCTGAATTCACCGTAAAGTACGCCGAATAGAAGGCATACGAATTGGTGAGGTTGAGCTTTTCGGCATTCTTCACGTTGGTGCGGCATACGAAGAGCTGCAGGAAGAAGATGACGAGGACGAGGATCCCGATGATGAGAAGGAAGGTGTATTCCGAAACATCGGCCGTGCTCTCCTCCCCGTTTACGAGGGCGGGGATGGCATGCGCCAAGAGAATGGCGAAAAATACAAGCCATGCGGCGATGGAGACGCCGAGCGAGATCCACGCAAGGCGCATCGCGGGCCTGTTGATCTTCTTCTGAATGGCGCCGTCTATTTTGACGGAGGCCGTAACGAAGGGCCGCTCCTCGGACATGGGTGCCGCGTTTTTCGTCTCTATTCCTTCTGCACTGTTTTCCGTAATAAGTTCGTTTTCGGACATTGTACACCTCAATCGGATAATTCACTTCGGGTGGGACGGGAGAAGAGTGCGCCGATGGCCTCACGGCAACGGGTGCCGTCGTCCCCCTCTCCGTAGCAGACCGAATATACCGCTTCCGTAATGGGGAGCTCTACGCCGTACCTCTCCCCCAACAGTTTCATCGCCTTGGAGGTGGGGACGCCCTCTGCGAGTTTGGAAAACCGCTGCCCCTTTGCAAGCATTTCGCCGTAGGTGCGGTTGTGCGAGTAGGGGGAAAAGAGGGTGGTCTCGTAATCCCCAAGGTGGGCGAGGCCGTATGCGGAGAGCTCGTTGCCCCCCATCGCCTTGATGAGGCGGGCCACTTCTCTCGCCCCGCGGGACATGAGGGGCCCCTTCAGGGGGACGCAGACTTCATCGAGGACGCCTGCGGCGATGCCCATCACGTTCTTTGCGGCGGCGCCGATCTCCGTACCGATGAGGTCCTCGCCGTAGTAGAAGCGGATGAGGTCGGAGCGGAACTCGGTGGCGAGGGTGCGCTTGAGGGTCTCATCGGCGGAATCGATTACCATGCAGTTGGGGATGCCCGCTACGAAGCTCTGAATGTGCCCGGGGCCCACCCAGACTGCAATCTTTTCGGAGGGAATGCCGCTCTCCACAAGGATCTCGGAGAGGCGCTTGCCCGTCTCCACCTCGATACCCTTCATGCAGAGGACGAAGGGCTTGCCCGCCGTATGATAGCGGTTGACCCGCTCCATGAAGCCGCGGAGCCCCTGGGAAGAGATGGAAATGACGATGACTTCCGCGAAGTTCACCGCCCGCTCCAAATCGGCGGTAAGGGTGATTTTTTCATCGAGGGCAACGTATTCATTGCGCCCCGTCTCCTTGAGGACGCGGTAGGAAGCGTCCTCTTCGGGGCCCCAATTCATCACATCGAAGCCGCGGCGGGAGAGGTACCAAGCGATAAAGGACCCCCACCTGCCGCAACCGAGCACTGAAATTTTCATAGGTTACAGCTCCTTTCTCTCGAGCAGGGCGCGGGCGAGGGTGACGTCGTCCGCATATTCGAGTTCGCTCCCCACGGGGACGCCGTGGGCGATGCGGGTTACCTTGACGCCGAGCGGCTTCAATAGCTTTGCAATGTACATCGCCGTCGCCTCCCCTTCCACATCTGGATTGGTCGCCATGATGACTTCCTTCACGTTGCCTTCGCCGACGCGGGCGAGCAGTTCCTTGATCTTGATATCGTTGGGGGTAACGCCGTTCATCGGGTCTATGACGCCGTGCAGGACGTGGTAAACCCCCTTATATTCGTGAAGCTTTTCGAGGACGGAGACGTCTTTGGGTTCCTTGACGACGCAGATGGTGGAGGCATCGCGCGTCCTGCAAATGCCGCACACGTCCTCCTCCGTAAAACTTCCGCATACCTTGCAGAAGTGCACCTTGTGCTTGACGTCTACAATGGCATCCGCAAACGCCCGTGCCTCGCTCTCAGACATCGAAATTACTTTGTAGGCATAGCGCTGGGCAGTCTTTCTGCCGACGCCCGGGAGCTTGGAAAATTCATTCATGAGCCTGCCTATGGGCTCGATAAAGACGTCCACTTAGAAGAGACCTCCCCCGCCGAGGCCCGTAAACTTGCCCATCTTCTCTTCGTAGACGGCGTCCGCCTTCTTGTATCCGTCGCGGATGGCGGCGAGGACCAAGTCCTCGAGCATCTCCACGTCCTCGGGGTCTACCACCGATGCATCGATCTCGATGCCGTCTATGATCTTCTTGGCGTTCATGTAAATGACAACTGCCTCTCCGCCCGCAGTGCCTACGATCTCCCACTCATCGAGGAGCTTTTCGGTCGCCTGCATTTCCTCCTGCATCTTCTGTGCCTGCTTCATGAGATTCTGCATGTTGCCTCCCATGTTGCCGCCTCTGCCGTATGCCATACCTTGCCTCCGTTACTTGATTTCGATCGGAAAATCTTTGAAATTTTGTTTGAGCTCCTCGATCGCCGAGCGTTCGGCGGGAGCCGCCTTCTGAAGCCTTACCTCGAACGCGGAAATTCCGAGTTGAGAAAAGACCCCTTCCATCGTCGCCCTGTGCTCCGCACGGGAGAGGGTGCGCATCACCGTCTCCGATTCGGTGGTGAGCACCAATGTTTCGCCCTCGTAGCTTGCAGCAAGGTCTGAGCACATCGTGAACAGCACCCCGCTTCTCGATGTCTTTCGAAGCAGACGCATGAACTTTCCGTACGCCATATCCGCGGACATGGGTGCGCCGTCTTGCACGGAGGGCACGGTTTGGGGCGGATTTTGGGGTACAGGTTCGGGTGCCTTTTCGAAAGCCTTCGGGGCGGGTTCCCTCCGTGTGGGGAGCCCTGCGCTCTCACGGGCGAATTCATCCAATAAGTCCTTCGTGCTCTTCATGCGGCGCTCCACCGTATCCTTGATGCGCTCGGAAGGGCGCGGCTGCTCTTTGGGCTGTTCGGCGGGTTTTGCGGGGGCTTCGGGGCTCTCAAAGGGCACGAATTCCTCAAAGACGGGCTCTTCGGGGGGCGGTGGAAGCTCTTCCTCGACGGTTGCTGCGGGCTCGGGCGCCCGCTTGGGTGCAGCCTTGGAAGGTGCCTCTGTGGGTACGGGTACGGGTGCGGGAGCCGTAACCGTAACCGCTCCCTCCTTTATCTTCTCCTCGAGGGCGTTGAGGCGGACGAGGAGCGCATCGACGCTCAGATCGGCTTCTGGATAAGAGACCCGCAAAATGGCGGTTTCGAGCGCAATGCGGGGCGAGGAGACGAAGCGGAGTTCGCTCTCCGTCTCGATGAGAATTTCGGTGGCCCTCAAAATTGCCCTGCCGTCCGCCTCATCCGCAACCGATTTGATCTCTGCAAAGAGCTCTTTGGGAAGGGACAACAGCCGCTCTGCGTTGCGGCAGGTCTTGGCTACGGTGACGCGGTTGAGGGTAGCCAAAATGTCCTTTAAGAGCACCCCCACCGCCTTGCCTTCCCCGAGGATGCGCTCACAGCTTCCGATGGCCTCGGGCATATTTTGGGTGAGCATGGCGCGCACGAGGCCCACCGTCTCATGGAAATCGGCGGCGCCGAGCACTGCCGTGACGGCCTCGTAGGTAAGCGTATCCGCGTAGACGATACATGCCTCCGCAATGGAGAGCATATCGCGGTCGCTCCCAGCCCCCGCACGGGCGATCGCGGCGACGGCTTCCTCCTCATACGGCTTCCCGATCTCCTTCAGAATGGAGGCGAGGTGCCGCTCGAGGTCCTCTTCGGGGATGAGTTTGAAATCCAACCGCATACAGCGGGAGAGGATGGTCGCGGGAATTTTCTGCGGCTCGGTGGTAGCCAAAATGAAGATGGCGTGTGCGGGCGGCTCTTCGAGCGTCTTAAGAAGGGCGTTGAAGGCAGAATCGGTGAGCATGTGGACTTCGTCTACGATGTACACCTTATACTTGCCCGAGACGGGCGGATACTGCACCTTTTCACGAAGATCCCGCATCTCGGCGACCCCGTTGTTGGAGGCGGCGTCGATTTCGGTGACGTCCAAAGAGCCCTCCGCAAGCGCCTTGCAGGAGGGGCATACCCCGCACGGGGAGCCGTTTTGCGGGTGTTCGCAGTTGACCGCCCTCGCAAAGATGCGGGCAACGCTCGTCTTTCCCGTGCCGCGCGGCCCCGTGAAGAGGTAGGCGTGGCCCACCGCCCCGCTCTCGATTTGGTTCTTGAGAATGCGGACGACATGCTCCTGCCGCACGATCTGTTCAAAGGTCTGCGGCCTGAATTTGCGATACAGTGAGAGGTGCATAGTTCTCCTTAAACGGCAAAGAAGCCTCCTTTGAGGTCGGAAGGTACCGTCTTTTTATTGATATAGTAACTGAGGGCCACCCAAGCCCCGAAGAGTGCGAGAAGGAGAGGATAATAGATGGCGTAGTACCACCACGTCAGCGTCAGATCGGGGACGACAAAGAGGATGATGGAACCGTTCAGAATTTGCGAGAAGATGGCGTTGCCCTCCGCGACCCCCTTCGCGACGCACACTTCGATGTATACGACAATTGCCGTTACGAATAGCGCCGTTGTGAAGAGGTCCCGCTTCTTGAATTTGACATGCCCCATCATCGTAAGCCCTCCGAAGAAGAGCAGGCAGTGGTTGGTCATGGCGATGTTGCGGGCGTATTCGCTTGGGTCCCTTGCGAAGAAGATTTGGGGCAGAAGTATCATGCAAATGCCGTATACGAGGCCGCACAGGGCGGCGAGCTGGGCGGCAGCCACCTTGACGGTGCGCACGGGAATGAGGGCACAGAATCCGAAGATGAAGTAGCAGAGGGCGCTGAGGTCCATCGGGAGCTTGCCCGAACCTATGTATTCATTGAACTTGTAGACGAGGAACCATACGGCAATTGCGTAGATGGCGAGAAAGGAGAGCACCCTATTCTTGGATGTCCCGTAGGCGGCAAAAATCGCAAGGGCAAGGAGCGCCGCCTGCATCGCCTGCACATAGAAATATTGATACGAAAATATGCTCATATTCTCTCTTCCTCTCTCGTATCCGCTCTATTAAAACGTTACCGTAAATGCTCCGAAAGTTTGTGCTTGGCACGGGCGAGGGCGTTGTCTACGCTCTTGAGTTCCTTCCCCGTTGCCTCCGATATTTGGGCATAACTCATGCCGTCGAGATACATCGTCACCACGCGGAACTCGAAATCGGAGAGCGTTCTTGCGAGGAAACGGCGGAGCTCGGCATCCGATTCCCCGTCGAGGAGCAGCTCTTCGGGAGATTTTTCTTCGGATGCGATGTCGAATTCGCCGAGCTCGGCCTCCCCTTCGGGGACCTGACGGTATAGAATGCGGAGGTAGCTCTGTATCTTGCGGGTGGCACAGAAGAATACGAAGTTCTTGAACTTCTTGCCGCACGCGGGAGAATAATTATCGATCGCGGAATACAGCCCTATCATGCCCTCTTGCACGAGGTCGTCTGCCTCGGCATGGGGATGGGAAAAGGTGAACTTGCGGGCGGCACGGCGCACCGTCTCCTTGTGGCGGTGCATGAGGCACTCCGCCGCCGCCCTGTCTCCCCCCTGTGCGAGGGTGACGAGCTCATCATCGGTTTTCTTCTGATATTCTTGCACGGACGACCTCGTAAACAGCAATTCCGAGTGCGACGGAAGCGTTGAGTGAATTTACCTTTCCGAACAGCGGAATGGAGAGCGTTTGATCGCATTTTTCACGGGTGAGGCGGTGGACGCCGCTATCTTCCCCGCCCACGACGAGGGCAACTTTCCCCTTGAGATCCGCATGATAGATACTCTCCCCGCCCGCTTCGAGTGCATACACCCAATAGCCGCGCTTCTTGAGTTCTTCGATCGCGAAGTTGATGGAGGGCACTTTTGCAACGGGAATGTGCTCCGCCGCCCCTGCCGAAATGCGCACGACGGCCTCCGTCACGCTGGCGCCCTTCGCCTTCGGGATAATGACGCCGTCCGCCCCCGCGCACTCCGCGACCCGCAAAATGCTTCCGAGGTTGTGTACGTCCTCGATGCCGTCACAGAGGACGAGGAGGCTGCTTTCTCCCCCGTTCAGGGTGAAGAAATCGGCGTACTCGAAATCGGTGGTGAAGGCAATGACGCCCTGGTGGCGCTTCTCCGCGCTCTCCCTATCGAGCACCGCCCGATCCACGAACTGCACGCGGATATCCTTCTTTCTTGCCTCTGCGAAGATCTTCCCGAGGGTGCCCTGCGCGCCCTTCTCTATCAAGATCTTATCGACCGTTTTCTCCGTCTTTAACAGTTCCAAAACGGCGTTTCTGCCCTCTGTTTTCAATCGTTTCCTCCAAAGAAGAGCGCCTCGATGCGCTCAAACTGCCCCGTGAGGTAGAGATACCCCATCACCGCCTCAAAGCCCGTGGAGCGGACGTAATCCGCGACGCTCGCGTTCTTGCTCTTTGTGGGCTTCTTCGCATTCCTGCCGCGGCGGAAGATCTCGGCCTCCTCCCCGGTGAGGAGGGGAAGGAGCGCTTCGAGCCGCCCGCTCTGGCCGTGTGCGGAGACTTCGAGGGAGGCGAGGCGGTTGAGTTCCCCCGTCTTACAGGCGGAGGAGAGCGCAAGGCGGCGGCGGACGAAGAGGGTGTACGCCGCATCCCCCACAAAGGCGAGCACGACGGGGTTCATTTGTTTGACCCGTTCGGCATCGACGGGTGCGAAAAGCTTATTCATCTTCCCTTATTATAGCAGACTGCGGAAAAATTTGCAAGCGCGTAGCGGGGGTACGCAGAAAATCCCCCAAAAGAAGTGCGCGAAAAATTATAAATTTCCGTGCACACTTCACAATTTTTTTACTTTTTCGTTACCCCCTCAATTTAGTTGCCTTTCCCGTAAAAAAGAATATAATAGGGAAGAACAAATTGAGAAGATACGATTATGGACCCCTTTGAACTGCTCCTTCCGCTCGCGCTCATCCTCCTGCTTTCCAAACTCATGGGGCTGGGCGCACACAAATGCGGCATGCCCGCCGTCATCGGCATGCTGCTCGCGGGTATCCTCATCGGATGCCTGCGCTATATCCCGTGGCAACCCCTTCAGACCGCCTTCTTCGGGGAGGATACCAAATTCGTCATAGACGTATTCTCCAAGATCGGCGTCGTGCTCATCATGTTCTCGGCGGGGCTCGGCACGGACCTCAAAAAACTCAAATCGACGGGCATTGCCTCCGTTGTCATTACGACGCTCGGCGTCGTGGTACCGATGGGCCTCGGGACGCTCGCCGCCTACCTCTTCTTCCCCGCGGCAAGCCTCCTCTCCCACTTCTTCTACGGGGCCATCCTTACGGCGACCTCCGTTTCGGTTACCGTAGCCGTCTTAAAGGAGCTCGGGAAGCTCGATTCCAAAGTGGGGACCTCCATCGTCGCCGCCGCCGTCATAGACGACGTGCTCGGCATCGTCATTCTCTCCGTGCTCACGGGCTTTTCGGCGGGCGGGGAAGATGCGGGTTGGGATTGGTTCAACCCCAACGCCGCCCTCGTCACCATCAAGATCGTCGTCTTTTTCGTGGCCGCCATCGCACTCGGGGTGGGGCTCCGCAAGCTCTTCGATCTGATGGAGCGGCATGCCCCGCACAACCGCCGCGTGCCCATCATCTCGCTTGCGGCCTGCTTCCTCTACGCCTATGCCGCCGAAAAGTTCTTCGGGGTCGCCGATATTACGGGGGCGTACATCGCGGGCATTCTGCTCGGGGGCACCCTCTCCGAGACCCCCTACGTCGAATCCAAAGTGGATACGATGGGCTACCTCTTCTTCTCCCCCATCTTCTTCGCCTCCATCGGCATGGATCTCTCCTTTGAGGGCATCTCCCTCTCTTTCCTCGCCTTCGGGTTCGTCTACGTGCTCATGGCGCTTCTCGGGAAGTTCATCGGGTGCGGTGCGGGCGCAAAGCTCTGCAAGTTCTCGTGGGGAGACAGCGTGCGCGTCGGCCTCGGCATGATGGTGCGCGCAGAAGTCGTGCTCATCTGCACGGAGAAGGGGGTCTCGGCGGGGCTCGTCGATGCCGCCATCTATCCCTTCGTGTTCCTTATTATCCTGATCTCTTCCGTACTCACCCCCATTCTGATGAAGGCGACGTATCGGCATGAGGCAAAGCTGCTCGAAAAGGGCGAAACACAACTTCAAAAGTGAGGAAAAATGATGAAATACAGAACTCTCGGAAACCACGGTTTGAAACTCTCCGAAGTGGCGCTCGGCAGTTGGGTCACCAACCTCGCGGGTGCGGAAGCGGAGCAGGTCGCCCTCGATACCGTCCGTGCGGCATTCGATGCGGGCGTCAACTTCTTCGACTGCGCGGATGCCTACTCGGGCGGGGCCGCGGAGCGCTTCTTGGGGCGGGCCCTCAAGGAGCATGCGCGGAGTGAGTACGTCGTCTCCTCCAAGGTATTCTTCCCGATGGGCAGAGGGGCCAATGAGTGGGGGCTCTCCCGTAAACATATCGTAGAACAGCTCGAAAAGTCCCTCCAAAACTTGGGGCTTGACTACATCGACCTCTACTTCTGCCACCGCTTCGACCCCACCACCCCCATCGAGGAGACCCTCGAGGTGCTCTCCGATATGGTAAAGGCGGGCAAAATTCTCTATTACGGCGTCTCGGAGTGGTCTCCCGTACAGCTCACCGAGGCCATCCACCTCGCAAAGGAGAATAATTTACGGGGGCCTGCCGTCGTCCAACCCCAATACAACATGGCGGACCGCTACATCGAGGATGAAATTCTCGGCATTTGTGAGAAGTACGGGCTCGGCGTAACCCCCTTCTCCCCCCTCGCACAGGGGCTGCTCACGGGCAAATACCGCAAGGGGCAGCCTCTCCCCGCGGGCTCCCGTGCCACATGGCAGGCGGATAAACAGATCAACAACCTGCTCACCGAGGAAAACCTCGAGAAAGTTGAGGCCCTTCTGAAGGTTGCGGAAGAGGTGGGCGTACCCCTCTCCGTGCTCGCCCTTGCATGGATCTTGCGGCAGAAGCAGGTGACTTCGGTAATTACGGGGGCGAGCAAGCAATCGCAGCTCCTCTCCAATGTGGCGGCAAGCGGCCTTACTTTGACGGACGACGTGCTCCGCGAAATCGACAAAATTTTGGATTACCACCCCTTCGTGCGTCGGGTGGGCTGAGTTTATAAAAATACTGCGCCCGCCCCGCGGCAAATTGCCGCGGGGCGGGCTTCTTCTTACTGAGCTTCTTTTCGAAAGCTTCCGTGATAGGGCGGGCTATTCCACCGTGACCGCCTTGGCGAGGTTGCGCGGCTTATCGGGGTCGTTGCCGCGGGCGACGGAGACGTAGTACGCGAGCGCTTGCAGGGGAATGACGGAGAGTGCGGGCGAGAAGAGGTGCTCGGTTTCGGGGATGAGGATGGAGGCGAATACCTCCTTCTCCCGCGTCAGGGCGGGAATGCAAGTGATGAGAAATACCTTTGCCCCGCGCGAGGCAACTTCGTGCACGGCGTTCATCGTTTTGGAGGCGAGGGCGGGGTCGGTCGCGATGGCGACGACGGGTGTCCCCTCCTCGATGAGGGCGAGGGTGCCGTGCTTGAGTTCGCCCGCCTCGTACCCCTCCCCGGGAAGGTAGGAAATTTCCTTGAGCTTGAGGCTACCCTCCCGTGCCGTCACATAGTCCGCGCCCCGTCCGATGAAGAAGGCCGCCTTCGCCGCGAGGAAGTGCGCCGTCCACCCCGCAACCCGCTCGCTCTCCGAAAGGGTGAGCCGCGCAAGGCGGGGCAGTTCATCGAGGGAAGCGGGGTTACATCCCCTGCCCTTGCAACCCGCGAGCAGGGTGCAGAGATCGTAGAGGGCGACGAGCTGAGCGTTGAAGCTCTTGGTGGCGGCAACGGCAACCTCCATGCCCGCACGGGTGGTGAGTACGAAATCGGCGAGGCGGGTGAGCGAGGAGTAGCCCACGTTGGTGAGGGCAACGAGCGTTGCTCCGCGCTCTTTCGCAAGCGCCGCGGCGGCGAGGGTATCCGCCGTCTCCCCGCTCTGGGAGATCGCGATGCACACGGTGCCCTTGGGTACGATGGGGTCCATATAGCGATACTCGCTTGCAACATACACTTCCGCTTTGACGCGGGCGAGGGCCTCAACCGCCCATTTTGCCGCAAGTCCGCTGTGATACGCCGTGCCGCAGGCCACAATTTGAAGGCACTCTGCGTGACATAGTACTTCGCAAAGCCTCGAAAAATGCCGAATATCCTGCGGTTTCAGCCTCGAATGCTCGATTGCAAGCGGGATCTCTTCCATCTCCTTCTTCATGAAGTGGGCGTAGCCGCCCCGATCGGAGAGGTCGGTATCGTACACAAATTCGATGGGTTCCTTCTCGATTTGTGCCCCGTCCGCGCCGTAGATCGTGTGCCCCTCTTCGGTAAGGAGGGCGAATTCTCCATCCGCGAGGGCGTAGAGCTCCATGCCCTCCTCGGCGATGGCGGAGGCGTCGCTCGAGGCGTATCCCCCCTCCTTTCCGTTCCTCAAGAGCAGGGGCGAGAATCTCCTTGCAAGGGCGATCTTACCCTCCTCCTCAGTGCAGAGGACCGCAAGGGCGTAGGAGCCCACGCACTGTGCCGTTGCCCTCTGCAGGGCTTCGATGAGGTTGCCATTGTAATAGAATTCGAGCAGGTGCGCTATGACTTCGCTATCCGTCTCCGAGCTGAACTTCTCCCCCCGCTCCTCGCACTGCATGCGGAGCTCTTTTGCGTTCTCGATGATGCCGTTGTGGACGATGGTAAATTTGCCATACGAATGCGGGTGGGCGTTGTGCTCGGTGGGTGCGCCGTGCGTTGCCCATCGGGTGTGCCCGATGCCGCAGTTGCCCTCTAAGGCGGCTCCTTCCAACTTGGCCACCCGCCCTACGCGCTTATGGGTGGTTACAATTCCCCCGTTGAGGACGGCGATGCCCGCAGAATCGTAGCCGCGGTATTCGAGCTTTTTGAGACCCTCGATGAGTACGGGTGCGGCGGGCCTTCTGCCCACGAACCCCACGATGCCGCACATCAGAGCGCCTCCCCGCTCGCGCGGAGCGCCCCTTCCACGAGGTCGCAGGCCTCCCTGCAGAGGGCGGCATCCTCCCCCTCCGTAAGGATCCTTATGACGGGCTCCGTCCCCGAAAGCCGCAGCACGACCCGCCCTCCCGTCAGCATCTCGGCCCTATGCTTTGCCTCCTGCACCCGCGCATCGGAGAGCGCCGCCGCCCGTTCCCGAAGCCGAATTGCCCTTGTCACCTGCGGGAGCGGGGCGTACCCCTCTGCAAGCAATGAGAGCGGACACTTGTGCTCGAGGGCGGTCTCGAGCAGTTTGAGGGCGGTTACGATGCCGTCTCCCGTCGTGGCATACTTCCGAAAAATCACGTGCCCCGAATTCTCTCCACCGAGAAGGTAGCCCCTCTTGAGGAGCTCTTCGTACACAAACCGATCCCCCACCTCGGTGCGGCACACCGCAATGCCCTCACCGGCAAGGCTCTTTTCGAGCCCCGCGTTGCTCATCTCGGTAGCGACGATGCCCCCGCCGTCAAGCTCCCCTCTCGCCTTCAGGCTCCTTGCGAGGATGTAGAGCTCGGCATCGCCATCCAAAATTCTTCCCCGCTCATCCACGGCGATACAGCGGTCCGCATCCCCATCGAAGGCAAAGCCCGCATCGAGCGCCTGTTCGGTTACGAGGGCGGCGAGCGCTTCGGGATGGGTGGAACCGCAGGCACGGTTGATGTTGACCCCGTCCGGGGTGACGCCGATGGCGTACGTCTGCGCTCCCAAAGCATCGAACACCGCCTTTGCGAGCATGAAGGCGCTCCCGTTGGCGCAATCCAAACCTACCCGCACGCCGCGGAAGGAGACGCGGGGCAGGGAGAGAAGGTAGGCGAGGTAGCGGTTGCGCCCCGAGACGTAATCCACCGTGCGCCCCACATCCTCCCCCGTTGCAAGGGGGAGGGTACCCCCGTCCACAAAGGCCTCGATGAGGGTTTCGAGGGAATCCTCCGTCTTTTCCCCGTGGCTGTTGAAGAGCTTGATGCCGTTGTCCGCATACGGGTTATGGCTTGCGGAGATCATCACGCCGCAGTCAAAATGTTCGGTGCGGGTGAGGTAGGCGACGGAGGGCGTCGTCGTCACATGGAGCAGGTATACGTCTGCCCCCGAGGCCGTGGCCCCCGCCGCAAGCGAATACTCCAAGGTGTAAGAGGAGCGGCGGGTATCCTTGCCTACTAAGATTCGCGCCCGTTCCCGATTGCCCTTCGTAAAATACCGCCCCAAAAACCGCCCTACGCGGAAGGCGTGGATGGCGGTGAGCGTCTCATTGGCCCGCCCGCGGAAGCCGTCTGTGCCGAAATATTTCCCCATGCTTTCCTCCCAAACTTGCTACTCGCATGGTATGCGCCGCCGCAAATTTGGGTGAAAAAAGGCCCTCCCGAATGGGAAGGCCAATATGAGGTGTCATGTCGAGCGCCGCTTCTGATTCTGCAACCACTGCGGCGATACGAGCCCGTAGGGCGAAGTAGCGAAGTCGAGACATCTCGGGCTTCTAAATGTGTCATGTTGTTCGCCGCTCTCGACTCTGCAACCACTGCGGCGATACGAGCCCGTAGGGCGAAGTAGCGTAGTCGAAACATCACCGCATTCTAATATTGTGATACTTCAACTCCGCTTCGCTCCGTTCAGTATGACGTAATCGGAAACCCCCTTCTCCTCCGCTCCTTCGGAGCTTCGGGATGAGGGTAGGAGGCGGAGCGTCGAAATGAGGGAAGAAGTATGACAGATTATAGCCGAGATTTCTCGACTCCGCTTCGCTCCGCTCGAAATGACAACACTGTCACCCATGCGGGATCTACTTCAAGAGGGTGCGGCGGACGGCGTCGCGATAGGAGGCGTAGAGGCCATCGAAGTAGGGGCGGTTAAGAGAGGGCGTAAACAGGCGTTCTGTGGCGCGTTCTCCGCTGACGGAGATCCCCAAGGACTGCGCCGCAAGGGTCGCGGCGCCAAGGGCGGTGCTTTCGAGCTCGACGGGCCGATCGACGGGGATCCCGAGGACGTCCGCCTGAAACTGCATCAAAAAGTTGTTGGCAGAGGCGCCCCCGTCCACCCGCACTGCCACGAGGGGAAGTTTGCTATCCCGCGTCATGCAATCCGCGAGGTCGCGGGCGCCGTACGCAATGCTCTCGAGGACGGCACGGACGATGTGCTCCTTACGGGTGCCGCGGGTAATGCCCGCGATGAGGCCTCGGGCATCCGAATCCCAATAGGGTGCGCCCAGCCCCGTGAAGGCGGGTACGAAGTACACGCCGCCCGTATCCTCCACCTGCATCGCAAGCCGTTCACTCTCGGAGGCCGTCTCGATGAGGCCCATCTCATCGCGGAGCCACTGTACGCCGCTCCCCGCATGGAACATGCTCCCTTCGAGGGCGTAGGCGGGCGACCCATCCCGCCCTACGGCAACCGTAGTAAGTAGCCCGTGGGCGGAAAAGACGGGCGTCTTTCCCGTTGCAAACAGCATGAACAGCCCCGTGCCGTATGTAATTTTCCCCTCTCCCGCCTCACAGCAGGATTGCCCGAAGAGGGCGGATTGCTGATCCCCCACCGTGCCCGTGATCGGGAAGCGGCCGCGGAATACGGTAGCCTCCCCCATCTTGGCATTGGAGGGGCGGGGCTCAGCCAAGATTTCACGGGGAATTTGGAAGTAGGCGAGGAGCTCCTCATCCCAATCGAGGATGAAGAGGTTGAAGAGCATGGTGCGGGAGGCGTTGGTGTAATCGGTGACGAAGGACTTCCCCTCGGTGAGCTTCCAAATGAGAAAGGTATCCACCGTCCCCACCCGAAGGGCCCCCTCTTTCATGAGCCGCCCCGCCTCGGGGACGTTTTCGAGGATCCACTTTATCTTGCTTGCAGAGAAGTAAGCATCGGGAAGAAGCCCCGTCTTTTGCTTGATGAGTTTGGCATCTTCCTTTGGAATGGAGGCACAGTATGCGCTCGTCCTGCGGCACTGCCACACGATGGTGGGGCATATGGGTTCGCCCGTCTTGGCGTTCCATGCGACCACGGTCTCCCGCTGATTGGTGATACCCATGCCTGCAACCGACCCTCCCGCAACGCGGAGACAATCGGAGACGACGTAAGCCGCCTTATACCAAATTTCATCGGCATCCTGCTCTACCCAACCGGGGTGGGGATACTTGTTCTCCACCTCCTGCTGGGCACGGTGGACAAAGCGGCCGCGCTCCGTATCGTAGAGGAAGGCGCGCACGCTCGTAGTTCCCGAATCAAGTGCAATGATATAGCTCATCGTAGTACCTCAAAAACTTCTGCCGCCGCCCCCGCCGAAGCCGCCGCCTCCGAAGCCTCCCCCGAATCCGCCGCCGAAACTGCCTCCCCCGCCCGTATTGGCGGGGCGGGAGACCATGGCATGCGTAAGGGTGATGTTGAACCTATTGAAGATGGAATTCCAGATGAGGAAATCGAATACGGCATCGCCCGTGGTGCGGAGATAGGCGGGCGGGGCCAAGTTGAGCCCCTTGAATTTCTCCGTCCACACCTCCGAGACGCCCAAGACCTGTGCATAGGGCAGGATGTCGTAGTAGAGGGCGGGGTTGTCCTCGAGCATGGCCTCAAGTTTTTCCTTTTCGGCAAGTTCGATGAAATCCCGAAAGCCGAGGATGTTCCCGAGCGCCTTGGCGTACTCCTCCGACCTTGCAAAGAACAGCCCCGAAAGGGTGCCTAAAGCCGATGCTCCCAACACGGAGAGGGCGACGGTGAGGGCGGAATACGCCGCACACGGGAACAGCCATGCGAATGCGGCTGGAATACAGCCGAGCAGGCATCCCCCGATCCGCAGGAGCAACGTCTTTCCCCTGCTCCATTTGAGGCTTCGCTGAGAGGCGACGCCCGAAAGGCATGCGGGCAAAAGGTACGCAATTGTGCAGGCAATGAAGGGCAGGATGTAAGAATACGAGAGCCCTACCGTAACGAGGGCATATGCAAATCCGAAGCCGCCCAAGAGCAGTACGGCAAGCACCCCGAAGAGCACGGCAAAGGCCGTGCTTCCCCCCTTGTAGAGCTTGTAGGGGGTGACGGATACCGCCCGCTTGACCGAATCCGCCGTCTGATAGAAGGAATAGTTGAGCTCGGAAGAGCTGACCTTCCCCTTCCTCCCACCGAAGAGGCCATCGTAAAAGAGCTTCTGCCATGCGGTGGCGTCCTCGGGGAGAGGCTTCTGCGTTGCGATGAGCACGGGGTCGTCCTCATTGGCCATGTCTATCGTAAGGAAGTCCTGTGAGGCAAACCAGAATATGAGGGCGCCGAGGTCCTCCGCATCCACCTTGTTATCGATGATCCGCCCCATGTAGAGCGGGTCCATGCCATCGGGGGCGGAGAAGGTGACGGTGCGGGTGATGAGGGGCTGGCGGAAGAAGAGGAGCTTGACGGCGGTAAACAGCAAAAGCAGCCCCAAGGTGATGAGGGATACCCACAGCGGCGTCAAATCCGCCCTGTGGGAGAGCGCACCCGCCTCAAATTGCAGGTCGAGGGTGATGCCGCTCCCGTATCCCAAACCGCCCGCGGTGACGGTGAGCGTATCCCCATCGCGGGTGCAGACTGCCCCCATTTGGTTTGCGGCCGTGCCCGCCTTGCCCGAGTAGACTTTGTATCCATTCAGCCCTTTGGGAAGGGTGAGGCGGGCGGTGAATTCTTCGATACGGCACTGCCAATCGAAGCCGAGGATATCCATGGGCAGGTAGCCCTCTTCAAGGGCGGGCATCTCCATCTCATAGCTTACGGTGTAGAGATACTCCCTGCCCACATCGAGATAGTCCCCCTCCATTCCGATGTACAGGGAGAGCACATCGGCAACGTCCGTCTCGATATCCGCATGCACTTCTGCGCCATCCCGCTTTGCGGTAAGGCTTCGGTAACGCACCCCCTGCTCGATGGGGAAATCGCGAATGATGCCGCTTCTCGGCACAAAAAATTCCACCGAAAGATTTTCGGTGACTTGTGCCGTTCTATCTTCGGATACCGAAAACTCCGCCGTATACGAATGCACGACGAAGAGGCCGCTCTCCGCCCCGACTTTCACGGGGCGGGGCGGCAGCAGGAAGAGGAAGAGCAGGGCGCATAGCAGCGCCGCCGCCCCGATGCGAAGCGTCCGTTTCATGCTTAAAACTCTACTTTGACGTTTTGGCGCTCCTCGGCGCTCTCCAATTCGAAGTACTTGCGCTTCTCGAGCTTCATGTTCCTTGCAACGATGTTGGAGGGGAAGCTCTCGATTTTGGTGTTGATGGCCTTGACGGCGCCGTTGTAATATTTCCGTGCAGAGGCGAGTTCCTCCTCCACCTTCTGAAGTTGGCGCTGCAGATCGATGAAGTTGGAATTCGCCTTGAGGTCGGGATAGGCCTCCCCCAATGCGAAGAGGGATTTGAGGGTGCCCGAGAGCGCATTCTCCGCCGCCATCTTGGCGTCTCCCGTCGCCGTCATGGCGAGGTTGCGGGCTGCTATCACCCTTTCCAACGTCTCACTCTCATGCTTTGCATACCCCTTCACGGTGGAGACGAGGTTGGGGATGAGGTCGTACCGCTTCTTGAGCTGGACATCGATGGTCGCCCACGCCTCCTCCACGCGGTTGCGCATGGCGACGAGGCCGTTGTAACACGAAATATACCAAATGACGAGGGCGATCAAGAGGACAACGACGACTGCCGCGATTACGATGCCCACGATGGCACCCGTGGAAAGTAACAATAAATTTGCCATAATTTTCTCCTTGTTCTATTTATACCCCGTGCGGGGGAAGTTAAATCATACTCAAAATGCTCTTATAGATCTTGTAGTCCCGCTCGAGGTAGGTATCGAAAATGACTTTGAGCTTGCTCTTCGGGTGGCGAAGTTTCCAATTCACGACGACGCCCGCGGCGATCTCCCCCGCCTCCCCGTTGGGGAAGTTAAAGACGCCCGTGGAGATACAGCAGAAGGCGATGGTGTTGAGGTGGAGCTCCTCGGCAAGGTCGAGGCAGGAAGTATAGCAGGAGCGGAGGGCGGAGCGCTCGGAAGGGGTCACTTCCCTTCCCACCATCGGCCCTACCGTATGAAAGACATAGCGGGAAGGCAGGTTGTAGGCACGGGTCACCTTGACGTCCCCGCACTCCTCTTCATGCCCGATGGCGGAGATGATGCGGGCGCAGTCCCCCCGAAGCTGCATGCCTGCGGCGCTGTGAATGACGTTGTCGATACAGTTGTGCCCCGCGATCATACACCCGAGCAGGGAACTGTTGGCGGCGTTTACGATGGCATCCGCATCGAGGCGGCAAATATCCCCCTGCCAGACGGCAATTCCGAGCTTTCCATAGGGCAGTTCTTCCGCCTTCACGATGCCCCGCTCCAAGGTCTCCGTCCAAAAGAGCCTATCCTGCACCGAGAGGATATCGGGCGGGATGGGCAGGGGTGCGCGCACGTTCATCGCATTCCTGACGACGGTGCGCTTCTTTTGGTACCCCGAACTGAAGGCGGCGATCATGCCCCGCTCCCGCATCAGGTAGTTGAGGAGGGCATCACACGCCTCCTCCTTCTCCCCCGCTTTGAGGGGCTCGGGGCGGGGATAGGGAGAAAGGTCGATGAAGTCTTTGTACTGTTCTATGCTCACTGCGATGTCCCCCTTATTACAATTCTATGATACCATGAATGTTTTTATTTTTCAAGACCTCCCCCCGAGAAAAATGATAAAATGCCGAAAAATTTTGCAAACTTTTCCAAAACTGTTGCAATCAAACACCAAAACGATTATACTTGAAGCATGGAAAAGACCGTTGAAACCCGCCCGCCCGCAGCCTTCCGCTTTCGGTTCTCCCCCGTGATGCTCACGCTCTGCGTTCTCGGCATCGTGCTCTCCCTCGTGGGATTCGGGCTCACCACATGGCAATTTTTTGGCTTTGTGCAGAGCGGGGACATGACTTCCTTCTACGAATGGCTCAAATACATCCTCCTCTACCTCGCAAGCGGGGCCTTGGGGGTGCTCATCGTCGCCATGCTCATCCGCTCGCGGTACCTCATTACGGATACCAAGCTCATCCTGCAATTCGGGCTCATCAAGCAGAAGTATGAGCTCAAGAAGATCGTATCCGTCCACCTCTTCCGCGGAGCGAGGCGGCTTGCCGTGTACTTCGACGATTTCAAGACCGATTACGTCATTATCGTCGTCAAGGAAGAGCGCTTCGACGACTTTGTGCGCGAACTCACTGCCCGTAACCAAGATATCCTCTTCACCTTCTCCACCCCCGAGGAGGAAGCGGAAGTCAAAAAGAAGAAGTAAAAAATATAGAGGCCCATGAAAATTTCACTCCGTAAAAATCCGCTCATTCGCAATTCTTTTAAGAATTTTGCGACCAACCTCCTCTTCATCTTCATTCCGATGGGGATCGTCTACCTCTTCTTCCTGTTTGCCATCTTCACCTTCGTCACCTCCTTTATGCAGACGGCGAGCGGGACGGTTTCAGAGCTCGCCTCCCTCATTCAGCTCTCTTCGGCGGAATCCTCCGCCTCGGTGCGGGAATTCTTCTCCTACGTGCTCGCCGAGCTCGAGGGGCAGGGCGGCGTTCTCGGCATTTTGCGGTGCGTCTTTGATCCCCAATGGATACGGGATACCCTGCGCGGATTCTTCTCCGTGCTCAGTGAGAACAGTGCGGGCTTTGAAGAGCAGTTCGGGCAAATTGCGGATCGCTTCGTGGCCTCCGTAAAGACCGCCCTCGGCGTTGCCATCGGGCTATGTTCGCTCGGGCTCATCCTCGCCAACTACGCGACGGGCTACGCCGTGCGCAGAAAGACGGCCAAGCGGGATTTGAAGCGCTTCCTCCTCGCCCACGCCCTCGTCCCCCTCATGCAGTCCATCGTGCAAATCGGGTGCGTATTCCTGCTCACCGTCATTCGCCTCTACGGCATCCTGCTCTTTGCGGCCATCATCTTCCTGCTCAGCGGGCTCGCCCTCATCAACGCTTGGATCGTCTACAACGACGGAAAGCTCAAACTGAAGGACGTGTTGACCGCCGAAAATGTGCTCGCACAGATCGTGGTAAGCCTCATCGCCCTCGCCCTCAACGTGGTGATAGCGCTGCTTCTGATGCTGCTCAACCCCATCTTCGCCCTGCTCGTCACCCTGCCCGTGATGATCTACACCCTCAAAATTGCAGAGATCGGCGCGGATTCCTACGTCGCCGCCAAAGTGCAGGCCATAGAAAACGGCACGGAGCCCGCCCCCGCGGCCCCTTCAAAGGAGCCTGAAAAGCCTCTTGAAGGAAAGGCCGAAAGAAAACCCGTACAAAAAAAGGCTTCCCAAAAGAAGCCTTCCGTAAAGAGCAAAGAGAGCACGAAAAAGTAAATCGTAATGATAAAGACAGCGGGGAAGATCCCCCGCTGTTTTTTCTATTTTTGGGAGAAGAAATCCTTCTCGGTTTTTTGCCAACGCTTGGAAATAAAGCGGAGCTTTACGGACATGGGTGCCACGTCCGTTGCGAACTTGATGATTTTGTTCCAAAATCCCACCACCACTTTCCGCTTGTTTTTGCGCACGGCCTTAAGCGATGCCCTTGCAACTTCTTCGGGCTCCTTCTTGGAAATTTTTCCCCAAAAACCGTGGGAGGCGATGTTCTCCTTGATATCCTCCCGCGTGGGGATCCCCCCGGGGAGCACGCAGGTAACCCTCGCCCGCCCTTTGAGCTCCGTTCTTAAAGCCGCGCAGAAGTATTCGAGCGCCTTCTTGGTGGCGCTGTACAGGGCAAAGTAGGGCATCGGGGTGGAGGCGGACATACTTCCGATCGCAAGGATCTCGGTATCCCCGTCGAGGGGGGCACGGCGCAGGACGGCATTGATGAAGGAGACCGCGCCCTCCAAATTCACCCTTGTCTGAAAGACGAGCTTGGCCTCATCGTACTTCTCGAATGCCATTTGGGTATCGACGCCCGCCACATACACGAGGCGGCGGAAGGTGAGATTTTCCTCCCCGCACCATGCAAAGAAGGCCGCGCGGCTCTCCTCGCTCGTCAGATCGCAGGCGTGGAAGAGCACGGGAATTTGATAGCGGGCAGAAACTTCCTCCGCAAGCCGATGAAGGCGCTCCTCGCTCCTTCCCGTGAGCACGAGGGGCTCTTTTTTTAATGCAAGTTCGTTTACGAAGGCGCCGCCCAGCCCGCCGCAGGCGCCCGTAATCAAAGTATACTCCATATTTACTCCTATGAAGGCAGGTCGATTTCGGTGACGCCGTCCTCGATGAGATACGCCATCTCCTCGTGCTCATCGATGCCCGCCTCGATTTGCTGCGGGGTGAGTTTCAGGTACTTCACCGTCGCATTCGCAAGCACATGCAGGGAGGCGTCCATGATCTCACACTCCGCCGTCAAAAATCCTCCCGTTTCGCGGACCACTCTCCCTCTTCCGATGAGGGGCTCGCCGTAGGGAACGGGCTTTCTGTATTTGGTTTCGAGGGAGAGCGTGACGCCGTAGGTAAACTCCCCTCCCTCCTTTGCCCACAGGGCGCGCATGCCCATTTCATCGAGCATGGCGGTAATCAGCCCCCCATGGACCCGCCCGGGGTAACTCTGATGCTCGGGGCGGAAGGAGAAGAGGGAGGCAACGCTCCCGTCCTCCATCGAATAGAAGGGCGCGCGCACGCCATAGACGTTGTCTAACCCGCAAATGGCGCACATCTTGCTGTTCCGCTGTTTTCTTACGACTCTCATCGCATCTCCTCCCTATGCCTTTTCTATCAGGATGAGCGGCACTTCCATCTCTTCTTTGGTGAGCGACGTGTGGTGCCCCTTGAAATCGTGCGAACGCTCCCGCATACGCAGAACTTTATGGGTGGTCCCAACGGCGATATAATCACCGAGGAGGGGGGCATGTCTGAGGTCTACCCCTCCAAAATAGTTTTCTTCAATCAATTTTTGGGTACGGAAGAGCTTGAAATCGGCCCCGTATTTCTCACGGAAGAGGGCGCAGAATTCCCGCTTCTTGCCCCGCTTTACGCGGAAGGCGACTGCCCGCGATTCCAAATAGGGCGGCCACGCCAAGAGGGATAAAAGCTCCTCGTCCCGATACAGTTCGATGTTCTCATCGATATCCGTCTGCCCGTGGTCCGCCGTAACGATAAGAAGGGTATCGGAGAGCTCCCCGCAGAGGGTTTGGAGGGCACGGTCGATGCCCGTAAGCATGCTCTTCGCCTCCTCCGAAGTGACCCCGAAGCGGTGCATGGTGGAATCGGGCTCCGAACAGTAGGCGTAGATGAACTGCTTGCCGTGAAGGCTGCATATTTGCGAAATATGCGAATATATCTCCTCGAGCGTATGCCATGTGTGCTGTTCCGCCCCGCCGTGCCGCCAATATTCGGGCACCACCGTATGCAGGGCGTAATCCGAATTCGCCTCCGCGTAGTAGGGCTTCGTCGGGAGCTGCCGTTCCATGAAGCCGTGCTCGATGGGCTCCCCCGTATTCGCATCCTTCTCGGGGAAGATCTCGACGACTTTTTTGATGTTTTTGAAGTACAGCGTCCACCCGAACCAGCCGTGCTCCATCGGGTAGCGGTTGGTGAGGAAGGAGGTGGTCGCATTGGTCGTCGTCGAAGGGAATACCGAGGTGAGCGTCTGCACGACATGGCTCCGCAAAAAGGCATGCTCTTCGAGGTTGCACCGCATCGGATGCAGACCCATGCCGTCTAAAATGAGAAAGACGACGTTTTTATACCCATGCGCAAGCGCCTCTTTGAGGGCGGGGAGCACGGGTTTCTCATTGGGACAGCCCAAAAATTCGGCAAGCGTCGCCGAAACGTTGACGACGCTCCGCGTGAAATCGGGTTTTATCAAATTCCCCTTCATCTTTTTCCCCTTGGTTACGGTTTCTTGTGTCATTTTCTGCTGTCTTGAAAACATCGGGGCCGCCACCCGGCAACCCCGTCTAAATGTCGTTTATTCCAACAGGGCTCCCAACGCAGCCCCCACCAGGGCTCCCGAAAAAGATTTCGCAGAAAGCTTTTTCGGGAAAGAGGAGCCGCAGGCGTAAAAAGTCCGCTCTTGCCGAATGGCGAGAGCGGACAAAGTGCGCCTTGCGGCGACGATGGCGCAGGGAAAGGGATTTGAACCCTTGTATACATTCCTGCATAACACGATTTCGAATCGTGCGCGTTCAGCCGCTCCGCCATCCCTGCAACGGTATTATTTTACCCGATTTTGCGCTGAAAAGCAAGTGTTTTAGAGGTGTTTTTCCCGATTTTTCTACAAACGACGGGAAATCATAAGAAATGGTTTTATATGGGTACCAAATTTGTACCAAACTTTTCCGTTTCCGTAAACCGTTGATCCTACCCCCATTCCCTCTTTTAAGGCGCCTTGGGCAGAGGGTCGTCCTCGAAGAGCTCCATGAAAGCACGGGCGGCGTAGGGCAAATCCTTCTCCTTGACCACGGCCATGCCGATGGAGCGGGAAGGCAGCTCGGGCTGGACGTTGAGCTCGAAGAGGAGCCCCTGTGAAAGGCGGGTGAGGACGTATTCGCGGGGAATACACCCGATGCCCATGCCATGCGTCGTGAGCTGTTTCATGAAATCCCAACTATCGATGTTGACGGCGGGCTCAAACCGTATCCCGAGCGAACGGCAGAAACTATCGAAGGACCTGCGGGCGACGGTATCCTCGCGCATGAGCACGAGGGGATAGGCCTGAAGATCCCAAATGTTGAGCTCCGCATCCTTGAGGTGTTCGAATGCCTTGCCCGCCACGAAGATATCATGCAGTATCATGACGTGGTTGTTGAGCTGTAAGTCGTCGTCCTCGTCCCCCGTCGGCATATTGAGGAAGCCGACGTCGCAGCGGTCCTCCTTGAGGGCTTCGATGATCTTGGTGGAGACATCCGAAATGAGCTGAATGTTGACCTGCGGGTACCTGTTACGGTACTCCACGATCTTGCTCGAGAGGACGTATTGGAAGATGGAGGCAGAAGCCCCGATGCGGAGGGTGCCCGTAGCCCCCTCTCTGCGATCCTTCAGCTTCTTCTCTGCACCCTTGAGGAGCTTAATGGCGCGTTCGACATCCTTATAAATGACGGCGCCGCCCTGCTTCGTGAGCTGCATGCCCCTGCGGACACGGGTGAAGAGGGGCGTCCCGAGCTGTGTTTCGAGCTGTTTGATGGATTGCGAGATGGCGGGCTGAGAGCAGTAGAGCTCTTCCGCGGCCCTTGTGAGGCTCCCCGTCCGTGCAACCTCGTAAAAAACCCGATATAGATCGAAATTGAGTATCCTCTTCCTTGCATTGCCATCCGGGTCCGCTTTTACGGCGGCTTCGTTTTCCGAAGCCTCTTCGGCAACGGTTTCGTTTTCAGGAATTTCGCTTGCAACGGTTTCGCTTTCCGTCTCTTCGCTTAGAGCGGTTTCGTTTACAGGAGTTTCGCTTGCTACGACTTTGTTTTCTACATCTTCCATACTTATTTCCCTACACAAAATTTATCAAAGATTTCATGGATGACGGCCTCGGCCGTGCTCTCCCCCGAAAATTCCCCGAGGGCGGTGAAGGCCCTTTGGAGGTCCTCGGCGTACAATTCGGGGGCGAGGCCCCCCTCTGCGGCTTTTAAGGCGGCCCCGACGGCCTCTTTGGCCTCTTCTGCCGCGCGGTAGTGCCGCTCTTCGAGGAGGAATACGCCCCTCTCCCGCCCGAAACCCCGCTCATAGAGGAGGCCTTTGAGGGCATCGAGCCCCTCTCCCGTCAGGGCGGAGACGAGGACATCGCACCCCTCCCTTCTAATAAGATCGCACTTGGCGCCCACCGTAATCACGGGGACTCCCTCGGGGAATACAGGCGCGTCGTCCTCCTTTAAGTGGAGAATGACGTCGGCGGAGGAGATTGCAAGCTCTGCTCGGCGGATGCCCTCCTTCTCTATGGGGTCGCCCCCCTCCCGAAGCCCCGCCGTATCGGTGAGGCGGAAGAGGACGCCCTCTATCTCGATGTTCCCCTCCACGGTATCGCGGGTGGTGCCCGCGATGCTCGATACGATGGCCCGATCGTAGCCCACGAGGGCATTGAAGAGCGAGCTCTTGCCCGCATTGGGGTTGCCGCAGATGGCGACGTTTACGCCGTCCCTTATCTTTCTGCCCGCCTTGTATTGAGCAAGCAAATCGCAAAGTGAGCGCTCTATCTCAGACATGGTACCCGCAATTTGCATGCGAGACTCCGTATTCAAGTCCTCTTCGGGGTAATCGAGATCGGCATCGACGCTCGCAAGGCAGGCGCGGATCTTCTGTTGCAGCCGCCTTCCCTCCTCGGTGAGCTTCTCCCCGTAGAGGAGATACCCCGCCCGCACCTGCGCCTCTGATTCGGCGTTGATCATCTCCGCCATACCCTCTGCCGCGGAGAGGGAGAGCTTGCCGTTTAAGAATGCCCTCTTGGTGAATTCCCCCCGCTCGGCGAGGCGGGCACCAAGTTCGAGGGTGCGCCGCAAGACGCCGCGGGCAATTTCCCTGCCGCCGTGCGTATGGAATTCCACCACATCCTCCCCCGTAAACGAATGCGGGGCGCGGAAGTAGACGCACATACCAAAGTCTTTGAAGGCGCCGCAGTCGATCTCCCCCGCGTAGAGCATATTGGGTACAAATTCCTTGCGGCGGACCATCTTCCTTGCGATGTCGAGCGAACCCGCACCGCTCATGCGGACGACGGCAATGCCGCCCCGCCCTTCCGCCGTCGCGATTGCAGAGATTATCATCCGCGCAGGGCCTTCCTTTTCCATTCGGGATACGAACTATAACGATACGTTATACCTCATTATAGCACACCGCGGGGGTGGTTGTAAACAACTTTCTTGCGGTGAATTCCATTTTATTATGAAAAAATTCGTGAAAATTCGTAAAAATGGCTACGAAAAAGGCACCGCGTGGCCCCCTCATCCCGAACCCCCGCAGGGGGTGAGAGGATGGCTACGAAAAAAGGCACCGCACATTGCTGCACGGTGCCATAAATTCATCAGAAATCCGAGAACGGGCTATCGTTCGAGGGCGGGGGCGGAGGGGTCTGCCCGCCGTTTTCATTCGAATTTTGCCCGCCGCCTCCCCCGAAATCGGAGAAGGGATCCTCGGGCGGCGTCTGCGGAGGCGGTGGATTGGGGGTGCCGTACATGCTCTGCGGCGGGTACTGCTGCTGTTGGCGGCGGGCGTACTCCTCCATCTTGCGGCGCATGTAGGCCTCGTAGTCGATGGGCGTATTGTTGCGGACTGCGAATACGGTGGCTGCACGGAAGGGGAAGATGGTCGAGAACACGGTGAGGAGCATGGGGCCGCGCACGTAGTACTTCTTGAAGAGCGCCGTAAATAGCACGAAGAAGAACACGATGAGCACGATATCGAGAATGAGGGAGAGAATTTGCACCCAGAGCTGGCTATCGATCGCCCAGCCGAACCCCTGTTCCCGCGCCAAGGGCTGATTGACTTCGATGGAGGAATACAGAAGTTCCCCGTTCTCCGAAGTGGCGGGGACCTCGTGCAGGAAGGGCATGAGGAGCACGTTGGTGACGAGGCTGAACCCCGCCACGAGCGAATATAAGATCTCCGCGATCATGGCATACAGCCCCGTGCGCTTCATCTTCTGCCCGAAGAAGTTGGCCTCCCCCGCAAGTTTGCCCGTATACCATGTGTTGACAAAGGGAATGAAGCCCAAATACCCATCGGTGCGTCCCGCCTTCTTCGCCATGCGCATGAGCCCGTATCCATAGAAGAACGTGCAGACGGCAAAGAGGAACAGGCCGATCCCGAGGGAGACGAAGAACCTCGTATACACGATTTGTGCGGCATCTTCAAAGGTGTCACTGTTGATGGGGAGCATGTCGAGAATTCCTTGAAGTGCACTATACCATTCGAAAAATTCCATTCAAACCTCCTCGGGCGGAAAGAGTTCCGCCCCATAATCGACGCTTACAAGCATCAGGCCGCGCGCGGGCATCGTCTTTGCGAGGAGAGTCCTCCCTCCCCCGTTCAGGGCCCGCACGATAGCATCCGTGCTCTTTCCGCACCCCACGGCGAAGATCTCCCCCGCGAGGATGCGTACCATATTATATAGAAAGCCGTTTCCCGTCACCGAAATGGTGTAGAGTTGCCCCTCGGGAAGAGGCTCACTGCCGATTTGAATGCCGTATACCGTGCGCACGCTCGTCTTTGCGGAAGAGCCCGCAGAGCAGAAGGCGGCAAAATCATGCTCCCCCTCGAGGAGGGAGGCGGCCTCCTCCATGCGGGAGAGGTCGGGCTTTACGGCAAGCCGCGCCGCGTAGCGGGCAAGGAGCGGGAGCTCGGTCTCCGCATAGTAGGCGGTGTAGCGATACGTCTTTTTCTTGGCGCCGCGGGTGCAATCGAAGCCCTCAGGGGCCACTGCACTCTTTAAGACTTTACAGTCGGGCGGGAGCAGACAGTTGAGGCAGGCGGAAAGTTTATGGGCGGGAACAGAAGTTTCGGCGTCGAGCTGGCAGACCTGCCCGCGGGCGTGGACGCCCGCATCCGTCCGCCCGCTTGCGGTGACGCGGGTAAACGTTCCGAAGGCTTCCGTTGCCGCCTTCTCGAGGACGCTCTGCACCGTCCGCTCCTCCCTCTGCCGCTGATAGCCGCAAAAGTGGGTGCCGTCGTATTGCACGAGCAGGACGTATCTCATACCACCCCCGTAAGGTAGACGCGAAGGAGCACGACGCCCGTTACCATGGCGGCTCCCAATAAAAATCCAATCGCGTCCCGCCAACCAAAGGTGAGTTTTTTGTATTTGGTACGGTTCTTGCTGCCCATGTAGCAACGGGCATCCATCGCTTCCCCGAGTTCGTCTGCCCTGCGGAAGGCGGAGAGCAGGAGCGGAATGAGGATGGGGACGACGGCGCGGATCTTCTTGATGAGGCCCCCCGTCTCGAAATCGGCGCCCCTCGCCTTCTGCGCATTCATGATGCGCCCCGTCTCATCCGATAGAATGGGGATGAAGCGGAGGGCGATGCTCATGATGAGGGCGAGTTCGTGGACGGGAAAGCGGATCCACTTGAGGGGGGTGAGCAAACTTTCGATGCCATCCGTGAGGGAGACGGGCGTCGTCGTATACGTCAAAAGCGAAGAGCAGACGACGAGGAGCACCAATCGTATCACGAAGAATACCGAAAAGAGGATGCCCTCTTTGGAGATGCAAAGAATGCCGTATTGCCAATACACGGTCTCCCCCGTGTGGAAGAGCACGTTGAGCACTGCCGTAAACAGCACCAGAAAGAGGACGCCGCGGATGGCACGGAGCACTTTGAGGACGGGTACCCGCGAAAACGCCACCGCCAAGATGAGGACAAAGGCGCAGACCGCGAGGCCGTAGAAGTTGGTTGCCACGAAGATGGCGACGATGTAGGCAATCAGAAAGAGGAGCTTCAGCCGCGGATCCAACTTGTGGACAAAGGATTCAACGGGGTAATACTGCCCGAAGGCGACATCCTTCATGCGCCGCCTCCCTTGAGGGCAAGCACCTTTTGAATGAAGTCCTCCGTCGTAAAGTCACAGTCTACCGTAATTCCCCGCTCCTTTAGGGCGAGCACGAGCTTTGCGGTGAGCGGAATATCCAATCCGAGTGCGGTGAGCTCTTCCCCCTTTTGAAAGAGTTCCTTGGGCGGGAGGTCGTAGACAACTTTCCCCTCCGCAAAGACGGCACAGCGGGTGCAGTTCTCGCTGATCTCATCCATATCGTGGGAGACAATGACGACCGTCTTGCACCACTCCCTGTGGAGGGTGTGCAGAAGCTCCATGATCTCCCGCTTGCCCAAAGGGTCGAGGCCCGCAGCGGGTTCATCGAGGACGAGAATTTCAGGTTTGGTTACAATGACCCCCGCGATCGCAGCCCGCCGCTTCTGGCCTCCCGAGAGGTCGAAGGGGGATTTTTCGGCAACCTCACCGTAATCGAGGCCTACGATTTGGAGAGCATCTCTTACCGCCCGCCCGATCTCCTCCTCGGAGGGCTTCTCGCCCTTTTCGGCAAAGTTCTTGAGCCCGAAGGCGACATCCTCCTTCACCGTCTCCGCGAAGAGCTGATACTCGGGGTACTGAAACACCATGCCAACCTTCTTTCTGAGGGCACGGAAGTTGGTATCCCGCTTGGTGAGGTCGAATTCGCCTACGTTAAGGACGGTTTCGGGGGGCACGGGCTGCCCTTTCTTGGGCTTCTTTTTGCGCTTTTTGAGGGAGGAAGGCACCCGTATGAGCCCGTTGAGGTGCTGCACGAAGGTGGATTTCCCGCTTCCCGTATGCCCCAAAATTCCGTAAAACTCCCCCTCTTCTATGGTGAGGGAGACATCGTCGAGGGCGCGCACCGCAAACGGGGAGCCCTCGTTATAAGTATAGGAAAGGTGCTCGGCTACGATACGCATCTTGCGATCTCCTCCGCAAGAATTTGCGTATCGAGGGTGCCACCCACGGACATGCCCCCCTCGTTTAACCTCTGCTCGATGTAGCGGATGCGCGGGAGCACGAGGTTGTAGGTGATGAGATCCTCGCTTCTTGAAAAGATCTCTTGGGGGGTGCCCTGCATCACGATCTCGCCGCGGTTCATCACGACGGCGCGGTCTGCCATAAGCGCTTCTTCCATGAAGTGGGTGATGAGGACGACGGTGAGCCCCTCCTCTTCCTTCAACCGCTTCACGACTTCCATAATTTCACGGCGGCCGCGGGGATCGAGCATGGCGGTGGATTCATCCAAGATGATTACCCCGGGCTTTAAGGCGAGGACGCCCGCGATCGCGATGCGCTGCTTCTGCCCTCCCGAGAGGCGGGCAATGGTGGCGTGGCGGTATTCCTCCATGCCCACTGCCTTGAGCGCAAACTCGATGCGCTTCCCGATTTCTTCACGGGGGGTGCCCACATTTTCGGCTCCGAAGGCGACGTCGTCCTCCACGATGGAGGCGACCGTCTGGTTATCGGGGTTCTGAAAGACGACCCCCACCTTCTTTCTCACTTCATAGAGATTCTTACCCTCGGCGGGAATGCCGAAGGCGGATACCTTGCCGCCGTCGGGGGTGAGGATACCGTTTGCAAGGCGCGCAAGGGTGGATTTCCCGCTCCCGTTATGCCCCAATACGGCGACGAACTCCCCTTCCTCGACCGTGAAATTGAGATTTTTGATACGAAATGCGCTGTCCTCTCCGTAGGAAAAGTCTACGCTTTCGAACGCAATCGCCTGCATATGCACCCTATTCTCTCAGTAGTAACTTTATCATTATAGCAGAACACCGCGCTTTTTACAATAAAAACGCGGTGAAATTCTAAAAAATTCACAAAGATTTTTGTTTCCCGTTACGTTTTTTTGGTTTTTTTGCGTACATGTATCGCGAAAACCGCAATCAGGGCGGCGATCCCGCCCACGAGCCTTACCCCGAGCGGCACGAGGAGAATGAGCCAGAGGAGCCCGATCCCATCATCGTTCTCCCCGCTTCCCCCGATGGAGAAGGTGAGCTCCCCGAGCGGAAGCCCTTCCCTCGCATAAATGTACCCCGTCTCCCCCTTTTCGAGGGGCAGGGAGCAATCGGAAAGCTCGTAGGGCGTATCCACCGTGATCGTGAGGGTGCCGAAGTCCGCCCATGCGCTTGCGGGAGAGAGAAGATAGGTGTAATCGTAGCCCGAGCGCCATTTATCGGGGTACAGGGGTGCGGTTACGGCATTTTTTACGGTGCCGCCCGCGGGGATGGAGAGGGTATACACGAACCACCTCTGCATGGAGAAGGGTGTGAGGGCGGTGAGGCGGTCGAGGGTGCCGCCCATATAGGAGAGGTAAGCGGAGGCGGCGTTGAAGAAATCCACCTTCCCGATCTCGGGCGGCCTTATTTCTTCGAGCGCATCCTGAAGCTCCATCGAATTGCCCCACCCCATGTCCGCGGTAAGGGGCAAAATTTGCCGTTCTTGCTCCCTGCCGCTCTCCATATACTCCGCTTTTTCCACCTTCGGGAGCTCCCCGTAGGCGGTAAACGAGACGGATCCCCTGCCGTATTCATAGAGATTGAGCCGCTCGTAGCCATCCACGAACTCGGAATAGCCGTCGCCGCAGGCGGTTTGGGTGCGCAGGGGGTTGTAGGAGAGGGTGAGAAGCACGATGCAGTCCTTAGGAATGCCCGTCACGGTGTATTGGGTCACGGCAAGGTCGGGGGTGAAGAAACCCTCCTGCCGCATGCTATCCTGCACGTTGGAGACGTCGTAATCCCCATACGGCTCCCAGGTGTAGCGGACGTTGCGCTCGATGGGGGCGCCGTCCACCGTGACAGAAAAGCGGGAAGTATCGTCGAGCTCGGCGGAGAGGTATGCGGGGCGGGCGCCGAACGGGAAGGCGAGCCGCACCTCCACAGCTTCTGTTGTGGGGTTGTGGAAGGTGTACTCCGCCGTCACCTTGCCTCCGTATTCTGCAAGCTGCTCCGCGGTATCGTACCACCCCGAAGGGAGGTTGGGAATTTCAAGGTGCAAATGCTCCTCCGTCACCGTAATCGGGCAGTTTTCGGTGAGCATGGGCCCCGAGCTCTCCGCACCCTGCCAATAGGAGGGCGCCGAATTGGCGGAAGCCTGCACGAAGGGCGCCCCCACGGGCGCCAAAAGGATCATGCCGAATACGGCGAGAACGATTGCCGAAGCCACTCTTTTCATGCGTTTCTCCTCCCCTCTATTTTAACGGATCCCGCCGATTTGTCAAGCGGTTTTTGAAAGCCGAAGCCCTCCCTTTTTAAGGCTTCTATGATTACAACGGTTTTGTGCGGGACTTTGTCCCGCAAGTGCGAAAAATTTATGTAGAATTTATGAAGAAATCGGCTGATTTTTTTGTGCTTTCATCTTGACTTTGCCGTAAGAATTGGCTATAATGGGGAAGGTTGAAGGTGGGCTTCCCCCCTTTACCGCAATAAATTGTATAACTTTATGGAGGTTTTTGGATGACGAAAATGACTATCGACGGCAATACCGCCGCCTCGCATGTCGCTTACGCATTCTCGGAAGTGGCTGCCATCTACCCCATCACCCCCTCCTCTCCGATGGCGGAGAGCGCAGACGAGTGGGCGACGCAGGGCAGAGTCAACATGTGGGGGCAGAAGCTCCGCATCACCGAAATGCAGTCTGAGGGCGGTGCCGCAGGTGCCGTACACGGCTCCCTCTCCGCGGGCGCACTCACCACGACGTACACCGCTTCACAGGGGCTCCTCCTCATGATCCCCAATATGTACAAGATCTCGGGTGAGCTCCTTCCCATGGTCATGCACGTCTCCGCACGTGCGCTCGCCGCACATTCGCTGAACATCTTCGGCGACCATTCCGACGTGATGGCATGCCGCCAAACGGGCTTTGCGATGCTCGCAAGCTGCTCGGTGCAGGAAGTGATGGACCTCGCGACCGTTGCCCATCTCTCCACGCTCCGCGCCCGTGTGCCCTTCCTCTCCTTCTTCGACGGCTTCCGTACCTCCCACGAGGTCTCCAAGATAGACGCCATCGATTACGATGAAATGAAGGCGCTCTTCGATAAGAAGGGCCTCGCGAAGGACGTAGCCGAGTTCAAGGCCCGCGCCCTCAACCCCGAGCACCCCGTCCAGCGCGGCACCGCCCAAAACGGCGATACATACTTCCAGAACCGTGAATCGGCAAACGGCTACTACGCCGCCACCCCCGCCATCGTGCAGGAGATGATGGACGAAGTCTCCGCCCTCACGGGGAGGAGCTATCACCTCTTTGATTACGTCGGCGCTCCCGATGCGAGATACGTCGTCGTCATTATGGGTTCGGGTGCCGAGACGGTGGAAGAATCCATCAACAAGCTCAATGCGAGGGGCAAGAAGTACGGCCTCATCAAGGTACGTTTGTATCGCCCCTTCGTCTCCGATGCCTTCATCGCCGCCATTCCCAAGACGTGCAAGCGCATCGCCGTGCTCGATAGAACGAAGGAGCCCGGCTCCCTCGGCGAACCGCTCTACCTCGACGTGTGCACCGCTCTGCTTGAAAAGGGCGTGAAGAACATCCAGGTGCTCGGCGGGAGATACGGCCTCGGTTCCAAGGAGTTCAATCCCTCCATGGTGCTCTCCATCTATAAGAATTTGGAGAAGAAGGAGCCCAAGAATCACTTCACCGTGGGTATCTATGAGGATGTAACGAACAGCTCCCTCGACTTCTCCGAGAAGTTCGATGCCGCTCCCGCAGGGTCCACCTCCGCGAAGTTCTACGGCCTCGGCTCAGACGGTACCGTGGGCGCCAACAAGAACTCCATCAAGATCATCGGCGACCACACCGATATGTATGCACAGGCATACTTCTTCTATGATTCCAAGAAGTCGGGCGGCATCACCGTATCCCATCTGAGATTCGGCAAGACCCCCATCCAGAGCGAATACCTCATCGATGCGGCTGACTTCATCGCCTGCCACAATCCTTCCTACGTCATTCGTTACGACATGACGAGCGATTTGAAGAAGGGCGGCGCGTTCCTGCTCAACTGCCCTTGGAGCACGGTGAAGGAGCTCGAAAGAAACCTTCCCGCAAAGATGAAGAACGCCCTTGCCCAAAAGAAGGCAAAGCTCTACGTCATCGATGCCATCAAGATCGCCCGCGGCCTCGGCCTCGGCGGCAGGACGAACACCATTCTCCAATCGGCATTCTTCCTCATCAACGAGCAGATCATGCCGTATTCCGATGCCGTTGATTACATGAAGAAGATGGCGTATAAGTCCTTCTCGAGAAAGGGCGACGCCGTTGTCCAGATGAACTACAACGCCATCGACAGCGCGAAGGCCAACTTGAAGCAGATCCGTATCCCCGCATCGTGGAAGACGACGACGGAGGGCGCGGAGATGGTGAAACTTGCGGACAACGATTACTTCCGCAGCGTCATTGCTCCCATCCTTGCCTTGGAAGGTGATAAGCTTCCTTCCTCCGCCTTCAATGCGGACGGCTCCGTTCCCACGGGGACCACGAAGTTCGAGAAGCGCGGCGTTGCCGTTACCGTTCCCGAATGGAACATCGCAAAGTGCATCCAGTGCAACCAGTGCTCCTTCGTCTGCCCGCACGCCTGCATCCGTCCCTACCTCGTGGCAGAGGGCGAACAGGTCCCCGAAGCATTTGCAACCAAGCCCGCACTTCAGGCGAAGGGCTACAACTTCCGCGTGCAGGTCTCCCCGCTCGACTGTATGGGCTGCGGCGTATGCGCCGAAGTCTGCCCCGTCAACAAGAAGGCCCGCGCCGATGCCGAAAAGGCAGGTGCGAAGAAGGTAGACCCCGCCGCATGTGCCCTCAACATGGTGCCGTTTGCCAAGCTCGAGGAAGTGGAAGCCGCAAATTGGGAATTCGCACAGACCCTTCCGTATGCCCCCAAGGAAGTTACCGAGAAGATGGCGGAAGTCAAGCGTTCTCAGTTCACCCCTTCCCTCTTTGAGTTCTCGGGCGCATGCGCAGGTTGCGGTGAGACCCCTTACGTCAAGGTCGTCACCCAGCTCTTCGGCGACAGGATGATCGTTGCCAATGCGACGGGTTGCTCCTCCATCTACGGCGGCTCCTCCCCTACCTGCCCCTACACCACCAACAAGGAAGGCCACGGCCCCGCTTGGGCTAATTCCCTCTTCGAGGACAACGCAGAGTTCGGCTACGGCATGCACCTTGCTTACAAGGCAAGAAGGGGCGCCCTCGCCGAAAAGATCACGAAGCTTGCAGACATGTGGAAGGAATACCCCGAATGCGTGGCTCCGCTCACCGCATGGCTCGAGGGCTGCGACGACGCAGAAGCGAGCAAGGTTGCCTCTGCCGCCCTCATCGAAGAGCTTGAGAAGTGCCGCCCCGAGTGCGAAGGCGAAGAGCTCACCCTCGTAGATGAAATTCTTGCGGAAAAGGATTGCCTCGTGAAGAAGTCCTTCTGGATCATCGGCGGCGACGGCTGGGCATACGATATCGGTTACGGCGGCCTCGACCACGTGCTCGCATGCGGGGAGGACGTAAACGTACTCGTTCTCGATACCGAAGTCTACTCCAACACCGGCGGACAGGCAAGTAAGTCCACCCCCATCGGTGCAGTCGCGAAGTTCGCTTCGAGCGGCAAGCGCGTAAAGAAGAAGGACCTCGGCATGATCGCGGCAAGCTATGGCTATGTCTACGTCGCGCAGTGCGCGATGGGTGCAGACCAGGCTCAGCTCGTGAAGGCGTTGAAGGAAGCCGAAGCCTACAAGGGGCCTTCCCTCATCATCTGCTACGCGCCCTGCATCAACCACGGCATCAACATGACGAAGTCTCAGCAGGAAGAGAAGAACGCAGTCGAGTGCGGCTATTGGCAGCTGTACCGCTACAATCCTACGCTTGCGGCGAAGGGCGAGAACCCCTTCACGCTCGATTCGAAGGATCCCACGGGTGACTATCAATCCTTCATCCTCGGCGAGACCCGCTATGCTTCCCTCAAGAAGACGCAGCCCGCCCTCGCGGATGAGCTCTTCAAGAAGACGGAAGAGAGCTCCAAAGAGCGCCTTGCAGGCTACAAGAAGATGGCGGGAAAGGAATAATTCCCCCCACCCATGTCTGAGGTTCAGCCTCAAAAATCAGAGAGAACGGCCCCGTGCCGTTCTCTTTTTTTGTGCCCCTCGGGGCCGTAACCCTCCTCTCCCCGCCATTTTTCCTTCACCTCTTGACAATTTCGAAGAGCTATGGTATACTCAAATCACTTGGAGGTAGTTTTTATGAATATGCTTTTAGCCGCAAACGATTCCACAACCGAGGGGATAGCGTTCGCGCTCATCATTGCGATCGTCATCGTCTCGGTGCTCCTCGCGGTAGCCGCCCTCGTCTCCCTCATCCTGCGCCTCAAGATCTTCTTCAACTATTGGGTCGCAAACCGTTCGAAGTCGGCGGCGGGGTACACGGGTGAGACGGCGGCGTGCGAGATGCTGCGCCTGTGCGGGGTACCCGATGTTCAGGTGAAGAAAATGGGCTTCTTCCGTGCCCTCATCTACGGCAACCACTACAATGCAACCAAGAAAGTTATTTACCTTCGGAGAACGACCTTCCGCGGCAACAACTTGACGGCCGTGGCCCTTGCCGTGGAGAAGGTGGCGCTCGCCCGTGAAGATCACTACGGCGGAGGCAAGCTCCGTGCCCGTTGGCGGCTCCAACAGCTCGCCCTCTTCGGGCCCATCGTATTCATTCCCATCGTCCTTGTCGGGCTCATTTTCGACCTCTTGGGCGGATTTACGGGCATTCCCCTTCTCATCTCCTCCATCGTCGGCGCCCTGTTCTTCCTCGTCTCCTTTATCCTTACGGCCATCACCGTACCCGTGGAGAAGAAGGCCACCCGCGATGCGATGTCCCTGCTCGCGAGCTCCAACATGCTGACCCCCGAGGAACAGCAGAAGGCGGCAAAGGTGCTCAAAGTCTATGTGCTCTCCTACATCATGGACTTCATCGTCGCCTTGCTCAAGCTCATCGAGCTCATCTTGAAGCTCATCCTCAGCATCTTCACCGTCTTTGCAAGCGATAAGAAGTGATTCCTTTCCCACCCTGCTGTGAAGGAGGAGAAAAGGGGTGTTACTTGCCCACCCCTTGAGGGGTGGGTGCCCCGCAGGGGCAGAAGGGGTGATTCCTGATTGGAACCACATTGGAAACACCCCCTCAGTCACCTTCGGTGACAGCTCCCCCTCAAGGGGGAGCCAAGTGCTCCGTATAACCAAAAAGAACGGCCGTGGCCGTTCTTTTCTTTGTAATGATACCCAAATCAGTGCTTTTTCATGTGGAGGCGGAGGAAAATCTTGGAGACTTCGACGGCGGCAAGCGGGAAGAGGCAGAGCCCTATGATGATGAGGTACTGTTCCCAACTGAGGTAGATCATGCTGAAGAAATCCATAATGCCCGGCACGAAGAGCACGATGACGGCGACGAGGGCGGAGGCGCCCACGGCGAGGGCGAGTTGCGGGTTGTGCCCGTTCCCCTTTGCAAACGCAGACTGTGTATTCGAGCGTTGGTTGGCGGCGTGCACGAGCTGGCTTCCCGCAATCGTCGCAAAGGACATCGTCATGGCCACCGCCTGTGAACCGTAACCGTATAACCCGATAAAGTAGGCGGAGAGGGTTACGGCGGTGAGCAGGAACCCGTGGAAGAGCACCCGCCACACGAGGCTTGGCTCGAAGAGGGTGCCCGATTTGATGGGCGGCCGCTTCATGATGTCCTTATCGGCAGGGTCTACGCCGAGCCCGAGGGCGGGCAGGGTATCGGTGACGAGGTTGATGAGGAGCACGTGTACGGCAAGCAAAGGTGCGGGCAGCCCGAACACCGTTGCAAGGAACAGGATGAGAATTTCGGCGATGTTGCCCGCAAGCAGGAACTGCACCACCTTCTGGATGTTGGCGTACACCCTTCTGCCCTCGCGGACGGCCTGCTCGATGGTGGTGAAGTTGTTGTCGAGCAGAATGATATCCGAAGCGCTCTTGGCGACATCGGTGCCCGCGCCCATCGCAACGCCGATATCGGCGGCCTTCAGGGCAGGGGAATCGTTGACGCCGTCCCCCGTCATGGAGGCAACTTCGCCCATGCGTTGCAGGGACTTGACGATGCGGAGCTTATCGGAGGGCGAAACGCGGGCGTAGACCGAAGTGGTACCCACCACTTTATCGAGGTCGTCGTCGCTCATCGCCGCAAGTTCGGGGCCGGTGACAACGGTATCCCCCTCGCGGAAGATCTTGAGGTCCCGTGCGATGGCGACGGCAGTCGTCTTGTGGTCGCCCGTGATCATGACGACGCGGATGCCCGCCGTGTGGCAGGATTCCACTGCCCCAATGACCTCGGTGCGCGGCGGATCGATCATGCAGGTGAGGCCCACGAATACGAGCCCCTCCTCGACGTTGTCTCCCTCCTTCGGGATGTAATCTACGGTGCCTACGGCATAGCCGAGGACGCGGAGCGCCATCTCGGAAGCCTGCTCCGCAAGGGACAAAATTTGGGAGCGTTCCTCCTCGGTGAGCGGGCGTATTTTGCTGCCGTCGAGGCAGGAAGTGCAGTGCGGCAAAAGTTCATCGATTGCACCCTTGGTGCAGACATGGTATGCCCCTTCGTGCTCTACGACGACAGACATCCTCTTCCTGTCCGAATCGAAGGGCTGCTCGAATACGCGCGGATTTTCCTCCTTCAAGCGGTCTGCATCGAGGCCGTATTTTTCGGCAAAGTATAAAAGCGCTCCCTCGGTGGGGTCTCCCAAGCACTCCCCCTCGCGGGTGGGGTCCTTGGCGGCATCGTTACAGAGTGCAGCGGCGTATGCGAGTGCACGGAGCTCTTCGGTGAGCTCCCCTTCGGCATCCGAAAACGCCCCCGCCCCAACTTCCTGCATGGTGGCGTATTTCGTCACCGTCATGCGGTTGAGGGTGAGCGTACCCGTCTTATCGCAGCAGACGACGGTAGCGCTCCCCAACGTCTCTACGGCGGGCAGCGAACGCACGAGCGCCTGTTGCTTCGCCATGCGTTGGACGCCGAGCGCCATGACGACGGTGGCCGTTGCGGGGAGCCCTTCGGGGATCACCGCAATGGCGAGGGAAATCGCCGTAAGCAGCGGTTGAAGCCAATTGGCCTGTACGCTCCAATCGGTGACCCGCAAATAGCTGATGCCGAGCATTACGAGGGCGATCACGACGCCTACAAGGGAAAGCGTCTTCCCTACGCCGTTCAGCTTCCGCTTGATGGGGGTTTCGAGTTCATCCGTCTCATCGAGCATGCCCGCAATGCTTCCCACTTCGGTGTGCATGCCCGTTGCCACGACGACGCCCGTACCCGTGCCCGCCGTGCAGACAGAGGAGGAATATGCCATATTCGCCCTGTCTCCGAGGGCGGCATCCTCCTTGACGGGGGTTACCGTATCCTTTTCGACGGGAACGCTCTCCCCCGTGAGGGCGGATTCCTGTATCGCGAGGTTGGCCTCTTCGATGAGGCGCATATCCGCGGGGACGACGCACCCGTCTGCGAGGACGACGATGTCCCCGGGAACGAGTTCGGATGCCGCGAGAACGCACTCCTTGCCATCCCGCAGCACGCGGGCGGTGGGTGCGGTGAGGCTTCCGAGGGCGGCAAGGGCATCCGCCGCCTTCTTCTCCTGCACGATGCCAATGACGGCATTGAGAATGACGATCACAAAAATGACAACGGCTTCTGCCCATTCCTGAAAGACGAGGGAAATGACGGCGGCAACGAGTAATATAATTACCATCACATCCTTGATCTGTTCCCAGAGCATTCTCCAAATGCTCTTCGGCTTCTTCTCTTTGAGGACGTTCCTGCCGTACTTTTCCCTACGGGCTTCCGCCTCCGAAGAAGTAAGCCCTGCGCGGGTGGTCTCGAGTTCTGTCAATACGTCGCCGAGCGGCGCCGCATGCCAATGTTTGCCTTCCATGTTCTTCTCCGTATTGAAATCTTTCCTCTATTATACCACAATGCGGCGAATAAGAAAACCGTTCGCGGGTAAAAAACCCGCGAACGGCGAAATTTTTTTAGGTGGCGAGCAGCCCTGCCGTGCGGAGATTATCGAGCAGCGTGTTGAGCGTCTCGGCGATCTCCTGCGTAGTGGTATCGGCGGGGTTTGCGATATTGTCTACCGCCGCCGCGGGCGTGATCGTCGCATCCTGCCCTGCGGGACCTTGCGGACCTATGGGCCCCTGCGGCCCTGCGGGACCCTGCGGACCTGCTTCTCCCGTTGCCCCCGCAGGCCCAACGGGACCTGTGGGACCTGCGATGCCCTGTGCGCCCTGCGGACCCTGCGGACCCTGTGCGCCCTGCAAGCCCTGTACGCCTTGCGGGCCCGTCGCACCCGTGCCCCCCGTGGCGCCCGTTGCGCCGCGCGGAATGGTGAAGGTGAGAACGGCATTTTCGCCGCCCGTCGAAGTGACGGAAGCCGCCGTCCCGGGCTCTGCCGTTATCGTCTGGCCCACCGTAATGGTAGCGGGCCCTGTAGGACCTGTGGGCCCTTGGGGGCCTGCAGGGCCCGTGGGACCCGTGGCTCCCCGTATCGAGATCGTTCCCCCATTGCCATAGCCGTTGCACCCGCAACCGTTGTTATAGCCGTTGTTGTAGCCATAGCCGTTACCGTTGCACCCGCAACCGTTATTGGAACCGCTGTTGCCGCAAGTGCAGGGGCAATTCCCGCAAGTCTGGCAACGTCTGTAATAAATCATTGGTTTTCCTCCTTACCCCTCTCGGGGCTCGGGCGAATACGCCCTACTTCATCATATCCAAAATGAGAAAAACCTGTTCCCCCTTTCAACAAAGAGGCGCATGCGGCATAGGTTGAAGGGGATACGGGAGGAGGCGGGTATGAAATTATCGCTCTGCATGATCGTGCGGGATGAGGAAGAGGTGCTCGGGCAGTGCCTTCAGAGTGTGAGGCCGCTCGTGGAGGAGATCGTGATCTGCGATACGGGCTCCTTGGATTCGACCAAAAAAATTGCCGCAGGCTATGCGGATGTCCTCTTCGATGTCTTGTGGGAGGACAACTTCGCACGGGCGCGCAACGCTTCCTTTTCCAAGGCATCGGGAGATTACATTCTATGGCTCGACGCCGACGACGTTGTAACCCCCAAAAATGCCGCAAGGCTTCTGCGCCTCAAGGAGCGATTGGAGCGCGATTCGCCCGATACCGTATTCTGCCCCTACCGTTCGGGCGGGCTGTGCTATGAGCGGGAGCGCATTCTCAAAAACGACCCCCGCGCCCTCTGGAGAGGCAGGGTGCATGAGTGCATCGTCCCCTTCGGGAAGGTCGTGCACGATTCGTTTACGGTAACCCACCTGCAGAGCGGAAAGCCGCGGGGCGGGCGAAACCTCGAAATTTACAGAAAGTGGAGTGCGGAGGAGGAATTCTCGGGGCGGGATTGCTTCTACTTCGGGCGCGAACTCTTCTATGCGGGGCTGTATGAGGAGGCCGAAACGTGGCTGGATCGGTGTATTGCGGGGGACGGGTGGTACGTCAATAAAATTGAGGCGTGTAAGGTGCTCTCCCAATGTTTTGAACAGCAGGGGAAGATAGAAGAGGCCCTTTCTGCACTCTATTCGAGTTTCAACTTCGGGGAGCCGCGGGCCTCCGTGCTCTGCGAAATTGCCCGTATTCTCTCCCCTACCCGAAAACGGGAGGCGGTGTTTTGGTATGAAGCCGCCCTCAAATGCCGTGACCATACGGAAGATGGTGACTTCGAAGAGCCTGCCTGCCGCGGCATCGTGCCCACTTTGGGGCTTACCGCCCTCTACTACGCCCTCGGAGACCAAATAAAATCCCTCGAATACCATAAAAAATCGGAGGCTCTCGCCCCCGATCATCCGTCCGTTCTCTATAACAAAAAATTCTTTGGGGAATGACCCTCACTCCCATTCGATGGTGGCGGGGGGTTTGGAGGTGATATCGTAGACGACGCGGTTGGCGTGTTTCACCTCCCCCGTAATGCGGGCGGAGACCTTTTCGAGCACCTCAAAGGGAATGCGTGCCCAATCGGCCGTCATGGCGTCTACGCTCGTGACTGCACGGAGGGCGATCACGTTTTCGTAGGTGCGGGAATCCCCCTGTACCCCGACCGTCTTGCTATCCGTGAGGACGGCGAAGTACTGCCAGATCTCCTTCTGCAGCCCCGCCCTCTGCACTTCCTCACAGAAGATGCAATCGGCATCGCGGAGGGTAGCGAGTTTCTCCTCCGTCACCTCCCCCATAATGCGGATGGCGAGTGCGGGCCCCGGGCAGGGTTGCCGCCAAATGACGAAATTGGGGAGACCGAGCTCCTCTCCCACCTTCCGCACTTCGTCCTTGAAGAGGTCTCTGAGGGGCTCGATGATTTCCTTGAAATCCACGACGTCGGGCAGCCCACCAACGTTGTGGTGGCTCTTAATGACGGCGCTCTTCCCCTTTCCGCTCTCCACGACGTCGGGGTAGATGGTGCCCTGCACCAAGAAATCGACGGCGCCTATCTTTTTGGCCTCCTCTTCGAATACCTTGATGAAGGCCGCGCCAATGATTTTCCGCTTCTGTTCGGGGTCGGTTACCCCCTTCAGCGCATCCAAAAACCGCTTGCGGGCATCGGCTACGATGAGGTTCATGCCGAGGGTACCGCGGAAGATGCGCACGACTTCCTCCACTTCACCCTTCCTGTGGAGGCCGTGATCGACGAATACACAGGTGAGGTTGTGCCCCGCCACCCGATGGACGAGCGTGGCGGCGACGGCCGAATCGACGCCGCCCGAGAGCGCCAACAGCACCTTTTTTCCCCCGATTTTCTCCCTCAGGATATTGATCTCATCCTTCACGAAGCCGGAAATCGTCCAATCCTTCTTCGCGCCGCAGACATCGCATAAAAAATCATCGAGCATCAACTGCCCGTATTCGGTGTGCACGACTTCGGGGTGGAACTGCACGCCGTAGATCTTGCGCTTTACGTCCCCGAACATGGCGACGGGGCAATTTTCGGTATACCCGAGCACCTCAAAGCCTTCGGGAAGCGTTTCGATACGGTCTCGATGGCTCATCCAACATACGCTTTCCGTCTCGATACCCCCAGACATGGGTGTCTCCTTTTGTATGATGAGCGTACGTTTTCCGTATTCGCCGTGCTCTGAGGGGACGACGCTTGCGCCCAAGGTGTGGGCGATGAGCTGGGCACCGTAGCAGATGCCGAGGATGGGGATCCCGAGCGAAAATAGTTGCTCGGGGACGCGCGGCGCGTTCTCTTCATAGACGCTCTCCGGCCCGCCCGTAAAGATGATGCCGATCGGTGCATATTCCTCGATTTCCGCAAGCGGCATATCCGCGGGCTTCAAATCGCAAAAGACGCAGCGCTCCCGCACCCGCCGTGCGATGAGCTGGCTGTACTGTCCGCCGAAATCGAGGATCAAAATTTTCTGATGTTGCATGGTTTTTTCCTTAAATTTTTACGTCGGGATGGGTCGAGCGAAAGATGGCGAGCATGTTACCGCCGTCCATCCCCTTTGCCTTGAGCTGTGCATAGCGTTCGCGCGCACCTTTGACGCCCTTTGCGATGGCCGTGAGCGCCCAATACGCCGCAAACTCCGCGTTGCGCTGCGCATCTGTGCTGTCCCCGCCGATGCGGCCCCTGTTGACGGATTTGAATTCGCACAGACGGGAAAGTTCGAGATAGGCGGCGTCGTAGCCGTTATTTGCCGCCGCAGTGTACTCCTTCTCCGCCCACTGCATGCTGCGGTGATCCTCACTCCACTCCTGGAATGCGCCGAGGCCCGGTGTGACCGTATTGAACCGCCACCCGAGTTCGAACTCATAGCAGTGGCCGAGAAGATAGTGCGCCTCGCCGAGGAGCTGCATGCGGCCGTGCGCTCCGTATGCATTGACTGCCCACTCCAACAGGGTGACCGCCGCGTCGATCCCGTAACCCGCGGCATTGTAACCGAGCCCCCGCGCGGAACGGTTGGCGTTCACATCCAACTGCGTACCCTTGAGGCGGGGATCGCGGGCGATGATGTAGCGTGCGAGCTTGATGCCCGCGTCATAGTCTCTATCCCCCATCGCGCAGTAGAGTTGAAAGATCTCGTTCGATACGGGAAAGCGCGCGATATCCTTCACATAGACGGGCACCGAGACATGCCTCGTTTCAGGAAGATCTTTGATGGTATATGCAGACATGGTACCCCCCAATCGCGTTTCTTGCTTCAAATACCTCAAAGTTTTTGAGGCGGAAAAGTTCTTTCTTTTTCAAAAACGCCCGATGGGCGGGCGTTTTCCGTTTAATTTCTTACGGTGTAGTTGGGGGCCTCTTTGGAGATGGAGATATCGTGCGGGTGGCTCTCCTGAAGCCCTGCGTTGGTGATGCGGATGAATTCGGATTTGGTTCTGAGCTCCTCGATGGTAGCCTTGCCGCAGTACCCCATCCCCGAGCGGATGCCGCCCACCATTTGGTAGATGGTTTCGGAGACGGTGCCGCGGTACGGCACTCTCCCCTCCACCCCTTCGGGAACGTACTTCTTTGTGCCCTCCTGGAAGTAGCGGTCGTTGGAGCCCGCCGCCATCGCCGCAAGGGAGCCCATGCCGCGGTACACCTTGAAGCTCCTGCCCTGATAGAGCTCGATCTCGCCAGGGCTCTCGGTGGTGCCCGCGAGCAGGCTTCCGATCATCACGGCGCTCCCGCCTGCGGCAAGCGCCTTCACGATGTCGCCCGAATACTTGATGCCGCCGTCCGCGATGATGCGCTTCCCGAGCTTATCCGCCGCCTCCGCACAATCCATGACTGCGGTGAGTTGGGGTACGCCGATCCCTGCGACGACGCGGGTGGTGCAGATGGAACCGGGGCCGATGCCCACCTTTACGACGTCTGCCCCTGCCTCGATGAGGGCACGGGTGGCCTCCGCCGTGGCAACGTTCCCCGCGATAAGGGGAAGGGAGGGATACTTCTTCTTGATTTCCGTTACCTTTTCGAGCACCTTATGGGAGTGGCCGTGCGCCGTATCGACGGCGATGATATCCACTCTCGCCTCCACGAGGGCGGCGACGCGCTCCAAGGTGTTGGCGGCAGTGCCGACTGCCGCGCCCACGAGCAGTCTCCCGTTGCGGTCCCGTGCGGAGTTGGGGTATTGGATGGCCTTTTCGATATCCTTTATCGTGATGAGGCCCTTTAAGTAGCCGTTACTGTCGAGCAGGGGGAGCTTTTCGATCCTGTGCCTTCCCAAGATCTTCTGCGCCTCTTCGAGGGTGGTGCCGACGGGGGCCGTCACGAGGCCCTCCTTCGTCATGACGTTTGCGATGGGCTGATCGTAATTTGTCTCGAAGCGGAGGTCGCGGTTGGTGAGGATGCCGACGAGCTTGCCCTCCTTAGTGATGGGGACGCCGCTGATCCTATAGCGCTCCATGAGGGCTACGGCATCGCGCACGAGGTTATGGGGTTCGAGGAAGAAGGGGTCCGTAATGACGCCGTGCTCACTCCTCTTGACCTTATCCACCTCCTTCGCCTGGTCCTCGATGGACATATTCTTGTGCAGAATGCCCATGCCGCCCTCCCGCGCCATTGCGATGGCGAGCTTGGATTCGGTTACCGTATCCATTGCCGCGGAGATGATGGGAATGTTGAGATCGATGCCGTCCGTGAGTGTCGTCCTCAAATCAACATCGGCGGGTAATACCGCCGATTCCTGAGGAATGAGAAGGACATCATCGAACGTCAACCCTTCCTTGACGATTTTAGACATACACTTCCTCCAAAAGTTTTATGATGTCTTGATAGCGCTTGTTCTCTTCGAAGCCCGCCGCCTGCATCTTCTGCACCATTTCCCTGCTGAAGGCCTCATCCTTACGGGCGCTCACATCGACGGCGAGGATGAGCACGGGGTTGCCCTGCGGGAAGCCGTGCTCCGTCTTTTGGATGGCGAGCGTAAGCGCCGCAGTGCGGGCATCATCCGTCTTGGCGAGGTGGTATTTGGTGACGGCGGCGTTGCCGTAAACGTAATTCTTGCAGGTGAAGCCCTCGATGGCCTCGTGGAGATCGGAATTCTCATCGATTTCTTCACAGCTCTCGGTGAGCTCCTCCTCATCCACCTTTTCGATGAAGCCATACCGCTCATCGGCAAGTTCGTAGCGCTCCGCATGGGCGGCTACGAGGAAGGAGCGCACGAGATAGGTGACCTCCCCCGAACGTTCGTATTCCTGAAAGGCGTAGTCCCCGCTGATTTCCGTGAGCCCCAAGGAGGCCGTAAAATCCGTCATGAATGCGGGCACGGTGAGCGAGGCGATCCCGAAGATGGAGATCGTCAGAACGATTACAACGGCAAGCGTAAGAAATATAGTTTTGAAAACGATATTTTTCATTTGCATCCCTTGTTCATTCCATTTTAGCATACACCGCAAAAAATTGCAATCGAATCCGCGCGGTTTGTCATGAATAAATGCCGTTTTTCATAATTTAGGATATGAAAAAGTTTGCCGTGCTGTTTACAGCGCTCACCCTCCCCCTCCTGCTTTTCACCCTCACTTCCTGCAAGCGGAGCTACGATTACGCCGCCCATCTCTCCGAAGTAAGGAGCGATCTCTTCCTCTGCCATGCGGAGGAATTCGATTTTACGCTCGCCTGCCTCTCCCGTGAATACCCCTATGCGCAGGATGGCATCGCATGCCCCCGCACGGATACGGTGGAGATCGAAGTGAAGTTCAAAGAGCAGGTGCAGAGCGCAACCGTCACCGTGCTCGGGGAAGCCGAATACGGCGGCGAACTCTCCTACCGCAACACCAAGGACGATTGGTATTACTCGGTGGGCGTCTCGAAGTTTCCCGAAGGGCAAATCTCCGTGCGCATCCGTTGGGAGGACAGCGAGCGGGAGATCGCGGCAACTTCGGTAAAGACGGAACACACCCTCACCCCCGAGGCCGCCCTCGACTGCGCCGTGAAGGCCGAACAAAATACCATCGAGGCCCTCACCGTAAACAAACAATTCTTCGGGGAATTCCGCGTAAGGCTCCTGCGGCGAGACAAGAATTACTACTATGTGGGCATCGTTGCAACGGACGGGCATACCGTATCCCTCCTCCTCGATGCCGAAAGCGGCAATGTGCTTGCCCGAAGGGAGAGCGCATAGCCCTTCTTCAAAAGAATGCTTGACAGGGCCGCCGCCCCATGCTATAATATTGTCCGTGAAAGGCAAGAAATATAAAAAACCATATCGAAAAACGCGGATCTTCCTCTCCGTGATGCTCGCATTCCTCGTATTCTTGGCGCTGTGCGACGGCGTATGCCTCTACGGTGCCGCCACCTGTGACAACATCGCCCGCACCCTTCCCCCCTATCCGAGGGTGGATATCACGGGCATCCTCCAAAGGGACAGGAGCACGTGGACGGAGGAGGATTACAATGTCCTCGAGCGGCAGACGGGGCTGCTCCTCAAGGAGGCGGTGGACGACGTCGCCGAAGCGGATGGCAACAATGCTCTGCTCGACTTCCAAAATGCCTTCTTCTTCGAGGGAGAGCGGCGGCACGACCCCGTGGTGGAATACGTCGTCTACCACGATTATCTCTACGACCCCGAGGCGAAGGAGGTATACACCGCCCCCATCGCAAAGCTCGAGCCGGGGGACGTGCTCGTCTCCACCACCAGCCATACCGTAGGGTGGAACAACGGACATGCCGCCCTCGTACTCACCGAAAATCGGCTGTTGCAATCCATTATGGTAGGCACGGACAGCACCATCAGCAGTAGCTCTTCCGCAAACGGCGTCGTGTATTTCCAAAAATCGACCAACTTCATGGTGCTCCGCCTCAAGGGTGCCGATGCCGCAAAGCGCCTCGAAATTGCCAATGCGGCGGAAAAGAACCTCGTGGGCATCCCCTACCACTTCACGGCGGGCGTCTTTACCCCCAAGGACCAGGGCGAGCACCCCGTGGATACCTTCTGCTCCCACCTCGTTTGGCAGGCCTTCAAGAATTTCGGTTACGATATCGATGGGGACGGCGGACCCGTCTGCACCCCGCGGGATATCTCCCTCAGTGACTGCTTCGACGTCGTTCAGGTCTACGGCTTCGACCCCGATAAATTGTGGTAATTCCTTCATAAAAATTTGCATGCAAAAAGAGCGGGCGATGGCCCGCTCTTTTAGTGCTGTGTTTTAGCTTCTTAGCCTTCTTCAGGCGTTACTTCGGGTTCTGCCTCAATGAGTTCGAGGGTGGCAGTGCCTTCCGTTATAGTCAGCTTATACTGCGTCTCGTCGTCGAGGGTAACCGTGTAGCTGCCGTCCGTCGCCTTCTCCGTCTTGGTGGCGCCATAGAACGCCTGGCTCTGCTCGTTGGAAGGATCGAAATCGATGTAGGCAACCGTGAAGGTGTCGCCTTCCTGATAGACTGCGATCGCTTCTTTGTTCTCTGCGGTGTAGTAGACGGTCGCGGTCTTTTTCTCTACCTTCGCTTCCTTGTAGGCGGGAACGGTGTAGGTATCGGGCGCCGTACCATCGGTGAACGTTACGATGTAGTGCGTGTAGGTGTTGCTCTCGGCACCATCTGCGGCGTTTTTCACGACTATGACGACCGTCAAATCGTCGCTCATGTAGTAGAAATCATACTTAAGGGTATCGAGTTCGCCATCCTGGCCTCCCGCTTTGGCCTTCTCGAGGCTGATTTCCCAAACGTAGCCCGGTTCAACGTCGCTCAAATCCGTCGTGAGGAGGCGCTCAACCCGCAAATCATATCCATCGACAACGCTCTTGAACGTCTGGATACGCGTGAGGGAGATCACATAGAACGAATTCACGTCGAAGGACGCATTGTAGGTGGTCTGGAAGTCGAAGCAATACTCGTATTCGGTACCACCTTCCTCTGCGTGCTTGAAGGTCACCTCGTAGTAGGTGTAGGAATCGGGATTGTCCTCCTCCCCTACCCTGACTTCCTTAAACTCGGCGCCTGCGGGGAGCTGGAATACCTTCCCCTTGGTATCGAGGAAGCCCGAATCTTCGCCGAACGAAGAGGTGATGTGCTCCGTGCCGTTAGGCTTGCCCGCATCGTTGTAATCCTGCACGATGCTCAACGTGCCGAAGCTGTTCGGGAGGGTGTAGCCAAAGTATTGATAGAAGAGCTGATACATTTGCAGGTAGTACTCGAAGTACAGATCCACTGCATAGCTCATGCTCGTAATCGTATAGGTACTATCCTCGCCCTTGTAGTCAATGGTGACGTTGTATTCCAAATAGCTTGAGCCGCCGATGCCGATCCTTACCTTGAAATTCGTCTTGCTCTCTCCGATGGGGGCGACGGTGCAGAGGGCCCACTGCGGTTTGCCGCTCACGGTGATGCGCGCCTGCCCTCTCACGGTGCTGCCGCTCGTGCTCGGTGCAAAGATGAGGTCCTCAATGGAGGTGCCCGCATCTACGCCCTGCAAATCTTCGGGGAACGGATACTTGGTGGCTTCCGTCGTCCGCTTGAAGGTGATGGAGAGCCCGCTGTTGCGGTAGTACTTCTTCCCGTTGAACGTAACCGTATCATCGGTAAGTTTGCCGGGGAAGGTCTCTTTTACGAAGCCGTACTTGTTGATCTTATCGGCCGTGACATCCTTCTGCGATTCATCCGTGGAGGCGTAGTAGAGCGAGACGTTGCCCTGTGCATCGACGGAGTAGTAGCAGAGCAAGTCGCCCTCTTGAAGGATGTAGCCGTAGTCGATGAAGAGGAGGGATTCGAAATCCGAAGTATAGAAGCCAGTATCTTCGTAGTTGCACGGCGTGATCTCGTGCTTCGTAGTATCGAAGTGATAGACGCATGCGCTCGTTCCGCTGTCGTTGCGGAAGAACAGCAGCCCTGTATCGAGAAGGGTATAGGTGCCGTATTCAGCAGCGCCATCCGTGCCGTAATACAGTGCATTGCCAAAGCCATCGAGCACCATCACGGACCAATCGGTGGGGTTGAGGAATACGTCTAAGGATTCCTCATACAGGATATAGAATACCTTGTAGTATCTCCCGCTCTCTTCGTAGAGGCTGAAGATGCCGGTGATCTTAACCTTCTTGTTGCCTTCGGTATACGTATAATCGAGCTCGTAGGTGCCGTTCTCGAGGCGCTTATAGGTGCCGCTTGCAACAACTTGTAGGTCGCCTGACTTATCGTCCGCCTCAGCGGATACGGTGAGCTTGCCCTTGCCGTCTACGGTGAGGTATTCCCCGCGGAACTGCCGATTATCGAAGAGGAGGTGCATGCCGCTCTCGTCCCCGAGCAAGGTGAAGGTGTGCTCATCTTCATCCGCCTCGAGATCGAAATAGCCGTCGAACTCACCGCTCGTGAACGATTCGAAGTAGACGCAGTGCTCGCCCATCGTGGCTGCCGCGGAATAGTACCCGTCTATCGTGCCCTGTCCGCTTGCGGAATACGTCGCATAGAAGAAGCCATCGAGAATGAGCTCATCGCCGTTTTCGTTGGTATACGTCCCCTTGGTGTTCGGGATCTCCTTGAAGAAGAAGCTCATGCCCTCTTCTGTGACTTTGAGGAACTTGAAGGACGTCTTGCTATCGGTGGAGGTGAAGGACCAGACCTCTGCGCGCGTTGCGAGCAAGGGGGTTTCTTCCAATTTGGTAATCGTGCCCTCTACCTTGGTGACGTCTTTCGTCTTTTCATCGACGGTGCAATAGAATGCCTTGCCCAAGTCATCTTGGAAGAGGAATACGGAGGTATCGGGGTAGCCCTCTTCATCGATGGAGTAGATAATTTCAAACTTGGAGTTATCGAGAAGTTGATAGGTTTTTGCCGACGTATCGAGCACGAAGCGGTATACCGTGTCCTCATCTACGACGAGGGAATAGTAGAGCCCCTGCTGATTGGAGAAGCCGCCGCGGTACGTCTTGGCGCCCTCGCCCGTCTTATCGGTGTAGAGCGCGGTGCCGTTGTATACGGTGAGCGTGCCGCCATTGCTTACATCCTTCTCGTTATAGATCGTGCCGAGCGTGTGGACGCCATCTTCATCGCCGTCCACCTCAAGGGTGTAGGAGGACCAGCTCATGAGCGTGAGCTCCTCATCACCCTCCTCATAGAGAAGGAGCATGAAATCGAAGCTCTTGAGCTTGAAGAGATCGAAACTCGTATCGATCGTGGGCAACTTGAGCTCATCCGCCGTCAAATCCTCGGAGGTGACGAGGAGCTTCTCAATGGTTGCGGTGTAGACGCTGTCCTTCAAGGAGAGCGTACCATTCGCAATGCGGTACATATAGTTGCCGCTGATGAGGTGGAGCGAGAAGGTGTTCTCCTCGACCCCTGCGATCATGAGAAGATTGTTGTATCCCTCGGGCTTCGCATTGTAGCCATCGGCGGTGGCGAAGTAGTATTCGCCGTAGTGGCCGTATTGCACGTAGGTGTATTCGTAGGAGGTGACCTTGCCTTCCTCATCCCTCACGGGATTTACGGCGATGCTGAATGCCGCTTTGAACGAGTTGCCCTCGTAGAGATAGACGATGGTGTCACCGGTAATGGTTTCAAAGGTATCGTAGTAGCCCTTTACGGTCTTACCGTCCTTCACCCACGTTGCGCCCGTCATACCGTCGAGGGTGAGCACGCCGCCGCCCTCGTTCTCCTCTTCAAAGGTGCCGTAAGCCTGCGGATCGAAGTAGACAAAACCGTTTACTTTCTGATTGCCCACGCTGTAGGTATCGACGAGGAAGGCGCCGAGCAGCTGCTCCTGTTCGGTCTCCTCATCGATCGTGTACAGCACGAGGACGCGGAGGCCCTCAAACGTCTCTTCGTCGAAGTAATAGTAGACGGTGTACGAATCTTCGCCGTCGAAGAATTCACCCGTATCGAAGCCATCCAACTCGACCGTGATGCCATATGTATTGGGCTTCATTCCATCGGGGGTGGAATAGAGCAGGGTGAGTTTGCCGCGCTTGTAATCCGCCTCATTGCGGATGAGGAACACGTTGACATCGTTGCCCGCATCATTCTCTACCCGTGCGGTGAGGAAAGTGAAATCATCGATGAGGTCACCCGAAGATGCCTCCTCGAACTGGGTGCGGTAGTAGCCATCCTCGTCCGTGCTGAAGGTGCCCGTATAGGTTACGGTAGCCCCCTCTTCATCCTTGACGATGTAGCGAAGGCCGTTGTAGCCGTCGTCGAAATAGATGGTATGGTTGGCATCGGGCTCGCCCGTAGCGCCATCATAGAGGGATGCGGAGTACGAAGAGCGGGCATCGCTCGAATAGCAGAAGGTGCCGTTTTCAAAGACCTGACAGGTGAGGAGGATCTTGCCCTCCGCGCTGAAGGTATAGAGGGCTTCGCTGCGCTTCTCCCCTGCAAAGAGGAAGCCCGCGCGCTGAAGATAGATGGTATCGTTGATCAAATAGATGTGGTCGATGCCGCCGAAGATATCCTTGCTCCCCTGCTGCCAAACGGCAATGAGGGCGACATCCTTGGTGAGTTCGTACTGTGCGGGCGTGAATTCGGCCTCGTTGTACACCTTGTGGGCGACGGGGACCATGTTGCTGCCGTCACGGTTTTCACTCCAACCCACGAGCAGGTACCCCTCACGGGTGAACCCATCGACGGGAAGGTCGATCTTATCGCCGTACTTGCCGCTTACAGACGTCGGCGTATCGGAGTAGGGATCGTTGAAGCTGACGGTGACCGTCTTAAGATTATAGTACTTCTTGAAGTGGTTCTTGGATACATCGCTCCCATCGAGCGTCAAGGAGGTGACTTCACCCTCATGCGTCACCGCCACGTACCCTTCGGGTGCGTAGTCGGGGGCGAAGGGTTGGCCGTTCGCATAGGCATAGCCCGTGTAATCGGTTTCGGCCTTCGTATAAGTCGTCTCCACCGTTCTATCCTGCAAGTACAGCTCGATGGTGTAACCTACTTTATAATGCGCCTTGAGCGTGATGTTCTCCTGGGGCATCTTGGCGTTGGCGGCAAGCGCAGTCGTGCCGTTGAGCCATTCGCCGAACTCGAAGCCCGCCTTGGTGGGAACATAGGATTGAAGGGCTTCCGTAAGGCCTGCGCCCGCCTTCAAATAGAGGGTGTTCTGCGCAAGCGTCCCGCCGTCCAAATCAAGCGTAACGAGATACATCGTCTCCCATTTTGCGTAGAACGTCGTATCCTGCTCCGCCTTTTGGGAGGTGACGGGGTTGCCCGAAAATTCGGGATTGAGGAACCAGCCTTCAAAGCTGTGCCCCTCCCACACGGGCGTGGGGAGCGTATATTCCGAACCCGCCTCGGGTTGGACGTCCTCTATGGCAGGAGCGCCGTCCCCCGTGACGAATTTGAACGTGATGCCGCCCTTGCCGCATGCCACCACTGCGAAGCAAAGTGCCGCAATGAGCGTCAACAAGGCAATGAGCAAGCCCTTCTTCATCTTTTTCATATTGATTTCTCCTTACCTTACCGAAGGTGTTTCAGTTTGATTCGGGTGTAGTTTCGGGTGTGGTTTCGGGCGTCGTTTCGGGTGCGGTTTCCACGTGTTCCGTCCAAACGGCGTAAAGCGTGGTACCCATGTCTGCGTTGCGCCATTCATCTACGCCATAGACGACCTCACCGCCCTGCGTCGTAGCCCAACCCGCGAAGTCGTAACCATCCCGCACGGGAGCCGCAAGGCCAAACTGTGCGAAGGGATTGGTGGGGTTGGAATATTCGGGGGTGCGCGCCGTCGTGAAGCTCTCCACATAGTGCCCTTCTTCATTTACCGCAACATCCCATACCACGGGGCGGAAGGCGGAATTCCAACGGGTGCTCCAATCCTTGGCATCGGCATCCTCTTGGGTGCCTGCGACGTAGAAGGTGAGCTTGGTGCTTCCGTAGAAGGCATGCGCCCCTATCGTATCGGGCAAGCCGAGCATGAGGACGGAGTTGAGGCCGTACGTACTCTTGAAGGCGTAATCGCCGATGCTCTTCACGGTGGCGGGCACGAGAAGGGAGGTGAGCCCGGTGACTGCGAAGGCATATCTTCCGATGCTTACGACGTTCTTGAGCTCTACCGATGCAAGGGCGGCGCACTTGTAGAAGGCGTAGCTCCCGATGGAGGTGACGCTCTCAGGAATGGAAATCGCAGCGAGCGATTGGCAACCGAGGAAGGTGCCCGCGGGAATCGTCTCCAAAGATTCGCTGAGCGTTGCCGACGTGAGCGCGGCACAGCCCGCAAAGACGTTGGTGCCGATTGCAGTTACGGTATCGGGAATGACGATTTCCTTAATTTGTGCGAGGCCGTTGAAGGCGGAATTGCCGATCACCTTGAGCTTGGGCCCGAGGACGACTTTGTGGACGTTGGCGCAGCCGTTGAAGGCATTGGCGCCGATCTCCTCCACATCGGTGGCGGAGAGGTCTATCTCATCGAGCATGGCGCAGCCGTAGAAGGCACGCATGCCGATCCGCTTGAGGCTGAAGGCATTCTTGAGGTTTACGACGGCGAGCGATTCACACCCGCTGAAGGTATTATCCGCAATCTCGGTGAGATTCACGTTGAGTGTGACGGACGTAAGCGCCGTGCAGCTGAAGAATGCGCCGCGGCCGATGTGCTCCGCCTGGTTGAGCCCTGTAATATTCGTAACTTCCTCATTCTGATAGAATGCGAAGTCCGAAATGCCGACGGTGCCCTTTTTGAACTCGAGGTTGGTGTGGGATTGCGTCGTCTCCGTGTTGAAGCCGACGACCCAATTGCCCGCATAGACGACGCCGTCCCCTTCACCCACTGCCGCGTTGTTCCAGAGACCGGAACCGAGATATGCCTGCGTGCCGATGCGCTGCACCGAACTCGGGATAGAGGTGGGTTGCGTTACAAGAATGGAGCAATTTTCGAAAGCATAGCTGCCGATTTCGAGAAGGCCATCGAGGAATCCGGCGTTACGGAGAACGGAGCACTCACTGAAGGCATAATCGCCTACCGAAAGGAGGCCGCTCTTCCCATCGGCCTTTGCCTGCGTACTGAAATCGGTGAGGGAGGCGCAATTAAAGAAGGCATATATGCCGATATATTTGACGCTCGATTTGAGTTCGATTTTTGTCATATTGGGCGGGCCAATAGAAGCGGTGCCGGCAGGGGTCACAATATTGTAGACGAATGCCTGATTGCCGATCCCAACGGTGCCCTCCTCGATCATTTCGGGGGTGAGCTCCGTCATGGTTTCCTTTTTATCTAAGGTGACGTCAACCAACCAATGGTCGGCATAGATGAACCCCGTGCTGTTGTTCTCATCTTCCTCTTGTGCCTTGTAGAGCGCCGTATTGTAGAAGGCGAATGCCCCGACTTCGGTAACGCTCTCGGGAATGGTGACGGTCTCCAACTTCGTGCAGCCGTTGAATACGCGGTCTGCAATGTAGCTGACGCCTTCGGGAAGCTCGACTTCGGTGAGCTCTGTGCAGCCCGAAAAGGCGCCCGAGCCCAATTGAAGGTCGTGATCGATGGGCTTGAAGGTGAGTTCCTTGAGCGCGACGCAGTTGTGGAATGCGTTCTGCCCGATGGAGGCGATGCCGCTTCCGAAGGAGACCGAAGCCAAAACCGAAGGAGTCTGAATGGAATCGGAGGAAAAGGCAAGGTTCCCGATGCTCACAACGCTATCCGGGATGGTGATGCTCGTCAGCCCCGTGCAGTTCGAGAACGCGCTCTCGCCGATGGAGACGACCGATTCGGGAATGGTGAACTGTGTGAGTTTGCGGCAATAGGCAAAGGACAGCTTCGGGAGGGAAGTAAGTGCGCTCCCTTCCTCGAAGGTGACGCTTTCAAGTTTGCTGCACCCTTGGAATACCTTTTCGCCGAGGCTTACGACCGTCTCGGGGATGGTAACGGAGGTGAGGTTGGTGCAGTTATAGAAGGCTTGATTGCCGATCGTACGCACGCCGCGGGGGATCCGCACGGACGTTACCTTACTGTTCCCCTTCCCCTTGAAACCGGCATCCGCAATCGCGGTGACGGGCTTGCCGCGGTAGATGGCGTCGATCTCGACGTCCCCCGTGGCCGTCCCGATGCCCGTGACGGCGTATTCGGTGTTGCCGTTGATGGCCGTATAGATGAGGCCGGATTCGTGGCCGCGGTCGAAGGTGTACGGCTCAGACCAAGCCGAAGTGACCTCGTTGTTGTTGCCGCCCACCGCCATGATACGGATGCTGTATTTGCCCTCCTTGAGGTGGGAGAGCGAGACATGGGTATAGTGTGAGACGAGCTTTTCCGAATAATCGCTCCCCTCTTCCCCCGAAACTTCAACCGTATAGCTGCGGGCGGAGGGAACGAATTTCCAATACAGGTTATAATCGCTGTCCCTGACGAAGCTGGTTGCATCGGGCGTATCGAGCGGAAGCGTCCGCGTACACCCTGCCGCAAACACGAGCATGACAAGGGCCAAAAGAATGGTTGTAAAATATCTCAACTTCTTCATCTTGTTTCCGCCTTTTTCGCTCTGTGTTCACGCACGAGTTCGTGGATCCACTTGAATTTGAATTTGCGCACTGCGATATCGCCGAGGAACAGAACCATCGCGATGATGAGGAACGCGAGGCGCGGATCGTAGGAACGGTGCAGGGAGGTGACGAAGCTCTCAAAGATGCTCCAATAATTATCCTCTTCGACGACGGTTCCGTTGCCGCTATCGGCAAGTTGGGCAAGCATGTTCTGCCCCTCTTCCGGCTCTGCTTCGATGAAGGAATCGTACTCATCGGAGTAGGCAAACGATTTATAGATCGTAACGGAAGCCTGAAGGGCATCGCCCGTATACTTTTCAATGACGATCTTGTAGACACCGCTCTTCTTTACCACGAAGTTGCAACGGGAGTAGCGGTTTTCGCCGCTGAGGAAATCGGTGACATAGACCTGTGCATCGGGCGTTTCGGGCGCCTCGTTCAAGGAGTAGGACTGCGTGCTCTCCTCCGCATTCGAAGTTTCGATAATTCTGCCTACGATGCGCTGTCCCTCCTCGAGCGTGGTGAATACACTGAGCCTGTTGATGTAATTTTCTTCACTGAGTTCGAGCCGGATCTCACCCGGGCGAAGGTTCTCCGTCGGCATGAGGTTGGCAACGACGTTATAGAGGAACTGTCTGCCGCTTGCATCCTGCATAAATGCCTGAGACCAACTTCCCGTTCCCCCTTCGAGGTCGCAGAGGAAGCTTCCCACCATGCCCTTGCCGTATTTCCACTGTGCATAGATAGGTACGCCGTAATCGCCTGCGAGGAGCACCTCTGCGCTCTCACGCGCCTTGGTGCCGAAGAAGCCGTTGAGCTCGACGTTCATTTGCCTCCTGTTCCCGGTCCCCGAGGGATCGCCGTATTCCACGCCGCTGAAGAGCGGGGAGAGCGTATCCATGACGAGCGGGCTGAAGGGCTCATAGGAGACCTCCTTGATTTGGGGAGCGTTGAGGTCGGCACGCATTTCATCCATGATGGTGCGGTAATCGTTGTTGGGTGCGACGTGCATTTCCCCGCCGCCCGCCTCAACGAGGTCGGACATGTTCTTATATTCGTCGTCCCCTTCGCTGACGCCGACGCCGACGAAGGAGAGCGTGATGCCGCTCCTATCGTGGAGATCCCTTGCGATGGGAATGTAATCATCGGGCTCCTCGCCGGGATAGCCGTCCGAGACGATGACGATGTGGCGCTTATCCACATTCTCTTGCTGACGGAGACGTTCGCCCGCAGACTTGATGGCATCCGAATATACCGTGCTGGACCCCGTTCCGATGTTACGGATGGCCTCGCGGATCCGATCCCGTTCGGTCGCCGGGGTAAGGTTCATGATGACGCCGTAATTGGTATCCAACGTCATGATGCCCACGTAGTCGCGTTCGGTGAGGACATCGAGGCAGGCGAAGGCGCCTTCCTTCGCGTAGTAGAGCGGCGTACCTTCTTCTCCGCTTCCCATGGAACCCGAGATATCGAGGATGATCATCACCGCGACGGGCGGCGTGTAATCAATGGCCCGCACGGGCAACATATCCTGGAAGAGGGTGTTGTAGAGGTCCTCGTGGTTGTAGGCATGTGCCTTGGCCGTTGCGCCGTCGCCGTCTTTGCCGCCAACGGTGAAGAGACCGCCGCCATATTCATAGACATAGGAATAGAGATTCTTGACGAACCAATCCTTGCCGTTTTCCTCCCCAATGGATTCGGGAACGGGAAGATCCCGAAGGTCTGCATTGGAGATATTGTTGAGGATGATCTGGTCGTACCCGCGGAGCGCTTCGGCCGTCTCGGGAAGACTCTCGTAGGAAGAGAGGTTGAGTACGTCTACCGTATCCGCATAGGCCTCATTTGCCTCGAGCATCGCCTTGAGGTTGGCGGATTCATCCTGATGCTCGATGATGAGGATGCGGTTGAATACCTCGAGGTAGTAGTACGAAGAGAAATCGTTATTGCTGACAAAGCCATCCGCATCGTTGCTGATCTTTACGGTAATTTCATGGAGCCCCAACGTCGTGAAGCTCATTTGGAAGGATACCGTCTGCTCCCCTACGCCGAGGTCCACCGTCTGCGCCATGCCTGCCGCGGAAGTACCGTTGTCGTAAACCTGCACCGTCGTGGAGGGTGAGGACAGCCTGCACTGAAGCTGAACGGTGAGCGTAAAGGGCTCGTTGAGGTTGACGTGGTAATCGGGATACTGCAGCCCCATCACCTGCACGGTGTCCTCCTTGAATTCGGAGGAGATATAGACCGTATCTACCGTGATACCCTGCTTTGCGATGGCGCCAATGACGGAAGTTGCATCTTCATCCGTCTCCTTCCCATCCGAAATGAGGACGATCTTGGCAGTCTCGGGGTTTTGGAAGAGCTGCTGTTCGGAGATATACCTGAGCGCGGATGCGATATCCGTTGCGCTCGTATCGGGCAACTCGGCACGCAAATATGCGTCGTAGATGCTATCCGTCTGATGGGTGAGCGGCACTGCGTACTTTTGGTCGAAGCCGAAGGTGACGATGCCGACTTTATAGCCATCGTAGCTGCTCTCCGTAATGACGTTCTGCACAAATTCATCGCGCCGCTGTGCGGACTGCGTTTCCGTCTCGGAGACGTCCACGAGCAAGATGATCTCGTTCTCGAGGTTGGTGACGTCGTATTGGAAGGTGATGCCCGCCAAGACGAAGATGCAGAGCACCATGACGATGGAGTGCAACACGACGGAGATGACGCGGTTCCTCGTTCTGCGGAACCTCTTGTTGATCATCAAATACAGGATGAGCGTCAACGCAAAGGCGGGAATGAGCAGCAACAGGAGCCACGGATGTTCAAAATGAATGGCAAAATTCCGCATACATTCCTCCTTATTTGTTTTCGCGCGACTGCAGGAACCACTCGAGGAAGAGCAGCGCTACGAGGATGGCCGCAAAGATGATGAGAAGGTCACGGATCAAGATCTCCGGTTCCGTCCCCTCATAGGGATCCGTAAGGCTATCGACGACTTTGCAAATGTCGCTCTCTTCCGCAGGCGGATTGATAAACACTTCTAAGGTGATATCCTTGCCGTAGTAGGTGCTCTGTTCGAAATAATAGGAGCCGGGCGTATCGATGACGATCGTTGCGGGCATTTCCTCTGCCTTGAACACCTTATCATGATCGACGAAGGTGAGCTCTGAGCCCCACGTATTCAATGTGAATTCCTCCCCTACCTCGAAGGAATTTCCGCTGATGATGGAGGGATAGAAGTAATCTATGATGCCATACATGAGCAGGAAGTTTTCGGGCAATTTGGGAAGGTTGGAATAGTGGACGCTGAACGCCATGACCGCGATCTTGATCTCCTCGTCGTTGCGCACCATGAGGAGCGGATCGCCGTCGTAGGAGAGAAGGACGTCGTAGGAGGGATCGTAACTCGAAATGACATCGTAAAGGCTGAGTTCGATCGTGCTCGGATCGATAAACCGCGTAACGGGGTGCCCTTCAAAGTCGTCGCCCTCTGCAAGCGTAAAGCTATCGCCCGTATAGTTCGAGATCGAATCGCTGCGGAAGCCTGCATCCGAAGGGATGGGCCCGAATGCGGGGCAGGGGTCGAGCAGAATGATCGCGCCGTCTCCCGGGAGCTCTTTGGGCATCAGGTGCTCGAAGATGTAGAGGTCGAATCCCTCCAAGATGGGCTCATCGCCCTTCTTGATCTCGGTGACGTCGAGCTCGAAGTTGTTGAGCGTCTTGAGCGCGTTGCCCGCCTGTGCAAGGGCCGTCTGAATGAACGGGTTGGGGTCGTTACTATAGTATTCCACCTTGAGGCGCTCTTTTTGGCCGCCATAGAGGTAGAACGAATTATCGATCGTGTAGGAATCATCCGCTTCGACGCCGATGCGGATGGATTCGTAGGAGAAGAACCTCTGGTCGTCTCCCACGTCGTAGTAAAAGAGATTTTCATCCTCCGTGCCGCCGCCGCTTGTGAAAATGACGGTCTTGGTATCGCTATCCGAACACTCGACGCGCTTGCTGAACTCGATGGTTTCACCCGCGATCTCCGATGCGGGAATGGAATTCGCCCCATCGACGGAAACTTCGACCTCCAAATCCTGTGAAACGGCGCCGTAGCAGGCGACCTGCACGGTGAGGGTGTAGAACCCGTCCTGCAACTCCGCCTTCGCATCGAGGATCGCCGCATTCCACTCCCCCGGGTCGCGGACAAGTTCTACCTGTACGCGGGAAGGGATATAGGAATACTCGGTATCGGTGAAGAGGATGAGCCTTGCGTTGGGATTGGTCTTGAGAATGGTCTCCTTTGCAAGGGCGAGCGCCGCCTCGATATCCGAAGTGTGATAGGAAGCGCCCTCTTCCTCGAGCGTATCGAGCTCTGCCAGAAAGCGCATCCGCCGCGATGCATCCGCACGCGTCGGTTCAATGGCATGGGGCTTCTCGTCTGCGACGATGAGGGTCACCTTGCCGTCCGTAGAGAACACGTTCTCCGCACGGCCGCGGATATCTTGCAGGGCGCGGTCGAAGCGGGTGACGCCGTCCGTCTCCGCATACATGCTCGCCGAGGAATCGACGATGTAGACGACGTCGTTCTCATCGGTCAGGGTCTGCTCCACGAGGGAGGGCCATGCCATGAGGAACGCCATCGAAGCGAGGATCAAAAGTTGGCAAATGAAGATGAGAATGTTGCGGATCTTATTGACGGGAGGACGCTTTCTCTTATAGTTGAGGCTCAACTTCCATATGTACGTACTCGTGACGTGCTTTGCCTGGTAGTTGGGCCGTATCACATAGATGAGAATGAGGACGGCGATCCCGATTAGTCCCAAAAGGCCAAGAGGCACCAAAAGTTCAAATGTCATGACATGATACCTGCCTTCAAGAGCTCACCGAACAAGACACGTTCGATCGCCGTATCCGTGGGGACGGTGATGTAACCCGCCTCCCGCTTATTGCAAAATGCGTGCATATCCGCACGGAAATCAATGAGCGCCTGCCGATATGCTTCGAGCATGCCGCGCGTGATGCGGAGCTTCATGTTCCTCGCATCTTCGACGTCTAAGGATTCGGAGTCCATGAGGTGCACGCGGCCCTCGTAGACGGGGTCGAGTTCATCGGGCGTCAGGATCTGGAGCAGCAACACTTGCCGCTTCTTGTAGCAGAGGTAATCCACTGCCTTCTTCCAATCGCTGTCCGTACAGAAATCCGAGATAATGACGGAGAGGCCGTTGTTTACGCTGACGTTGGGGCAGCTCGTGACGCAGGCACGGATATCCGCTTCCCCGTCGAAATCGATTTGCTCAAAGGCGCTGATCGCACGGAAGAAGGAATTTTTACCCACGATGGTGCCGAACGGATCATCCGCCCGTTCGCCCTTCATGAAATAAAAATTCAATTTATCCATGTCCTGCACGGCCAAAAAGCCCAAGGCCGCCGCTGCCGCGATGGCATACTGTGCCTTTTGGGGGTTATCCTTCCCCATCGACCCCGAACAATCCAAAAAGATTTGGACCTGCATCTGCCGTTCGTCGGTAAAGAGCTTCAAAAAGTATTTCTCGAAGCGGCTGTATAGATTCCAGTCGATCCTGCGGATGTCGTCCCCAAGCTGATACTCCCTGTAGTCGGCGAACTCCACCGTCTGACCGTACGTCTTGACGAGGTGCTTGCCGCCGAAGTAACCCGCGAGGTTGGATTTTAAGTTCAATGACAGAGTCTCCAATCTGCTGAAAAACTCGTCATTCAGTTCGTTGAGTTTCATGCTTTACTCCGGGGTTACTTCTTTGCAAACAGGCCTTTCTTCTTCTTTTTTCCTTCCTCTTGCTCCTGCTCTTCTGCAGGCTCTGCGGAAACCTCTTCCACGGGCTGTGCGACGGGCAATACGGGGGCTGCGGCGGGCTTTGCGCCGGGGATCCTCTGCTTTCTGCCCACTTCGTCCAAGATCATGCCGATCACGGTATCTGCAGAGATGCGCTCTGCAACGGCCTCGAAGTTCAGCTTGATACGGTGACGGAGAACGGGATAGGCAAGTTCGTTGATATCCGAATATGCCACGTTGAATCTACCCTTGATGAGCGCCATAACTTTGGCCGCCGAGATGAGCGCCTGTCCCGCACGGGGGGAGGCACCGAGGCGGACATACTTCTTGGCCGCATCGGAAGCGCATTCGCTGTCCGGATGGGTCGCGGAGGTGAGGACCATTGCATACTTCAAGACCTCTTCCGCAACGGGGATCTGGTTGGCGGTCTCGCGCATCTTGAGGAGCTGATCGCCCGTGCAAGCCGCCTCTGCAACTTCCGCCATCGTCTTCTGCGTCATGGTAACGATTTCCATGAGCTCGTTGAGGCTGGGATTGGGCACAAGGAGCTTGAACATGAAGCGGTCCATCTGCGCTTCGGGAAGCGGATAGGTACCGTCCTGCTCGATGGGGTTCTGCGTCGCGAGGACGAAGAAAGGCTCTGCAAGCTTTCTCGATACACCCATGACCGTGACCGTGTGCTCCTGCATGGCCTCGAGAAGGGCCGACTGCGTCTTAGGCGTAGCACGGTTGATTTCGTCGGCAAGAATGATGTTGCTGAACACGGGCCCGGGTTGGAAGGAGAACTGCGAATTGCCGTCCTCCCCCTTGACGATGATGTTGGTACCCGTGACGTCCGCAGGCATCAAGTCCGGCGTAAACTGGATACGGGAGAAGGGCAAATCGAATACCCTTCCGAGGGAGCGGACGAGCCTCGTCTTGCCGACGCCCGGCACACCTTCCAGAAGGACGTTGCCGCCCGCGATCATCGCAATGACCGTGCCGCGGACAACGGGTTCCTGCCCGATGATGTCTCGTGAAAGCTGCGCGAAGATCTCTTCGCACTGTTTGCTGAACTGCTTGATGTCGTTTTCCGTTACCATGATGTTATCTCACTTTATAATTGAATTCTTGGTTGGTTTTTTCTCTTGTCTTTATGGATTGCCGGCGCCTTCGTCGCCGCTGCCGCCCGTCTCGATGGAGCCGTAGTAATCCTCGATAAAGCCCTTAAATTCATCGGGAATGTTGTTATCGCCGCCCTGCCGATCCTGCCAGGAATCGTAGGCATCCTCAAATTGATCGCCGTAATACGTCTGGCCGTCGTTGATCTGCTGGCTGCTGAGATCCCGTGAACCGCTTGCGCTGTGGGAAGGATCGGTCGAAGGCTGACCTTCGCCATCTCCATCGCCGTCGCCGTCGCCCTGATTCTGACCGGGCTTCGGTTCGCCGGGCTGGCCTTGGCCCTGACCCTGACCTTCGCCTTCGCCCTCGCCTTCACCTTCGCCTTCCCCTTCACCCTCGCCGTCCTGCTGAGACGATTGTTCATCGGGATCGGAATCCAAGCGTTCGAAGATGGCCTGCACGACGATGTCACCGTCTACGGCGAGATCCTGGCGGTACGGGTCTGACTTGCCGTCCGACCAGGAGGAGAATACGTACCCGTCATTCGGGATGGCGTAGACCGCCCTCGCATCCTCGCCCTCGACCACCTTGTCTCCATCGGGGCTGACGAGCTCTTGGGTGCTCCAATCGCCCGTCCAATAGACGATGGTGCCGTTGATGGTCTGCACTTTGAGGCCGTTCATCTCTTCCTCATTGGGTTCGACGGAGTAGGAAACGGTGTACACCCCGGGGACATAGGGAACGGTGAGCGTTACGATGCCGCTCGGAATGACGTCTGCGTAGTAGAGCGAGGAGACCGTCGTCATGCCGGCGCCGAAGGCGCAGCAGACTGCGAGCGGAACGATGAGGGCCATCCCCACCGCGATCTTGAGAAGCATATGGTTGACGCTTCCGAGCGCGCGCATGGTGTCCTCACGCTGCGTACGCGCGATGAAGGAATCGTCTCCCTCGAGTTCCGTCATGGTGAGCATACGCTCTTCGAGGCCGAGCGCATCGACGCGCTGGGCGATCTGCTTGACGGACGGCTGATATTTCAAGAAATAGACTGAAGGAGTAACAGCCGCCGTAATGCCGAAAAATGCGGCGATGGCAATGAAGAGCCCCGGCTTATAATCAAAAAACCAAGTAAAGAAGCAAATAAGCGTGAGGGCCACACTGCCTGCGATGAGGCCGATGAGAAGCGACTTCACAATGCCTTCTTTTACGATGCGCTTACGATACTTATCAAATGCGCTTTTGTTTGCCATAAGAGATACCTCCTTTCGATAATGAATCATTACTATTATATTACGCAACGCAGTTGTGCGTCAAGCGTTTCAGTGAAAAATATTAAATTATAAGCAAGTAACACGTATAATCGCAAATATATGCAAAATCGCGCCATGAAAATGGTATATTATCACAATGTACGTGATTTTACAACACTTGTCCTCTTTACGCTTATTTCATGGCCTGTAAGGGCCAAAAAACGGCGTTTTGGGTACGGGTGGACGGATGGTCCGCCCGTACCGTTTGAACGCCGTTTCCCTTGGAATTCGGGATATGGAAGGGTTAGTCTTATCCCTCTACCCCGTATTCTACTTTGGTTCCTTGAGGAAGCGACTTGAGGAACTCATCGAAGTTCGCAATGTCTCCTGCTCTCAGTGCACTCTCGGTGCTACCGAACCGGATCGTGAGATCGGTAAGCCCCTCAAATACATTATCTTCGAAGGTGAAGACGTAATCATAATAGCTGGAGAAGTTGATTTCCGGCAAGTAGAACACCTTGATCGCCGTATGCGCGAAGCACTGTAAACCGTACGTTCTATCCGTGCTTACCCAATCGTCAAACGTGACGGTTGCAAGCTGCGAGCAACCATAGAAGGCCCTCGCCCCGATACTTGTTAAGTAACCCGGTGCTGATAAATCCATCTCTGTGAGGCTCGTGCATCCCTCAAAGGCGCTTACGCCGATGCTGCGGAAGTCGCTAAAGCTGTATCCGCTGAAAATAACATGCGCAAGATTCACACAGTGATAGAATGCGTAATCGCCGATGCCCTGGCAGGACGAGAACTGAACACGCGCAAGGTTCGAGCACCCATCAAAGGCGTGAGCGCCAACCGTTCTGAAGTTCGAGAGAGCTACGATCGCCTGAAGCTGAGTGCAACCCGCGAAAGCGTAATCGCCGATCGTTCTGAAAGACGTGTTTAATGTTACCGTCTTGAGCTCGGTGCAACCCTTGAAGGCCTCGGCACCGATCTCGAGAATGGTAGAATCCGAGAGATCGATTTCGGTGATCTTCGTGTTTTGGAAGGCAGCTTTACCGATGAGGGTAAATTTCTCGGGCAACTTAAGATCCTTGAGACTCGAGCAATCCGCAAAGCAATATGCGCTGTAGCCCGTCACCGTCGAGGGAAGCGTTACCGTTGTAAGGTTGGTGCATCCCTGGAAGAGACCTGTGGGAAGCGTCGTGATCTTGAGGGCGGAGAGATCGATGGTGTGGAGGTTGGTGCAATCCTTGAACAGGTTGCCCGCAAGGCCTACGGTGCCTTCACGCAGCGTTACCGTATTGTTCTGGATCTTGGTATTGTCGCACTTAAAGGCGATGTTGCCGACGTAGTAGATGGCGCCATCCCAATTACCCGTATCGCTCTCGATGTTGTCGAGCACATGCGTGTTCGTAAACACGTCGGCACCGAGGGAAGTAACACTCTTCAGGTCGAGTTTTGCAAGCTTATCACAACCCTGGAATGCCCTGTCGCCGATGGCGGTGATCGCATCGGTGAGCGTCACGGTCTGAAGCGCAGTGCAGCCGAGGAAGGCGTCATCCGGAATGGCGGTAATTTCGCATCCCGTGAAGTCAACGGACGTAATGCCCGTGCAGCCTTCAAACGCATTCGGAGCGAACCCTGCCGAAGGATACAGATACACAGTGCCGTAAGATATATAACTCCTCGTATCGGGGACATAATCCACGAGCGCGGAAGGCAATGCGAGCGTGGAGAGCGCCGCACAATCCTTGAATGCCGCAATGCCGATGTCTGCTACAGTATCGGGAAGAGATTCGAGCGTGAGCCTTGTGCAGCCCTCGAAGGCGCTGTCGCCGATGGTGGCAAGCCTTGAAGGGAATTTCACCGTCTGGAGATCCGTGCAACCCTTGAAGGTATCCTTCGCGATGAGCGTGAGCTGTGCGCAGGCCGAAAGGTCCACCGTGGTCAATCCCGTGCAACCCTCGAAGGCGCCTACCGCAAACCCGGAGCCGGAGCTCATGTTACCGGAAAAGCTTGTGAGGGAGGCAGACAGCGTGACGGACTCGAGGCCCGCGCAACCCTTAAAGGCATTGACACCGATGCTCGCAAGACCTGTGGGGAACTCCAAATCATGGAGCAGGGCGCAACCCTCAAAGGCTCTGGAACCGATTGACGTTAATGCGATCGGAAGGTTGAATTCCTTAAGGGACACACATCCCTTGAAGGCTTCGGCAGAAATCGTCTTCACCGCATCGGAAAGTTTAACGCTCTCAAGGGAGGTCATGCCCGTAAAGGAATTTTCCGCAACGGAGGTATAGTTCATGCAATTCGAGAAGTCGAGTTCCGTTACCTTTGTCCCCTCGAGCGCACCCTTAGAGAAAGAGCTGAGCTGGCGCGGCAACGTGATGGAGGTAATTCCCGTACCCTTGAAGGCATTGCTCTCGATTGAGGTGATGGAATCGGGAAGTGTAACGGCTCCCGAGATACCCGTGCCTAAGAAGCAGTTCTCGCCGATATACGTGATGCCATCAGGAAGGAAATCGAGGCTCGTAATGAGGGCGCAACCGTTGAATGTATCGTCAGAGAGTCTCATGAAGCCCCTAGCGGGAAGCTTTACTGTTGCAAGCTTCACGCAACCCATGAATACGCCATCACCAAAGTCGGAGGAATAGGAAGACGACGTAAAGACGTTAGACTCAAGATTGATTTCCGCGAGTTCCTTGCAATCCCTGAAAGCATAGTCGCCGATGACGCTCACTGAACTCGGAATGACAAAGGTACCGGAAATCGCCGTTCCCTCCAAGCAATTGTCACTGAGCTCGGTGAAATTTTCGGGAATCGTGAAGTCATTGAGTTGTTCACAGCCTTGGAACGTTTCTGCGGGAAGTAGCGTGAGGTATTTTGCTGCAGAGAAATCCGCTTTCGTAAGGTTTACGCATCCCGCGAACACACCGACGCCGAAGCCGGAAGTATCACCGCTATCATCATCCTCGGCGAAATCCAAAAGTGCTTCCGGAAGCTTAACCGACGTAAGCCCCGAGTTTCTGAAGGCGTAATCCCCAATCGTGGTAACGGTATCGGGAAGCGCGATTTGCTGGATCGCTGCCCCCTCGAAGGCATAATCTCCGATTGTAGTAAGGCCATTCGGCAGCTTAACCTCCGCGAGGCTCGTGCAGTTCAGGAAGGCATTCTCGGGGATTTCCGTAATGTTGGTAGCTTGGGAGAGGTCAACCGAGGTGAGCGCCGCGCAGCCCTCGAATGCGTTTCTACCGATACTCGCAAGCGAATCGGGAAGCGAGATCTCCTTGAGCTCCTTCGAGTTCCTGAAAGCTCCGGCGCCGATGCCCATCGTCCCAGCTTTGATTGTAACTTTACCGCCGTTCGTCTTAACCGCGTCTTCATTGGCGCCGACAGCGACGTTCTTCAAATACAACACGCCGTCAACCTCTTCCCTCTGAAGGCTCGTGCAACCCTCAAGGGCATTGTCGCCGATGAAGATGATCCTATCGAGGTTGATGGTCGCAAGCCTTGCGCAGTTCAGGAATGCGTTGTCACCGATGGTCGTCATGGAGTTCGAGAGCTTGACGGTGGCAAGATTGGTGCAACCGCTGAACCAACTTGTTCCGATCCCGGAGAGCCCATCCTTGTTGAACGATACCTGTTGAAGGCCGGTGCAGCCAAGGAAGAGTTCAACGGGCAAGATTACAGAGTCTTCATCATATACGAAGCTTCCGCACTCGAATCCTACCGTTTCAAGCCCTAAACAACCTTCAAAGGCGTTATTGGCAATGGTGGTCACGGCTTCGGGGATCGTCAAGTGCTTAATGCCCGAGTTCATGAAGCATCCCTCGCCGATCTCGGTAAGGCTATCGGGCAAATGAACGGTGGCAAGCGAAGTGCAATCTGTAAACGCGTACTCAGAAAGCGTTTGAAGATTTGCACAAGCGCTGAGGTCTATTTCCGTGATCGAGGCGCAGCCGTCGAAGGCATCGTATCCAATATCTGTAACCGTCGCGGGGATCTCTACGTTATGAAGCTTGGTGAATCCCTTGAACATGTTGTTCGGGATCGCCGTGACGCCTGCAGGCAAAATGAATTCTTCGATATTTGTGCAACCGTCGAACGGGGTACGCGTCACTTCTGTCGCGGAAGAAGCGGAAAGATCCACTCTCTTGAGGTTCTTGCAGTTCCTGAATGCGTACCACGTGTTAAAGTTGTCAAATTTAGAGAAAGACGCAGGGAAGGTCACCGATTGAAGCGCATTGCATTCTGTAAACATGTAGTCGCCGAAGCTATGGAAGTTCGTTCCCTGCTCGAAGGTAATTGTATCGAGCTTCGGGCAGGCCGCAAACATATAGTACCCAAAATCGGGATGGTCTGCGGGCAAATCTTTCGGGAATACGACTTCCTTCAGGTTTGCACACCTGCCGAAAACACCGCTCTCGGCAGAAGAAGCGCTGGAGCCGCTCCAATTCGTGACCGACTTGGAAATGGTAACCTTCGTGAAGCTCGTGTTGTTGAAGGCGCCTGCCCCAACGGTAGTGATTTTGCTGAAATCAAAATCCGTGAGCGCCGTGCAGTCCCTGAACGCATATGCACCGATTGTGGTGAGCGTTGCGGGAACCTGAATGCTCGTGAAATGGGTGCTGCCGTCAAACAGGTTAGCGCCGAGGGTGGTGAGCTTCGTATTTCTCAAATCGAGCGTGGAAACCTTCGTCGTGGAGAGCGAAGCGCCGAACACGGTGAGCGTGGCGGGAACACCGACAGTTTCAAGCCCGCTACAACCATTGAATGCGCCCGACGGGATCTCCGTTAACTGCGTTTTACTGAAGTCGAGCGAGGTAAGTTGCGCGCAATTGGAGAAGGTGCCTGTTCCCAATGTATTGAGTACGGGGGTCTTGGAGAAGTCAATCGAATTAAGCCCAGTGCAACCGCTGAATGCCGCAATTCCGATCGTCTGCAGAGCGCTGTCTTGCGCGAATTCTACCTTCGTGAGAGATTTACAATCTTTGAATGCCCCGTCGAAAATCGTGGTAACCGACTTCGGGATGCTGGCGGAGATGATCCCCGTGTTCGCAAACGCATACGAGAGGATCCTGACAACACCCTCATTGATGGTAAGAGGCCCGTCGAGTGTGCCGAACACGAAAACGATATCCGATTGCGTGGCCCTATCCGCTACGCTGTTCGCGTAGAGAAGAAGGTGATCCTTCGTATCGCTTAAATAATAGTACGGGTTCGCCTCTGCAACCGTGATGGTTTCAAGTGCAGTGCATCCGTTGCTGAATGCGTTCTTGATGTTGTAAACGGTACTGCTCAGGTGCACCGTTGTGAGCTTGGAGCAGCCGCTGAACAGACTCTCGGGCAGAAGAATTTCCTGTTCGCTTTCGGGGAAAGTAAAGGATACCAGGCCCGTATTCGTGAATGCGGCGCCAAGCGTATGCAACTTGCTCTTCTCCTCTCCCGTCGGCTGTTCGAACGTGACGGTCTTGATGCCGGAAGTGGACGTAAAGACTTCATTTTGAAGTTCGGTAAGGGAAAGCGGGAATTGGATCGTCGTAAGTGCCGGGCAATCTTTGAACGCATAAGATGCGATTACGAGAGAGCTCGAAGCATCTGCCTTGCCGAAGTTCACCGCGCTGAGCAATTTGCACCCCTCGAATACGCCAAATAACTTGTATTCCGGATAGTAAGAGGAACTGCTCAGATCACGCCTCTTTACGCCATCGCCCAACAAATTGAGCTTACTGCCACTCTCAAACGTGACGGTTGCAAGCTCTACACAATTATAGAAGGCGCCGTCTTCGATGGTCGTTACGCTTGCAGGGATAGTAATGCTCTTTAACAAGCTGTTCCGGAAGGCATTAAACTTGATTTTCTCCAGTTTGCTATTCGGGTTAAAGGTGACGGTCTGCAACCTTGAAACAGCCGAATAGAAGGCGTGGTCGCCGATGGAAGTCACGGATGCGGGGATAGTAACCGAATCGAGGTAGCTGTTTGCGAATGCGTAGTCACCGATGGACCTTGTGCGTTCGGGCAATACGAGGTTCGTGACATTGGTCCCTTCGATAATGCCACGGCCGCGTTCGTAAAGATAATCGGAATCGGAAACAATTTCATCCATGAAGTTAAGCGCCGCATCCGTGTTACCCTGTGCGAATGTCAAGGTGGTGAGCACGCTGCAGTTATAGAATGCTTCTGCCCCGATGCTCGTCACGGTATTGGGGACTTCGAACGACGTAATACGGGTACCGGAGAAGGCACTCTTACCAATCGAAACCGTGCCCGTCGGCAGTTTGATGCTCGTGATGCTCACGGAACTGCTAAACGCATAGTCTCCGACGGCGAGCGTATGGCCGGCTGCCATCGCATCCCCTGCAAATTGGACGGTCGTAAGCTTAGGAGCGGTGCCCGTGGAACGATAGGTGCTCAAAGCATACGAATGAATGGATACTACCGTGTTGGGAATGGTAAGCGTTGTCGTTTGGGCGTTGGGCGCAAAGTAGACAAGTTCGCTCTCCTCTCCCGCATCGTTGAGCTTGTAGACGGCGTTGTCATGGACTTTGTAATATTGGCTGTTGCTTCCGGACATGGTAATCTCGGAAATCACGTCATCGTGTTCAAACAGCCCAAAGTAATGATTTGAGGAATACACATAATCGGGGATCTCCTTGATTGTACTCGGCAATGTTACCGATTGCAGGTTGTCGCACCCGCCGAGCACAGAGACGCCGAGTTCCGTCGTCCCCTCCGGGAAGGCGATCGAGGTGAGATGGTCGCAATCGTAGAATGCCTTGGTGCCGATTGTGAGCGTTGTTGTTTTAGGCGCATCGAATGTCACTTGTTGAAGGCTGGTGCAACCGTCAAACGCATTTGCACCGATTTCCGAGACGCTTGCGGGAATATTGATACTCCTGAGCGCCGTACGGTCTTTGAAGTTGTCCTGACCGATCTTCGTGATGGTATTGGGGAGTGTGAGAGTCTCGACATCGGGCTTCACCCAAACGATCTCCGTCTCAGCCGCGTTGAAGAGCGCGGTCTTCTCATTGTTCATGGAGTAGTACGGGTTCGTCTTATCGAGCACGATGGTCTCAAGGCTGGAGCCGAAGGCCTCCATGAAGTTTACATCGTGCACGCCGGGGCCGATATGGAGCGTCGTAACGGTAGAATTCGAGAGATATGTAGAATCGTAGTCATCCAAGAAAGCACTACTATCTATCTCGAGCGTCTGAGACATGTTCGCACCGATATCGATGTGAACGGTGTCGATCTTAGTATAGCCGAAGGCATGCGCTCCGACATAGACGCAGTTCTGAGGCAGGTAAAGCTCGGTAAAGTACGAATCGGGATCGCCGTAAGTCCCACCATAACGGCCGAGTTCATAAAACGCATACGCTTCGATGCGGAGCGGGTAATTGCCGTCCCGACCTTCGAATTTAAGATTCGTCACCTCTTCATTGTCGTAGAAAGCACGCTCACCAATCTTCGAGATGCTCGAAGGAATCGTAATTTCCGTCAGGTTCCTGTTGTTTTCGACGGCACTGGGCCCGATCTCGGTGACATTGGCGGGAAGCGTGAAGGTAGTCGCGTTCATCGGATAGAGCACGAGCTCCACGCCCGAACTCGTATTCCTCAAAATCATGTTGTCTTGGGAATAATAATCGCCGGTCCCCACGATTTCAATGGTTTCGAGTTGACTGTAAGAGCCATATCCGATATAAAATGCCTTCCACAAGTTAAAGTTTACCATGCGGGCCGGAAGCCGAAGGGTCTTTAAGCTACCGTTGAGGTATTGGAAAGCGCCATCCGCTATTGTGAGAGGAGCCCCCGTTCCACCGGTTTCACGGAAAGTAATCGTCTCTATGTGGCAAGAAGAAGAGTAATCCGCACCCACGGCATACGCCTCAATATATGTGACGCTCGAGGGGAAGGAAATGGAGCGAAGATTGCTTAACCCATACAGTGCATAGGAGGGAATATACTTTACACCATCGGGTACGTCATAGACATCTCCCGACTTTGCGACGGGATAAATCAAGAGCTCGCGGCCCACAGTCGGGCTCGGATTATCGTAGAAGAGGACGCCATTCTGCGAGAAATAGGGCTTCTCGCCGCTGTAATTCGTCGAATAGACGTCGATTTCTGCAAGCTCGCTGCAACCGACGAAGGGGTTTTGTTGGTTACCGACGACAATCGATTGAATGCTATCCGGGATGTGAATAACTTCAAGGTGCGTCAGGTTTGTGAAGTCGTTGATTTCCGTAACGGGGAAGCCCTTGTAGGTTGCGGGGATGGTGATGGACGTGACTGCCGTCGGCACGATATCGGGGCTCTTGCTCACCGAATAGCCCGTGGTGGCCCCGGTGCTGTCCGTTTGAGCCGTGAAGGAAAGCACCGTCATCCACTGCGCATAGAACGTAGTGTCCGCGCTCTGGCTATAGCGCTTGCTGCTGGAACCCGCATAATTTGCATACTGGACGCCACCCACGGCAGCATCGTACCATCCATAGAATACCACAGCGGCATCATTGGATTCGGGCACGGGAAGCTCTATCTTTTGGCCAAAGAGAATCGTCACGCCTTGTGCGATCTCGGGCGTCTCTACGCCGTACGAACCGACTACGAGCGTGATATGGAACTGCTTGGGATCCCAATGCGCATAGAGCATACGGCTGCGGCCTTCGATATAGACGCTGTCGTTATAGAGCACGCCGCTATCTGGCTCGGTGTACCAACCGGCAAAGTCATAGCCGTAGCGCGAGATCTCCTCCGCACCGGGAAGGGTGATGGCATCGCCATTAGCGAGGAAGAGGCTCTCCACTTCGCCGAAGTCCGGAGCAGACAGCTTGACTTCATAGATCGAAACGGAGGTCCTGATGGTAACTCCGCCCGCTGTGAGTGCATACTGATAGTCGCCTTCCCTATCGAACTCGAGCTTGATGCTCGATACGTTGGTGTAGGGGGTGGATTCAGTTGCACCATTGACGGAGAGCTTGTAATCGCTGACGCCGAATACGGGATCCCAGGAGAGGACGCCGTTGCTGTAACGGAGTTCGCCGCCCAACTTGCCGTAACGGACGGTGTAATCCTCCGACCGCAGCGAGCTGCCCGCATTCGAAAGGGCGCGCACGGAAACGGCATACACATCCTGGCCGCTTACGCGATACTCTGCCTTAAATTCGATTTCGGTTCCCTGTACGGTGACGGGAGCGTGGCTGCCGATGGTAACTTCGTAGCTGCTTGCACCCGAAACAGCGTTCCACACGATCTTGTTGTTCGCGAGATCCGCATGGATATTGGTGGGCGTTGCAAGCGTAGATTTCGTATAGGAATACGTACCGGGCGTCGTAGGAGAGACCCAGCCGCGTGCCTTCGGCGTGATGTTGATGGTGTATGTCCCCGCCTCAAGGAACTTGAGGGAGAGCTCCGTGGCGTCTGCGACGTTGCCGTTGTAGGCAACAACCGTGCCCTTTTTGATCTCAATATCATAGGAAGCGGCATTGGGAACGGCCGTCCAGGTGAGAACTGCTTCGCTGTTTACGGCAATGCCGGTGGGAACGGCGAGCACGCGGGAGACCTGGTAGGGCTCGGAAGTGGAGGGAAGATACCCATCCGCCTCTGCCGTTACGGTAAACGTAATTTTGCCATCCTTGGGCGTGCAGTTCGAGAAATTGAAGCTGCGGGTGTTCGGATCGATTACAATGCGGTCTACATGCGTCCCCTCGGGGTCACCGCACGCAACCGTAAGGAAGTACCGCGTCGCATTGGGAACGGGGTTGAAGAGCAACGTGTTGCCCTCAACGCGGAACACGGTTACCTTATCGAGCGCCTTATTCCTATAATACGCTCTGCCCGTGTTGTTGCCGGCGGTGACTTCGACTACATACTCACCCGCATCCTGCCTGGTGAAATCGAAGCTATATGTCGTCCGCCCGTCGATGGGAGTACGCAGCACTTCCGTATCCGTCGTGCGGTTCTTGATGACGAGCGTAAAGTTCGTCGCCGAGCCCTGCACGGACCAGGTGATCTGCTTCTCTCCGACGGAGACGGCGGGCGTCTCGCTTGCCCAGACGGCAAAGAACGTCGTATCGCCGCCGAGAAGGCGTTCGTCATATTGATATGTAAGTTCAGAAGCGATCCCGCTGTGGCTCACCCACCAACCGAGGAAGGTGTGCCCTTCCCACGTGGGAGTGGGAAGCCCGAACGCCTGATGCCCCACCGTATGCACGGGGGAAGGCGCCGTACCCGTTGCGCCGTTCAAATCGAAGGTAACGGTATATTCGGGTTCGATGGGTGCAACGAAGCGCGCATGTAGCGTAAAGTTCGAGGTTACGGCTTCGCTAAAACTATATAAGTTCTTATAGTCCTTATCCGTATACCAACCGACAAACACGCTGCCGGATTTCTGAGGGGCCGTAGGCGCCGCCACCCGTCTGCCGTTGTAGACGGTGACGGGATCTACGCTCGAACCGCCGTGCGTATCGAACGAAACCGTATATTCGATCTTTCTGAGGAAGGTGTACGGGGTGGTGTGATAGGTGAGCGTTACGACGTCGTTGAAGTAGGAGCCGAGGAAATGGTCGTCGCCCTCCGTAAACATGAGGCCTTCCCCTTCGGGCGCATACGTCCCTGTAATGGGATCGCCGCCCAAGGTGAGTGTGTAGTGGCAGTCCGCGGTCAAGGTAAGCGAATACTCTGCTCCGTTCACATCGCAGTAATATTCGCCCTGCTCCTCCCCTGCCACAGCAGGCTTTTGCTCATCTTTCTTGCAGGCTGCGGCGAGACCCAACGTGCCGAGCAAGACAAGCATGAGTGTGAGAATTGTGAGTAGCTTGCGTTTCATAGCAATACTCCTTGATAATAGAATACAATGATAATACCACATAAAAAAAAGGATGTCAAACAAATACGCCACAAAAATGCAAATTTTAGGTATAAGAATTTATAATATACACCATAAGTATTACTTATACCACAACGAATTTTGGACGCAAAACGGCACCTTTTTTGAGGAAATATGTTGCGTTTGTGAAGCATTTTGCGGCAACCATGTCCGAAAACGGGCAATCAAAATCGATATTTCGCCCCAAATTCCGTCCTCTCTTCCCCTGCTCGCGACCTTTTCCGCCCGATTCCCCCTTTTTTGCAATTTTGCATAAACTCTGCATATTTGCAAGGTGATGAAGAAAGAAGTGCGGCCCCGCATTTTGCGCGGGGCCGCACACTACTTTCTTGGTTTGTGAGCTCTTCGTGGCTTATCAAATCAGGCCATTCACCCAATCTTCGATATCGGATTGCGAAACGGTAGCAGAAAACCGCCTGCCCGAACCCCAAGTTGCGGCGAGGGCAACTGCCTTCAGTTCCACAAGGCTCCCCTCGATGCCGCTTGAGCCCGAAGTGCAGAATGGAATGATGGTCTTGCCCGAAAAATCGTAACTTTCGAGGAAGGTATAGATGATCTTTGGCGCCGCGCCCCACCAGATGGGATACCCGAGGTAGACGACGTCGAAGGCATCCATGTCCGAAACAGAGCCTTCAATTTGAGGGCGGGCGGTGGGATCTCGCTGCTCCACCGTTGCACGGGTGGAGCTATCGCTGTACCGAAGGTCCTCCGCCGTATAAGGCACCTTGGGCGTGATTTCATAGAGGGTGCCGCCCGAAGCCGTTGCGATCTTCTCCGCAACCCCCTCCGTATTCCCCGTTGCCGAAAAGTAAGCGACGAGGATCTTGGAGGCATCGGTGCCCGCAAGTTTTCCCTCGTCCCCCGCGCAGGCGGAGAGCGTCGCCGCGAACAGACAGAGCATTCCAATCAGAATGCAAACCATTTTTTTCATACTACGTTACCTCGAGGTATCGTTTCACCCGCATGCTGAGGTGATATTTTTCACGGAGAGCGGCGATTTCACGCATCTCCGGGCTCTTATGGTGGAAGTCGAGCGCCTCCTCGTTTTCCCATGCGTCGATAAGGAGCATACTTTCAGGGTCCTCCATCGGGAAATAGTATTCATAGCGAAGGTTGCCCTTTTCGGCACGGATGCGCTCCACGAGCCCGCTTGCCACCATCTCTTCGGCGAACTTTCTCGCACTGCCGCCCGTACCCGTATACAGAATGTTGACCGTAAACATCTCTTGCCTCAGGGGAGTTTGTTGTACTCCTCTTCGGAGACGGGTTCCAACCATTCGTTGGAGGGATTCTCCCCGGGGACCTCTAAGGCGAGGTGGGAAAACCAGCTATCCTTCGCGGCGCCGTGCCAGTGTTTGACGCCTGCGGGGATGTTGACGACGTCGCCCGCCTTCAGCTCCACGGCCTCTTTGCCCCATTCCTGATAATACCCTCTTCCCGCAACGGCAATCAGAATTTGTCCGCCGCCCTTAGTAGCATGGTGGATGTGCCAATTGTTACGGCAAGCGGGCTCGAAGGTGACGTTGAAGATGCCCACCTGCTCCTTGGAAATGGGGGCGAGGTAGCTTCTGCCGCTGAAATACTGCTTGAAGCCATCGTTGGGGGCCCCGATGGGGAATACCATTTCATTCGCATGGGCCTGCATTTGGGTCCCCACCGTCTCTTCCGCCCATACTTCCTTTGCCATGTTGAACACGGCCCAAGCCTTGGGCCAACCGGCGTAGAAGCCCACATGCGTGATCGTTGCCGCAATTTCCTTTTTGGTGACCCCCGCACGCCTTGCGTTCTCCAAATGATACCGAAGGGAGGAATCGGTGATGCCCGAAGCCATCAGGGCAACCACCGTGATGAGGCACCTCGTCTTGTGGTCGATGTCCCCGTTGTTCCAATTCTCCCCAAAGAGGATATCGTCGTTGAAGTGGGCGAAATCGGGTGCGAATTCCCCGAGCGCCTTTCTTCCTGCATCCTGTGTAATTTTTTTCATATTTTACCTCCTATTCCGTTACGATTTTTTTAATGTTTACGGCAAGCTCCCGTAAGACTTCCAAGGTGGACCCGGGGGAAGCGAGGTCTGCATAGACCTCTTTCTCCCGCATGTAGAGATCGGATAGCACGCCGTCCGCATACTTCTTTCCGCTCTCCGTGAGGGAGATGAGAAGCTCTCTTCTCTCCCCCTTGATTTGGGAGAGGGTAACGTACCCCTTCCCCTCCAAATCCTTGATGAGGGTGTTTGCCGTGCTCCGCGGGATCGCCCAATCCTCGCAAATTTGCTTCTGACTGTGCCGCGCCCCGTCGTTTAAGGCATACAGGATCCAGAGGAGATTGGGTGAGCTCACATGGGCCCGCCTGCCGTACTCCTCATAGGCGCCGTCGATTTGATACACGAGCCGCCCGAGTTCATAAAAAAAGCTACGTTCGTTCATCCCTCTGTCCAATAATCCGAATTCGTATTTTAATTATATTACGGCTTCGGATTTCTGTCAAGCATTTGAAGGAAAATTTTTGAAAAAAACGGGGAAAGTTCAACCGAACTCCCCCGTTTCTGTACTTTCCCTATCAAAATTCTCAGACCAAACTCGTCTTATTCAAAATCACAATGCTCACTGCCCCGAGGCCCAAGGCGAAGAGCGGGCCGCCGAGAACGCACAGCGCCACGTTGAATGCCCCCGCATTCAAGGGCGTCATCATGGGGATCATCGTAAACAATAACATCCCTGCGGCGAGGGCGCCCAAGATGGAGAGCCAAAGCCTCTGCTTGCCCACCGTAGCGAGGGTGAGGGCAATGGATACGAACACGAGTGAAAAGAAGATCTTACTTACCATGCAGGCCACAATTCCGCCCGCGGTTGCGCCCACTTCGGCAAGGCTGAAGGAGAGCCCCGCGATGCCGCCGCCCACCATCGCCCCGATAAAATACAGCACGAACATGCCGCAGGAGGCCGTAAACAGCACCACCGTCTTGGAGAGGACGTAGTCAACCTTTTTGGCGCGCACGGTGAAGAGGTTCTTGACGTATCCGCTCCTGAAATCCTCCCCCACGAAGAGGCAGACGAAGATGGCAACGAGGAAGTAGAGGAGGTTGATGTTGCACATGCTCGTGAGGTCCATGCTCATGGCGCCGCCCGAAGAGCCGATCGCTTGCCATACATTTGTGAAGGTCTGCACCGCCGCCTCCTCTCCCGTTTGCGGGTCAACCGCGGACATGCCCCCCATGGACGTCGTCATAACGAGAATCAGAATGGGAAGCGCGAGGCTTACGGCAAGCATGATCCAGACGGTGGGCATTGTAAACATTCTGCGAAAATCTACCTTCAGCATCGTTTTGAGGCGCTTGCCGAAGTCGCTGTTTTTGTAATTTGCGCTCATTTTCTTCCCTCCTGCATGAGATCGATATAGTATTCCTCGAGGCTTATCTTCGCCGTGCGGAGTTCGCTCACGGCTATCCCGCAGTTTCCCCAAAGATAGCTTGCGACATTTTCCGCATACGCTCCATAGACGCGGATCTCGCCCGTCTGTTCATCGATATCCGCCCGTCCGAATGCCCGCTGTAAGATGTCCCGCGCCCTTTCCATGTCCGTAGTTCTGAGGGCAACATAGGTAGGGCAGTCCGCATTGAGTTCTTCGGCCGTCATTTCCCGTATCATTTTGCCCCCGCGGATGATGCCGTAGTGGGTGGCGATCTTCTCAAGTTCCCCCAAAATATGGGAGGAGATGAGTACAGTCGTGCCGTTTTTGGATAGATTTGTTAAGATTTCACGCATAATGCGCATGCCGTCTGCATCGAGGCCGTTGATGGGCTCATCGAGCACGAGGAGCTTCGGGTTCCCGAGCAGGGCAAAGGCGATGCCGATGCGTTGCCGCATACCCAAAGAGCAGTTCTTAAACTTATTGGAAGCGGCGCCGTCCATGCGGACGAGGTGCAACACCCGCCGTATCTCCGCATCCTCATTCTGGATGCCGAGGTTGGCGGCCTGCAGTTTCATGTTGTTCCAGACGGTGTAATTGGGGAAGCAACCGGGGGCCTCGATGAGGACGCCGATTTGCGAGCGGACAGTCTGATCCCGATAGTCCTTCCCCCAAAGTTTAATTTCGCCCCCGCTCAAGGGAAGAAGCCCGCAAATGCACTTCTCCGTCGTCGATTTTCCGCTCCCGTTCTCCCCGATAAAACCGTAAATTGCGCCCTCGGGTACGGACATGGTTAGCCCGTTTACCGCCACCTTCTCTCCAAACCGCTTTGTAAGGCCGTTGATTTCGATTGCGTACATGGTAGTCACCTCCCCCTTAATAGACGTCCCTGCGGTACAGAATGACCGAGCCGAGAACGTTGTAAATCACAGCCCAAACGCAGGAGCACACAAGGCACACGAGCACGGACAAGAAGTTTGCCGAAAGGCAAGCCTGCACCGAAGAACCGTAAAGGAAGATATTGAGGGCCGCCGTATTTCCGACGAGTGCCGCCGCACCGATGACGGGGATTCCCGTGCCGAGCACAAAGCACAGGGCAATGGAGATGCCGAACTTCCTCCTGAAAATGATGTTGATGAAGGTGTAGAGGCTTGCCCAGCCGAGGCTCATCAGCATCTTCCCGAGGATGGCGCATACGAGCGCCCCCGCGTTTACGGTGAGCGGCAACCCCGTTGTCATGCCCGAAATGGTGCCCCCGATGAAGTAGGTCCCGCACATGCAGACCATGGAGAAGGCGGAGACGAGAGTCTTACTCATCATGTAGTCCTCCTTCTTCGCATGGGTGGTGAAGAGCTGTTTTACGTATCCGCTCGTGTAGTCGTGCCCGATGAAGATGGATACCATGATGCCGCCGAAGATGAACACCATGTTCATGTTGGCGTATTCGCCTATGTCGTGCACGACGTAGAGCGGGCTATCCGCGGCGATGATCTGCCACGCATTCGTAAACATGCCCGCAGTCTCTCCCTCCCCCATTGCCCCCATGGAGACGAGGGCGGGAATGATGGCCGCGATGCCGAGGAAGATATAGAAGAGCGGGGTATGGAAGAGGCGGTAGAAATCTACGCCGAGCATCCCCTTCAGCCTTGTAAGAAAGGAAGGCTTCTCAAATTGTAACGGCTTCGTGTTTTCCATTTCACATCTCCTTTCCGCTCATCAGGGAAACGTAGTATTCCTCGAGCCCTATCTTGTGGGTTACGAGTTCGGCGGGAACGGCGCCATGCCCCATGAGGTAGGAAGAGAGCTCTGCGGGGCTCTCTACGCCATAGACGTGCACTTCCCCCTCCCCCATCTCCAAGGCATACCCGCTCCGCCGCAAGAGGTCTAAGGCGGTGGGTATATTTGAAGTTTTGAGGGAGACGTAGTTTTCATATCTCCCATCCATTTCGGATGCGGCGATCTCCTTTATCATCTTGCCCTGGCGGATGATGCCGTAGTGGGTGGCGATCTTCTCAAGTTCGCCGAGGATGTGGGAGGAGATGAGCACGGTACAGCCGTAATTTTGGGTGATGTCCACGAGGATCTCCCGCATGAGGCGCATGCCATCCGTATCGAGGCCGTTGATGGGCTCATCGAGGATGAGGAGGGCGGGGTCGCCGAGGAGGGCCATAGCGATGCCGATGCGCTGTTTCATGCCGAGGGAGCACTTCTTGAAGGGGAGCCTGGCGTTCTCCTCCATGCGGACGATTTTGAGGACCCGCTCAATTTCGCCGTTTCTATCCTTGAGCCCCAAGTTGATGGCCTGCATCATGAGGTTTGCATAGACGCTCGAGGAGGGGAAGCACCCCGCATTCTCGATGAGCGCCCCCACCCTTGCGCGGACGCCCGCATCCGTATAGGGCTTCCCGAAGAGTTTGATTTGCCCTTTATCGGGAACGAGATGCCCGCAGATGCACTTCTCCGTCGTCGATTTGCCGCTCCCGTTCTCCCCGATGAAGCCGTATATCGCCCCCTGCGGCACCGTCATATTGAGGCCGTCGAGGGCGTACATGCCCCGAAAGCTCTTGGTTAAATTTCTGATTTCGATTGCGTTCATACCCGCCTCCGATTTTTTCTGCCTCCATTATAGGGAACAACTATTGCGATTTTGTTGCTTCCTTGTTTTTGTTTTGTAAGTCTTTTGTTGCCGAATTGTAAAAAACAAGCGGCAGTGCTGCCGCTTACGATTCCGTAATCTCATTTCTTTACGCCGAGAAGTTCTTCGGAAAGGCTTAAAATCTCTTTTGCATATTTGTTTTTCCGCCTTTTGAGCACCGTTCGGTATACGGGATAGACAATGCAAAGGAGCAGGAGCCCCATTACGCCGATGGGAATGCCGATATAAAAATCATCGAGCGTCATGACGATGGACATTCCGACGCCCAAGAGGAGAACGCCGAGCGCGAGCCCCAATGCTAAAATGACCGTCGCCGGCCGAGTGACCTTGCGATGAAGCGCACGTAAGCGGTCCATTTTATCCGACCTCCCGCTCTGCGCACCGCCCTCCCCGAAGGCTCCCGCATAGGCTTTTCGGATATCTTCTATTTCCCGCCTTTCGTTCTCCGTAGGCGCCGAGTAAGTATATTGAAATTCATCGTCCGGCATGTTCTTTTCCCTCCGAATCTTTTTGCAGTTCGACGGTGAAGGTGGTTCCGACTCCGAGCTTGCTTTCAACACAAATGGTGCCGCCGATCCGATCTATCACACGCTTGACAAGTGCGAGCCCTAAGCCGTTCCCTTCCGTTGCGTGGGAAGTATCCCCTTGATAGAATTTATCGAAGATGTGCCTGCCCGTCTCTTCGTTCATGCCGCAACCCGTATCCGAAACAGAGACGGAAACGCTCTTCTCTATTTCCTTGAGGGTGACAGTGATCGTGCCGCCCGGCTCTGTAAACTTGACGGCATTGGAGAGGAGATTGTTCCAGACGATTTCGAGATAGCTCGGCGAGGATGTGAGCATAACGTTTTCTGAAATGTCGCAGACAAGCTCGATCTTCTTCCGCTCGATGGGGTCCTCGAAGGAGAGTACCGCTTCGGTGAGCGCTTCGGACAGGTTGAACGTCTCCTTCTCTATCGTAAGTTCCTGATTCTCAAGCTTATTGAGCTTTAAGATGTTTGTAACGAGTGCCGTAAGGCGCTTTGCCGCGTCTGAAAGCGTTTCGGTATACTCGATCCTCGTCTTTTCGTCGAGAGAGGTATTTTTCAGCGCGGTGGCATAATTTTGGATGACGGAAAGCGGTGTCTTGATCTCGTGTGAGAGATTGGAAACGAAATCGGTATGCACAACTTCCATTCTTCCGAGTTCCGCCGCCATTTTGTTGATGTTTTCGGTAATATAGTCAAATTGATCGTAGTATTTCAAACGGTGATACGTGGAGAGGCGAACAGAAAAATTCCCGGCGGCAATCGCATTCGTCGCGTCGAGAATGGCATCCACTCTGTTTTTCACCGTGTATCGATTGCGTAGATAATCGATGAGCGTACACACGGCGGAAAGAAACAACACCACGGCAAGCATGACGACCGCGATCACGGCCTTATTTTCGATATAATTTTCTATTGTGCCGTATGCGATTACGGCAACCGTTACGATGGCCGCAACGAGCAAAAAGAATGCAACGATCCTCGTAAACGCGGAAAATTTATTGTTCATTTCAGCACCGCCTTGTAACCGAGCCCGTGGACCGTCACGATCTCAAACCCGTTGCAATTCGACGTCTTATCCCTGATCTTCGCCATATATACGTCCACAGTCCGCGAAGTGGCGGAGCTATCGTAATCCCAGAATTCTTCCATGAGTTGATTGCGCGTGAACGTGCGCTTCGGAAATGAAAGCAATTTGAACAGGAGATCGAATTCCCGCACGGTGAGCGGAATTTCCTCCCCGTCCGCGGTGGCGGTATGCTCATCCTTGTTCATCCGCAAATTCCCCGCAACGAGTTCACGGCACCGCTCGATATTCGCACGGCGCAGGAGCGCCTTGATCCGAAGCACCAAAAGGTCGCTGTCGAACGGCTTGACAACATAATCGTCGATCCCGATCTCAAAGCCCTGCTGCTTGGAAGGCTTGTCGTCGAGGGCGGTCATAAAGAGGATAGGGATCCGTTTATCCGTTCTGCGCACTTCCCTTGCAAGCGCAAAACCATCAACCTCTGGCATCATCACGTCGGTGACGATCATATCATAGCTCGTCTCTTCCATAGCCGTAAGCGCCTCGTTTCCGTTATAACACGCCTTCGGCTCATAGCCGCTCTCCGTCAAAATTGAACAAACCAAATCGTTCAAAGCCTTTTCATCTTCCACAACGAGAATTTTTATCATATCTATTGCTCCCGATTGCCTCTCATTTTAGCCGTAATCTATTGATGAGTTGTTGCCGAAATGTTAAAATTTTGTAAAAGTATAGCACAAGCCATAGGGAAAGTAAACCATTCCTTACAAAAAGGCCCTCGATCGAGAGCCTTTTTCGGCGAAAACACGCCAACATAAAACCTAAAGCACATTGATTTTTGAAAGGTTTACGGCTGCGCCTGTTCACGGTTACGGCGCTTTGCGATGTACCTTCCCAAAAACAGCCCCGCATAGAAGAGAAGGGCGCCCGCGATGGAGATCATCATATCGGTAATGGTATCGGCAAGCGGAGAGATCCCCTGCTCCAATGCCGATTCTACGCCCTGCATATCGCTGTGGAGGAAGAGGTCGGCAACGAATTCGTAGATCTCCCAGAGCCCCGCGAGGGAAATGGTGAGAAGTACGAATACGATATAGTGAAGGGGCTTCGGAGGCTGTTTCTCAAAGCGGAGGTAGAGGTAGTAGAAGAAGGCACAGCCTAACGTCCCGAAGAGGCCGTGGATCATGAGGTCCCACCAAGAGAAGTAGGCATACAGCCCCATCGCGGTGCCCGCATCCGCCGATAAAATGAGGTGCAGGCAGACCAAAACGATGAGATACCGCGGCACCCCCATCTTCCACCTGCGGTTGATGAAGATGAGTGCGAAGGGCACGAGGGGCATGAGGCTCACGACGAGGTAATCACTCGCCGCATGCTCCTCGATGATGGTTGCATAGAGAATGAGGGTAACGATGTTGAGAAGCGCCGTTACGATGGCGGGAAGATACTCCAAAAAAATGGGAAGAACTTTCTTTTGCATGGATCTCTCCTTTTCGATTGCCTCTATTATAACACTCCCGCATGGAAAACACAACAACATAAAACCCGATTTCTGTTGGTTTTTGAAAAGTTCCTTATAGGAGCGGGGCGAAAATCTTGACGAGCGCGCCCACAAACCGCCGCCATATCGTTTGTTTGAGCATTCCGCTGTGGTATTCGATGGACTGCTCCTGCGTAGAGAGAAAGTCTTTTTCCATATCCGCGATTGCGGGGCTTACGTACATCCAAACGCCGTTTTCAAAGTGATGGACGAGCGAACGATAGTCGAGATTGACCGTGCCGACGATTGCCGCCTCGCCGTCCGC
>CANQMQ010000007.1 GCA_947625025.1 uncultured Clostridia bacterium
ACAACCAATGTCTCCACATGGCGGGTTTGGGGGAACATATCGAAGGGTTGGATCTCCTCGATCGCATAGATGCCGTTGCCGTCCGCCTTGATGAGGCCGCCCTTCCCTTCCATGAGGGAGCCGACGAGCAGCCCCACATCGCGGGCAAGGGTGGCGGGATTGCACGAAACCATCACGATGCGCTCCGGCCTCTTTTCGAGCAGGGCGGCGATGACGCTCCGCTCTACGCCTGCACGGGGCGGATCCAACACGACGGCGGCGTTCTCGTGCTCCAAAATCTTGGGTAGTTCCTCCTCCACCTTGCCGCAAATGGGGAACATGCTCTCTGTAAGCCCATTCTTTTCCGCAAGGGATACGGCACAGGCATGGGCCTCGGGCACCACTTCGATGCCGTACGCCCGCCCGCACTTCTTGGCAAGGAGGGCGGTGAGGAGGCCTCCTCCCGAATAGCAGTCGATGGCGGTATCCCCTTCCACTGCCGCAAGGACGGCCTCATAGAGCTTGGAGCGGACCCCGTCGTTGACCTGCACAAAAGTCTGTGCCCCTGCACGGTAGGCGATGCCGTTGTCCACGCAATCGTAGGCGCCCTCCCCCTTCACGCATTGAAACTTCTCCCCGAATACGACGTTCGTCTTTTCCTTATTGAAGTTGAGAAGGAGGGTGTATTCCTTGAAGATGCCGTCGAGCAGGTAGATAAAATAATCGATGCCCTTGATCTCGTCTACGGTTACGACGAGGGTTACGATATACTTCTTTTTGAGCTCCCGCACGACGAGATGGCGGATCTGGCCCGTGCCCGTCTCCTCATCGTAGCCATCCAAGCCGCACTTCTCCATGAAGCCGAGGAGGGCGGCAATGAGCTTTTCGGACCACGCGGGGTGGAGGGGGCACACCTCCGTGGGGACGATGCGGTGGGTCCGCTCTGCGAAGAAGCCGACGACGTTCTGCTCCTCCACTCTCCCCACGGGAAGCTGAAGTTTGTTGCGGTAGCCGTATTCCTTATCGCTCCTGATACACTGCCCCACTTCCGCCGAAATGCCCCCGATCTTGCGGAGGGTATCGCGGACCAGAGCCGTCTTGAACTTGAGCTGATCGCGGTAGCGCATGTGTTGGAGCTGGCACCCGCCGCAACGGTGGAATACGGGGCACTGCGGGCGGACACGTTCTTCCGCAGGAGTTAAAATTTCCTCGATCTTCCCGTATGCGATGCCGTCCTTTACTTTAAGGATCTTGACGAGGGCGCGCTCCCCCTTGAGAAGGTAAGGGACGAACACCGTCGTCTCTTGGCACTTGGCGATGCCCTCTCCCTTCGTCCCGAGCGCTTCACAGACGACGGTTACGGTATCGTTCTTTTGCATGCCTTTACCTCCTTATCCTCCTGATCACGGCATCGACGGACCGTTGGCAGAGGAACATCATATAGTCGTAGACGGCGAAGAAAAGCGTTCCGCCGACGAAGAGTACGAGAAAGAAGAATCGTGAAACAAAGGGGTACCATGTCGCGGATTCGAGCCCGAAAATGGGGACGAACACCGCCCATGCGAGCCACATGGCAAGGTCGAACCACACGGCCTTTGCAAGGAAGCAGACCCCGTACTGCCACTTCTTTTTGACGAAGCGGAGCTCGAGGTGGTTGACGAGCGGATGCCAACCGAAGAAGGCGATGAAGGGCAAAAGGCGAAAGATGCCGAGCCCCGAGGCGAAGAAGGCGATGAGCACCGCGCCGATGAGGGCGAGGGCCTCCCCCCAATAGAATCCGCGGGAGAGCGGCACCATCAGGGCAAAGATCGCAAGAAGGTAGCCCGCCGCAACAAACCAATCCACGTAGGAGCCGACGGTGAGCGCGATGGCGGCAAAGGCGCATGCGATCCCCGAGAGGGCGATCTCAAATGTCTTGGAAGGGCGCTTCATACCTTAACGGCAGTTACAGCAGAGGTTGAAGAGGCAGTTGACGCACAGGAAGGTGTAGCAGGCGCTTGCACAGCTCGAGCACCAATTGCCCCCCATTTGATTATCTTCGGCGGGCGTAGGGTCGGGATTGGTGTTGGGCGCCCCGCCCGTCTGATTGGTATATTCCGCCCGCGCCTTCATCTTCTCATAGGCGGTGCGGTACTTCTCGTTGGACGGATCGATCTGCATGGCGAGCTCGAGCTGCTTCTTGCTCTCGTTCATCCAATTCTTCTTATAGAATACCACCGATTGGAGATAGTGCCATTCGGCGCCCCGCTCATTGAAGTTGTCGAGGAGCTGTTGGGCACGGGAGAGGTCTCCGCTGCGGATGGCGGAGGCAACTTCCTCATACCCCGCATTGCCCTCCTTCTGCGCCTGATCGTGGCGGGCGGACATGATATCCTCATAGGCGGCATCGAGTTTGCCGAGCATGCGGGCGGCATTCTGCCCCGCTTCGCCATCCTGCCACTTCTCCTCGTTGTATTTTGCCTTGAGCTCTTCGTAACGGGCCTTCACCTGTTCATCGGTCGCAAACTCATCGAGACCCAATAACTCGTAACTTTCCTTACCCATATATGGTATGCTCCTTGTTTTCAAATTTTCACCGACATTTTGATGGGCGCCTCCCCCTTCATGACGCGGGCCGTCTCGAGGGGCAGGCCGCGCAGAATGACGTTATCGGTGAGGTCGCGGTTGAAATAGAAGGTGACGCCGGCGAGGTTTTCCCGCATGATGCGGAAGAGGTTGTTGAACATGAATTCGATCTGCGGTTTGTACCTGTCGAGAAGATCCTTCTTGACGGGCACGAGGTATTCTGCATAGAAGGGGTTGTAATTCTTGGCCTTCACATCCTTCTCGAGGTCGTCGAGGGCATCGATGAGGTAGATCCACTTGCCGAGCGCCCAGAAGAGGCCGCGCGCCTTCTCCGAAGTCTTTTCCCCGAGGAAGTAATCGGCGAGGAACTTGAAGAGGCGGGCGGAGGGGTCGGCGGCGATGTCGCACGAGGCCACCCATTGCTTCTCCACCTGTGCCTGTTCGCGGATGTACCGCTCCACGATCTGCACGAGTTTGGGGTACTTCTCCTTTGCCTTCTTGAAGCCCCGCTTGAACCAAATGCGCTTGCCCCTGCCCGTGCCGCCATCCGAGATGTCGTCCGTGAGTTTATAGTAGACGAGGATGGTGTTGAGGGCCCCGAGCTGTTCCGTGAGCGGATCCACCTTGGCGATGGGGCGCTTGCGGATGGCATGCTCGAAGCAGTTCTGCTCCTCGATCTCGACATCGGTGCCCGTCATATTGTGGAGGAGGGCGGAGAAGAAGGTCATGTCGTACGAGAGCCCGATGCGGGAAGCCTGCCCGCAAGAGCTTCCGATCGCCTTGCACAGCCCGCAGTAGAGGGCCTTATACAGCATGACGTCCTTCACGTAGAGGTTGGGGAAATCGTACCGAACGTATCCGAACATGGTTACTCCCGATAGAAGCCCATCTTGCGATAGACCTTGGAGAGCGTCTTTCTCGACGCCTTATAGGCACGCTCTGCGCCGCCTTCCAAAATACGTTTGAGTTCCTCTTTTTCGATGAGAAGCTCCCTCTGCCGCTTTTGGATGGGGGTGAGGACGTCTGCTACCGTCTCCCCCACGGCAAGTTTGAAATCGCCATACCCCACGCCCTCGAATTCGCGCTCCGCCTCCTCTATGGTGCACCCCTTGAAGGCGCAGTAGATGTTGAGAAGGTTGGAGATGCCGGGCTTCTCCTCGGCATAGCGCACTTCATTTCCGCTATCGGTGACGGCGCGCTTGAATTTCCGGATCACGGTATCGCGGTCGTCCGAGAGGAATACGGAAGCATTGGGGTTTTCATCGGATTTGGACATCTTGTACAGGGGGTCCTGCAGGGAAGCGATGCGGGCACCGCCCTTAAAGATGAGGGGTTCGGGCACCGTAAACGTCTCCCCGTAGCGGTTGTTGAAGCGGATGGCGAGGTCGCGTGCGAGCTCCACGTGCTGCTTTTGGTCGATGCCTACGGGCACCGCCTGCGTCTGATAGAGCAGGATATCGGCCGCCATGAGGACGGGGTAATCCATCAGCCCCATGTTGATATTATCGGCGTGTTTTTGAGACTTATCCTTGAACTGCGTCATGCGGGAGGCCTCTCCCACATAAGTAACGGTGTTGAGGAGCCAACACAGCTCCGCATGGGCGGAGACGTGTGATTGCACATAGAGGGCGCACTTTTCGGGGTCGATCCCGCAGGCAAGGTAGAGGGCGGCGAGCTCCTTCGTCCTGGCGCGGAGCTCGGCGGGTTCCTGCCGCACGGTGACGGCATGCAGGTCTGCAATGGCGAAGTAGCCCTCGTATTCCTCCTGCAACTTCACCCAATTGCGGACGGCCCCCACATAGTTGCCTATGGTGAGGTTTCCGCTCGGCTGGACGGCCGAATACATCACTTTTTTTGCGGGTATCGTATTTTCCATATTCCTTATTATACCACATCGCAACGCAAATTGCAACGGGTGAGCTCACGCTTTTATGAAAATTTCGTTAAGAATTTGAAATACCGCACCCCATTCCCCCAAAAAATACAAAAAGAACGCCCGCAGGCGCTCTTATTCTTTGATGAATTTGAGGAGTTCATCGAAGATCTTATCGGGGGAGACCACCGTCTTGAAGCGGATGGGCTTATAGCGGACGGCCTTGATGGGATCGGGCACCTTCATCGCCGTGAGCAGGTTGATGCGCTTCACGCCCTTGAAGCTATCCTTCACATCGTTGCCCGTGAGGGCGTATAAAACGTCCTGCGGGAACTTATAGGGGCTCGCCGTGCACACCACCACCATGGGCGGCTTTTCCAAAAATTCCTTCTTGAGGCGATCATGGTATGCCTCTACGACGTGCATGGCCACTCCCGTATGCGTATCGAGCGGGTAGCCGTATTCGGTGAAGAACTCATAGATGCAATCCACCGTGTCGTCCTCGCTCGTACAGCCCGCATAGAATTCGCTCTTGAAATTCTTGAGCTCTTCCCCCTTCACGGTATACCGCCCCGTGGAGGCGAGCTGGGCCATGCGCTCTTTCGTGAGCTTCGCATCCCTGCCCGCAAGCTCGAAGATGAGCCGCTCCAAATTGGAGGAAACGAGGATATCCATCGAGGGAGACATGGTGCGGAAGAAGGGGCGCTTGGTCTCGTAGATGCCCGTCCTCCAGAACTCGGTGAGCACGTTGTTCTTGTTGGAGGCGCATACGAGTTTGTTTACGGGAAGCCCCATCCGCTTTGCGTAGTAGGCGGCGAGGATGTTGCCGAAATTGCCCGTGGGGACGGCGAAATCCACCTTCTCCCCCATCTTCACCTGCCCTGAGGTGACGAGGTCGCAATAGGCGGAGAAGTAGTAACAAATTTGGGGGGCGAGACGCCCGAAGTTGATGGAATTGGCGGCAGAGAGGAGGTAGCCGCGCTCCTTGAAGGCGGAGACGCATGCCTCGGAGGAGAAGATCTTCTTGACGGCCGTCTGGCAATCGTCGAAGTTGCCGCGGACGCCCACGACGTCCACGTTGTCCCCATCCTGCGTGCACATCTGCAGTTTCTGCATCTTGGAGATGCCCTCTTCGGGGTAGAACACTGCGATCTTTACATCAGTCCCCGCAAAGCCTTCGAGGGCGGCCTTCCCCGTATCCCCGCTCGTAGCAACCGGGATGAGCAGCTTTTCCTTGACGCCCGTGAGCGCACAGCCCTCCTTCAGGAGGTAGGGAAAGACGGTGAGCGCCATATCCTTGAAGGCACAGGTGGGCCCGTGGAAGAGCTCTAAAAGGTACAGCCCCTCATCGATGCGGACGAGGGGAGCGGGGTCGTCCCCCTCGAATTTTTGATATGCACTGCGGAGGGCGGAGAGAAGTTTCTCCCCGTCGTATTCCTCAAAATATTTTTTCAGCACGAGGGCGGCGCGCTCGGGGTAATCCATTCCGAGCATTGCCTCGAACTCCTCCCCCGTTACGGGAGGGAAGCATTCGGGCACATACAGCCCGCCGTCCTCCGCAATGCCGCGGACGACCGCCTCCGCACCCGTCACCGAGCCCTTCCCGCGTGTGGAAATAAACTTCATCGTTCACCTCCTGTTATGCCCAAAACGTCCCGCAGGCGCGGGACGGGAAATGGGTCGAAAGGCAAGCGCCTTTTCTGTTCACAATGCTTCTTAAAGATACTTCTTGACGAAATCGGGCAGGTCCTCTTCGGCAGAGCTGCAGGTGATCCACAGCTCGAGGTTGCGAAGGTCTGAGACCTTTTCAAGCATGTAGAAGAACTTCGCCATATCTTGAAGGCCCTTGCCGGCAATTCTCGCAACGCCGTCCACATAGACGAATTCGTTGTCGTAACTGCCCGCAATGACGCCCTTGATGAACCCGCAGAGCGCCTCTTCGCCCGCGATGGCGTAGTCGCTTACGTCGATGAAGCGGACTTCACGCCGCAAATCGTACATATATCTCTTGGTATCGGTGATGAAAACGAGGTGCCCCTTCGCGGTAGCGACAGCGTTGTTCGCCGTCTCGATGATGCGCTTCGTCTTGCCGCTGCCCTTCGGCCCGCAAATAATCTTGATCATGATTCCTCCTTACGCCTTTCGGCCTTCCTTTTCCCTATTCTATCAAATTTTTCCGCAACATTCAAGGGGTTTCCGAAAAAAATTCCGAGGAATATTTTGATTTTCCTCCCGCTCAGCGCAAACTCATCAGGAATGCGTCGATGCGCTCCAACCCTTCGAGCATCTCTTCCATCGAAAGTGCATACGAGAGGCGGACGCAGTCGTCGGCGCCGAAGGCGCTCCCGGGCACGACCGCCACCTTCGCGGCATCGAGCAGCACTTCCGCAAAATCCTCCGAATTCTCGATCTTACGGCGGTCGAAGCTCTTCCCGTAGGCCCCGCTCACCACGAGCATGCAGTAGAAGGCGCCATCGGGAATGATGCAATACGCCCCCACCATGTCTGAAATGCGCTCGATCATTGCGAGCCTTCTGCGGGCGAAGCGGGCGACCATCTCCTCGACGGCGGCCTCCGAAGAGGAGAGCGCCTTCAAGGCGGCGTATTGGGCTATCGTGTTGGGGTTGCTCGTCGTGTGGCTCTGGAAGGAATCGATGGCCCTTGCGATTGCGGGCGGGGCGGCGAGGTATCCGATGCGCCAACCCGTCATTGCATACGTCTTGGAGACGCCGTTTACGGTAACCGTATGCGCCTTCATGTAGGGCGAACATGCCGCAAACGAGAAGGGCTTCTTCTCCCCGTACACAAGTTTTTCGTAAATTTCATCCGAAATGACGTAGATGCCCGCCTCCTCGCAAACGGAAGCGAGCGCCCGCACTTCCTCCTCCGTATACACCGCCCCCGTGGGATTGCAGGGGGAATTGAAGATGAAAAGCTTTGTCCTTTCGGTGATGGCGGCGCGGAGCTCATCGGGGGTAATTTTGAACCCCGTGCGCTTGCTCGCCTGAATGACGACGGGCACCCCGCCGCACAGCCGCACCGCTTCGGGATAGGTGAGCCAATAGGGCGCGGGGAGAATGACTTCATCCCCCTCGTCAATGAGGGCGAAGCAGGCGTTGAAGATGGAGTGCTTTGCGCCGTTGGAGACGATGATTTGGGAGGGCTCGTATTCGAGGCCGTTGTCCCGGTGAAATTTGCTGCAGATCGCCCTGCGGAGCTCGGGCAGGCCCGCGGAGGGGGTGTATTTCGTGTACCCCTTTGCAAGGGCATCCTCCGCCGCCGCAACGATGTGCTCCGGGGTGGGAAAGTTGGGCTCGCCGACGCCGAAGGAAATGACGTCCTCCCCCGCCCGCTTCATCGCCTTTGCCTTTGCGCTGATCGCGAGCGTCTTGGAGGGGGATACGGTGCGGATGCGTTTTGCCAATTCTTCCATCTCTTCTCCCTTGCCCAATGCAGGCTACATGAATTTTAGGCACCCCATGTCCGAAACGGAGCTGTAAAACTTACTCATCCCCCGAGGCGAGGCGGCGCTCGGTATCGGCGCGGGCGAGGGCGTCTATCATGCCGTCGAGATCGCCCGATAAAAAGCTCTCCATATCGTGGAGGGAGAGCCCGATCCTGTGGTCGGTAATGCGGCTCTGGGGGAAATTGTAGGTGCGGATGCGTTCGCTCCTGTCCCCCGTGCCCACGAGGCTCTTGCGGTTTGCCGCCTCCGCGCCCGCCGCACGGCTCGAATAGTAATCGTAGAGGCGGGATTTGAGCACGCGGAACGCCTTCTCCTTGTTCTTGAGTTGGCTCCGCTCATCCTGGCAGGTGACGACGATGCCGGTCGGGAAATGGGTGATGCGGATGGCGGTCTCCGTCTTATTCACCTTCTGCCCCCCTGCCCCCGAGGAGCGGAAGAGGTCTACGCGGATATCTTCATCCCTGATCTCCACCTCCACTTCCTCCGCTTCGGGGAGCACGGCGACGGTGCAGGTGGAGGTATGAATTCTCCCCTGCGATTCGGTTTCGGGCACCCGCTGGACGCGGTGCACCCCGCTCTCATATTTGAGCCGCTTATACGCCCCCTTCTTTTCGATGAGGACGACGGCCTCCTTGATGCCGCCGAGTTCGGTCTCGTTGAGCTCCACGACTTCCCAGGGGAAGCGATGCTTTTCGCAGTACCCCATATACATGCGGTAGAGCTCATAAGCAAACAGGGCGGCCTCTTCGCCGCCCGCGCCCGCCCGTATCTCGAGCGTACAGCTCCGCTCATCGTTCTTATCCTTGGGCAGGAGCAACACCTTGATTTCCCCGTTGAGCGCCTTAATTTTTTCGGAGAGCGCTTCCGCCTCCTCCAAGAAGAGCTCTTTGAGCTCCCCCGTCTCCCTTCCCGCTTCCTCGAGGGCGGCATCCCGCTCCTTTTCAGCCGCGAGGGAGGCACGGTACTTCGAGACGACTTCCTCGAGCTCCGCCTTCTCCTTGGAGAGACGGGCGAGGCGTTCCGCATCGGCATATACCTCGGGGGAGGCAAGTTCCCGCTCCAAGGCATCGTAGCGGTCACAAATTTCCTGAAGCCGCCTGAGCATCAGAAACCTATCTTTACGATGCGGTCTATGCCCGCATCGTCCTTTACAAGCATGGTGAAATCGCACCGCGTGGCGCTCTGGAAGATCTTGACGACTTCCTGCGCCTGGTCCTCTCCGCATTCGAGGAGGAGCATGCCCCCGCGGGCGAGGTAGCGGGGCGCCTTTTCGGCAATGCGGCGGTAAAATTCGAGGCCGTCCGCACCCCCGTCCAAGGCGAGGCGGGGTTCAAACTCCCGCACATCCTTGGGGAGCGTCCCGATTTCCGCACTTTTCACATAGGGCGGGTTGGCGGTGATGAGGTTATACCTGCCGCGCACATTCTCAAAGAGGTCGCTCTTCACGAAGGAGACGTTTGCCTTGTTGATCCTTGCGTTCTCGCGGGCAACTTCGAGGGCAGGGTCCGAAATATCCGTTCCCACCACCGTGACATGCTTATCCTTGGCGGCCTCGCATGCGATGCACACGGCAACGGCCCCGCTTCCCGTGCATAGATCGAGCACGCTATCCCCCTCCTTGAGGGCGGCTACGGCGTGGTGCACGAGGATCTCCGTCTCGGGGCGGGGAATGAGTACCCGCTCATCCACCTTGAAAGTGTAGCCGTAGAATTCGGTATCCCCATAGATATACCAAAGGGGCCTGCCCGTGAGGCGTTCGTCAAACATCTCGAGGATGCGCTTGCACTCCGCGCGGGAGATAATTCTCTCCTCCGAGAGGGCGCTGCGCGGGAGGTTTAAGGAGAGGGCGAGGATCCACTCCGCATCCGATTCATCGATCTGCTGTTCGCGGAAGTTCTTCTTCATGCGCTCCATGAGCTTGGAGAGCTTGGTTTCGGTGGCGAACAGTTTTTCGGGCAGTTCGGGGTTGGCATCCATTTCGAGCACCTTTTGGAAGGCGCAGATCGCGCACTCTATCTTCTTCTCATCGGGTTCACGGGTGGTGAGCTTCTGCAGAAGGTACCCCGGGGCCTTGAAGGGCAAAAAGAGGAAGAAGTTCGTATAGGAGAGGAGCTTCAGAAGCTCATAGGAAATTCCCGCCACGACGGGTAGGAGCAACAGCCGCACGAGCACGGCGACTACCCTCTGCAAAATGCCCTCGATGCCCGCATAGGCATACAGCATATCGAGGGGAACGCCGACGAGCGCAAACACGAGGATGGAGATGATGAGCACGATGAAGAGGAAGGTGGTGCCGCACCTATCGTGCAGGCGGGAGCACTTCTTCACGTTCTCGGGCGTGAGCGGCATACCGTACTCATAGCAGTTGATGGTCTTATGCTCTGCCCCGTGGTACTCATAGGTCTCGCGGAGGGAGGGGAAGAGCAGCGTAAACAGGATATACAGGATGAAAATGACGAGGCGGAAGCCCCCCTCGATGAGATGATACCACAGCCTGTGGTATTCGTTGACGACGGGCGCGGCCGTCGCGATCATATCCGAAAAGAGGAGGGGCAGGAACACGAAGAGCGCCAATGCCAAGACGACGCCGAGTATGACGGAGACGGTGGAGACGATCTCCCCGCCGCTCACCTTCAAATGTTCCTCCATCCACTTGGAGAGCTTGCTCTTCTCCTCCGTATCTTCGGAGACGCACACTTCCGCACTGCGCATGAGCGTCTTCATCCCGACAACGAGAGAGGACACGAAGTTGACAACTCCGCGGATAAAGACGAGCCGCTGCCACAGCGGGCGCTTGCTGTTCGGCTTGATGCGGAGCGCCTCTGTCTGGATCTGCCCCGTCTCATCGCGCACGGCAGTCGCCATGCACGATTTGCCGCGCATCATCACGCCCTCTATGACGGCTTGTCCGCCGATGCTCGTTCGATTGATCTTCTTTTTCATGCCTCGATCCTCTGCAAAACATAACAGCCCCGATTTTATCTGGGGCTGCTTGCGGTCTGTCAAATGCCGTATCTTTTCTTGAACTTATCCACTCTGCCGCCCGTATCGACGAGCTTCTGACGCCCCGTGAAGAAGGGGTGGCACTTGCTGCAAATATCCACTCTCAACGTCTCCACATCCTTGGTGGTGCCCGTCTTGAAGGTCTCTCCGCAGGCGCAGACGACCGTTACCTCATGGTACTTGGGATGAATATCGGATTTCATATCGTTCACCTCTTTTTTGGCTTTTCTTAATCTACCGTATCATTATATCTTAATTTTTTTTATTCGTCAACTGATTTTGCTTTGCATTCGAAAAAAACGCGGTTCTTTTTCAAATGCCCCTCCCTTTCCCAAAATTTCCAAAAACGCTTGCAAATCGTGCGCCGCTTTGGTATAATAGGGTGGAAGAATACAGAAATTACAGAGAAGGAGCATCATGTATCTCTGGAAACTCTCAGGCCCCAACAAACTGCAGCGCCTCGAAGCCCCTCTTCCCGCCCCCGAAGAGGGCAAGATCCGTGTCCGCATCACGAAGGTCCTCTTAAACCGCGTGGATTCCCTCATTTGCAGCGGTGCGGTGAAGGCGAAGTACCCCCTGATCCCCGGAAGATACGCCGTGGGCGTCGTCGCGGGGGAGAGCGGCAACCCCCTCTTCCCGAAAGGGACCCGCGTCGTACTTCACTCCTACCGTGCCGCCGATGGGGACGGCACCGCCAAGCGGGATTTCCGTGAAGAGGATTACAGCATTTGCGGCAGGACGGAGGACGGCTTCCTCTCGGACTTCGTGATGGTCTCCCCCGATGGCATGTCTGCCTTGCCCGCCTCCGTCAACGATGAGCGCGGGCTCCTCCTCTATCAGGTGGCGATCGCAAGGCGCATCGCCGATAAGCTCGGCACCCAAAAGGGCGGGCACGTCGCCGTCGTCGGCGCCAACATGCTCGGCATCCTCATTTGCCAGCTCCTCATCTATCAGCAGGCGGCGCCCATCCTCATCGATTCGGACCCCAAAAAGCTCGAATTCGCCAAGAATTGCGGCATCTACTACACGATGCCCTCCGATGATAAACTGCTTGAAAATGTGGCTTCGGTTACGGGCGGGCGGCTCGTACACGGCGCCGTATTCGTGGGAAGTGCGGCGGGCAACGCTCCCGAGACCGCCTTCTCGATGTGTGCCGCGGATAGCAAAGTCGTAATCTGCGGCAATGCCGTGGAGAAGATGCAGCTCGATCTCGAAGTCGCCTTCCGCAAGCACCTCACCATCTTCTGCGTCAACCACGGGGCGGGGTACCTCAAAAATGCCATCAACTTGATGGCAAACAAGGCCGTAGACCCCACCGCCTTCCGTGCCGAAGTCATTCGGCCCAATGCCGTGAGCGAATTGCTCCTCCGTTACGGGAGCGGCCTGCATGCCGATTTCGCCATCCATATCGTAGACCTTCTGCAGTAAAAATAAGCGCTTCAAGCCTGAAAACTTTCCCTACATATGCGGAAATTCCGAAGATTCCTCCGCAGTCGGCTGTTTTCATGCGCCCTCTTATCTTTGCTGTGCCTTGCGGGATGCGCCCTGCTCATCGTGTGGCTCCCCCGCTTTCTCGCGCCCGTAGCGCTCCTCGAACGGGCGTTTTCGCTTGCCGCCGCCCTCTATGTGGCATCGAGGCGTACGGTACCCGAAAAGAAACTGCCCTGCCTCATTCTGCTCTTGCTCCCGTGGGCGGGCGCCCTCTTCGTATTTCTCTTCGGCATCCGCGAAGAGGCGGAAGTTCCCGTAACCAAACTGCGGGAAGAAGAGGGCCTCTTCGGGGCGGCAAGTTGCCTTGCCGAGCAGGTGTGCGGGATGAAGGCGACCACCGCAAGGGCGGTGCGCTACTTTTCGGTGGGACGGGAGATGTATGAGAGCCTGCTTTCCGACCTCAAGGCGGCAGAGCGCCGCATTTGGCTCGAATACTACATCCTCGCCGAGGGGAAATTTTGGGACGACGTGCTTGCCGTCCTCCTCGAAAAGGCGAAAATAGTGGACGTCCGCATCCTCTGTGACGGCTTCGGGAGCGCCCTCACCCTCCCCCATAACTTCCAAACTATCCTCAAAAAGTATGGCATTGCCGTAAAAATTTACCGCCCGCCCCGCTTCCAAAGGGGATTTTCGCGGCGGGACCACAAAAAACTTGCGATTATTGACGACGTCGTGTACACGGGCGGCGTCAACCTCGCCGATGAATACATCGGAGAGAAGCTCCGCTTCGGACATTGGAAGGATACGGCGGTGCGCATCGAGGGAGCCTCCGCATTTTGCGCGCTCTTCCTTCAGACATGGGGTACCAAAAATTCATATACCCCTGAAAATGCGGGTACCATTCCCTGCCTGCCCCTTGCGGACATGGGTAAAAGAAGGCTGTTTCGCCGCCTCTTTCCCCTGCTCTTCCTCCGCGCCGAGCGGCAAATTCTGCTCTTTACCCCCTACCTCAGCCTCGACGGGCCTACCATGTCCGCATTGAAGGCCGCGGCATCGGCGGGCGTAGACGTCCGCCTCATGATCCCCCACCGCCCCGATAAGCGGGCCGTGTTCTTCCTCACCCGTGCCTATGCAAGGGAACTTACAAGGGCGGGCGTGCAGGTAAGGGAGTACACCGCGGGCTTTCTGCATGCGAAGAGCTGCGTCATTGACGGGGAATACGCGCTCGTCTCGAGTTGCAACCTCGATTTCCGCAGCTTCTATGAGCAGGAGGAATGCGGAGCGCTCGTAAGGGATGAGGCGCTTGCGAGGGCGATGATGGCCGATTTTCAAGCCTGTTGGGAGCAGGGAACGGGGCTAAAGCGCGTCGGGCGCATGTTGGATCTTGCGGGACGGGTGTGTATGCTGTTCGCCCCGCTCACATAGAGAACGTTATGATAAAATTTGTCGCCACCGATCTGGACGGCACCCTCCTCGACGGGGAAGGCAAACTTCCCCCCGAAGTGTTTGACCTCATCGGACAACTGAGTGCACGGGGCATCCTCTTTGCCCCCGCGAGCGGCCGTCAGTACGCCAACCTCAGAAAGCTCTTTGCGCCTGCGGGAGACGGTATCGTATTCATTTGCGAGAACGGCGCCCTCGTGCGCTACGGCAAGGAGACCATTCTCACGGAGCCCATTCCGCCCGCGCTTGCCCGCTCCGCCCTTGCCGAGATACGGCCCCTCCCCCATCTCTACCCCATGCTGTGCGGGGAGAACTGTGCCTACATAGAGAGCGATGCGGAGCCCTTTTCGACGTATGCCTTCGAGGCATACACCAACTGCAAGCGGGTAGACCGCCTCGAAGATGTGCTCTCCCGTGAACCCGTATTGAAGATCGCGGTCTACGACGGCGTCTCCGCCGCAGACAACTGCATGCAGGTGCTCCCCGCCCGCCTTCCCGCCCTCCGCACGATGATCTCGGGCAAGCATTGGTGCGATGTCTCTTCCAAGAAGGCGGATAAGGGCGCCGCCATCCGCGTCATTCGTGAGCGTTTCGGGCTCGAACGGGAGGAATGCCTCTCCTTCGGGGACCATATGAATGACTACGAGATGCTTGCGGAGTGCGGAGAAGCATACGTCACCGGGAACGCCTACCCCTTCTTGAAGGAACGCTTTCCCGTCATTCCCTCCAACAGGGAGGGCGGGGTGCTCCAAAAACTCAGAGAACTTCTAAGGGAGGATGTGAGATGAAATACATGATCGCTTCGGATATCCACGGTTCGGCATACTACTGCCGCATGCTCAAAGACCGCTTTGAAGAGGAGGGGGCGGGAAAGCTCATCCTGCTCGGAGACCTCCTCTACCACGGTGCCCGCAATCCCCTTCCCCCCGAGTATTCCACGCTCGGCTGTGCGGAGATCCTCAATTCGATGAAGGAAAACCTCGTCTGCCTCAAGGGGAACTGCGATAGCGAAGTGGATTCCTTGGTGCTCGAATTCCCCGTAGAGGCGCAAATTCTCCTCCTTCCCGTGGGGGAGCGCACCCTCATCTTCACCCACGGGCACAAGATTCCCTCTACTCTCAAAAAGGGGGATGTGCTCGTATGCGGGCACTTCCATGTGCCTGCTATTGAGGAGCGGGAGACGTATACCTACGTCAACTGCGGCTCGGTCTCCATTCCAAAAGATGGCTCCCGCCATTCATATCTCGTGCTCGAGGGGCATACCTTACTCTGGAAGGATGTGGAGACGGGGGAAGTTTTCATGAAGGCCGAGCTCGGTCTGTGAAAATTTATAGAAAAATATGGGTCCAAGGCTTGACATTCCCCTTGAAATTGATTACACTATAAGTAACCTATCCAAAAGGAGAAAACAGTATGGCAACATGGTTTAACAAGCAGAGCAGACTCGTCCAAATTATCTTGCTCCTCATCCCCGTCGTAAACTGGGTCATTGAAATTCTCGTCCGTTGGTCCGCCTTCCTCAAGACGAAGAGCGTCCTCACCCTCGTTGTGGCGATCCTCGTCACCTTCCTCGGCCTCGCATTCGGCTGGCTCGACCTCGTTTGGTGCCTCCTCTTCAAGCACCTCATCTTTGCGAAAGCGTAAACGACTACAAGAGAGAAGTAGCCCGCTTCTCTCTTTTTTTGGCAAAAACAAAAAAATAATTTGTAAAAATATTGACATTTCCGCGCGAACTGTGTAGAATAATAGTATCAATTTTTATCAAAGGAGTAGGCATATGAACTTCGATACTTGGTTCCACAAGCAGAATAAGATCCTTCAGATCGTCTTGCTCATCCTCCCGCTCGTCGGCTGGATCATGGACCTCCTCGTTCGTTGGTCTGCGTTCATCAAGAAGAACACGGCCGTCAACCTCGTGATGGCGCTCGTGATCACCCTCTTCGGCGAATTCTGGATCCTTACCATCCTCGACGCCGTTTGGATCGCACTCAACAACAAGCTGTTCCTCGAGGACTAACAAATGCCCAAAAAAAGGGAGCGAATTCAGTTCGCTCCCTTTTTCGTTGCCCTTTTTATGGCAAGAATTTTATATAGTGCAGGCGTATAAAATTTCAAATTTTAAGATTTTATATAGTGCAGACGTATAAAATTTATGAAATGAAATTTTTATATAGTAGAGGCGCATAAAAAACGCCTTCGGCGATCAGAGGTCGAAGGCGATGGCGGTGATGTCGTCGTTGAAAGTGCCGCAGAAATCGGAGAGGGCGGATTTGAGGCGTTCGATGAAGCGCTCTGCGTTTTCGGAACGCTGCAGCACTTCCTCCACCCGTTCCAAGGAGAACTGCTCCCCATCGGGGCTCCTGCTCTCGGTGACGCCGTCCGTCAGCATCACGAGGATATCCCCCCGCTCATAGCCGAAGTAGCGGTCATGGTATGCAAAATCGGGGATCCACGTGGAGATGGGCGGCGAGGACATATCGATCTCGGAGATACCGAAGCTGTTCTTGAGGAGGAGCGGCGCGTTGTGCCCTGCCATGCAGTAGCAGAGCTGGCGGCGTTCCCGATCGATCCGCACGGCCGCGGCCGTGATATACGAGCGCTCATCGAGGTTGAGTTCACGGAATTTCAGGTTGAGGCCGCTAAGCGCCTTGGAGGGCGAGGCCTCTGCCCTATCCCAACCCGCCTTCACGAAGGCGGAGAGCATGCCCGCGGCAACCCCCTTCCCCGAGACATCCGCCAAAAATCCCATCGTCTGCCCCTCCACTTCATACACATCGGGCAGGTCTCCCCCGATCTCACGGCAGGGGATGTAGGTAAAGGAGTACGGCGTACCCCCCTTGGCGGCGGCGGGCGGCAGGAGCCGCTGTTGGATGCTCTGCGCGGAGTGGAGCTCCCTTGCGATCTCGGTCTCGTAGGCGTTGTCTACGATGCCGAGCAGGAACTTGCCGAGCGGCTGTACCTTCATGCGCAGGGCGAGCCCATCCTCCCCGCTGCGCACGATGAGTTTACGGAAGGCGGTCTTTTGAGAGGAAGCGACCTCGAGGAAGAGGTTGCGAAGAGGGCAATAGGCGCACCGCACCCCCATCCCGCACACGGCTTCGGGTTCGGTGCACCCCGTCACATCGCGGAGGGTCCCCCTCGTCTTGCCCGTGCGAAAATATTCCCCGAATGCGCGGTTGACATACCGCACACGGAGCGCCCTGTCTACGACGATGGCCGCCGTCGGTATATTGTTGAGGACCTCGCGGTAGAGACTCATCATGGCCTGTAAACTTTGAGTTTCCCGTGCACGGCTTCGGCAGTCAGCACACGGCACTCTGCGATTTCGCCGTCGAATTCGGCGGATTTGCCTTCAATTTGCACGATGCGCACCTTCTCGCACAGGAGATGGGTGACGATGGGCCGCCCGATGATTTTGCCCTGCATGAGGCGCATGAGTTCGAAGGGGATACGGATGCGGCGGGGGCAATCGGCGACAAAGAGGTTGAGCTTGCCGTCGTCGATGACGGCGGGCGGGCAAATGCGGATGCCGCCCCCGAGTTGGGAGCCGTTGCAAATGGCGGCGATGAGGGCGGTCTTGGTGAAGCACTGCCCGTCTACGGTCACCTCGATGCGCTGGCCCTTGTAGTGGGCAAGGGAGGAGAGGAGGCTTCTGAAATATTTACTCTTCCCGCCCCGCTTCATGCGGTAGCTCCGCTCCAAAATATCCACGTCGATGCCGACGCCCGCGATGTTGATACTGCGGAAGCCCTCTTCGAATTGGATGTAATCGGTGGGCTTGGGTTCGCATCCTACGATATAATCGAGGGCGGCGAGCCCTTCGGGGATCTTTGCCGCCGCCGCGAAATCGTTTCCCGTACCCACGGGCACGATCCCGAGCCTGAGGCGGGCGGGATCTACGACGGAGGAAATGACGTCGTTCACCGTCCCGTCCCCGCCCACGGCGATGAAGTCCTCCGCACCGTTTTCGGAGAGTGTACGGATCTTTTTTGTGATCTCTTCCTTATCCTCACCCGCAAAGATATCGTAATCGAGCCCCGCTTCCTTGAGTTTTTGGGTGATCGGATCGAGGATCTTGCGCACCCTTTCGGCACGCGGATTGGCGATGATATAGAACATGCCCTTCTCCATCGTATTTCTTCAACGGATATTATACAATATCTCTCCGAGAATTGCAATTAGGAATTGCAATTTTTTTGCAAACCTGTTATACTGTTTTATGGAAATTTTTCGGGCACGGCGCCCATGAGGCCATATGAAAGCATTGTTACCCCAAAACCTCATCCGCCTCGCAGAGGCGCTCCCCGCCCCCCTCTACCTCGTGGGCGGGAGCGTGAGAGACTTCCTCTCGGGCTACCCTTTGCGGGCTTCCACCGATTGGGATATCTCTTCCCCTGCAAAGGAGGGGGAAGTGTTGAAGGCGGCCGAGGCATGCGGGTTTACCGTCCGCGCCGTCTATGAGGCGATGGGCACCGTAAAGCTCGAGGACGGGGATGGAGTGGGCTACGAATACACCCGCTTCCGTTCGGATAAATACGTCCGCGGCATGCATGCCCCCGCCGAAGTTTGTTTCACGGAGGATATCGCGACGGACGCCCGCCGCCGTGATTTCCGCGCCAATGCGGTGTATTACGACATCAAGAGCGATACCTTCTGCGACCCATTGGGGGGCATGGAGGACATCAGGGAGAAGAGGCTTACTGCCGTGCGGGAGGCCGCGCTCGTATTCGGGGAGGACGGGCTTCGGCTCATGCGGCTTGCCCGTATCGCCGCAGAGATCGGGTTTGCCCCCGATGAGGCATGCCTTGCCGCCGCCCGCGAACATGCCTCCCTCATCGGGGACATCTACCCCGAGCGGGTGTTCTTCGAACTTCGGCTGCTCCTCCATGCAGACCAAAAGCATGGGGACGGCACTGCCGTATCCCGCGGCCTCACCATTCTGAAGGAGACGGGGGTACTCGGCCGCCTCATGCCCGAGCTCACCCTCGGGGACGGCATGGAACAGAACCTCCGCTTCCATCGGTACGACGTCTTGGAGCATTCCCTCCGCTGTTGTGCGTATGCAGACCCCGAAATTCGCTTCGCCGCCCTTTTGCACGACGTCGGCAAGCCCTATTGCTACCTGCGGGACGGGAATTTTTACAGCCACCCCGCAGAGGGCGCCCGCATCGCGCACGAGATCTTACTGCGGTTGAAGGCCCCGAAGGCCCTCATCGCGGAGACGGTGTTCCTCGTCTCCATGCACATGCGGGATTACGATTTGCAAATGCGCCCCTCCAAGGTGCGGCAGGATATCCTCACCTGCGGAGAGAAGCTCCCCCTCCTCCTCAAGCTCAAACAGGCGGACTTCTCCGCCTGCCGGGACGACTTCTCCCCCGCCCCCTGTGTGCTCAAGTGGGAAAAAGAACTTCAAATAATGCGTGAAGAGGGGGTGCCGTTTACGGTAAAAGAGCTCGCCGTGAACGGAAGGCAGTTGCAGGAGATCGGCGTCCCCAAGCGGCGCACCGCAGAGGCCCTCAAGGAGCTCCTTCAATTCTGCCTCACCGATGGGCACAGAAACAGCGAAAACACCCTCTTGCAGTACGCAAAGAACCACCTTACGGGAGATTAAATATGGAAACTGCCCTCTTGGTAATCGCCGTCATCTTAGCGGCATGTTCGCTCATTGTTACGCTATTTTTGGCATTCAAACGCGGACATGGTACCACTCAATCCTCTCTTGACCCAACTTTGAAGGCCCTCTCCGAGCGGACGGAGGCGTGTGAGAAGTACGCCGAATACACCGCCCGCGCCGTCGAGAATTTGGGCCGCTCCACCGAGGCGCGGCTCGGCTTCATCCAAAAGAGCCTCGGGGACGACATCAAGTACATCGTGGATTCCAATGCCCAGAATTTAGAGCGCATCCGCCGCACGGTGGATGAAAAGCTCACAAACGCCGTAGACGGCAAGCTCTCGGATAGCTACGCCCGCATCTCGGAACGGCTCGAGCGCATGTACGAGAGCGTAGGCGAAATGCGCACGCTCTCCGAAAGCGTAGCCGATATCCACCGCGTCTTTTCCAACGTAAAACTGCGGGGCACGTGGGGGGAGGCTCAGCTCGACGCCCTCCTCTCGGATATGCTCGCCGCGGGGCAGTATGAGCGGAGCTGTAAGGTAAACCCCCTTTCCGGGGCGATGGTGGACTTCGCCGTCCGCCTTCCCTCCAAGGACGGGAGCACCATCTACCTGCCCATCGACAGCAAATTCCCCGTGGAAGAATTCGATCGGCTCATCTCGGCCTCCGAACGGGCAGACCGCGCCGCCGCGGCAGAGGCGAGGAAGAACTTGGAGCGGGCCGTCAAGGTGCAGGCGGATTCCATCGCAAAGAAGTACATTCTTCCCCCCTACACCACCGATTTCGCCCTGATGTACCTGCCGAGCGAGGGGCTGTATTCCGAAGTCATGCGCACGGAGGGCCTCGACGGCTATCTCCGCGCACGGCGTATCGTGCCCTGCGGGCCCACCAACCTCGGGGCGCTCCTCTCCGTGTTGCAGACGGGCTTCCGCACCGCCGCCATCGAGAAGCGTTCGGATGAGCTTCGCCTCATGCTCGATGGCTTCCGCCACGACTTTGCGAAGTTCGCAGAGCTCCTCGATAAGACGAGGAAGAAGCTCGCCGAGGCACAGGAAGCGGTGGAGAGTGCGGAGAAGCGCAAGGAAGCGATTGGAAGAAAACTCGAAAGTTTCCGCGGTTCGGGAGAATTTCCCACCCCTCCCGATGAAGAAGGGTAACACAAATTTTCGCAAATTGCTTGCATTTTGCGCGCGCGTGTATTATAATGTCAAGTGAAATGAAACCATGCGGAAGTTTCCGCAAATGAGGTAACTATGAGCACGAAAACCAAAGCCGCCAAGATGAAGCGCCGCCGTCTCAAGGAAAAGGATAAAATAGCCTTCGAGAAGCAGCTCGTAAGGGAGGGCAAGATCTACCCCCGCGCGCACTACATGCCCCGCGGCAGGTTCCGCAGTATCCTTGCGATTTGCCTTGCCTTCTTCTTCGGGATCTTTGCGGGCGTCGGCGCCCTCGTAGGGACGGGCGCCTACTTCGGCTTGACCAAAAAGACCAAGGACATCATGTCTACCTTCGGCCTTCCCGCAGATAAGTACCTCGAAGAGGCCTATCTCGATATGACGGTGCTCGAGCTCCTCGATGCCGTACGGCAAGACCTCGGGGCCTTCGGCGGGTTTACGACGCTCACCCTCAGCGTGTTTGGGAAGTATACCCCCGTCGTGAGCGACGCCATCAACAGCCTTACCGATCAGCTCAAGACGAGCCTCGGCGTAGAGTTCGACAAGGATGAACTCATGAATGAGACGTTCGGCACCATCGTCCCCTACCTCACGGACAACATCAAGGCGACGCCGCTCGGCACAATGCTGATGGCGATGGACCAGAACCCGTTTGAGGGGAGCGTGCAGCCCACTGCGGAGGAGGTCCCCTCCGAGCCCGAACAGGGCGGCGAGGCAGAGGCGCCCGAGGGCTCCGAGAGCTCGGGTTCAGACATGCATGCCCTTCTTCGCGTCCTCTGCTACGGCGAGGCGGGCATCGACTACCCCGTAGACGCAGACGGCAAGCCGACTTACATCTACGAAAAGGATAAGGACGGCAACGACATCATGGTGGGCATCGTCATGAACGAAGGCCACACCCCCACCACCATCGGGGACCTTCTCGGCGGCGGGCTTCAGGAACGCCTCGATAAGGTGCAGACTCTCCGCCTCGGCGAGATCATCACGATAGACAAAAAGGCTTCCCCCATCATGCAGAAGCTCCGCGATATGACGATTCAAGACATGCAGGACGATGAGACCATCCAAAACTTCAAAATCAAGGAAATTATCGACGTCAAGGACGGCGAGAAGGGTCTCCTCAATGCGATTGCAGACTTCACCATCGGGGACCTCAATAAGCCCAAGAAGATCGAACGGCTCCGCCTCTCGGACATCATGGATATCGGGGAGTCAAGCTCCAAGATCATGCAAGCCATGAAGGATTGGAGGATCGGAGACCTCACGAGCCAAAAGAAGATCGATTCCCTCACCCTCTCCGATGTGATGGATATCGGGGACGGCAACGGCATCCTGAATGCCATCCGCGATACCCCCATCGGCAAGCTCGAAACTACCATCGGCACCCTCTCTCTCGGGGAGATCCTCGGGGAGGACAGCGGCGCGAAGAACAATAAAATTTTGAAGTGCCTCTTAAACAGCACCATCGATACCCTCTCCTTCGACGTCGATAAGCTCACCGTGGGGCAGGTATTCGGCGACGAAGTGTTCTCCTACATGAAGAATGAGACGGTAAATGGTGTCGTCCACGATTACAACTACCTCTTCAAGAGCTACTTCGGGGAACAGAAGGGCAACCCGGGTTCCTATAACTACGAACTTCCCGATTATAACCAAAAGGAATTCGTAAACGGCAAATATGAAGAAAAGCCGAGCGCAACCCTCTACCGCCCTACCGCAGTTGCCGATAAATCGGGCATTCTCACCAAGTATCAGGATGCAAGCAAGAATGAAGTCGTCAAGGGCTATTTCACGTATGACGAAACGACGAAACTCTACACGCACTACACCGACGACAAGGAATTGGTGAAGTACAACGCCGCGAACAATAAAGAGAATCAGGAAAATGCGGATAGCAAAGAGCCCGATCCCGACTACAAAACCAAGCCCATCTACTACTACGAGCAGAAGCACGACCTCTACCCCGTATACGGCTTCGGCATCGTCGATGAGACGACGGGCGGCTTTGCTCCCCTAACAAATGTCAACACTTCGGGCGAAGAGCCCACCTTCGAGATGGAGGTCCCCGCCGAAGAGGGCGAAGGCACCGTAACCGTCACCTATACCATCCATCAGAAGGGCAACGGCGACTACGTGTACGGCACCTATACCGAAGAGGGCGAATTCGAGGCCGTGGGCGACATCGAATACTACATCCTCGGCTACGTCACCGATGAAGCGCATACCGACCTCGATTTCGAAGTGGTTTATGGCGCCAAGGACGAAAGCACCTATTTCGACATCAACGACGCCACCGTCTATCACTATGAAGCGGACGGCGAGTACGGTGAGGATAGCAAGGCCATTGAAGTACATACGAGAAGGCCCGCCGCCGTACCCCCGCAGACGGGCGAAGGCGAAGAAGCGGGCGGCACGGGTAGCGCGGGTGAGCCGCAGGCCCACAGCGAAGGCGAGGAGGCCCCCTACTACTACAGCGAGCCCATCAATCTCTACGAAAAGTGGCACATCAAAGACAATACAGAAAGTACCGTTGACGATAAGGACGTCACCGAAGTCTATGTGAGCGAGGATGGCAACACCACTTACAGCCGCTATCTCTCGGGCGTATGGTATATGCTCTTGGGCGGCGAAGATGAGGAGGGCAACCCCGTCGTAAACGACACTGTCCCCGTCACCCAAATGGACCAAATGGTGACGGGCGTCACGGATACCATGCAAGATACCATCCTTGCACGCCTGTGGTTCCACGGCATCGTGCAGGAGAACCCCTTCGTCGAGTTCACCTTCCTCAAAACGCTTGAAGATTTGGGTGCTAAGGACCATACGCTCGAACTTGAAGTTCCCGTCCTCAAGGGCAACAGTAAGATCCCGTACGACGAGCAGCAATATCCCACCGAGCAAGGATATACTAACAAAGGCGGTTTCGTCTATCAAAAGAAAACGATCACCAATCTCGTGCAAATCGGGCTCGGTGATTTGGTTACGGTCATGCAACGCATCAACGAGATGCTTGCGTCCATACAAAGTGGTGGCGGTAGCAGTAGTGGCGGCGGTGTAGGCGGCGATTAACCGTAAGTTTTTCGCAAAAATGCGAAAAGGGGCGCAAAATACTTTGACTTATGCTTGAAAATCAAGTATAATAAAACAACAAAAGTCGCAAGCCTTGCGCACCGAGTTGCCTTCGGGCGGGTGGTGCGCCGAATAGACCGGGAGGTGAAAAGTATGCAGAAATACGAGATGCTCATTCTGCTCAGAAGCGATTTGGAAGACGAAGCGAGGGAGGCCGAACTCAAGAAGTATGCCGACATCGTCTCTTCCATGGGCGGCAGTGTGGAAGCGTTCGATAAGTGGGGCGTAAAGAAAACCGCGTACCCCATCAACTACAAATCGGATGCGTTCTTCGCCCTCATGACGTTTCAAGCAAATGCAGACGTCGTTCGTGAGCTCGACCGCATTGCGGGGATCTCTTCGAACGTCATACGCCGTATGATTACCAAAGTAGAGGAAAATTGAGATGAATAAGGTGTTTTTGATTGGAAATCTTACCCGCGACCCCGAACTCAGTGAAACGAATAGCGGCGTCAGCATGTGCCGCTTCGCCATCGCCGTAAACCGCAGCTACACCTCACAGGATGGGGAGCGCCAGGCAGACTTCTTCAACGTCACCGCATGGCGCGGCCTCGCGGAGAATGTTGCAAAGTGCGTCCGTAAGGGCTCCAAAGTAGCCGTATCGGGAAGCATTCAAATTCGAAATTACGACGACAATCAGGGTGTCCGCCGCACCGCCGTAGACGTGATCGCACAGGATGTGGAATTCCTGTCCCCGAGAAACAACGCACAGGGCGGAGATGATTTCTACGATGCACCCCCCGCCGCCCAGCACGGCACCCCCGCCAGGAAGAAACCCGCCCTCGAAACCTTTGACGACGACGGCGACATCCCCTTCTGATGCGGACATCATTCTAAAAAAAGGAGATCAAAATGGAAGAAGAAGGAAAGGAACAGGTGACGGAAGTAACCCCCGCCTCTTCCGATACGCCCCGCGAACGGGGTGAAAAGGGCGAACGGCCTGCAAAAAAGAACTTCAAGAAGCCCAACTTCAAGAAGGTCTGCCTGTTCTGCCAGGAAAAATCCACCATCAACTATAAGGATACGGCGAAACTTCGTAAATTCATCGCAGAGGGAGGAAAGATCCTTCCCCGCAGAATGACGGGTACCTGCGCCAAGCACCAGAGAGAGCTTGCCGTTGCCATCAAGCGTGCCCGCATCGCCGCCCTCATCCCCTTCAAAGCCGACTAAGGCTTTCGCACATCAAACAAGAGACAATGTATTAGCCAAAAAGAGACCTTGCACCGCAAGGCCTCTTTTCATTTTTATTGCACTGTCCCCGCTTCTAATCCGTCTTACTGCCTTTCTCCTCATCCCGAGCGAAGCGAGGGGACGGGGTGGAATGAGGGTATGGGGTTCGTCATTTCGACCAAGCGAACGAAGTGAGCGCGTGGAGAAATCTCAATGAGAAGCCGAGATGTCTCGACAAGCTCAACATGACACATTCAGAAGCCCGAGATGTCTCGACTGCGCTCAACATGACAAGTAGAGCTCGGGACCCCTTGGCGGGACCTCCCGATGGCAGTACGGCAGGCTCCCCCCACATCAAACGTCCTGCCCGTGGGCGTGAAGGCAGCCTTGTACAGCCAACTGCGGAAATTTTCCATTACGGCTTCGAAGTCGAGCCCGCATCTTGCAATGGCATCCATCGCACAGAGGGACATGCTCGTATCATCCGACCAGGCTCCCTTGGGGAAAGATTTGCCGTAGAAGGGTACCATGTCCGAGAGAGGGTAGCGATCGCGCACCTCCCGCTCCTGAAATTGCACGGGTCCGCCAACCGCATCCCCCACCGCATGCCCGATCACGATTGCCCGAATCTTCTCAAAAAATCCTGCTTGCATGAGTTTACCTCACAAAAATTCTGATTATAGAAACTTTGCCGCAATACATAGATACGGCAGTTTACGGCAAGGAAGCGATGGGGGTGCAGGAGATTTTTTCGGAGAAGCGGCCCGTGCCTTCCCCGAAGCTCCACGCGGACTCGTCGTCGAGGGTGCTCTGCGTGATTCTGACCGTCACGGCGTTTGTGCTCCCGCTCGAGATGCAGTAACTGTTTGCGGAAGTAATGCTTCCTCCGTCGATGGTGAGGACGTCCGCGAAGTAATCGGCGGCTTTGAAATAAATACCTGCGGGGTCTACCCCCTCCTCAAGCGCTCCGTTTGCGGTGATAGTGCAGTCCTTGAAAATACTGCTCCCGTTGGTACGTTTGCTAATGATAACCCCCGTGCCGCCCGTAATTTCACATTCCGTGAGGCGGTTGGCGCCGCCCCCGATGGCAAGGCCGACGTCGCCCGTAAATTCACACCGCGTGAAGGTATTCGTGTTTTCGACCAAGGAAAGCCCGACGTCGCCCGTGAACTTGCAGGAGGTAAAGTTGCATTCCCCCGTATTATAGGCAAATTCATTTTCGCCGTTGAATTCACAATCGGTTGCGGTGCAGGATACCGCCTTGCCGAGGATCAATCCGCCCGTCCTGATGCCGGAAAGCGTCAGGTGGAAGGCGGAATTGCCCGCCGTTACATCGAGTGCGCCGTCGATGGCGCCCCCCGTCTCACTGCTATTTGTAATGGTGAAGTTGAGCGGTTCCTTTTGATGAGCTGTGTTATAATAGATGAATGCAATATCGATCTTGAGCCCCCCACTTATGGTGAATCCGTTCAAATCGAGGGCGAGCTCGGTGTGCGGGCGCATATAGGAGGACGGGAGCAGTGGGTTGCCGTCCAAGCTGTTCTCAGGGTACTTATCCCGGTCAACGGTATTGCGTAGCTTGAGCGTGGCGCCGTTTGTATCGAAGCTCTTGTAGAGTTTGATTTTATCTACAAAGACCATCGACTGAAGGTGTTCCAAGGAACCAACCTCTGCCTGAAGGGTTACCTGTGAGCTTGCGATAAGGCGGTGCATGTTGGGATACAGGGTGTATCTCCCGAAATCCAAAATCGTCCCATCCGCGAGGGGGAGGTTGCTCTCCAAGGAGAAGGTCGCCGTGAGTTGATACCCGAGATAGTTCAGATCTTCGGTGGCGGCCTTGAGCTGGGCAAAGCTCGAAACTTCCACCATCGACCTTTGGACGGTAAACCGCAACATCTTGCTTCCCGTAAGTTCTTCATCGAAGGGGTTCTCGTCGGCGATTGCAACGGTCACATACGCCTGCCCCTGGTAGCCCGTATTCACGTTGTTGGTGTACTGTAGGGGAGCGAAGCGGGCGCTATCCTCGAGGTTCAGCTCCTGCCCCCGCTTATCCTTGCATACGACGGCGGGCATTTGCTCTTTGCCGTTGTAATCCAAGACCGTCTCAGTAAGATACAGCCGCTCTGCGGGGAGATCCTGCAGCCTTTCCCGCTCATAGATGACACCCGTATCGGTGAGGTGGAATTGCTCTTTCACCCCCGTTCCCGAAAGGTACATTTTTCCGCTGTTGATGACATTGCCCACCACCATGCCAAAGGTATCAAGCTTAGAATCGCTATCCATGTAGAAGAGGCCGCCGTTTATCAGGGTGCCGTTGATCGAGAGTTCCCCGCCGCGGATCACCTTCAGGTTGCACGCTTCGAGGGAGGTGGGGGTATCGGTCAAGGGATACTGCCCCTCGACGGAGGCATCGAGGGTGCCGGATACGACAAGGCGGGCATGGTAGGCCGTGTAGGAGGGTTGATACGCGGTGCCGTCCACCGTCAGCTTGTGGCCGTTGAGGTGGAGGGTCACCCCGTTTTCAATGGAGATGATTTTCGCGCTGTAACCCGCCGTGAATACGAGATCGGCAGTCAGCGTCAAATCGTTGTAATTGGCGTTGCCGGCATACCGCTCAAAATCCTTCTGGGTTGCGATGTCCGCATGGGCGGGCGTAATATGATAGGGAATGCCCTCCAAAGTGCCGTAAAACTTGGTGCGCTCGCTCTTCACTTTGATGGTTACGGTGTACTCTCCCACCGTGGAAGGGCCCCTCGCCAAGCGGGATTCGCCCGAATAATAGGTTATCTCGACGTAATCCGCTTTGAGGCCCAAGCTATCGTCGAGGGAGATGGTCTGATAGGTCTCGTTGTATACCTTCGCCGCCGTATACAGGCCGTTAAGGTCGCTCAGCTCGAGTTGCTTCTTCAGGACAACCTTATCGGAGGGGAAAAAGGAAGTTCCCGTATAGGCGTATACGGTGCCGTCCGCCACCTCCACCGTGCCTCCCGCGTTCTCCAAGGCCGAGCCTTCGCGCACCACCGCGTCTCCATAGAGGGTTACGGTGCCGTGATTCACGAATTTGCCTTGGCCATTGGTTGCCATGCTGAAATCGGTGTAGTCGGTATACCCTTCTCCCCCGTACAACTCGAGGGTGCCGAAATTTTCAAAATCGTTGTTGAAGTCGATATCGGTGCCAACAATGGTGCCCCTGTTGACGGCGGAGCCGTGGAAGTACATGGACCGCTCAAAGACAAGTTTCCCCTCATTGGTAAAATCCGAATTCTCAAACAGCATGAATACGCCCGCACGGATCTCCCCCGTCCCGCGGTTGATGAGGGCGGCCCTGCCCGTTGCATTGGAAGCGTTGACGCGGAAATAATTGCCGTACTTCGAATCGCTTATGCCAACGACCGTGCCGCAGTTTTCAAACGTCCCGAGAATGTTCACCTCCTGTGCCTCGATGGTGTTGCCCTCCTCCAAGGTAACCTGCTCCCCCGCGGGGACGTTGAACTCGTCAAAGCGGAAGGTGCCGTAGTTGCCCGTCTCCTGATAGGCCTGCATCTCCGCGATATCGGCAACTTCCACCGTGGCCTTGATGACTTGGTAGGGAATGGTGACGGAGCCGTAATAATTAGTATCGTTCCTGCGGATGGTGATGTCGAGATACGCCGTCCCCGCCCTGTCCGCATCGCGGTAGACGTGGTCGTGGGCGACGTAAGCCTCCTCCCCGCCCACGAGAATGGCATATGCCCGCTCCGGGGTATCCTCGGGGGAATACGTCGGGGCGGGAGCCTTCCAAAGGATATCTTCTGCGGTAATTTGGGTACGGATCCACTGCCTTGCGACCCCGCCCGAAAGATAGGTGACGTTGGGAATCGCCTCATCATTGGTATAAATTTTGGAATTGGAGACCTGAAAAGTGCCGTTGTTCTCGAAGTTGCCCCCGTTGAAGAGTTCGGTGTAATCCCCCAACATGAGCTCCCCGTTGTTTTGGAAGTTGCCGCAAATGAACACATCGGTGCCGCGGTAGCCGTTCATGGTTGGGTCGAACTTGATGGTGCCGTTGTTGACAAAATTCTCCCCCGTGGTAAAGGTTTTGGGGGCGGGCGTCTGCATAACGGTTACCGTAACCCCGCTCTTCACCGTGACATCGTACCCCGTGAAGTCCATGTGCCCGATGATGTTGATTTGATATACGTTGTTGCCGTTCAGAAGTTCTACGGCCTCTTTGGTGTCAGAGACGGTTGCAATCCCCGCCGTAATTTGGAAATCGATCGTGGCGGAACCGTAAAAATACTTATTGTCCTCCTTGGCAGTCGCCGTCAGGTGGGCGGTGCCCACGTTGACGTTCTCCGAATAGCTGAAGGTGAACTCCTTGCGGGATACCCCGATCCCTTCGGGGGAGACGATGCTCACGTCCGATTCGGGCTCGATGGGATAGCCCGTGTAGGCGTAAGTACCCCTCCCGCTGAAGAAGGAGATGTGCTCGGCCTTGAGCTCCACCTTCTCGATTTTCTCTTCTCCAAGCCCCAAGAGACTGCATGCCGTAAACATCAACAGCATCCAGATCACAATGCACGGCAAAAGGATAACATACTTTTTGCTCGCTCTCTTCATGTTCTCTCCCGCACCCCCTGTTCTATTATGATGCACTCTGCCTGTGATATTTGCACACTTGCATTCCTCTGACGCAATTTGATTATATCACACCTTAGCCCATAAATCAAGCCCTATTCCGAATTCCCGTTGTAACCATCTACACCGAGGCGCATTGTATAAAAATACTCACTCAATCGAGAGAGTATTCGGTGAACAGATTGACGCCCTCTCATCTTGAGGCTCCCGCGGCTGAGGGGAAGCTCAGTCGTCGAAGTCGAAGAAATTTTCGTAATCGGGGCTATCGGAGAACTTATAACGGTAGGTATCCCCGTCCTTTATAACGGTGAAGCGGCCGCGCTCGCCATCCAACGTGTATTCGACTTCGAAGGAAGTTTTGCCGCCTACCGTCTCCTTTTCAATTTCATAATACCCGTGCGAATCGCCGCTCAAAAAGCGAATGGAGTACTCACTCTCAGACATGGTACCCTCCGATTCCGTCTCGAAGCTGATTTCCGTCGCCTCAACGAGCTTGCCGTTTGCATAGGTACGGTAGGTGTAGAGGGCCTCTTCTTCGCTCTCGCCCTCCTCCTGTTCCACACCCGAGGAATGGGTGAGCTCGACAAAGTCTTCGGTGTCTCCATCGCGGTAGGCGCGCATGGTGAGGGTGCTTACGCGCTCGGTCTCCGTTTCACGGCCTTCCGTCTCCGTCTCGGTGCGCTCGACGCGCGTCCCCTCCATGCGGTAGTAGACGGTGCCATCCTCCGTGCTCCCCATCTCTACCGCGCCTTGCAGGGTGTACGTCGTGGATTCCACCGTCGTCGTCTCATCGCCGTCCGTGCGGGTATCCGTCTTGGGCGCCCCCGCCGTCTCGGAGAAGTAGACGGTGTGCGTTACAGCCTCCCCCGCGGCATTCTTGCCCGTTACGGTCAGCTTGAAGGGGTACGCGCTCAGGGCGGGGTCGGTGGAGGGATTGGCCTCGACCGTCGTCTTTGTGCCCGCCTTATCGAGGAAACTATCGAGCATGTTGAAGTACTTGTTGAAGTCCTCGGCCTCATCGCGGACGCCATTTGTTGCCGCAAGGGTTACGGTGGACGCCGCGGTGGTGGCTTCAAGCAGTTTTGCGGTGGTGACGGCGGCGACGCCGTACACCGATTCGGTGCTCCCCAAGCCGTAATAGGTGCCCTTCTCGGCCTCGATGGGCCCCGGGGCGGGGTCGTTTCCCCTCCCGTTGCAGGCAGCAAGCGGCAGAGCGGCCACTCCGAGCAGCGCAACCGTCAACAAAATGCGTGATTTTTTCATAAAATCCTCCTCCTGAATTTACTCTCAAGGGCATCGCCCGCCGGCAAGGCCCTTTCTCTTCGGGCATCCTGCCCGATTCCACTTTATTGTATCACGCCCTCCCGCATTTGTCAAGCGCGGAATGATTTCCGAAATCCGGAAAGAAATGCTTGACAGGTGTACATACTTATGTTATAATTCCTATTGAAAAGATAGGAATTACGGAGAACCGCCATGTACATTTATGCAGACCATGCGGCAACCACAAAGCTCTCCGAACGCGCCGCCAAGGTATACCTTCAGACGGCGCAGGAGGTCTACGGCAACCCCTCCTCCCTGCATTCCACCGGGCAACGGGCGCAGGAAGTGCTTACCGAATGCCGTGAACAAATTGCCGCCATCCTCGGAGCGAGCCCGCGGGAGATCTACTTCACCTCGGGCGGGAGCGAATCGGATAACCAGGCCATCCTCTCTGCCGCCTACGCGGGCGCCAAAAAGGGCAAACGCAAGCTCATTTCCACTGCCATCGAGCACCACGCCGTGCTTCACACCCTCAAAAAACTCCAAAAGGAGGGGTTCGAAGTGGTACTCCTCCCCGTCGGCACCAACGGCATCGTAGACGTCAAGGACGTAGAGGCCGCCATCGACGATTCGACCGCCCTCGTCTCCGTGATGTTTGCCAACAACGAGATCGGCACCCTTCAGCCCGTTGCCGAAATCGGCGCCCTCTGCAGGAAGCGGGGGGTCCTCTTCCACACCGATGCGGTGCAGGCGGTGGGCCATGTGCCCGTCAACGTGAAGGAGCTCTCCTGCGATTACCTTGCCCTCTCCGCCCACAAGTTCTCGGGGCCCAAGGGCGTGGGCGTACTCTACTGCCGCACGGGCGCTCCGCTCACCTCCCTCATCGAGGGCGGCGCACAGGAAAAACACAAGCGGGCGGGCACCGAAGATCTCCCCGCCATTGCCGCCATGACGGAGGCTTTGAAGGAGTCTGTTGCGGACATGGGCGCCACTTCCGTCATGCTGCGTCACTTGCAGGACCGCCTCATCGACGGCCTCTCCAAGATCCCTCACTGTGCCCTTAACGGGGATAGGGAAAAGCGGCTTCCCTCCAATGTGAGCTTCTGCTTCGAGGGCATTGAGGGGGAATCCCTGCTCCTGCTTCTCGATGAAAAGGGCATTTGCGCCTCTTCGGGGTCTGCATGCACCTCGGGCTCACTGGATCCCTCCCATGTGCTGCTCGCCATCGGGCGGGTGCACGATGTAGCGCACGGCTCCCTCCGCCTCACCCTTGGGGCGGAAAACACCGAGGAAGAGGTCGATTACCTCATCCAATCGGTTGAGGAAGTCGTCGCATACCTTCGCGGCATGTCCCCCGTGTGGCGGGATCTGCAGGAAGGCAAACGGCAATACATTCTGTAATACAAGGAGAAAGGTATGTCTTTATACAGTGAAAAGGTGATGGACCACTTCAAACATCCCCGCAACGTGGGCATCATTGAGGATGCGGACGGCATCGGGGAAGTCGGCAACGCCAAGTGCGGAGACATCATGAAGATGTATATCAAGGTGCAGGACGGCATCTTGGTAGACGTAAAATTTGAGACCTTCGGGTGCGGCAGTGCAATTGCTTCCTCCTCGATGGCGACCGAGATGATCAAGGGGAAACCGTTGGAAGAGGCCCTCACCCTCACCAACCGTGCGGTAACGGAGGCCCTCGGGGGGCTTCCCGCCTACAAACTCCACTGCTCCGTGCTTGCCGAGCAGGCGGTGCAGGCGGCCATTCTCGATTACTACACCAAGAACAACATCCCCTACGACCCCTCCAAATTTAAGGATGCCCTCTGTGCCCATGAACATGAGCACGAGCACGACGAGGGAGAAGAGGAATGATCGTCTCCACCCGCGGACGATATGCCCTGCGCATTCTGACCGAGCTTGCCGCAAGAGAGGAGAGCGCGTCCCTAAGGGATGTCGCCCAAAAGCAGGCCATTCCCTTCAAATACGCCGAGAGCATCATGCGCTCCCTCGTGAAGGCGGGGTTTGTGAAGAGTACGCGCGGCAAGAACGGGGGTTACTCCCTCACCCGTCCGCCCGAAGAACTTACGCTTGCGGAGGTACTCAGGGTCGCCGAAGATTCGCTTGCCGCCACCGATTGCACGGGCCGCAAGGAGGCCGAGTGCCCCAATGCCGCGACCTGCCCCTCCCTGCCCGTATGGCGCGCCCTCGATGAAACGGTGTACGCCTTCCTCTCCCAATACACCCTCTTGGATTTAATGCCAAAAGCATAATATGATAGCATATGGAATGCGCCGCGGCGAATGCCGCGGCGCAACTGTTTTTATATAACTTCAAACATCGCTGAAGAATTCTTCGTAGACGGCGCGGACGGTGCGCTCGTAGTTCTCGTTGTCTACCCCCACGATGATGTTGAGCTCGGAGGAGCCCTGGTCGATCATGCGGACGTTGACGCCCGCGCGCGCGATCGCCCGAAAGAGGCGGGCAGAGGTACCGATGTTCCTGCTCATCCCGTGCCCCACGACGGCAATCAGCGCGACGTCGTTTATGACGCTCAATTTATTCGGGGATACGGCCTCCTTGATCTCCTCGCAAATTTGCTCCAATACCCCGTTTTTGAGCACTTCCGTATCAATCACAAAGGACATCGTATCGATTCCGGAAGGCATATGTTCGAAGGAGATGCCGTGCTTTAAGAACACCCCGAGCACGTGGTAGGTGAACCCGATCTCCGTATTCATCAGCGATTTTTCGAGGTAGAGGACGGTAAAGTTCTTCTTCCCCGCAATGCCCGTGACGGTTCTGCCCGTGTAGCGGTACTTGGAGATGGGCAGAATCAGGGTGCCCTCATCCTCGGGGCGGAAGGTATTCTTGATGCGGATGGGGATATCCGCCTGCCGCACGGGGAAGATGGATTCGCTGTGCAGAACATTTGCGCCCATGTAGGAGAGCTCCCGAAGCTCCTTATAGGAGAGGGAGGGGATGCCCGCAGGGCGGGGTACGATATGGGGGTCGCAGGCGAGGAAGCCCGAGACGTCCGTCCAATTCTCATAGAGGTACGCCCCCGCCGCCCGTGCCACGATGGCGCCCGAAATATCGCTCCCGCCCCGTGAGAACGTCTTTACCTTTCCGTCTGCGCCCTCGCCATAGAATCCTGCGACGACGGCGTTCTTCTTCCCCTTGAGGGCGGCACGCAGGAGCGCATAGGTGCGGGTATCGTCGAGTCTGCCATCGGGGCCGAATTTGACAACTTCTCGCGCGTCGATGAAGGGCATTTGAAGGAGCTCCGCCATCACGATGCCCGTGAGGTATTCCCCGCGGGAGGCGGCAAAATCCTCCGTTCCCTCCCGCTCGATCTCCTCCGCCGTCCTTGTAAGCAGGGCTTCGATATCGAGAGAGAGGCCGAGTTCGTGCACGATGGAGCGGAACCGCTCTGCAACTTTTTGGTAGGAATCCCCGACATGCCCCCCCTCTTTTATCTCACGGTAGGTTTCGTACAGCAAATCGGTCACCTTGCTATCCGCGCTGTACCGCTTGCCGGGGGCGGACACGACGACGTATCGGCATTCGGGGTCCGAGAGGACGATCTCGCGGACGCGGCGCATCGTGGTGCCGTCCGCCATCGACGTCCCGCCGAATTTACAGACCTTAATCATAGCTCACTTCCCTTCCCTCCAAGGTGGCGCGGGGTTCTGCGACGCCGAATGCGTCTGCGGGGTACGGCCCGCCCTTCAAACGGAAGAGGTCCTCCTTTTCGGGTGCACACAGGAGCACGGCGGCGCCGCCCTGTTCTACGGCGGTGCGCGCCTTCTTTTTTGAACGGGTGAGGGTGAGCTCCCCGCCATCCTGCCGTAAAAATTCACGGAGGGCATGCTCTGCTTCGGGGACCTGCTCGGCATTTTTGAGGGCTACGAGGTTCCCTTCCCGCGTACACTTCACCTTTTTCATCATGTAATCGGCGAGCGCGGCGCTATCCGTCCCCTCCACGATGCGGTGGATGGGTTGGAGGGCTACGGCGTCGTCGTACCCATTCACAAACTCCGCAAGCAGGAAGCGGGCGGGGTGCATGGCGCACTGCTCCTCGGTGAGGCTCTCCTTGAGCGCTTCCCAGTGCCGCTTGGCGGCGTAGACCTCATCGGCGCCCTCTACAACGACAAAACAGGGGTCTCCGCGGCTCGGCAGGTCGCTCGCGACAACTTCAGACCAATCGTCGGGGATATAGCTCCCCCGAATGGAGCCGCTCGCAAGCTCGTAGGAATACACCTCTTCCAAATCGGCCCGCGTGAGGGCATCGTTGAGTTTATTCTTCTTATCGCGGTAGAGCACCATCACGGAGGGGAACTCGAGCGGGCACACCTTTCTGAGTTCAACCCGAGGCTCCATCTTCTTGGAGGGTACCATGCCCGAGGTTACGGCCTCATTTTCATCGAAGTACTCCAAATCGAAGGCGGCGACTACGCCGCGGCGGACGCCTGAGCGTGTGGTACGTTCCACGAACATGAGCCCGCGGTTGAGCTTTTCTATCCTATCCCCTTCGAGGGCGGCATACATATTCTCCCGTATCTCTTGGATACGGGCAGCCTCATCCTCACAAAAATCGGGCAGAAGAAAGCGGAGCGCCGACGGAGTCTCCCCCGCAAGCCGCTCCACGCGCTCGTATTCGGTGCGGCTCCACCTGCAAGCGGCGGGCGCCGACCAAAGCTCTGCATTCTCCCGTGCCACATAGAGGCGGGGAACGCGTATCAGCTCCCTTCTCATATGGCGTTGATAATGACGACGCAGGCAAACGCCAACACGAGTGCCAAAAGTTTTAAGGGAATGTTGTGCGTAAACCACATCTTGAGGCGTTCCGAGAATTTCATGCCTTTTTACCCTCCGCGTTGAATTCTTTCCAATAGTAATCCTTGAGGAAGCGGCGCAGGTTCTCGCTATCCACATACCGCGTAATTTCCCCGCGCTTCACCACGGATACGATGCCCGTCTCCTCGGAGACGATGATGGTGGAGACGTCTGCGACCTCGGTGACCCCGATGCCCGCACGGTGACGGGTGCCGTATTCCTTGGGAAAATCCCGCTGCGTGAGGGGCAAGAAGCACCCCGCCGCCTGAATTTTATCCCCATAGATGATCATGGCGCCGTCGTGCAGAGGGGCCTTGGGCACGAAGATGCCCTCGATGAGCTGATTGGAGATGGCGGCATTGAGGGCAACGCCGCTCTCCACAATTTCCTTGGGCAGGTTCCCGTTGGAGAGCACGATGAGCGCCCCCGTATTGTTCTTGGAGAGGCTCTGCACCGCCTTCACGATGCCCGTCACATATTCATCCGCACGGGCGGTGACGGCGGTCATTTTCGCCTGAGCGGCCGTCGAGGCCGTCATGGTAGGGCGCTTGCCCGCATTCCAGATGGAGCGTTTGATCTCCGTGCTGAAGAGAAAGAGGAAGAAGCTCGAGAGGAGTAGCACGAAGAGATAGAAGGCGGTGGCGTCGAAGTGCACCGAAAAGAGGGTGACGACGCCCGTTGCCGCAATCAGGAGAATGTATACGGGGATGAGCCGCCGTGCGTTGTTCTCCCACAGCGTCTTGAATACGATATAGATTACCACGGCGAGGAGAAGGGTCTCCACCACCATGATCCACTGGAAGGGGCCCGTAAAGATCCCCTTGAGCCCGTTTAAGATGTCCTCAAATTTCCGCATGCTTCCTCCTTGCGCACACGCGCGTACACCACTATTATATCGGGTTTGTACATAAAAAGCAAAGATTTTCGGCGGTGTTTAGCCAAAAAATATTTTGGCAACGGCGGCGGAGAGCGCCCCCGCCTTGTTTTTCTGCCCGCTCCGCATCTCGGCGGAGAGCCCATAGAGGTAGAGATACAGCTCCCTCACCTTCTCCCGCCCCAACCTTCTCGCCGCTTCACGGTTCTTCTGCACGGCATAGGGCGCCATTTTGAGCACTGTACCGATCTCCGCATCCGACCCCGTCATTTGGGAAATTTCGAGGAGCGTCCTGTAATGGGCGGTGAGCGAAGCGAGCGCGGCACTCTCATCGAAGCCCTTCTCCATGAGGTCGTGCAAGATCTCGCTGAAGGCGGAGTAGTTGCCCCGCGAGGCCGCCTGCGTGAGTTCGTATACCTTATATTCTACGTCCTTTGCGACGTTCTCTTCCACAACTTGGCGCGTTATCCTACCACCATGTCCGAGCATGAGGGTCAATTTTTCAATTTCAAGACGCATACGGGCGGCATCGAGATTGCAGTAGTGCACCATGAGCGAACTCGCATCGGCATCAATTTGAAGCCCCTGCCGCCTTGCGAGCCCGAACAGCCAGCGGGAGAGGTTTTCCTCGCTCTCCCTGCCGCAGTCCACATAGCAAACGCCCTTCTTTTTCTTGAGGTCCGCCCCCTTCTTCGAGCCCGTATTCACGATGAGGAGCACCGTGGTGGGGCACGGCTTTTCGAGGTAGCCGGAAAGCTGCTCGAATTCCCGCTCGGTGGGGTAAAATTCGTACACCCGCACGAGCCGCCTCTCATCGAAGAAGGGGAGGGTCGCAAGCCCCGAAACAAAGGAGGAGAGCTTCTCGCCCTTGAGCGTTTCCCCCTCTATGCGCACATCGTTTAAGGCGGGCTGATTGAGCGCACACGCCTCACGGATGAGATTTACGGCGTGGTCGCGGAAGTAGGCCTCCGCCCCCTCGATGAGGTAGACGGGATCCAGGCCCCCCTCTATACTCTTTGCAAGTTGCGTAAACTTCATAGTACCTTGATTATACCATTCCCGAAGAAAAATATCAAGCCCCCTGCTCCATCTCCCACAAACAAATCGGCGCCCAAATCGTGGGGATGCGCGAAATCGAACTCCACGACGACGCCCTCCGCCTGCAGGGAGACCTTGTCCCTCGTCTCAAAGGTGAAGAGAAGCCCTTTCACGTCCACCCTTTCAGCGAAGGTCACCTCCGTTTGGGTGAAGCCCGTCCCGATCGCATCGCGGGCGTAGATATCCTCGGTCTCGAGGAAGGCGGCTACGTTGATGCCGTCGAGTTCATCCTCGGAGAGCACGAGCACGGCGTCGAGGGTGCCACCATAGCGATGAGAGAGGAAGGTGCGGCAATCCGCATACGAGGCCCCGCCGAGGAGCAAGACGTGGGCGTCCCTCGTCTCGATGAGGGCGGCATAGCCGCTACGGCCCTCGTAGACCACCCCCTTGCCTCCCATAAACACCACATTTTCAAGGGTGACGACGGCGGCGAACAGCACACAGACCACCCCCGTCAGCACGGCCCGCAGTACCCCCTTCATGCGTACCCGCCCCGAGAGCAGGGTGCTCCCCGCAACAAAGAGGGAGAGCCCCGCTCCGAGCGAAAAGCCCGTCACCACCCACGAAAAATCCTCTGCCGCAAACACGAAGAGCAGGAGGGAGAGCACCCCCTTTGCGGGGATCAAAAAGACGAAGCCCGCGGGCGGGATGATGAGGGCAAGGAGGGCGGAGAGGAGTACGGTGAGGAAGAGCACGGGCAGGAGCGGAATGAGCACGAGGTTCAAAAGGAACCCCCACGCGGAGAAGTAGCCGAAGGTCTCTAAGAGAATGGGTGCGGTGAAGAGCTGCACGGAGAGGTTGCCGCCGAGGTACCCCGCGAGCCTTGCGGGGAGCTTGATTTTCCTGAATACGCGGGTGAGCGGCCCCGCAAAGAGGGCGAGGGCAACGCAGGCCCCGAAGGAGAGGCGGAAGCCCGTAGAGAGCCAATCGGCGGGATTGATGAGCAGGATGATGAGTGCGGCAAGCGAAATGGATTCCAAGAAATCGTACTTCCTCCCCCGCATGCGGTAGGCGCCGAGCACCGCACACATGAGGACGGCCCGCACCGAGGAGACCGTAAACGAACAAAATGCCGTGTAGAGTACGGCGAGGGCGATGGCGGGGAAGTATGCCTTACGCCCGAGTTTTTTGAAGATGAGGAGGGCGGCCCCGAACAGGATGCCGATGTGGAGGCCGGATACGGCGAAGATGTGGGCGATGCCGCCCGCACGGATCTCCTCGGAGAGCCCCTCATCGAGGGCGGAAGAATTTCCCGTCAGGAGTGCGAAGGCGACCTCTGCCTCCGTCCCGCCGAGGTCCTCTTTAAGGCGGTCGTAGAGGGCGGAGTTCAGCCGCAACAAGAAATTCTTGGAGACATCCACCGCCCTATATTCGGTAACATACGCCGTATAGCGGATATCGCGGTAGAATTCGTAAGCGTCATTTTCGGACATGGGTAGCCCGTTTCTCTTCACGTTGCACTCGAAGGCAATGATATCCCCCGCCCGCACCTCTTCGGAAGTGATGCTCGCACGGAGGAGCCCATCTGCCTTCGCACCGTCGAACATCAGCTCATCGAGGAGCGCGGAGGAGTAGCCGTTCTTCACGGTGAAGGAGACCACGGTGCCCGTCACCGTGTACTCCCCCGCCTCCTTTCCGCTCTGATAGCGGGCGGTGTAGAGGTGGCTGAGCCCCGCACCCGCGCCGCCGAAGAGGAGCAAGGCGAGGCCGATGCAGAGCAGCCGCTTCTTATCGAAGGGCGGGAGGATCAGGAGGAAGAACAGCCCGAAGAAAAGGAAATCCGAGGGCAGAACGCCCCCGAATGCGATGCGAAAGTATAGAAAAATCCCGAATATGAGCGAGACGGCAGCGAGCAGGAAGATGCGGAAGTTGATGCGCGGAAGTCCCCTGTTCATGATAGCGCCCCGCCTATTTTTGCACTCCGAGCAGGGTGAGGCGTTGGGTGAGCCAGGAATAGGTGACCGACCCCTGCCGCACCGCTCTCACGACGCCGTCTCCATCGATCATCGCGGTAACGGGGTAGGAATCCCGCCCGCCGAGCATCGTGAAGATATCGCTCTTCTCGGCCGTACCCGTATCCTGCACAAAGGTGAGAGACCATTCCGCCCATGCCTTGGAATTCCCCGAAATTTCCGCAGTGTTCTCGTTGAGGAAGGCCTGCACGTCCTCCGCGATGGAGGCGGAATGCACGGCAACCACTACAATGGAATCGCCGTACTCCTCCTGCACCTCTTCGAAGGTGGGAAGCTCGGTGACGCACGGCCCGCACCACGTTGCCCAGAAGTTGACGATCACCACCTTCCCGCGGCACGCAGAGAGGGTGAAATCCTCCCTGCCGTTGTAGGCTTCGAGGGTGAAATCGGGGCAGACCTCGCCCTCCGCAACCGAATCCGCCTCCGCCGTGGTATCGATGAAGTTATAGTACACGAGCGCGCCGAGGAGGACGAGCCCCGCAAGCAGAAGGGCGGAGAGCTTCATCCAGAAGGCCGCGCCCCTGTGCACAGCCACAGCGCGGGCGGGTTCGGCGGGTTCCATAGCTTCCATGGGCCCCGAAGTTGTTTCCATGGTGACGGATACGGGCTCCGCGGGGGCCTCAATTGAAGCCTTCACGGAATTTGCCGTACCCATGTCTTGAGTCTCCCCCTTAACATGCAGGAGTGAGGAGAGCGGCTTCTCTTCGGGAAGGGGCGCTTCCACCGCATTTTGGTGCACGATGAGCTTCGAGCCCTTCCAACGGATGGCCTTTGCGGGGCACACCGCGATGCACTCCCCGCAGTTGATACACTCGTGGTCCCCCACCTTTCTGATATCCATCTTGCAGTGGGCGACGCACAGCCCGCAATCGGTGCACTTATTCTCATCGAGCTTGACGCCGATGAGCGAGATCTTGTTGAAGAAGCCGTAGATCGCCCCGAGCGGGCATAAAAAGCGGCAGAAGAAGCGGTAGATGAAGATGCAGGCCGCAACAATGGCGACTGCCACCGCAAATTTCCACGTAAACAGCCCCCCGAGCATCTCATAGAGATCGGCATTGGCGGGGTTGATGAGCAGCCCGATGGCGCCGCCGAGCGTCCCCGCGGGGCATATGTACTTGCAAAAGGCGGGGATCGCGGTGCTGTACTGCGCATAGATGAGCGGAATGGCGACGACGAACACCGCCAAAACCACATATTTGAGGTAGGAGAGCACCCTCGTCACCCTGCTCTTTCTGAGTTTGGGCGTCTTGATCTTGTATACGAGGTCCTGCCCGAACCCGAAGGGGCATAAAAAGCCGCATACCGTGCGGGCAAAGAGGATGCCGTAGAGGAGCAGGATGCCGAAAAGGTAGTAAGGAAGCCGCGTGCCCGACTGCGCAAAGGCATTCTGGAGAGCCCCGAGCGGGCAGGCCCCCACCGCCCCGGGGCAGGAGTAGCAGTTGAGCCCGGGGACGCAGGCATACTTGGTGGCCCCCGTAAAGATCCTTCCCGTGAAGTAGCCCTTGATGTTGGCATTGCAGAGGAGCGCCACATAGAGCTGAATGATGCGCCGCTTGGTGGGTTTATGCGCCGCCCACCACCTCTTGAGCCTCCCCTTTTTCGAGGGCTTCTCTTGGGTCACGGTATCGCCTGCGGTCTCCCTTTCGGGCTCCATCGCCCCATTTTGGGTCTCGCCTGCGGGCTTGGCACCTTCTACGGCTTCCTCGATTTCCCCGATGGGAGCCTGCACGGCATCGGCTTCGGGGACAGAGCTGATTTTGTTTTCGTCTTGCATCTCTCCCCCCCTTATCCGAGCCCGATGCACTCGGTGCAAATTTTGATTGCCTTCATAAAGACGTCCCCCGCGCCGCCGTTCACGATGCCGAGGATGAGGAAGGTGACGGCGAGGGCGAACACGAGCACGCGGAGCACAGTTGTGACTAAGGGAGCGCGAAGCGCCTCCACCCTGCCAAGATAGTTCGGCGCCGTGCGCATGGATGCGCCGCGGCTGAGCACGATGAGCTTCTTGGCGCTTATAAGTGCGCTCTTTGCGGCAAAGTGCTCATAGAGGGTCGCCCCCACGAAGAGGAGGAAGGCACTGCCCACCCACGGGAGCACGTTCTTGAGCATATTGAGCACTTCGCCCGTGACGTTGTTGTTGGGGAAATGTGCCGAATTTGAGAGGTAGACCGCGGACATGGTAGCCGCCAACACCGCGAACGCGGCAGAGACCGACCAAAGCACGAGGCGGGTGAGATCGTAATTTTTGAGATGCCTCTCCTCGGAAAGGAAGGCCTCTCCCTCCCCCGCGGGAATGCGCTTTCTGAGCTTTTTAAGGCTCGAAAAGGCGGTGGGCGAAGGGCGCTTTTCGGAGGCGGGATAGAGCACGGAGAGGACGTAGCCGCCTACCACGGCGATGAGATACAAAATGACGGGCGCAAGCAAATATAAGAGCATCCGCCCTGCGCTCTCGGGGGTATATCCCCCCTCCGCGAAGTAGAGATCGGCGGCGCAGACGATGAAAGAGATCCCGAGCGCAACCGTAAACACGCTCAAAAAAATGCCGTACCAAAACCGCAAATTCCGCTGTTTCATCCCTGCTCCTCCTTTTTTTTGAGTATACCACACAGCCGCCGCTTTGTCAAGAAATTCCCTTCGGAAAAGGATTTTCGGGCACCGTTTCGGTTCTTTTTGCAAAATGAGTTGTGCTCCGCACAAAAATATGATATAATAGGAAAAAAGAAACGTAGTGAGGTAGTGCTATGAAGTGGATAAAGAAACTGACTGCCGTACTCGGCTTGGTCCTCGTCCTCTGTGCGGCTGTGGCCTGCGGCGGGAATTCCGCCTACACCGTAACCGTAGACTGCGATTCCCTCATCATGGGCGGCATACAGGTTGAGCTTGTCGATGAGAACGGCGTCGTCGATACCAAGGATATCGGAAAGGACGGCAAGGTTGCCTTCGATGTGGAGGGCGGCACCTATGAAGCCCGCATCGTCTGCAAGGCGGGCCTCGAGGGCCTGCTCGACGATTACGTCTGCGAGATCAAGACGCTGACCGAAAAGGAGCGTTCCGTCACCCTGCATGTGACGCCTAAATCCGATTTGGACGACGAAAACACCATCGATTACAACGTCACCGTGCAACTCCCCGACGGCACCCCCGTCAAGAACATCACCGTGCAGCTGTGCGGCGGACCGGACTACGCCTGCTACAGCAGTAAGACGAATGACAGCGGCCTTGCTGCATTCAAGCTCAAGGCGGGCGAGTATGAGGTACACATCGCCTCCTCCTTCCACCCCGCGGGCTACACCTTCGATGATTCGCAGTACAAGATGAACGCGGAGGGCGGATCTCTTACCGTACAATTCAAAAAAGCATGACGGATCGGGAATGAGATTTCTCCACGCGCCGCCTATGGCGGCTTGGTCGAAATGACACAATCAGAAGCGGCGTTCGAAATGACAAGCCGAATATACAAGCAAGCCCCTGCGGTGCCGCGCACCGCAGGGGCTATTTTTCTCTCTTATCCCCTTGCGATGCGGGCCGCTATGAACCGCGCCGCACGTTGATTTGCCAATACTCGCCCTGCGTCGTGGTATAGCTCCCATCCTGCTCGGTGAGCAGGGAGACGGTGTAGATGGTGCCATCCTGTGCGGTGACCTTCCACACATTCTTACTCACCACATCAATGGACTTTATCGCAACGAAGGCGTAGTCGCCGTCGCTATCGGTGAGGGCAAGTGCGGCAAGGCTTACGGTTGTAGCGTCGCCGTTATGATCCACGAAGAAGTTTGCAAAGCAAGCGGCGTTTTCGAAGGTGCCGAGCGCCTGTTTTACCTCGTGTTCGGTGACCGTTGCCGTCTTTGTATCCCCCGCGGTAACTTTGATCTCATACAGCTTGCCGAGGTTGCCGCGGTCCTCCGCGACGTCGTAGTCTCCGAGTTCGAGCACCCAGCCGCTCGTGCCGTCCGCATTGACGAGGGCGTTGTAGGCATACACGACTTCCTTGTCCTCCCCTACTGTTTTGTAGAGGGTGTAGGCATACGGGGTGCCCTTTTTCACCCAATTCGGGAAGGTGTACCCCTCATCGGCGTAGTAGAAACTTGCGATGCCGACCTCGTAGCCGTTATTGGCGGAAACCTTCTCATACGTTGCCACCATGTACAGCCAATAGTCGCCATCGTACTTGTGATACTGCACGGTGTACTGCTTGTTGTTGTAAGTGAAGATCGCAGAGTAGCGGGGGCCCATCGAGGCATCGCTATAGAGCACTTCCTCGATCTTGGCATTTGTAAACGTCATGGTCTCGCTCCCCATATGCAGGGTGCCCGAAGCCGTAGTGGCGTTGATGCGGATGGGGCCGAAGCCGATGTAGTTCTCTACAATGAAGCTCCGCTGTGCCTCGGGCAAATCGTTCTCAAAGCCATCGTACATCTTCGTCTCCACGGTGCCGCCCGCAACGGTGATGGTGCTGCTGCCCTTCGGGTTATAGGTATAGGTGACGAAGGGTGAGTACTCATAGATGACGGGGTTGTAGAGCGCGAGGCCATGCCGTGTGCCCGAACCATCGACATAGCTGTTGACGACCTGATAGCCGTTGTACGGCGTATTATCGATCTTAAGCGTCGCATTCGCGTAGAAGCGGGGCTCTCCATCGGGGGTGAAGGTGAGTGAAAGGGTGTATTCGGTATTCGCCCCCCCGTTCTGAATGGTAACCGTACCATTGAAGGTGACACTCGTTCCCGCCGTCCATGCGTAGTAGGTGTTTTTCTCCACCACGCAATCGGTGCCCGCCGCGGGTGCGGCTGCGGTGATCTTCTCATAGGAGCCCGTATCGGCATCCCCCGCATCCACATAGAGCACGAGGTTATTGCCGTCGATATAGTAGTACCCGTTCCTATCCGCATCCTCATCGGCGTAGTAGAGGTAGCCGCCGTTGTCGAAGATGAGCGGACGGAAGTTGCTATCGTAGAAGGAGCGCTGGGTGGAATACGTCTGCGGGCGGGTGAGGGTGTGGTTTTCCCCGTCGAGCTTGAAGTTGAGGTACTCAAAATCCTCGGTACGGAGGGAAATGAAGCCATCATCCGCATCCACGACGTCGTAGTAGACGGTGACGCCCGCACTGCCGTCTGCGGCATAGTAGGTACCGCTGTCGAAGCCGTCTAAATAGAGCACCGACCAATCCGCTCCCACAAAGACGCCGCGGGCATTCTCATCGCATACGACGAGCGCGCCCTCTCCATATGAATATGCGGCGACGTACGTGATATAATCTCCCTCGTCGATGGAGAGGAACATCTCTACTTCACGGGTCTCGACGTCGAGGACGTTGTATCTTCCGTCCCCGATCGTCCTGCCTGCCGAACTTGTATCCTTGACGATAATGTTACTGCGCCCATCGAATTGGAGATTGAGCCATTCGCCCTCGAGGAAGATGGGGAAGGTGCCCACGATGCCGTCCAACAGTTCGAAGGCAGTCCCGTCGAGGGAGAAGTAGAGATGGCTCCCGTCCTCCGCCTCAAAGACGAGGGCGTCTTCATCGATTGAATATTCCCCGCTTACGGGGCCGCGGGCGTTGGTGTACGTCGCGGAGCAGAATCCGTCCGTTTTCAGGGTATCGCTGCCCGCCGTGTACGTCTTATCGAAGCTCGCATTGTAGCGGGTGAATACGGTGACACGTACCCATTCCACCACATCGTAGTAATCGATTTCCCGAAGGGCTATTTTTGCGGGCATGCCGCTCGGAGCCGTTGCACCCTCTTCGGGGACGAGGTTGTATACGGTAGCCCCCGAGGCCGCGGTGCCGTCCGCCACGAGGGTGCAGAGGACCTTGTCGTCCTGCGCCTCTTCGAAGCCGTTCTCCGACCAATACGCCTCATTCCCGCGCAATACGAGATGGGCGGTGGTGTCGAGCGACCCAAGCCCCTCGTATTCGAATACGGCGTACTCCTCTTCCTCGAGGAGCTCATAGTAGGTATGCGCACCGCTCCCATCCGTGGTGATCTCGAAGCAGAGCTCCTCCACCGATTGATTGCTCCCCGTGCCCTTCACATAGAGGAAGTAGCCGTAGGTGCCGAAGATGGAGCGGGTGCGGAGGCCCGAGCGGTCGATGGAGAAACTGCCGAGGGTGGCGTTTCCGTTCTCATCGAAGTAGAGGGTGCCGATCCCCGAGACGGGCAATTCGACGAACCAAATGGTATTCTTGGGGGCGGAAGCATCGCCCGTATCCGTCTTTTTGTTGACGTCCGTGATCTCGGTGTAATTCTTTTCCGTTCTCGCACTGTTTCCCGTGCCGTAGGTGAACTCAAATACGTAGTAGAGTTCGCGGGTGAAATAGCTCGAATCGTAGGCGGAGGAGAGCATGAAGGTGATCTTCGAAGGGACATCCCCTTCCGTAACTTTGATTTGGGTGGCAACGAAGGTGCTGAGGGTCACTCCCCCGCCCTGCAGGGCAGTTTCGGTGTAGCACCCATCCGCCCCGACGGTGTAATTCAAAGGATCCTTCTCGTCCTGAAGGAGGAGCTCCGCCTTCTTCGCGCCCGTCACCCCCGATACGGTCACATCCGTATCGTAGAGGGCGAGCGTCATGGCGTAATCGAAGTTTTGGCTGATGGGGCTGAGCTGCACGTATTCGACGTGGCTCGCCTCCTCGGCGACCGTGAACGTCTTATTTGTCAAATCGATCTTGTAGCGGAGGACGGTCTCGGAAGCTCCCGTCTCCCCCGTTCTGAAGGTGCAGACGGCAAAGAATTCGCCGCGGGGCGACGCATCGATATAGTAGTAGCCCTGCTTGGAATTTTCGGTATGCGCGGGATCGGTATAGATGGCGCTATCGGGGAAGGCACGGTTACCATCGAGTTCGAGGGTCACATTCTCGCTGCCTTCGAGTTTATACGTCCCCCCTTCGGGTTTGGGTTCGATGTAGACGCTCGTCTCCGCATCGAAGGGAAGGGTGTAGAAGCGCATCACGAAGTGCCCATCTTCATCGACATCGTAGCCGAGCAGGTCCCTTGCCTGATTTAACATATCGGTAAGGACGGCGTAGACCTTATACGCGATAATGGTTTCCCCCGTCAATGCGGAGAGCTCGTAGCCCTTATCCACGTAGTAGTGGCCTTCAAAGATATCGTAGAAGGTGATGTTGCCGTAGCCATCGAGCATGAGGCCGCCCTGCCCCAAGTTGCCCGAACTCCCGTCCCCCGTAAGGAACTCCGAATAGCGGTTGCCCTCTCCGATGGAGCTCGCATAGTAGTATTGGGAGCCGCTCGTCGAGGTTTGGAAGGTGAAACTGTTATTTTCGTTGTCCGTGCAGAGGAAGAGGTACTCCGAGGAGGAGACTTCGCCGTCGATATCGACGGCGGCCCCGAGGAGCATGACGACGCCCTTATCGGTATGGGCCGCGTTCTTTTCATCCCGATAGCTGCGCGTTGCGGTGCCGTATTCATCGACGACGAGGGTATCCGTGGTGACGGCGGGGTAATCGCAGCTGCCCGTTTCGGGATTGAGATAGGTGCTCTTATAGATATAGGTATGGGCGAGGTCGGGATTTTTGAAGGCGTAGGTGTAGTCCTCCTCGAAGATCTTTCCCTCGAGTTTGCTCTCATTGGGGAGGGTAAATGTGATGCTATCCCCGGACATGGTACCCTCAAATTCCTTCATCCCCCTGCGGAGCAGCACAACGCCCTCCTGCCCTTCGGGGACGAAGATATAGCTCGTACTGCCGAAGCGGTCCATGTAGCCCTGCTGCCATTTGGCATACAGAATGTGCATGGAAGAATCCGAAATGACATCCCCGGGATGATAGACGACGGAGCCTCCGGGCGAGGCCGACCAACCGAGGAAGCGGTAGCCCTCCACCGAGAAGCCGTTTTCGGCTACGGTCATTTTGCCGCCCGCATCGGGGTAGGTGGGCGATACGGAGCCCTGCACGGTGGCGGAAGCATCGGGCGCATTGCCCTCATAGAGGAGCACGGCCGAGCTCGATGAGGCGCTGTAATACAGCTTCATCACGTTTTCGGAAGCGGTCGCAGAGAGCGCGGGAAGGCTCGCTACCGTCCCCGCACGGGTGGCATCATAGACGTACCCCGTGATCGCGGGCGGGGTAGCCGCAACCGCGGCCCCCACGTAGTCGCTTCCCGTATACGAACGCTCGGCATCGGGCACCGTGGCATTCCCGAGGTAGACCTCCACCGTGTAGCCCACCTTGTATTTCGCCGTGAGCGTCATGGGGGCGGCGGGCATCGTCTTATCGGAGGCGAGTTCGGCGTTGCCATCGAACCATGCCCCGAAGGTGAGCCCCGATTTTTGGGGTACGAGGTCCTTCACGGCATCCGAAATATTTGCCCCCTCCTCGAGTTCGAGGGAGGAAACGGAGAGCGTACCGCCATCCAAATCGAGGGAGAGGGTGTACGTCTTGCCCTTATTGCATGCCGCGAACACGGCAACGCACAGCGTGACTACGAGCAAGGGCAAAAGATAGAATGCCTTACGGATAGATTTCATATGAACTCCTTGATGTTACATTCCGTCATACTGAGCGGAGGCACGAAGTGCCGAAGTCGAAGTATCACAACATTATAATGCGGTGATGTCTCGACTACGCTCGACATGACATATCGAGAATTACTTTTCAAAAACAATGCGGGTGCCGTTGCCGTCGAGGGAGAATTCCCATTCGGGGGTGCCTTCGGGCGGAACTTCGCCCTCGCCCTCCCAATTCTCCCAAATGTTCATGTAGGCAAGGACGTAAATACTGCCGCGCACGGAAACGAGGTAGGAATACCCGTTCACGGCATCGCTCTTCACATCGACCACGGTAACCGCGTCGCTTCCCCAAGTGATGCCCGCGGCCGAAACGTGCAAATCGTTTGCGGTGCCCGTAGTTTCCTTCGGGTGCCAATCGCCATAGAGGGCGGCGTTTACGGTTACGGCGGGAATGCCGCTCTTCACATAATAGGTGTATTCGATGTGGGTAATACGGCCCTCTTCATCATAAATGTTGTGTTCGAGCGCCAAGACGTAATCCGAAGAGGTGTGCATCTTCACTTCGTACGTCACATCCCCGAGCTTCACATTGAAGGAGTATTCCACTTGCCCTCTTGCTGTGATGGCGGTATTATCATACTTGAAGGAAGTTTCGTCGATGGTGATGTGGTGGGCGCCGTCGAGGCTATCCCATGTGCCGCGGAAGAATTCGGCGAAGGTATACGTCCGCGCTTCATCCTTCCAATAGTTCTCGGCATCGATGGTGGGGCAGGGCCCGCCCTCCCCCTCTTCGGGGTACCATGCGAGGAAGAATGCCCCGTCATCGGTGAAGAAGTAGTAGACATGGGAGGCGATATTGCCGTTCCAACCGTCCTCGGTGTGTTCTTTGTAACCCAAATCGACGACGCACCACGCCTCTTTGCCGTTGTAGGTGATATCGTTCCCATTTATCTTGAGCTCGATCTCGTTGCGCTTCATGTCTACCCAATCCCCCGTGAAGTGCTCCTCCACGGTGACATCGGCGATGGGGTCCAAAATGAAGTAATCGGGGGCCTCATCCGAATCGGGATCCGCATTCGAGAGTTTGATGACGTACCCCACCGAATAGTAATAATGGAGCCACGAGATGGTGTAACTCTTTTCCTTCCAGGTGAAGGTATAGCTCTGCTCACTGGAAGAGCCGTTGGGGCGGACCTCCTCGATCCCCACATCCCCGATCGCCATCTTGGTCTCGGAGATATAGAGGGACGTCGTGCCGTCTGCGGAGATCCACGTGCCGCGGAAGTTGCGGTCGAACTTCTTGGTGCCGATGGGCAGCCCCTTCACTGCGGGAAGGTCCGCCTCCTTCAAGTGGAAGCTCGCCTTCACGGTGGCATGTTCCGCATAGTCGAAGGTGAGGGCGCCATCGGTCGCCTTCAAGACCTCATCGTTCAGGGTGACGCTGCCCACTTCGTAGCCCTCATCGGGCTTGGGGGTGACGGTCACCTTCTCCCCTACGGCATACGAGGTGCCGTTTGCGGGGGCAGAGACCTCCACCTTGCCGTGCGCGGCATCGTACTCCGAGAGGGAGACGGTAACGGAATTCGTGGGGCCGGTGGGCTCAGTGGGCTCTGTAGGCTCCTTGGGCTTGCACGCCGCGAGGCCGCACGTGAGAAGGAGGGTAGCGCAAAGAAGTGCGCAAACTTTCCTGAAAATACCTTTCATCGTTACTCCTTGCCGAACTTTGCTTCGGCGAATTATCCGCAAAGACACGGCGCATGAAAACAGCCCCGTGTCTTTTCAGTTGGTTGTTTGTTCTTTTGGCGCCTACGCTAACTTACACGGCAGGCTCCGTGGGTGCAGGCTCTTGAGGTGTGGTCTCCGCAGGCGTCCCCAAGGAATAGGTCTGAGGGTCATATCCATTATCCAATACGATGTTGCCGTCGGAGACACTCAACGTATAACGGGAGCCGTTGATATAGACGATATAGGAATCCGTTCCGGTTGCGGCAACATATACGTCTTTCTCTGCTAATACGGGTTCAAAGGTCTCAGGATCAAAATCCGATGCCATTGCCTTGATACCGTCCGCAGAGACGACAATGCTATTGAATGTACCACCTTCCGCAGTATAGGTACCGTTTGTAAGGCCCGTAGGCGTGGAGAGTTTCGTCAATGTTTTCGTAAATACATAAATCGTAACGGGCTCGGCATCCGTTTCCGCATCACCGGCATCGGGCGATTCGGGACCAACTTCTGCCGCAGGATCGAATCCGCCACCTTCATCCGTATTGAAGAATTTACCGACATTGATCTCAATTTTCAGTTTATCGGGGATTAGCTGATAGGGGGGGTCATCGTTATACACAGAGCTAATGCTGAATCTATCGATTATCGATTTTTCACCCTTCGTAATTACTACCGTGACACTAACACCGCCTTCGCACGTTACGCCAATGAGGCGCAGTGTGTATCCTTCGCTGTTGTTCCAAGTGATAGTGCCATTTTCGGCAACGGCAAATGTAGCATTCTTCTCGCCCGTCCAAGTGCCAACCAAATCGGCGGGAATTTCGCCAACTTCACTTGCCGTGTAGCGAAGGTCGCCCGAATCGTCTGCGGCAGTCAAAACGAAGTAGCTCTTATCGCCCCACATAAAGTCAAAGCTGTACAACTTCGAGTTGTGGAAAATCCAATACCTTTCGCCGTCGGAGTATGCCGCAACGTCTGTACTGTTGAGCGTCATTTTTCCGTCCTTGCTCAATACGAGCGTCTCTTGATTATCTAATCCGCTATAGGTGCCTTCCGCATAATAGAAATCATCAGTAATGACATCGCCATTGCCCTTGACAAAGACGTAGGTCGTTTTACCCTCTCCGGTTGCCACGACAAGTTGGAATGCGTTCGCCTCGGCGTTATACGTAATGCTTTCGGCTCCATCTATATCGAAGTTGATTTCATAAGACGTGGACTGCTCTTTTGCGTTTACGAGCGGATAGTTCTGATTTTTCCATGTCACCTTATCGGCGGCAACCGTAAACGTTTCGGAAGAATCTGCAATGTTCTTCCATTCGCCGATGAATCCCCATTCGGTGGGAATGCTTGTAAGCGCATAATCGACGTAGATGTAAGTATCGTGCCGAATCGTAAACGTATAGCTATTCTGTTCATCAAGGGATACGATTTCACCTTCAACTTGGACGGACACAACAACATAGCCGCTGTTCGCCGTAACCGTGATGGTGACTTCCTCTCCCGATTCGTAGGCATCCTTTTCGGGACTAATCGTCACGGTGCCCATCGTGTCGTCCTCAGGAAGCTCAACCGTATAGGTGATGGGGCCTGCATTCTCAGGACGGAAGTAATATTGTTCGATGTAGAACGACTTAATAAGGCTTATATCATCTTCGGTAATCGTAATTTCCCAATCGTCAGCGCCGTTTACTCTTACACCATAGTGTTCCTCACCGCCATCCCATTTTTCGATCTTTTCAATTTCATTCTCTCCCCAAAACACACCAATAGGGCAAACGACAATTGAAGGAACGTCGGGATCGGGCTGATCATCGCTATAACAGATATACGTTCCATAATATGCTTCATCAAGGATGAGCGCGTTCGTGCTCGCGGCCTGATATTTGAACGTAGCGGCAATGGTCGTGTTGGCGGTGACGGTCAGGCTATACGTATTGTCAGCCGTCAGCGTCTTTTCGGCGCCGTCTACCTTGAAACTATCCAAAACCTTGAGCACGTCGGGGGTAACCGTTACGGTGACTACCGTATCCTTATTATACGTATATACGTTCCCGTTCTTGGTCCCTTCGGGAGACAAGGAGACCTCACCCCCCCCGTGGTGGAAACCGTAACCGTGAAGGTAGCGGGAGTGGGCGCGGGCGTATTCGCGGTGAACGTTGCCTTGAGGGTGGTGTTGCCCTGCACCTTGAAGGTATACTTGCCCTCGGTGAGCTGTGCGGCCGTATCGTTCACGGTGAAGGTGTTGAGGGTGTAACCCGTCTTTGCGGTGACGGTGGCGGTGACTTCCTCATCCTTCACATAGCCCTCTTTGGCCTTCGGGGCCGTCACTGTGATCTCGCCCTGTGCGGCTTCGCAGACCGTATCTATCTTGTAATAATCGGTCTCAAGCAGGGTGCATGCGGCGATGCCGAGCGCCGCTACCACGATAAGGAGCGCGGATAAGACCGTAACAAGAATTTTCCTGTACTTACTCATAAGAACCTCCAAAATATTTTTACAAAACCCATACAAAACGCAGTATGTTCGTTTTCCATTCTATTCTATCATAGTGATTCGCATTTTGGCAACCGATTTTCTGCAATTTTTCCCGTTTTGTGGGTTTCGAATTTTGAATATACCCTATAAGCATTGCTTATACCACAACGATTTTTGGCCAAAAAAGCCCAAAAATTGCCATTTTTTGGGGATTTTAGGATGAGGCAGGTCCAAATGAAAAAGCCTGCCGAGGGGCAGGCTTTGAAGATCCATATCCGTTACCGCTTGCGGGCGGGGAGAAGGGCGGGAAGAGAAGTGGCCGCCGTCGGGGCGTACTTTGCGAAGATGGCCTCGAATTGTGCCTGCGAATATTCCACGTCCTCGTAATCGTTGCGGTTGACGAGCGCACCCGCGTGGATCTCGCTCACCACCCCTTCACGGTCTATGACCACGGTGGAGGGGTTGCCCGAGAGCCCGAACTTGGTGCCAAGCCCTTCGTAATCGGAGACGATATAGAAGCTCAACCGGTGGCTGTTCGCGTAGGCTACGATGTCCGCCTCGCTGTCCTCCTCCATATTCCGAAGGCTTCCATCGCAAACGGCGATGATGGCGATGTCGTTTTTATACTTCTGATACGCCGCCTCCATGCCCGGGAATTCGTATTCACAGAAGGTGCACTGCGTATCCCAGAAGTTGAGCACGACCGCCTTGTAGGTGGTAAGCAGGGTGGAGAGGCGGATGGTTTGGGAAGTTTGGGCGTTGGTTGCGAGGGTGGTGTATGAGAAGTCGTACATCACGGAGCACTTCGAATAGCTCACCTTCTCGGGCGCCGTCCCCGTGCGGAGCGCACCCGTCAGGGTGAGGTTGCAGGTGGGATTTTGGTAGCTCACCGTATACTCCGCCTGTGCGGTGTAGCCATCGGGCACCTTGGTGAGCCTTACCGTGTAGCTCTTGGGCGCGAGGGCGGCATTCGCCTTGCCGTTGCGGAAGGTGAGCTTGCCAATTTCGCTCGAGCCGTCGTATACCGTCCCCTCGATGTCAGCAAACGGGATGAGGTCTCCGTTGGTGCGCACGAGGCGGAAGATATATTGAATAGGCGTCCCCTCTTCGAGCTTGGGAATTTCGGAGACGTCCGTCTTGGCATCGCAGCGGGTGCAGTGCTTGGAGCGGCTTCCCGCCGCTTCGAAGGTGGCGGGCGTATCGATGGTGTACGTCGTCTCGTAGTCGTGCCCCAAGGCGGGGATCTCTATTGCATCGCTTTCTTTTTGGCAATTCTTGCACTGTCCCGAAGCGATGCCCGCTTCCGTACACGTTGCCTCCTCCAAAACCGATTGGATTTGCCAATTGTGCCCGAGGGCGGGGATGATGTTGTGATACTCCTGCCCGCACACCGAGCACAGGGCTATCTCTTCGCCGTCCGTCTCGCACTTGGCTGCCCGCACGGGGCGCACGAGCTTTTCACGGGTATGCCCCTTGGCGGGAACTTGGTTGGTCGTCTGATAGGTGCAACGGCTGCACTTCACCGTCTCGGTGCCTGGCTCCGTGCAGGTGGCAGTGGAAGAGATCACCTGAAGGTCGTGCCCCAAGGCGGGGATCTCACGGGTCTCCTCCTCTCCGCACGAGCAGGTGCGCTTCTCCTCCCCCTTCTCCGTGCAGGTGGCGGGGGTTACGGTCTGCCAATCCGAAAATTCATGGGTATGGTCTTTGTCTTTGCAGGCGGCGAGCAGGGCAAGGCACAGGAGCAAGAGGGTGCCGAGCGTTGCCAAAAGGGCTGTTCTTATACGGGTTTTCATGGTATCTCCTCCCGTTCATTTTTTTGGGGGTTGTTGTTCATTGTAACGGCTTTGTTTGTGTTTGTCAAGCAATCAAATGAATTTTTTGCCGTTCTCACGATATTTTCAACTTTTTTACGGCGATTTTCTTCCGTAAAACAACAAGGGCCGCGGAACATCCCGCGGCCCCATTCGTAACAATGGTTACTTATTCATCCCTTCCTGCACGGCTACAGCAACGGCAACGGTAGCGCCGACCATGGGGTTGTTGCCCATGCCGATGAGCCCCATCATCTCGACGTGTGCGGGCACGGAGGAGGAACCCGCGAACTGTGCATCGGAGTGCATTCTGCCCATCGTATCCGTCATACCGTAGGAAGAAGGGCCTGCCGCCATGTTGTCGGGGTGCAGCGTTCTGCCCGTGCCGCCGCCCGATGCCACGGAGAAGTACTTCACGCCGTTCTCGTTGCACCACTTCTTGTAGGTGCCGGCAACGGGATGCTGGAAGCGGGTGGGGTTGGTGGAGTTGCCCGTGATGGAGACGCCCACCTTCTCGAGCTTCATGATGGCAACGCCTTCGGGAACGTTGTCCGCACCGTAGCAGTTGACCTTGGCACGGGGGCCATCCGAATAGGAGATGCGCTTAGTGACTTCCACCGTCTCGGTGTAGGGATCGAACACCGTCTCGCAATAGGTGAAGCCGTTGATACGGGAAATGATCATCGCCGCATCCTTGCCGAGGCCGTTGAGAATGACGCGGAGCGGGTTCTTGCGGACCTTGTTGGCATTCATGGCGATGGAGATGGCGCCCTCTGCCGCCGCAAAGCTCTCATGCCCTGCGAGGAAGCAGAAGCATTCGGTCTCTTCGGAGAGGAGCATCATGCCGAGGTTGCCGTGACCGCGGCCGACCTGCCTGTTTTCCGCAACCGAGCCGGGGATACAGAATGCCTGAAGCCCGATGCCGATCGCTTCCGCGGCGTCTGCCGCACGGGTGCAACCCTTCTTGATGGCGATCGCCGCACCTACCGTATACGCCCAGACTGCGTTTTCAAAGCAAATGGGCTGGGTGCCGCGCACAAGTTTATCGCAGTCTACGCCCTTTGCAAGCGTGATCTCTCTGCATTCCTCTACGGAGGAAATGCCGTATTCCTTCAAGACTGCGTTGATCTTTTGGATCCTTCTTTCATATCCTTCAAACAGAGCCATATCGTACCTCCTTATTCCTTACGGGGGTCGATGTACTTCACCGCACCCTGTTCTTCCGAGAATCTGCCGTAGTGGCCGAGCGCCTTCTCCCATGCCTCGTTGGGGGTGAGCCCCTTCTTGACGAAATCGGTCATTTTGCCGAGGGAGACGAATTCGTAACCAATTACCTGGCTATCCTTATCGAGGGCGAGGCGGGTGACATACCCCTCCGCCATCTCGAGATAGCGCACGCCTTTGGCGGCGGTGCCGTACATGGTGCCCACCTGCGAGCGGAGCCCCTTGCCGAGGTCCTCAAGGCCTGCACCTACCACGAGCCCGTCGTCCGAGAAGGCGGATTGCGTTCTTCCGTATACGATCTGAAGGAAGAGTTCGCGCATCGCGGTGTTGATCGCATCGCAGACGAGGTCGGTGTTGAGCGCTTCGAGAATGGTCTTGTGGGGAAGAATTTCCGCCGCCATCGCCGCAGAATGGGTCATGCCCGAGCAGCCGATGGTCTCAACGAGCGCTTCCTGAATGACGCCGCCCTTGACGTTGAGGGTGAGCTTGCAGGCGCCCTGTTGGGGAGCGCACCAGCCCACGCCGTGGGTAAAGCCGCTGATGTCCGTGATCTGCTTTGCGCACACCCATTTCCCCTCTTCGGGAATGGGGGCGGGGTCGTGTCTCGGACCCTTCGCAACGCAAATCATCTCTTCCACTTCGCGTGAATATTGCATTTTGATTCCTCCATGTTTTCCCTTCCCGCTCCGCGGGAGTTCTTTCCCCGTTATTTTATCATATCTTTTTGCAAATTACAAGGGATTGACGAAAAAAATCCCGTCCCCGCTTCATATTTTCGGAATACGGCATACCACATTATAATAAGGTGATACATTCGACTTCGGCACTTCGTGCCTACGCTACTTCGCCCTACGGGCTCGTATCGCCGTAGTGGTTGCAGAATCGAGAGCGGCGAACAGTATGACAATTTAGGAAAAGGCACCCGTGCGGAGCACGGATGCCTTAGACTTTGTATACAATAATATTACTCTGCAGTGTTGCCGCTTGCGGGAGGCGTACCCTTCTTGAATTCGAACATATCCGCATCCCCCGCACCGGTAAGGGCAAGGATGCCGTATTCCGTCTTTACAAAAACGTACTGCACCGCTCCTTCCGCCATGGCGACCGCATAGGCGCCCGTATAGAGGAGGGTGAATTCGCCCGTCATGCCGCCGCTGAGCGTCGCGGCCTTGCCGCTGATGTGGAGCGTATCGGTCGTCGTTCCTTCTTCCTGCATCCAATAGTCGCCGTCGATGTTGACATTTTCGGGCAGGGGCTGATACGTCATGGGATATCGATCTCCGCCTGCCTGTGACGGGGTGACGAACGTGAGCGTCTTATCCGTTTCGCTCCATATGAGTTTGACGCCGTTGAAATCATAGGTACCGGGTGTATTCGCGTCTTCCACTGCAACAGCACAATCTCCCATTTGCAGAGGTTTCGCGGAGGGATTCGTTTCACCCGGCTTCATGGTTCCCACCATTGTTACCAAAATACCCGTATCGCCCGTATCCTCGGTGATGGTGAGCTCATACGTAACTGTGCCGGGTTGGTTTGCGCTGCCGATTTCTACGTCACACGTCCATACACCGTAGAGCTGAGGCTGAACTTCCCACTGCGCCTTCAACGTGACGTTCTTCGCGGGCATTTTGAAAGTGGCGCCTGCGGCGATGTCGGTTGTGCCGTCGTTCCACTTCGTGAAGGCATACCCTGTGCGGGTGAAGGTGGTGGCGGGCTTTACGGTGACCGTTGCCCCCTCCTCGTAACTTTCGACTGCGGGAGCGGTCCCCGTGCCGCCGTTGGCTTCGTAGGTGACCGTGTACTTGACGGGTTCCTCGTCGCCGCCGCATGCCGCGAGGGCGCAGAGCGAGACTGCCATGAGCGCCGCCAATACGGCGCTGATGAATTTCTTCATACTATCCTCCAAACTGTGATTTTGGCCTTTAGGCCTGACTTCTATTATATCACCCCCCCCCGTTTGTCAAGCACTTTAACCATGTTTTTGGAAATTTTCGGAAAATTTTTTTGGAATAAAAAAATCGCCCCCTCCTCTCACTACGTTACTTCGCCCTGCGGGCTCGTGTCACGCTTAGAAGTAACAGAAGCCTCGCGTGTGCGGGATGAGGGGATGGGGCGGGTCATGATGAGAAGGGAGCTGTCATTTCGAGCTTGCCGAGAAATCTCATTCAGAATACCAAATGCTCGAAGTCCTTGCGGGAGGAGCGGCGGTAGAGGATGGCCTTGCGGCCGATGACGGCGACGAGCTCTGCATGGAGCAGATCGGCGAGGTTCGCGGCGAGGTTTTCCGCATCCTCGCCCGAGGCGGGAAGCAGGGTGAGCTTGATGAGCTCATGCGCTTCGAGCGCTTCCGAGAGCCCCACAATGAGGTTTTCGCTGAGCCCTTCCTTGCCCACCTGCCCGATGGGCTTCATGGTAGCCGCCATCGATCTCAAATTTGCGCGTTGCTTGCTTGTAAACATATTATATTCCCTTCCTTTATACATATTCAAATTCCACTTCGCCGACGACAACGGTATCGCCCGCACGGCACCCAAGTTTTTCGAGCTCCTTGAATACCCCCCGAAGCTTTAAGACGCGTTGGAAGTAATTCATGCTCTCGGGGTTGTTTAAGACGACGTTGCGGCATAGCATGTCCACGAGTCCCCCCACGACAACGTATGCCCCCACCTCATCTCGGAAGATCTCAAACTGCGTGTTGTCCGCCTCTTCGAAGGCGAATTCGTCCGCGGGGATCCGCTCTGCGGGAGGGAGAGTTTGGAGCTTTTCGGCAAGCGCTTTCACAAGTTCCTCCGTCCCCTTGCCTTGGATGGCGCTGAGTTCGAAGATGGGGTACTTCTTCCCATACTTCTTCCTGAACTTCTTGAGGTTCTCCTCGGCCCCGTAGATATCGCACTTATTGAGCGCGACCACCTGCGGCAGGGCGGCGAGCTTCTCCGAATAGGAGGCGAGTTCCTCATTGATGATGCGGAAATCCTCGAGCGGGTCCCTGCCCTCTACGCCCGAGATGTCTACGACATGGCAGATCATACGGGTCCGCTCGATATGGCGGAGGAAATCGTGCCCGAGCCCCGCCCCCTCCGAGGCCCCCTCGATGAGCCCGGGGATATCGGCGGCGATGAAGGTTTCATCATAGTACCGCACGACGCCGAGGTTGGGAGAGAGGGTGGTGAAGTGGTAATCGGCGATCTTGGGCTTGGCGGCAGAGACCTTGGAAAGCAGGGTGCTCTTGCCCACATTGGGGAAGCCCACGAGCCCCACATCCGCAATCACCTTCATTTCGAGAATGACGGTGTGCGGCTGCGTCTTGACCCCCTTCTGTGCGAAATCGGGGGCATGTCTGCGGGCAGTGGTGAAGCGTACGTTCCCCTTTCCGCCCCTGCCTCCCGTAAGAATTTTTACGGTTTCGCCGTCCTCGTAGACGTCTGCGATGATTTTACCCGTATCCATGTCGCGGATGAGGGTGCCGCAGGGGACCTTGATTACCATGTCGTCCCCCCGTTTTCCGGAGCACAGGTTGGAGCCGCCCCGCCCCCCGTCCCCCGCCAAATACTTCGCCGTATAGCGGAAGGAGAGCAGATCGTGCATATTCTTATCGGCGACGAAGCAGACGTCTCCGCCGTCTCCCCCGTCCCCGCCATCGGGGCCGCAGGCGGGCTTGCCCTTGTAGGCCTTGAAGGAGTTCATGCCGTCTCCCCCGTCCCCCGCCTTGATTGTAATCCTGACCTTATCGGTAAATCCGTTCTTCATGCCTTGAGTATACCAAATTTTCTTCGACTTTGCAAGGGATTTTTACGGCCGTTTAGGAATGTCCCCTCCGCTCTTCCCGTGCTCTCCGTGCGGCGCATACGGCAAAGGCCGCCCGAAAAGGGCGGCCCGTATGCACAAAGAGGAAACCTGATCCGTCTTAAGGGGGGAAGGCGGGGACGGGTTTCAACTATTTGTCTGTTGGGAAATCTCCTTGTATTCGTTACGGTACTCATCCTTGACAAGGGACTCACCGTATACGGCGTCGTGGGCGGCCTGCTGCAGGATCTTTGCCTGCTCAGCCGTTACCGCGGACGGCATATAAGTTACGCCGATGGGCGACTTGCCGAAGATGGTAGCATAGTGACAGAGGGCGGCAAGATACGTTCCCGCCATGGACGGGTGGTACTTATCGGGGGAGTAGAGCTCAATTTCGGGATGCTCCCCGTGGACGATGTAGAATGCGGCCCCCGCAGGGGAAACGGGAATGGAGAGCTTTTCGCCGAAGGCCTCATAGATCGCCGCCATCCTCTGGAAGTGCTCTTCATATTCAAGGTTGTTCGCCGCCAACTCGGGGCAATCCTCCCTGTAGGCCCACGTCATGTAGAGGACGGGGTGCGCATCCGATTCGGTGACGAGTTTCTTCAGGGCAACGGCCGAATTATAGAAGGAATGCCAATCGAGGGCGGGGGCGAGGCACTTATCCTGCATAAAGACAAAGTCGTAACTCTTCGTGGCAAGCTTTTCGGCTACGGCCTGGCCGTAAATCGTGGAAGTATCCAAGAATACATCGAGCGGGGAGGTCGCTTTGGTCACCTGATCAACGGCAACGTTTGTGTACCCCTCTCCCCTTGCCACATTCTTGAACTGCGTCCAGAGCTCATTGACAAAGGTGAAACTGTTGCCCAAGAAGAGGAAAGAGTAGCTCTTATTTGTGGGCATCTCTACGCCGAGCGCGCCGAGGTAACCGTCGCGGTAGCTATCCCCGCAACTGCAGGAGTGCTCTACACAGCCCTGTACTCCCTTTGCAGGGGCGATAACGGTAGTTTTATCGTAATTATGCTCATGCGGCTCCTCTCCGCCGCCCCCGCCTCCGCAACCGCAGAGGGCGAGGCAACACGCGAGCGCGATTCCCATCACCAATTTCCCTTTCATGACATTCTCCTGAAAATTTTTTTCGGCTCAAATTTTACCGAACCGTTTCGGTAAACCGATTATAACATACTTTTTCGGAAATTGCAACTGTTTTTACAAAAAAAGTTTTTTATTTTTTGTGAAATGAAAAATCTTCACAATCACATGCCGCACGGGTCCCCATAACCTGTGCCTCTTTCTAAATAGTAAAGAGATACTTCAACTCCGCTTCCTCTCACCCCCTGCGGGGGTTACTTCGCCCTGCGGGCTCGTGTCACGCTTAGAAGTAACAGAAGCCTCGCGTGTTCGGGATGAGGTTCGGGGCGGGATGAGATGAGGAGCGGGGTGAGGTTCGGGATGAGGGAGGAGGACGGTGCTTCGCCGCGGGGCGCAAGGAATTCTCTCTCCTCCTCATCCCGAACACAGTGAGGGGACGGATGAGGGGTGGGCAAAAAATAAGGGCGCCTCGACTTGAGGCGCCCGCTTTGAGTATCCCAAATTGTTGCATCACAATTAAATTTTTCACATAGTTCGTAACAGGTAAACAGGATACACCGATGCCGTTTGATCCTTATCCCAAGCGGGAGACGGGGATGGAATAGATATCGGTGAGGCGGGTGCGGACGAAGTAGCGGTACTTTTTGGACATCGATTCGAAGAGCACCACAAGGTCCTCCCCGTTCAGGCAAATTTCCTCGCTCATGCAGGGCAGGGTGAGGGTATGTTTGAGGCGCTTGGGCGTAAGATCGTACCGCGGAACCTTCTCGCCGTTTACGGTAGCTTCCCTATCCGCCTTGCCTTCGAGGGGGTTCTCATAGGTATACAGTTTGGAATCGGGCAGCCCATAGGAACAGGAGAGATAAATTTTCTCCTTCGTTACCGTAATTCCCTGCACTTCACGGCGAATGGAGAGCACTTTGGTTGGTACCATGTCCGCAACGCCCCCTTCGGAATCCTCTTCGATGGGGTAGACGTAGACGAAGGCATAGTTGGTTTCCCCGCCCACATCGAGGTGGTGGCTCGCATCCGTCTCATAGTTGCCCGGGCGGTAGAATTCGCCCGCATAGAGGTAGCCATCCGCCGCATAGCAGAAGGCGACGCTCCGAAGGTCGGTCTTGATGCTATCGACAACTTCCACCGAACCCCCGTCCTTTGCGGCATACACATCTTGGAGCTTTGCGCGGATCACCTGCTTGCCGCTCGCGATAAGGAGATAATTTTGGGTACACGCGACCCCGCCGAAGTGGGTGGTTATGGCCTTGCCGCCCTCGGTGAAGGTGACATACTTCTCCTTCTGCCCCACAAGGTACACCCGCGAGGGGCCCGAAAGGTAGCCGCTGACGGCGTAGGTATATCCCCCATCGTTTTGGGGAAGGGTGCAAATGCCCTGCGGGGAGAGCCCGCTCTCGAGGCCGGGGACCTCGGCGACCTTTTTGGAGACCGCCGAAAAATCGGGATGCCGTGCCCCGAACCACCAGAAGGCGAGGAAGGCATCGAGGATGGCCACGAAGGCGGCCACAATGGAGAGGGCGATGATCGCTTTACGGTATTTCATAAATAACCTCACTTCCTTTTCATTATATCATGGGAATGCGGATGTGTCAAGGGATAAATTTTCCTGTATAGAATCCCGTCGTCCCGCCCACAATGATAGCGTAAGGGAGGAACTGCAATGGAATTCACCAAGACGCAGACGTTTCATAATCTCGCAAGAGGATTTGCGGGGGAATGTCAGGCGGGAATGCGTTACCAGCTGACTGCGAAGGAGGCGATGAAGCAGGGCTACGAGGTTTTGGCGGATACCATTCGCACGATTGCCAAGAATGAGACCAATCATGCGAAGGTATTTTTCGAAGCCATTTTGCAGAATGCGGGAAGCACAGACGATATCCGTATCGATGCAAGCTTTCCCTTTCATGCGGGTACGATAGAGGAAAATCTTCATTTCGCCGCAATCGACGAACAGGATGAAGCCGAAAATCTCTATCCGCAATTTGCAAAGATCGCACGGGATGAGGGGTTTGGGCAACTTGCGCTCAAATTCGAACAGGTGGCGAAGGTGGAGGCCAATCATCGGATCATCTTCAACTATCTCTATGAGGCGTTCAAGGACGGCTCCCTCTACTCGGCAGTGCGTCCGATGCTGTGGATCTGCAGTGAGTGCGGCTACATGCACACTTCAAAGGAGGCCTGGAAGATTTGCCCGCTGTGCGGGGCATCTCAGGGTGAAGTGGAATTGCACCTTCCCTTCAAAAAGGAGAATCTATGAGAAAGACGACGAACAAGACGGAAAACGCGAACGAGACCAAGAACGTCAAGAACGTGAAGAACGCCAAGAGTTCCAAGACCTGCGGCAAGAGCAGCAGGAGCACGAAGGACTGCGGCTAACATGCGCCGCAGGAAGACCGCGCTCCGAAAGGGTGCGGACATGCGCTCGGAGGAAGATGTGCTCGGAAGTTATACGGGAATCGGCAAAAACCGAGAAGATCCCACACAAGACGCAGACGATCTCTGAGCAGGGGGAGCAGAAAAGTTGATTTTCTGCTCCTTTTTCGTTGTAATCTTCCCCAAACTGTGGTATAATATAGATGAAATCATAGCGACTACGCATTTATCCATGGGCGGCATCCCCTGCCGCCATACCGTTTTGTGAGGTAATCAGAATGAAGAAAAAATTTACGGCGCTCTTGCTCTCCGCCCTGCTCCTCCTTTCGTTGGGGCTGCTCTCCTCGTGCGAGTTGCAGCTCTTCAGCCCTACGAATGATGAGAGCTTCCCTTCGGATACCCGCGGAGGCGATGGCTCCCGCGAGAGCTGGCTCGCCGCACTCGAGAATCCCACCACCACCCAGCGCCGCCTCTATGAGGAGGCCTTGGAGGATGGCTCCTTTACGGGTACCTACCTCGAATTCCTTGAGACGCTCGGCGTAGAGGAAGATCCCGAGACGGCGGTAAACACCGCCCTCCGCTCCACCGTAAGCATCTTTGCGGGCTTCTCCCCCGCGAGCGGAAGCGCCTACACGAGCGCGGGCGCGGGCGTCATTTATTCCCTCGATCCTTCGAAGGGCGATGCCCTCATCGTAACCAACTACCACGTCGTTTACAGCTCCAAGAGCAAGGGCAATGAACAGCCCGTCCCCCACATCAGCAACGACATCGCCGTCTACCTCTACGGCCAACAGGTGGAGAGCCGCGCCATCTCCGCTACCTACCTCGGCGGGGCGATGGAGTACGACATCGCCGTCCTCAAAGTGACGGGGAGCGACATCCTGAAGGAGACCCAAGATCACCCCGTCTATGCGACGGAGGTCGTTGCGGCGGATTCGGATAGCCTCACGATCGGGGAAAAGGTGTACGCCGTAGGCAATCCCGAAGCGGAGGGGCTCTCCGCCACCGAGGGCGTTGTCTCCTTAGACGCGGAATACATCGACATCATGACCGCCGATGATAAGGGCACGGTCTCCCTCCTTGAGATCCGTACGGATGCCGCCGTCAACCACGGCAATTCGGGCGGGGGGCTCTACAACGCTTCGGGCAAGCTCATCGGCATCGTGAATGCGAGGGATGAGGAATCGGGCGTCGTCGGGTTCGGCTATGCCATCCCCTCCAACCTCGCCCTGTCCCTCGCGCAGAACATCATCGATACCTGCAATGCTACGGAAACTGCGCACGGCGGTTCGCTTGCAAGGCTCGGGATCACCACCCGTACGGAGGATTCGGACGGCATTTTCGATACGCAGACGGGGAAGTATTATATCGAGGAGAGCGTCGGCGTATTCGAGGCCTCCTATGGGCAGGCGGCGTATACGGCGGGCGTGCGCACGGGGGATACCATCGTCTCCGCAAAGCTCACTTCCTCCCGCAGCGGGGCGCCCTATACGCGGGAAGTCGCGGTGACCCGCCTCCACAAACTCACCAACCTGCTCTTTGAAGTGCGCCTCGGCGATACGCTTGAACTTACAGTCTCCCGCGCGGGCGAACTCAAGACGTTCACGGTGGATTACTCCAACAGCGCGTACTTTATCGCATTGAACTGAATTTTAAGTAGAAGTGGGGCCGCGGGCTCCCGCTTTACGGGAGCCCGCGGCTTTTATCGTTGATTTTTCATAAACCGACAGTTGATTGCAAGAAAAAATCCCAAAAGCGCTTGACAGCCGCGCGGATATCGGGTATAATAAACTTACGATGCAGGAATCGCCTAGCGGTATGGCGCCAGCTTCCCAAGCTGGTTCCGGCGGGTTCGACTCCCGTTTCCTGCTCCATAAACAAACGGTGCTCTCTAAGGGCATCGTTTGTTTATATATTTGGGAGAGGGACAAGAAATGTTTTTTTATGAAAAAGAGAACAACGGCTTTATCGCGTTGGTGAAATTCATCGATAAGCAATACAGCAAGAAGACGATTTCAGGCTGTACATTCCGCTTCGTGTACGAGAGCAAGGTCGTTGAAGCAAAGTATGATACGATGTTTGAATCGGATAACGGCGAGGAAATGGATTCGCCCGAATACGATGAGTATAATGCCATGCTGTTTGAAAATCTTGAAACGCATGAACTCTTTGAGGTCAATTACAAAACTCTGCCCATCGAACTCTATTGTAACGGCGAAAGGCTCCTTTAAGAAGTGAGGAGCCTTTCGTTTGCTTTGTTTGACTTGACATGTTTGAGAAGCCTCGTTCTCTCGCCCTCGCTTCGCTCGGGCTACTTCGTCGCTACGCTCCTCGTGCCGCCGCAATGGCAGCAGAATCAGAAGCGGCGTTCGGAATGAGGATGAGGGCGGAACTTCGGGATGGGGAGAGAGTATTATAAGGGGGAGGGCGAATGCCTGTCATTTCGAATGCTCCATTCCCTCGCCTCATTCTTCTCGTGCGGGAACGCCGTGAGGTTACCCCCCCCCGTGCGGGTTCGGGTTTTCCACATCGCTCTGCTTGGTGCGGGAGAGGGCGAGGCGGTAGATCTCTTCGGTGGCGTAGGAGATCTTGGTGAGCTGATCGCGTAGCCCTACGGGGTGCAGCCAATAGCTATCCTCCACCGTAGAGATATCGATGCAGTCCCCGAATACGTTCTCCCTGTACTTCTTCTTGCGGAAGGGGTAATCGTATTCGATGTGTACGCTCTCGAGCTCGGTCCCCGCCCAAGTGAGGGTTACGGGTTTTCCGTATGCCGTGCAGGTGAGGGTGGTCCCCTCGATGCTCTGGGTGAGCCTGCCCCTGCCCTGATCGCAGAACTTCTTTGCATTGGGGAGGGTGTGCACGGTGACTTCGCAGTCCAAGAAATACTGCCCGCTCTCCACTTCCCTTCTTACATTCTCCCGTTCCCACTTCGCCCAATCGGGGATATAGCGGAACTCGGTCTCCCCGTCCTCTGCGGAGAGTTCGGAGAGCTCGCTCATCGTCCATACCTTTCCGCATGCGGCGCACCGGAGTTTTGTGCCCTCCGAGTGCATCTCGAACTCCTTCTTGCAGTGCGGGCACTGATAGAGGAGGCTGTGCAGCCCGTCCGCGCGGTGCGGGCTTCTAAGGCGGATGCCGTATTCCCGCTGATAGGCGTAATCATCCCGCTGCAACTTGCTCTGGATACGGGCATCGAGCTCTGCCGTGGAGAGCGTCTGCGTCTCCTCCGCGGTGGCGATACATTCAAGCTCCGCCCTTAAGGGGATGTTCTGCTCGGGCTTATTCCACTGCGGGGCGGCGATGAAGGTGCCGTACATCCGAAGCGCCACGACGGGCACTTTGAGGAGCCTGCACATCTTGGCAACCGCTTCGGGAATATAGGACGTGGTGCCATCCAAGGAGTAGCGGGCTTCGGGATACATACACACGATGCTCCCGTATCGATCGACGCAGTGCTTCATGTTGCGGACGAGGCGCAAGTCCTTCACAAACTTTCTCGTGCAGATACAGCCGAGGCTGCGCATGAGGCCGTCCCCCACGTCCCTGACGGCATCGATCGCAACGACGTTGTTGGCATTGTGCGGGGAGACCGCGACGTACATGAGCGGGAAATCCAACATGCTCGCATGGGTCGCAAGCAAAAAATAGGGCGGTTTGATGCCGTCCATTCCCATCTTTACCACCGTGGTTTTCTTGCCGCGGAGGCGGGGGTAGATCGCAAGGAGCCGCGCAAGCATCATCAGAAAGGGGTTTGCCCTGCGCGGTTTGCGTGAAAAATCGTAGTGCCGTATTTCTTTCATGTCTCAATTCTCCCGTAACTTGATTATACAATACGGGCGGGGATTTGTCAAGACCTTTCACAAATCAGAGGAGCCCCTCGAGGAGGATTTTTATCCCGATGCCGATGAGCACGGCTCCCCCGAAAATTTCAGCCTTATCCGCAAAGCGGTTGCCCGCCTTCTTGCCGATAAATACGGCAACGACAGAGAGCGTAAACGTGACGACGCCAATCAAAACCGAGCACCAGACTGCGGACATGGGTAGGCCTTCCGACGTCTCCACCGCCAAAAAGGTGATGCCTACCGCAAGCGCATCGATGCTCGTTGCCACCGCCTGCAAAAGGAGCTTGCCCGCCCCGATGTTCCCCCGCGGAGGCGGCTCCTCCCCCCGCTTCTTTGCCCGCATCTCCCCGATGCCGTCTGCCATGCCCTTTACGCCGATGAGAAGGAGCAAGAAAAAGGAGAGCCAAGGGGCAATTTTTTGCACGAGGAAGGAGAGGGTATACCCGAAATAGTAGCCCAAAACGGGCATTCCGAATTGGAACAGCCCGAAGAGCCCCGCAACGAGGGCCACCTTCCACCCCTTCATGTTGGGCTCCACCATGCCATCCGTGAGGCTTGCGGCGAAGGCATCCATCGCGAGTGCCACGCCGATCAACAAAACTTCCCAAATCTCCATGTTTCTCCGATAAAAAAAGAGACTTCGCACGGAAAAATCCGTGCATAAGTCTCACCGATTGAGGCAGAACCCGCGCTTTTTTCGCGCAATGTGTGGACGCTGCCGCTCTTGAAGAGCCGATTACTCCCCTATGACATTGGAATTGTACCATATCCTATGGGCGCTGTCAATGAATTTATGCGTCTTTTGGCAGGATCCGTAAAATTTCCCTTGCATGCTTTACGGATACGGGCGCCGTCTGCCCCGTACACACTTCCGTTTTCAGCACAATTCCTACCCGTTCCCCGCCCGAGAAGGGCACTGCGACCTTGTCTCCCGCCTCGACGCGGAAGGGGGCGATGTACCAATAGGGCATGCCCTCCACATCCACCTTGGCGAAGAGGATATCCGAATAGGTGGTGAGCACGCCTCCGCTCATCGAATGGATCATACTTCCTCCTTAAAAGAGCGGGGCGAAGATCTTTGCGATTTCGCAGATCCACCGCCACACCACGGATTTCTTCGCATCGTCCTCCGTCTGCAGGGCAGAGATCTTCCACGTCGCCTCGAGGTCCTCCTCGAGTTCGCCCACCGCTTGTGCCCCGTAGAGGAGCACCGCATCCTCGAAGTGGAAGAGGAAGGAGCGGTAATCGAGGTTGACGGTGCCGATGGTCGCCACCTTGCTATCCGCAAGGAAGAGCTTTGCGTGCACGAAGCCCGGCGTGTATTCGTATACCTTCACGCCCCCCTTGATGAGGGCGAGGTAGTTGGAGCGGGTGAGGGCGAAGGGCACCTTCTTATCGGGGATGTGCGGCGTCAAGATACGCACATCCACCCCCCGCTTGGCGGCGAGCACCAAAGCCTCCCGCATGCGGTAATCGATGATGAGGTAGGGCGTCGTGATCCACAGCTTTTCGGTGGCGGCGTTGATGACGTTGATGTATACGTCCTCCGCAAGATGTGCCCCGTACATGGCGGCGGGGCCATCCCCGTAGGGCTGAACGAAGCCCTGCTCCCCGAAATCCTCATAGGATGCGGGAACGTACTCCGAAAAGTCCTCCGCCCTTCTGGTCTGCATGCCGTACAGCCGCAAGAAGAGAAGGAGCAAGCTCTTCACGCCCTCCCCCTCGAGGCGGACCGCCGCATCCTTCCAATGTCCGAAGGGGTGCACGGCATTGATGTATTCATCGGCGAGGTTGAGCCCTCCCGTGTAGCCCACCTTCCCGTCAATGACGGCGATCTTTCTGTGGTCGCGGTTGTTGTGGACGTTGGTGACGACGGGCACGAAGGGATTGAACTTCACGCAGTCTATCCCCTTCTTGCGTAGGGTACGGTGGTAGTACATGTGAATTTTACTCATGCAGCCGATGTCGTCGTACATGACCCGCACTTCGACGCCCTCTTTCACCTTGCGCTCCAACACTTCGAGGATGGAATTCCAACATGCCCCCCGCTCGATGATGAAGTATTCGAGGAAGATGTACTTCTCCGCCCGCTCCAAATCGGCGAGGAAGGCCTCGAGGAAGGTCTCGCCCGAGGGGAAGTACTGCGTCTTGGTGCCCTTGTAGACGACGGCGGAGGGGCTCGCCGTAGAGAGCGCTTCAAACACCTGCGCCCACTCCCCCGCGCTATTCTTCAACATCTCTTTGGAGACCGCCCGCCCTTCGAAGGGGGCCGCCTGCGCATTGAGCGCCGTATACAGCTTGCGGGAACGCCTCGAAGGCTTATGCGAGGAGAACATGATGTAAATGACCGCCCCGAAGATGTTGAGCCCGACGATGCACAAGATCCACGGGATCTTGGTCTCGGGCACCATGTCTCGGTTGGCGGCATGGAGCACGGTAATGACGACGATGAGCCAGCTCAAGACGGTGAGCCCCGCACTCACATACAGTTCGGAGTTGGGGAACGCCTTCACGATGCCGAAGTAAGTAAACACCACCGCCGCCACGATGGCCGTCACGAAGATCAGAAAGAGCAGGATGATCGTGAGCGCTACAATGGAGAACCGACTGAAAATTTTCTTGAGAAGTTTCATTCCGACCTCGTATACACCGTACAGCCGCACGGTGCCGTTGTTTTTTGATATTCACCGCCGAGCGAAACCTCGCGGGGCGTATGCACGAGTTTTGGCCTGATGCCGTAGAAGGCATCGGGAGCGATGTCTAAAGGGTCCAGCCCGCACACATCGATCTGCTCCACAAAAGGGCACCCGTAAAAACAGGAGGAAACGAGCTTGCCGCCCGTAATTTTTACGGATCTGAGGCTAACGGGTACGAAATAGCCATCGGAGTCCGCAAAGAGGATGGCGAATTCCCCATTCGCATGCCCGTCCCCCGCAAAGGGCACGGTGAGCGTCTCGAGCTTATTACACATGCGGAGGGCGCCCATATCGGCGAAGTCGTATGTAAGGCTTAAAGCTGTGCTTTCAGGCTCTGCCGCGATGAGCCGCCGCCCGCCCGCAGTGGCAAGGAGGAGGGCGCCATTTGTAACGGAGTAGGGCGCCGCGGCCTCGAGGCGTACCTTCCTGCCTATCAAATCGGAGGCGGTTACGGTGCCGCCGCGGATCTCCAACACTTCGGCGTTCGGAAGATAGCCCGACGGGAGGGTGCCGTCGAGGAGCACGATGCGCTTCGCCCCCGCATTCTCCCCCCTCACGATGCCGCCCGCATAGCGGAAGGGCTCGCCCGCGTAGTACACCGTATCCGCATAGGCGCGCAGGAGCGCCGCCCTGCCGAGGCGGGTCGCCCCGCCCACGTTGAGGGTGATAAGCTCTAAGAGGGAGCCATGGTTGAGGGTCTCCACCGCCGCCCGCACGGCCGTATCCTGCACGGTGCCCAAGTTTCCTTCACGGCTTAAGAGGATATCCCCCTCCGCGGTCACCCCTTCGAGCAGGGCAAAGGCTTCCGCATAGGAGATGTGCTCCCCGTATCCCCCGAAGTCTGCAAGGTACTCCTCCTCCGCCCCCACTTCCTTCGGGAAGGGCAAAAAGAGGGTGAGGGCGCTTGCGCAGGCGATGAGGACAGAGCAGGCGATGCCCGCCGCCCGTTTTACCGTTTCCCTTACTCCCATTTGAGTCTGTGGAGGCTCCCCGCCCCCTGTAATCCTTCAAATCGATGTTGGCGGAACCCCTCGTAGACGGCGATGGCGACGCTGTTGGAGAGGTTGAGGGAGCGGATGTCCCCGAGCATCGGGATGCGGACGCACCGCTCCCTGTGCTTCACGAGCAATTCTTCGGGCAGGCCCGCCGTCTCCTTGCCGAATACGAGCGCACAGCCATCCCCGAAGCGGACATCGGTATACCGCTTTTCGGCCTTCGTGGTGAAAAAGTATGCCTCCCCGATGCCATTTAGGGCCTCTTCAAGGCTGTTATGGATACGGACATCGGCGTACTGCCAATAATCGAGCCCCGCCCGCTTCAAGTATTTATCGGAGATCTCGAAGCCCAAGGGGCGCACGAGGTGCAGGATACACCCCGTTGCGGCGCAGGTGCGGGCGATGTTGCCCGCATTCTGCGGAATTTCGGGCTCGACGAGGACGACGTGAAAGATTGCCATGGTCCACAGTATAGCACATTTCTTCTGAAATAGCAAGAGCGGCGGGAAAACCCACCGCTCTTTTTTGTAATTTTCACAATTACCGCAGGTAACTGCCGTTGGCGCTCTGCTGTACGCGGAAGATGCGCACCTCTTCCCCCGTTTCGGCATCGAGGTAGACGATATACTCATCCTCGCCGTAGGTGCAGGCAAATTCGTAGGCGAGCGTCTCCCTGCCGTTCACCGCAATGAGGGCGCGGTTTACGGCATACGGCGTGAGCCCTTCGGAGAGCATTCCACGGGCCTCCCTTTCAGACATGCCCCCTTCAAATTCATGCTCCCCGTTGTTGAGAAGGTATTCCCGCGCATCCATGCCAATGACTCTTCCCTTCTCTTCGCAGACGCGCACGCGGATCATTTCGGGGTATACGCGCACGCCGCCTTGTACCGTCGTGTAGGTGAGGTTTGCTACCATCCCCGCATCGGAGAGCCATACGGCCTCCACGTCCTCGATCCCGAGGGTAGAGAGGTATTCGCGGGCAATGGCATCGCAGGTATCAAGGTCGAAATTCTTGGTGTTGCACTCCTCGTAGGTATCGAAGAAGGCGAGTTTTGCACCGCTTTTTGTGATTTCGGCGAAGATCTCCACGTCGTTTTCATCGGTGAGCACGAAGTTGTAGCACTGCATATCGGCGGCAAGCGTCTCGCCCGTGTACTTCACTTCGCGGACATGGTATGCCGCAAAGTACTCCTTGGCCGCCTGTTCGGCCTGAGAGGAGGTCACCTCTTCGAGCCCCGTGAGGCGGTTTTCGCCCACGTTGCCCTCTCCCGTAAACGGGGCATCCGTAATTTCCTCCTTGAGGCTTCCGCCCATTTCGCCGAAGAGCTCCGAGATGGCGCCCTGCCCTCCCGAGACGAACTCCTTGAATTCCCCCGCATCGAGGTGGGTGGCGAGCTCATTGAGCTTCTCGTAGATCTTGCCGTTGTTTTCGTAGATGGTGAGAAGCTGTTCCTTTTCGGAAGAAGTGAGCGCGTTGCCGCGGTTTACCTTGTCGAGCAGGGTACGGGCGTACTCCCCCGTTTTATTCACAAAGGAAGAGAGGCTTGCACCCGCTTCGAAGCCCACGGGCATGCGCTCGAGGGCGCTCTCCATGAGGGCAGACTGCACCACGATGTCGGTGAGAAGCGTCCTCTGCTCCCCCACTCCCGAAGAGATGCGGAGCTTGCCCAAATCGTCGTCGAGGCTCTCCCCCGTGGAGACGAGTTCGTAGAAGGTATTTCTGTACCCGCCGTCCGCTTCGATGTTCATCTCGTTCATGCGGAAGGCGCCCGCGGTGACGATGGCGCCGAGCACGAGGCAGGCGGTCCCGAGCGAAATGACTGCCGCAAGCCAACCGCCGAAGCCGGGGGTACGGCGCTCCGCCTTTCTCTCCCGCTTCTCACGGCGTTCGGCCCGCTTCTGTGCCCGATGCTGATTGCGGGCCTTTCTACGCTCAGACTGCGCCTTCTCCCGTGCCGCCGCCCGCTGACGCTTTAAGGCTGCACGATCCTTCTTCTCACGGGCAATGCGCTTCTCGCGCTCCGCCTTCGTCTCATTCTTCAGAAGCTCCCTTCTCGCCGTACGCTCTGCGCGGCGCTCGGCCCTGCGTTCCCTGTGATCCGCTCTTCTCTTCTCTTTGGCGGCGATACGGTCTGCCTTCTTCTTGGCAAGCAGTTCCTTCCGTGCAAGTTTCTTTTCGGCGACGGCCTGCTTCTTTTGGAGCTTCTTCTCCTTGAGGGCGGCCCTCTTTTCGACTTTCGCCTGCTTCAGAGAAGTTTTCTTCTCGAGCTTCTGCTTCTTCTTTTCTGCCCGCACTTCGGCCGCCTTCACCCGCCTATCCGCCGCGACTTCCTCACGGAGCTCCGCGGTGTTCTTGGTCTTGGGCTTTTGCACTTTTTGGGTGGTTTTCTTTGCCGTGGTCTTTTTCCCCTCCTTCTTGGGGGCGGGGTCTACCGATTGCTGCGTATATTCTTCGATGCGCTCCACCTTCTTGGCGCCGCTCGATACATTCTTACCCGTTTCTTTCTTCATATCTCCTCCTTATATGGCAAAGACGTGCTTGCCGATCACGACCACCGTCTTGCGGCCAAAGATCCAACTGCTCGTAGCGACGGCGGGATTATAGTAGTAGAGGCACCCATACGTCGGGTCCCACCCGTTCATGGCATCCCGTGCGGCGTTATACGCCGTCTGGTTGGGCTCCAAGTTGATTTGCCCGTCGGTCACTGCCGTAAACGCCCCCTTCTGATAAATGACGCCCGATACGGTGTTGGGGAAGGACTTGCTCTTGACGCGGTTCATAATGACTGCCCCGATGGCAACTTGCCCCGTGTAGCTCTCTCCCCTGCCCTCCGCGTAGATCGCCTTTGCGAGAAGGTAGAGATCGGATGAGGTATAATTGGAACTTCCCGAATTGGAAGGCTTCGAATTGTTCCCCCCGAGGGCGTTGTAGGAATCATTCATGCCGAGTGCGGCGTAAGTCGCCTTGCCTACGACGCCGTCTGCCGTGAGGCCGTTCTTCTTCTGGAATGCTATGACGGCCTGACGTGTCCCCGAGCCGAAGATGCCGTCTACCGCGCCGCTGTAGTAGCCCCACTGCTTGAGCCTACGCTGGACCTCCTTCACTTCACTGCCCGTACTCCCCTGGCGGAGTACCGCGGCTTCGGCGACGGAGACCGCCGTTTGGGCATCCGCTCCGCTTGTTACGGCTACGGGAATGGCTACAGCCGCAGTCGCGCAAAGCGCGAGCGAGAGCGCCGCGATTGCCAAATACTTCTTCATAATTTCCTCCTACGCACAACTTGCGCAAGGGAAAACTATTTTATACTCCCAAACCCGCCCCCCGCAAAATTTTTGGGATGAGGGTATAAAAATACCGTCATGCGGCAATACCTTCCCCGCAAGGAGAATGTTATGAAAAAAGTTGCCGTGATCCTATTGCTTCTCACAGCCCTCATCGTTTCGGTATGCCTTTTCGCAAAACCCCGAGAGGAGACCGCTTACCTTCGTATCCACATCCGTGCCGATTCCAATGAGGCGGTCGCACAGGAAGTAAAATATAAGGTGAGGGATGCCGTTGTGGAATACCTCACCCCCACCGTTGCCATGTGTAAGACCAAAGAAGAGGCAAAAACCGCCCTCTCCAAGATGCTTGGCGGCATCGAGAAGAAGGCGGAAACCGTGTTGAAAGAGAATGGATTTGATTACGGTGCACGGGCGTCGCTCAAGAAAGAGGAGTTCCCCACCCGAATCTACGACGGTGTGACCCTCGAGGCGGGCGTATACGATGCCCTCATCGTGGAACTCGGCTCGGGCAAGGGAGATAATTGGTGGTGCGTCGTCTACCCTCCCCTCTGCTTCTCGGGCACCTCCAACGTCACCTACCGCAGCCTCATCGCCGAACTCATCAGAAAGTTCTACGAGTGAGGAGAAGCTTGTCATTTCGACCGAAATGAGCGTAGCGAATGAAGCGGAGAAATCTCCATTCTAAATCGTCATACTGAGCGCAGCCGAAGTATCACCGCATTTTAAGAATAATGTGATACTTCAACTTCGCTTCGCTCCGTTCAGTATGACATAATGAGAAGTCAGAGATGTCTCGGCTGCACGGCTTCGCCGTTCCGCTCGACATGACACCCCCCCTCATCCCGCTATCTATCTATTTTTGATAGAAGGCGACGCCGATGGCGTTGGGGCCGATATGCGTCCCGATGGCACTTCCGATGAGGCGGGCGGGAATGCTATCCGCATCGCGGACATGCCCCTCCCAAATTGCATGGCTATCCTGCAAATACTTCTTAAGATATGCATCGGAGAGCCCCGAATACATCAGCCCGTAGGGCATCGTAAAATCGATTCCCCCGCACTTCTCCACGAGTTGCATCAGCAAGTTGTTGCTCCGCTTGCTCCCGATGGCCTTGCCAACAAGTTTCACTTCCCCGCCGATCACAGATACGACGGGCTTCACCGAGAGCATCTCCCCCGCAAGTGCGGCCACACCCGAGATCCTTCCCCCCTTTCTGAGGTATTTGAGGGTATCGACGACCGCGATCACCCGAATCTTCTCCCGCTTCTCCTGCAGTTGGGTTACGACGGCCTCCGCATCCATACCTTCTCCGATGAGGCGGAGGGCGTATTCACACAGGATCCGCTCCCCCGTGGCGGCATTGAGGCTATCCACCACGTGCACCTTTCCCGAAAACCGCTTGGCGGCAGTGCGGGCGCAGTTGAACGTTCCGGAAAGTTTGGAAGAAATGGTGATGGCGATCACCTCACTCCCATCCGCGGTGAGCGCTTCAAACGCCTCCTCCCAGCGGTATTCGTTGATTTGGCTCGTCTTTGGAATTTCATTTTCCTCGATGAGCTTCTCGAAGAACTGCCTGTGCGAGAGGTTGACGCCGTCGAGAAAGGTCTGTTCCCCAAAGCGTACCTCCATCGGGATCATCGTAATTCCCATTTGCTCCGCTTCCGCCTGTTCGATATCGGAAGCGCTATCTATGAGTATCTTTATCATACCAAACCTCCGCGCCCCATGGGCGCCCTGCCGCACGTTCAGGTCAAATTGCCTGTAATTATACTATGATACAATTTTCTTGTCAACGAAAAGGGGCGGCCCGAGGCCTGCCCCTTTGAATTTTGTTTACATTTTTATCTAATTTTCACTTTCCTCTACCCCTCAAGACGAGGGCGCGTGTCATTTCGACCGAAATGAGCGAAGCGGGAAGGTCTGTCATTTCGAACGAAGCGAAGCGGAGTCGAGAAATCTCACTTCCAATCCGTCATACTGAACGAAGCGAAGCGGAGTTGAAGTATCACATTATTCTTATGAATGCGGTGATACATTCGACTTCGGCACTTCGTGCCTCCGCTCAGTATGACATAATGAGAAGCCCAAGATGTCTCGGCTGCGCTACTCGCCCTGCGGGCTCGTGCCGCCGCAGTGGTTGCAGAATCAGAAGCGGCGCTCGGGGTGACAGGCCTGTCATTTCGAACGGAGCGTAGCGAATGAAGCGGAGAAATCTCCATTCTAAATCGTCATACTGAGCGCAGCCGAAGTATCACATTCTCTTTATAAATGATGGAGAGCCGTCGATAAGAATTTCCTTTATTCTTCGATGTTGATACCCGACTTCAAGCCGAAGAGTTCTCCCTGATTTTCACCCGTCGCCGTGACTTGCCCCGTCTGTTGATACTGTCTCAGCGACCCGACGGCGTTGCAATCGGCGCTCCCCGCAATGCCGCCGACGAAGTCCTCACCCGCGATGTCTGCCGTGTTTTCGATAAAGGAAAGCATGATCTTGCACGAGGCGCGGTGCCCCCACTGTCCCGATGCGGTTGCAACGATATCCCCTGCGATGCCGCCGACGTACTGCGTCCCCGAGACCGTACCCGAATTGCGCCCGTTGGCAATCGTGAATGCAAGCGTTAAGTCGTCGTTTACTTGGAAGGCATTGTAGACGCGGCCGATGAGCCCTCCCACGTATTGTTTGCCCGAAATCGCACCGCTGTTTTTGAGGAGCGTGAAGGTGACGCTCCCGCCATAGGTGGTATACCCCGCGATGCCGCCCACGTAATCGGAGCCGCCCGCCGAGATCTCCGCCTCGTTGGAGCAATCGGTAAGCGTACCGTTCGAGTACCCGACGATGCCGCCCACATAGCGTCCGCCCTGCGTATAGAGGATGGGAACGGCGTTATGGCAGTTGGTAACGGAGTATGCCTGCCCCGCATACCCGCCGATGTAGGCATAATTGATCTCTCCTTCCGTGAAGAGGCCCGTGACGGTGAGCTGCGTCCCCGCGTTGGAGCAATCGATGAGGGGAATGCCCGCTATGACGCCGACGATGCCGCCCGCCCTGCTCTCCGCAGTGATATGCCCCGAGGAAGTAGCCGTAAGGGAGGAACCGCCGCCGTTTGCAGAGCCGTATCCGAGAATACCGCCGACGTACATTTTACCCGTTACGCTTCCCGCATTCGATAGGAACTGCCCGACGAATGCGCAGGCAGGATGGCCGCCCCATTCGCCGCCTGCCCAATTCTCCATATAACCGACATTGCCGCCCACGTAATTTTTGCCCGTGACGGCGCCGCTGTTGCTGAAATTCGTGAATCGGACGATGCTCGTACTATCGTAAACGGAAGTGTACGCCGTCTTGAAGTAGCCGAAGATGCCGCCGACGAAGTCTCCCGTTCCCGTAACCGCGCCGCTGTTTGTAAGGTTGGAATACGCTACGACCGAACCGCGATCGACTCTGCCGCAGATCCCGCCCACATAGCCGCCGCCCGAGACGGCGCCAAAGTTCTTGTTCCCGTCCATGGTGCCGCCCTTGAACGTGCCTACGATGCCGCCCGTGCCGTAATCGTAATCCATCACGGTGTAACCGGGAAGCGTGAGGACGTCTGCCCGATTCTCGCAATTTACGATCGTTCCTCCGGACATGGTACCCGCAAATCCCGCCGCACTCATGACGACGAAGCCCTCCGAGGAGCCGCCCGAGATCTTACCGCTCCGAATGACGACGTTCTCGATCGTCCCCGTGAGCTCGCCGCAAATCCCGCCGATCACATAGTTCTTGGTGAATTCGCGGATATTGCCCGTGACGGTGAGATTCTCAAACACGAGGTTTCTCACCGCACCCGAAAGCGTGGTAAAGATGCCCGCATTGGCCTGCATGGTGACGGAGACGGAGAGGTTTCTCACGATGAAACCGTTCCCCTGCAGTGTGCCCGTGAAGGCAAAGGGCGTCCACGTCTTGCCCGAAAGATTGATGTTCGCGCCGAGAACGTAGTTGCCCGCGGGATCCTCCTGTATGGCAAGGAAGCCCTCTGCATCCTGAATGGTAGTTTTGCCGGACGCGTCGGAGTCCTGTTCGTAGTGCGCCACAAGCGTGACTGCTTTCTTTGTCGTCCAGACGGAGAGGCTTGAACCGTTCCCGTCCGTAAGTTTCTCTTCCTCGAGGAACCAACCCGTAAACAGCTGTCCCCGCAAGAAGGCGACGGGAAGGGTGAAGGCCTCCCCAAAGGTAAGTTCCACGGTCGTTTGCCGCTCAACACCGCCGTTATAGTCGAGGGTGACGGTATACTTGCGCGGCTCGAACCTTGCCTCGATGGCAACATCTTGCGCGGGCATGTTGAATGCGTACTCAAAGCCCGCATAGACGAGCTTTCCTTCCCGATAGAAGCCGAGGAAACTGTAGCCGTCCTCCGTTTGGTTGAGGAGTACGGTGACGTGCTCGCCCTCGATATACGTCTGCTCCGCAGTGACGGTGCCCGCGTTTTCATGGGAGAAGTTTACCGTAAGCGTGTATAGCTTATCATAGTGTGCGACGAGGGTGGCGGGGCCGTCCGTCCACGGCTCCAAGGAGACGCCGTCCTCGCCCGTGATCTTAGTATTCGATTGGGTATACCAACCGCCGAACCTGTATCCCTCCAATTGGGGGACACCGAATTCGCATTTCGTTCCGTATTCCACCGTCACGCTGTCTGCGGCGATCGAGCCGTCTAAGGCGTTGAGCGTAACCGTAACATCCTCCCCTCGCCACTTAGCATACATTGTGAAATGACCCGTCGTCCCCGGACGGAGAACGGAGACGGGCATATCCGAACAATCTTCCTCCATACACCAACCGAGGAAGGTATAGTGCTCTCTCGTGCCTGCCGAAGCGGGAAGCTCGATGGTCTGCGTGACGTCGTATGAAACGGAAGCGGGGGTAATGCTTCCGCCGCGGGCATCGAAGGTAATCGTATACGTGAGGAGACGCCACTTCGCATAGTAGGTATCCGTTGCGGTATCATAGTCGATTTTTGTGACTCGTTGTCCCTCGAATGAGGGGGTTTCGTACCACCCCTCAAACTCATATCCGGGGCGGGTGACGGCGGGGACATCGTATTGCTTGCCGTCCTTCATGACGCGGAGCTCCTCTACCGCTCCCCCTTCGGTGACAAAGCGGAACGTCTTATACTCCAACCAAATCGCATAGATGGTCAAATCCGATTTCAGGGGGCCCGTAAAGGGGACAAGTTCATCGGGCTCGGTGCTCCATCCCGCAAGCATCTTTCCGTTCATGACGATCCCGGGCGCCATGAGCCCGTCTAACACCGTCTCGGAAGGGGTACCCCAATCGTAAGTAAACGTATCCTTCTCATCCGTGCCGTTATTAGGATCATAGGTGACCGTGCACGCCTTGATTTTGAATACGGCATGCAGGGTCGTTTCCGTGGACTTGGGGCGCAGCGAACCATTGAGGGGATTATAACTCTCTACCGTGAACCCGTAATCATCATCGAGCTGCTTGTGGTAAGGTTCTTTCCCATACGAGACCATACTCTCCTCATGGGTTTCTGGCGTTGTCGGAATATACGCCATCCACCCCACAAAATCGTATCCCTCCTTTTCAGGCACGGGCAGTTCGGGGACGAGACTGTTGAAATCCGCTTCCATCTTCCAATCTTCGACGAGGGCGCCGTCAACTTCGAAATTTACCGTGCAACGGTTGGGGATCCAAAGGGCATAGAGATACGCCCGCGTTCCGTTATTATCCCATTCGATTTCGCCGACCCAATTCCCGTCCGCATCCATGACCATTCTGGTATATTCCTTATCGGCAAAATACCCGCCGAATTCGTAAAACCTCTCATCGTCGTCGCCACGCGGGGGGGAAGGCGCCCAGTCGCCGTAAAACCAATTATCCCCCTTATCGTCCCAGTCGCCGTAAAACCAAGGCTCCCCCTCGCCACCGACAACAGTGATACATTTCTGAGCCTTACACCCGAATGCGACTGCGCACAAAGTGCATAAAACCAAGAGCATGAGGGGAAGAAGGATCCACCGCTTTTTCATGTTTTCCTCCATGTTATGTAATATTATAACATGGTCTATTATACACCCCCCCCCGGTTTG
>CANQMQ010000008.1 GCA_947625025.1 uncultured Clostridia bacterium
TTTTTTCTTGCCTTTGGCAAACAGCCTACCGCACGTCTTTCTCATGTCAAGAGCCTTTCGCGGCATAAACCGCCGCCCTTCCTGTCCTTCGAGGGCAAAAGAAAAACCTAAACCGAACATATTAGTTCAATTTAGGTTTCACTTGGCGCAGAAGGCGGGATTCGAACCCGCGCTGCCGTTTCCCAGCACTACTCCCTTAGCAGGGGAGCCCCTTGAGCCTCTTGGGTACTTCTGCACTGCTCCCCAACAATATACCATAAATCTTCGGGAATGTCAAAGTATATTTTCCCCCAAAACGTAAAAATTTCAGAAAAATTTCCGCTTGTGCCTTGCGTACCCGCTCCTTTTGTGCTAAAATAGAGAAGAGGAAGCATTATGAATATTTGGCATGACATTTCAGAATCCCGCATCTCCCCCAACAACTTCGAGGCCCTCATCGAGATCCCGCGGGGGAGCAAGGCGAAATACGAGCTCGATAAGGAGACGGGCATCTTGAAACTCGACCGTGTGCTGTATACCTCCACCGTCTATCCCGCCAACTACGGCTTCATTCCCCGTACCTATGCAGACGATGGGGACCCTTTGGATGTCCTTGTCCTCACCAATGAAACGATCTACCCCATGACGCTCGTCAACTGCTATCCCATCGGGGTCATTAAGATGATCGACGGGGGTGCCCTTGATGAGAAGATCATCGCCATCCCCCACAAGGACCCGACCTATAACGGGTATTACGATATCCACGAACTGCCCAAGCATGTCTTTGATGAGATGATGCACTTCTTTGAGGTGTACAAGATGCTTGAACATAAGAAGACGACGGTAAAGGAAATTGCCCACCGCGATGAGGCGGTGGAGGTGATCCGCAAGTGCATCGGATGCTATAAAGAGAAATTCGGGGGAGGCAAGTTATGAAGATCTTATTTTTCGGGGATTCCATCACGGAGGGCGGCCGCAATGCCTTCGATCCCACCGATCTCGGTTCGGGATACGTTAAAATTGCCGCAAACAAGCTCCGTCTGCTCTATCCCGATACCCAATTCGAAATTCTCAACCGCGGCGTAGGGGGGAATACCACTTCGGATCTCCTCCTCCGTACCCATGAATTGGAGGAAGAGAAGCCGGATATCATCGTGCTCCAAATCGGCATCAACGACGTATGGCAACGCTTCTCCTTGGGGGTAGATACCCCGCCCGAGACCTTCAAGAAGAACTACATCGAACTCGTAAAGAGGGGGAAGGAGACGGGTGCGAAGCTCATTCTCATTCAGCCCTACGTGCTCTCCATGGAGGATAAGCGCCGCTTCCGCCCCTACCTCGACCGCTACAACAAGGCGATCCGCGAAGTTGCGGCAAAGGAGAAACTGCCCCTCATCCCGATGGATGAGATCTTTACGGGGCTCACGCAGGACATCGCGCCCTCGCAGTTTACGACGGACGGCGTACATCCCACCCACCGCGGTTGCCGCTACCTCGCCGACCAGGTCATCAAGGAACTCAAGAAGTATTTGTAACGGAATCTAAATGAAATACGCTCTGAATACGCTTTGCGCCGCCCTTTCGTGCGGCGCTTTTGCTTTATATTCCTCAAGCAGATTTGGTGAGCTTGCAGGTGAGGACGGTCATGTCGTCCTCGGCCTTGCCGCTGTAGTGGGAGACGGCCGTCTTTAAGATCTCCTCGGCGAGCGATTGGGGGTTGATGGGGTGCAGGCGGGAGAGGTAGTTGCACAGCTCCGCATTGGAGCCGAACGCCGCCGTCACGCCGTCGCTCATGAAGATGAGGAAGTCGTTTTCTGCCATCTCTACGCGGAGCGTTGCGGGGTGGACGGCCTCGAGGACGCCGTACGGAAGCGAATCCCCCTCGAGCACCTGCAGGGTATCCCCCGAGAGCACGAAGCCGGGCGGGGAGCCGATCTTCACAACGTCCGCCACCCCCGTATCGAGGTTGACGGAGGCGAGGTCGAGGCAGGAGAAGGTCTCATCGGCGGAGAAGGCAATTAAATTGTTTACGGTGCCGAGCACGGTCTCCGAAGGCATCTTTGCCTTGTAGAAGCTCTCCAAAAGGGAGAGAGTACGGTCTGAAACCGTTCTCGCGTGTTCTCCGCTCCCCATGCCGTCCGAGAGGGCGACCATGAACCGCCGCTCATCGATTTTGAGAATGGAGTGGGTATCCCCGCTCGCGAGCTCCCCGTCCTTGACGCGGGCGGCGATGCCGAAGGCGGCGTCGAAGCCCGGTTTTCGCTTCAACACGAAGCAGGAGCGGTCTACGGTGAGCGGGAGCTTTTCGGAGAGGGTGAGGGGGGTACGGAGGGCCTCGGAGGCGATGCGGATGAGCTTCTTTGCGGGGGTATCGCTCTCCAACGTGAGGGTTACGGTGAAGTTCTCCCCCTCTCCGTAGAGGAAAATTTCGGAGGAGAGCAGCCCCTCGCGGGCGAGTGCGGAGGAGAGGCGGTGCTCCTCTTCGGAGAAGGTGTACTCCTCACTCTGCTCCAAGGCAAGGTTTCTCAAAATTTCGCTTACGCCGTGCGCCTGTTGGGCGAGGAGCTTTCTGCCCTCCCTTGCCACTTCGAGGTCGCGGGTGAGCTTTCTGTAATCGGCAAGCTGTTTGTTGAGGGCGAAGAGCAGGCCCGCCGAGTTATTGCACCGTGCGGAGATGTCTGCGGGCAGGTCGATGAGGTTGACCCGCCCCTTCGCCTTGCCCACCGCGATGAGCTTTTCGAAGCTATCATAGAGATGGGCCTCATCGCAACTGCGGCGGTTGACGCACCCCGTGCACAGGGAGGAAATGAGCTTTTCACACAGCTTCGCCCCCTCCTCGACGGGCGGCTCTGCGAAGTCGAATGCCGTCTCGATCTCACGGAAGAGGGAGGAGACCTCATAGAGCTGTTCGCCCACCGCCTTGCGGTTGCGGTTGACGGCCACGCGGGGGAGCGCCGTTTCCCTGTAGAAGAGGAGCACCTGCCTTGCGCGGCGCACCCTGCTTTCGGGGATGAGGCTTACGAGGGCGGCGGGAAGCACACAGGCGAGGAGGGTGAGCACGATCTCGGCGACGCCGCGGGCGTACAGCCCGTCGAAGTAGGCGGCCGCCGCAAAGGTGAAGGAGAGGGAGAGCGCGGAGCACAGCCTTCCGTACGGCAAAAAGAGGAGGGCAACCGAGGCGAGGACGGCGAACTCTGCGAGGGGCACGGCGGAGCGGGCGACGAGGCACAGGGGCAGGGAGAGCACGATGGCGAAGGGGACGGCGGCGCTCGTCTCCGAAAGGACGACGGCCGCAAAGAGGGCGCAGAGGGTAACGGCGTAGAAGGGGACGGTTCCCAATAAATTTGCGAGCCCTACCCCCAAGAAGAGCCACATGAGGGCGAGCTCGGTGAGCTCGGAAGCGGATAGTCTCGAGCGAAAGACGCGCGTATCGATCGCGGACATGCCCCCCTCAAAGAGCACGCAGAGCAACAAAAACGCCCCCGCAAGCACGAGCTTCTGGAGCATGGGGGAGAGGGGGAAGGCGTAGCCCTCATGGGGGAACAAAAAGAGGAAGGGAAGTTGGACCAAAACGGCGTAGACGAGCCGCTCCAATTTGGGCTTCCGATCGAGCTTTTTGTAAACGCACACCACGAGGAGCAGGAATGCGGCCTGCACCGCCGCGGAGACGCTCGCCATCAGGGAGAGGGAGGCGGCGGAGGCGAGAAGGTAGCCGCCCGCCGAAAGGAAGGGGTTGTAGCCGCATACGAGGGCGGCGTAGAAGAGGGCGATGGATACGGGCTCCCGCTTCGGCAGGGTGAAGTTCATGAGCGCCATGCAGGCAGTGAGAAGCAGGTATTTGAAGAGGGGACGGATACGGAAACGAAATTTTTTCATGGAGACTCCCGCAGGGATTTTCCTCATTATAGGGAAAATGCGGGCGGGCCAACAAATAGAATTCGTCTTTGTCCGTCGAATTTTGCCGAATGGAAACAAAAAACAACAACCCCCGCGCAACCGCACGGGGGGAATCTATTTCTATTCGGTTGTAAGTCGGGGCGCGCTATTTGTTTTCTCTAAGGACTGCTCCCTCTCTCGGGGCGCCCTGTGAGGACTCATAGCGAACTGCATTCGACTTATCCCGTATCGGCTTTCAAGCCTTGCGCATACCTTCTCGTGCGCTACGTTGGGAAGTCTCTATGCTTCCGCCCCTATCATATCATGGTACATTGGACTGCCCTCCTTTACTTTTTGATAAAGTGTTGAAAGACCCTCATATCGTTGTACCTCCCGATATGAAATTTACGGGTGCCGCCACGCGGCTGTGCCTTACTCTGCGGACTTTTCCGTCCGGATTTCTTGCTTGCTTCCGAGTTTCAGTGAATCCTGCCCATCGGAGTAATCCCCCGCTCCATGTTTGGAAATAACTTTTTTTGTTAGTTCCTTTCCTTTTTCTGGCTTCATTATAGCACAGAAAAAAAGTTTGTCAATAGTTTTGGGAAAAAAATTTTAGGATTTTTCGGAAATTTTTTCGGATCACTTCATCGAGGCGACGTTCACTTCGATTTGGGGGGTTACGGCATGCGGGAGCATATTCTTGTACTCTGCATACTTTTTGAGGGAAGAGCGGTAGAGGCTCTTTCTGAGGCCCAAAAGGTCGCACCCGCCCTCAGTTGCCTTCTCCCACATGCTCGAAAGGTACCCCTTCAGCACCTCTTCCGCGCTCTTCAAGGTCTCTTTTGTGACTTCGTCGGAGGAGATCTCTTCGATGGGGGCGGTGGTGCCCGAACAGCAGAAGCGCACCATCACGGAGACGGAGAGCTTCGCCTTCGTCGGGTCCTTTTGGAGGGAGATTTTGCCCTCATCTTCGAGGAGGGTGAGGGTTACGGGTTTGCCCTCCGCCTCCGCATTGAAGGTCCCCGCGCTCACTTTTCCCTTTAGGAGGCTGAAGGCGAGCGTCTCCTCGGGGGAGAGTAGGGCGGTCATGCGGCCCTCCGAAAAGAGGGCGGTGTGCTTGGCGGTGTAGATTTTCTGCTGCTCCTCCTCTTGGGGGGAAGGTTGGGTGCCCGAAGAGGGCGTCTGCGCCCCGTCCTGCGGCATGGTGCGAAGGTAGGGAAGATAGCTGCTCTTGGAGACGCCGTAGTAGCCGATGGCAAAATCCTTCAGGGTGTTGGGCATCACGTAACCCGATTTCTCCGCCGCATCCGAAAAGAGCTTGGCGATGGCGAGGGAGGAGGCATCGTCGATGGCGCTCTGCGAGGTGATGAGCTTCTCCGCCGTCCCCTCACACACGGCAAGCAGGCAGGAATCGGGCATGTATTCGTTGCGGAGGAAGTAGTTGAGATAGGAGATGGTATCCTCCTTCGCCGCCTCCTCCCCGAGCACGATGAGGTTGCAGAATACGAGCTTGGGCACCCAACCCGTATCCGTAAAGATTTGGGTGATGCAGTCTGAGACCGTCTTGCCCTCCGTCTTTATTTCCACGCTCGAGGTGCCGCCCGTGGTGCGATCCGAGCCCTTTGGCACGGCGAGCTGTGCGGTGAGCCTGAAATCCTCCCCCGATCTGTCGATGCCCGCCGCGAGGATGACGGCAGTCTTTTGGATATCCACGAGCCCGAAGTCGTTGGAGAAGAAGGCGAAGAGAAGCACCGCCGCAACGATGATGTAGAGCTTCATGGGAATGGTCTTTACGAAGTGCCTGAATTTCATGGTTGCCTCCCGAGGGTGAGAAGTAGGGCGGGGATGAGGGTGGCAAAGACGGGGAAGAGGTACACGAGCGCCTTCGTCATGAACTTCAGGAGGGCGAAGAAGGAGTAATCGAATACGAGGGAGAGCACGAAGTACCCGAGGAAGATGCCCGCAGAGAGGATGGTCTGCAAATGGCGGGGGCTCCCGAACGCCTGCACGACGCCGTCGATCGCACACTGTGCGGGCAGGACGGTGTAGAAGGCGAGTACCAATGCGAGGGCGTAGACGAAGATATAGTCGATGCGCCCGAGTACCGTAATTCCCGAAAAGTACTTCGCCGTCTTGGAGAAGGCAAAAATTTGGTTGATGGCGGTCTCCTCGAAGATGCCGTAGAAGGTAGCGAGGAAGAAGAGCACGGCGAGCCCGCCCCCGAGGTAACAGAGGGCGCCCTTCCATGCCATGCCCTCCCTATACTCAAACTTCCCGAGGAGCAGGAGGAGAAGGGGGGCATCGAAGAACCAAACGGATGCGGAGAGCGTACTCTTCAAAAATCCCGTTCCCGAGGCCCCGATGGGCAGTAGGGCGGCGTAATCGGCGCTCCCCACCGAGAGGAGCAGGATGCCGAGGAGCCCCACGGCGAAGAGGGGGGCGAGGATATCCCACACCCGCCCCATGTGCGCGAGCGGTTTGGAGGCGAGGTAGGCGGCAAAGACGAAGAAGGGCGCGTAGGCAATCACGGAGGGCAGGGTATCGTAGAATACCCCCTGCACGAAGAGCTGTTGTTCGATGAGGGGCACGAGCCCCGCAAGGAGCAAAAAGAGGGAGAGGGTAACCATACATATCTTGGCAAATACCCGCCCGAAGGTGCCCTCCAAAATTTCATAGAGCCCGCGCTCCCGCCGTCCGAGCAGGAGCACACAGAAAATGACGGCGGCCTGCACGAGAAAGTGGATGGCTACGGGCAGGAGCAGGTCGTTCTTGGCCTCCCGTACGAGTTCGGTGGGGAGCACCACGAGCTTGCCGATGGGGGCGACGCAGGCGAGAAAGAGATAGATTTGTCTGCGCGAGAGCTTCATTTCTGCCTCCTTCGATTGGGGCTCTTCAAGGTTTTCGGCCTCGTCTTGAGGGAGCCGTAATTGTATTTGAGAATGCTATCCTTCAAATCGTGCCCCACGATGGGGGAGAAGGGGGCGACGAGGGGGGTGCCGAAGTTCTCACAGGTCACGAGGTAGAAGAGCACGAAGCCGGTGAGCAGCACGATGCCGTAGGTGCCCACACTGCCCGCAACGAGGAGCATGGCGAGGCGGAGCACGCCCGTCTGTTCGATAAGGTTGGGTACGGCATACAGCCCGATGCCGCTGAATGCAATGATGATGATGGCGGGCGTGGAGACGAATCCCGCCGAAACGGCCGTCTCCCCGAGGACGAGTGCGCCCACCACCGAGAGCGCCATGCCCACATACTTCGGCATGCGGATGCTCGCCTCGTTGAGCACTTCGAGCACGAGCAGCACGAGCAGCATCTCGAGGGAGGGGGAGAAGGGGATATCGCGGATGGCGCCCGCAATCGTAAGCAACAGTTTGATGGGGAAGAGTTGAAGGCGGAAGAGCTGGGCGGCGACGTAGAAGGCGGGCAGGTAGATGGCGACGAGCAGGGCAAACAGCCGCAGAAGGCGGGTGAAGGTAGCGCGGTATGCGGAGACAAAGTAATCCTCACTCGATTGGAAATCCTCGGTAAGCAAATAGGGCAGGGTGAGGGCGATGGGGGAGCCGTCTACGATGAGCCCCACCCGCCCCTCTGCAAGTTTGGCGCAGAAGATATCGGGCTTTTCGGTGGTGCCCACCTGTTTCACGAGCGAAAAGGGCCGTGAGGAGAGGAAGTGGGTGAGATAGGAGGAATCGGGGATGATGTCTACGTCGATCTCTTCAAGCCTTCCCTTGACTTCCTCTATAACGTCCCTCTTGGCCGTCCCCTCGAGGTAACAGAGGGCAACCGCCGTCTTGGAGCGCCGCCCAACCTCCGAAGTCTCGATCATGAGTTCCTCCGTCTTGAAGCGGCGGCGGATGAGGGAAGTGTTGATCTTCAGATCCTCGATGAACCCCTCCCGCGGGCCGCGCACGGTGACATCGGTGGAGGGCTCCGCAATGGCGCGGACGAATACCTTCTTGGTGCCCAAGATGAGGGCCTCATCCATGCCCTCGAAGAGGAGCACGGGGTTGCCCGCGAGCACTTCATCGGCAAGGGTACGAAGCTCGGTCCCCGTCCGCACTTCGGGGGAGACGATGTGCTTTTTTACTTCCGAAGATGTGGCCGCCCCCGTATAGCGGGAGAGCGGCCGCACGACCTGTTCCCCCAAGAGCTCTTTATCGGTTACGGGGTCCGCAAAGACGCATGTAAACGCGATCCCCCCCTCCGAAGAGAAGGGAAAGGTGAGGATATCCTCGGCGGGAAGGAGCTTTTTGAGCGCATCCACGCTCTTTTTGAGGTCGCCCGTAATTTGCTTCATATAAGAAGTATGGGAGGGCGGCGGCAATTTATACGAAAAACCCCCGCCGAAGGGGCGGGGGAAAACGGTTACAGCCCGAGCTCTTTGAGATATTCCGTGAGGAGAACGGCGTATTCCAAGAGCTCCTCTTCAGACATGGGTACCTCCGAATACGTGTTGAGCTGTTTTTGAAAGTATTCGATGCGCTCCTCTTCCGAAAGCGCCTTCGCCCCCTCATAGAGGGCCTCTGCGGCCTCCTCCCTTCTATCTTCGGGGAGGAATTCGAGGATGGGAAGCAGGGGCAGGATGCGCTCCCGCTTGAGCTGCTTGTACACCGCTTGGTAGAGCGTTGCCGCACAGCCGCAGGAGAACCCCGCCTCCATCGTCTCCCACAGCCGCTCGGTGAGGGGCGCCCACGAGAGGGAGGTGAGCAGGCTATACACGGTGTAGAGGATGAGCCCTATCCCGAAGGGCAGAAATACGAATACATTCTCATTGAGTGACTTCAAGACCGTTTTTTTGAGCACCGACGTGAGGAACATCACGCCGAACGCGAGTACGAGGACGTCCGCACGGCACTGCCGCAGGATGCCTACCACTTGAACAAAGGTCAAAAGACATCACCTCTTCATCCCCGCCGCACTTCCATTATAACACTCCCATGATAGACTTCCCCCTCCATATGCCAACTTTTTTGCCCCCTTTCCCTCAACCTGCCCCTTGCCCACCCCCCGAGGGAGGAGCCAAGATTTCTCTCTCCTTATCCCGCTCCCCGTAAGCCGCGCAAGAGAACAAAAAGCGGAGACCCATTCACAGGGCCTCCGCTTTCGCTTCGTAAGCAATCGAAATCTTAAATTTTGGAATATCCGTACGAATTGATGAGGGCATCGATCTTCACGCCGTTCTTGCACAGGGGGCATTCCCCGGGGCGGTAGGAGGCGTACGAGGGCAAATCCTCTGCAGAGATCAGCTTCTTTACGGCAACGCCCGGGATCTCGAAGTTGCCCCCGAATACGGTAGCCACGCCCACGGCGTCGCCGTCGTAATAGCGGATGCCGCGGATGGCATTCATGGCGGTGATGCCCGTCGTCGCCGTGGCACACAGGATGAGGACGCGGCGGTGCTTGACGTACGGCACGAGGTTGTCCCTTAAAATGAGCTTATCGTCTGCGGTGAATTCGGGGGAAATGACGGCGATCTCCTGATTCATGTTGAGGCCGGGGTTGTTGGAAAACTCCTCCGCAAGGAACGCCCCCACCATCTTCATGCGCTCCAAGGTGATGATGGTATCGATGGCGACTCCCGAAAAGCTCTCCGCAAACAGCTTTGCCGCATAGCGGGCGAGCCGTGCCTCCGATTTGACGCGCGTCATATCCACGCAGTAGTTGACGTGCGAATGCTGCGTCACGAAGTGCCCCGGTATGACGCGGATGCTCACCTTATGATTGCGCTTTGCAAAGAGTTCGTATGCCTTTGTCTCCATAAATTTTTCCTCCCCTTTCCAATATTGTAATATAAATTTGCCCCTTTGTAAAGACCCAAGCGGGAAATTTTCTGAAAATTTCGGGTTTTTTTCGGGAAAGCGTTTAGAAATCTTCATTTTACATTATATGAAAGGTGTCGAAAAAAACAAGTGCAGGTAATTCCGTGAAGAGCGATAAGAAAGAAAAGACGGCGCAAGAGAACAAGAAGAGCGAGGAGACGGAAAAGATCTCTCCCGAAGAAGTTCCCGAAGAGGCGCCCGTACCCGCAGAGGCCGCAGAGCCCGAGATAGATCCCTTGGAGGAACTCAAAAAAGAGCTCGAGGCCGCAAAGGCACAGGCGGAGGACATGAAGCGCAAGTGGTATTCGGTGACTGCCGAATACGAGAACTACCGCCGCCGTACCGCGGGCGAGAGCGCAAAGCGGTATACGGAGGGGCGGGCGGACGTCGTATCCAAGCTCTTCCCGATCGCGGATAATTTAGACCGCGCCTTAAAGAGTTGCACCGAGGAACAGACAAAGCGCGGCATCGAACTCGTGATGAAGGCCTTCTCCAAGATCTTGGAAGAGGAGAAAATTACGGTAATAAACCCCGTGGGGGAGGAGTTCGATGCGGAGACGTGCGAAGCCGTCGTCGCCGTAGACCCCATGGAGGGGGAAGAGAGCGGCACGGTGCGCGAAGTCTTTCTGAAGGGCTATATGCAAAACGGCAAGGTGCTCAGGTTTGCACAAGTCATTGTGGTAAAATAATTCAAAAAAGCATTTTAAGGAGATAAATATGAGTAAGGTAATTGGTATCGACCTCGGCACGACGAATTCGTGCGTGGCAGTCATGGAAGGGGGAGAACCCGTCGTCATAGCAAATGCAGAGGGCGCAAGGACGACGCCTTCCGTCGTCGCATTCCAGAAGGACGGCTCCCGTATCGTCGGGCAAGTCGCAAAGCGTCAGGCCGTCGCCAACCCCGATAAGACGGTCATTTCCATCAAACGCAAGATGGGCTCCGATCACAAGGTAAAGATCGATGACAAATCCTATTCGCCGCAGGAAATTTCGGCGATGATCCTCTCCAAGCTCAAGGCGGATGCCGAGGCCTACCTCGGCGGAAAGGTAACCGATGCCGTCATTACCTGCCCCGCCTACTTCACCGATGCCCAGCGGCAGGCCACCAAGGATGCGGGCAAGATCGCGGGGCTCAACGTGCTCCGTATCATCAATGAGCCCACCGCGGCGGCCCTCTCCTACGGCCTCGATAAGGAGAAGGAGAACAGCAAGGTCATGATCTACGACCTCGGCGGCGGCACCTTCGATGTCTCCATCCTCGAAATTTCGGACGGCGTCTTTGAAGTGCTCGCCACCAACGGCAACAACATGCTCGGCGGCGATGACTTCGATAAGCGGCTGATGGATTATATGGTGGGCGAATTCAAGAAGAGCCACGGCGTAGACCTTTCCAAGGATAAGATGGCGATGCAGCGCCTCAAGGAGGCCGCGGAGAAGGCGAAGATCGAGCTCTCGGGCATGACTTCCACCTCCGTATCCCTGCCCTTCATCTCCATGACGGATGCGGGCCCCGCCCACCTCGAGCTCGAGATCACCCGCCAGAAGTTCGAAGCGCTCATCTCCGACCTCATTGAAAAGACGGCGGAGCCCATGCGCCTCGCGATGAAGGATGCGGGCCTCTCCTATAACGACATTGATAAGGTCATTTTGGTCGGCGGCTCCACGCGCGTTCCCGCCGTCGTCGCCAAAGTCAAACAAATTACGGGCAAGGAGCCCTTCAAGGGCATCAACCCCGATGAGTGCGTCGCCATCGGCGCGGCCATCCAGGGCGGCGTCTTAACGGGCGAAGTCAAAGACGTGCTCCTCCTCGACGTCATGCCCCTCTCCCTCGGCATCGAGACGTTGGGCGGCGTATTCACCCGCCTCATCGATAGGAATACCACCATCCCCGTCAAGAAATCGCAGGTGTTCTCCACCGCTGCGGATAACCAGACGAGCGTGGAAATTCATATCCTGCAAGGGGAGCGCGAATTCTGCCGCGACAACAAGACGATGGGCCGCTTCATGCTGACGGGCATCGCGCCCGCCCCCCGCGGCATTCCGCAGATCGAAGTCACCTTCGATGTGGATGCCAACGGCATCGTGCACGTCGAGGCCAAGGACCTCGGCACCGGCAAATCCACCGATATCACCATCACCTCCTCCACCAACCTCTCGGAGGATGAGATCAATAAGGCCGTGAAGGAGGCGGAGCAGTACGCCGAGGACGATAAGAAGCGCAAGCAGAAGGTGGAGGCCCGCAACAAGCTCGATGGGCTTATCTTCTCGGTGGAGCAGACGATAAAGGATAGCGAAGGCAAGCTCTCCGATGAGGACAGGGCTACCCTGCAATCCGCGGTGGACGAGGCCAAGAAGGACCTCGAGGCAGACGACGAGGCCCGCTACAACGAGGCCTTTGAGGAGCTCTCCAAGCGCATCCAGCCCGTCATAGCAAAGCTCTACCAGGGCGGCGGCGCAAACGGCCCCGACGGCGGTACGGACGGCGACGAATTCCATCAGTAAACGAAAAGTATTCCCACAAAATCCAAAGAACGCCCCCGCGCCTCCGTGCGCGGGGAGCGCCGTACACAGCGGTGAATTTTTATGGCAGAAAAAAAAGATTATTACGCGACTCTCGGCGTCAAAGAGGACGCAACCGAAGAGGAGATCAAGGCGGCGTATAAGAAGCTCGTCAAGCAGTACCACCCCGACCTTCACCCCGGGGACAATCTCGCCGCCGAAAAATTCAAGGAAATTAACGAGGCAAACGAAGTCCTCTCCGATAAACAGAAGCGCGCCGCCTATGATTATGAGCGTGCACATCCGGGCATGGGTGGCATGGATGGCATGGGAGGCGGATTTTCGGGCTTCGGCGGCTTCGGGGATATCTTCGATTCCATCTTCTCCAATTTCGGCGGAAGCGCCTCCGTACAGCGGGATACCACGGGGGAGGATATCGAGCGCACGATGGAGCTCTCCTTCATGGATGCCGCAAAGGGCTGCCGCAAGACGCTCACCTATTCCCGCAACGAGCCCTGCCCCGCATGCAGCGGCACGGGCGCCAAGGGCGGCACCGCCTTCAAACCCTGCCAGAAGTGCGGCGGGAGGGGGCAGGTACGCTTTACGCAGGAGACCGTATTCGGCAGAACGGTGCGGGTGGGCGTATGCCCCGACTGCGGCGGGCGCGGCAAGATCGTTACGGAGAAGTGCCCCGATTGCAAGGGAAAGGGCTACATCCGCCGCGATACGACGGTGACCCTCGATATCCCCGCCGGGGCGGACAACAATTCTTACTTTCGCAAGCGCGGCTTCGGGCAGGCGAGCACGGCGGGCGGCGTCGCGGGGGATCTAATCGTCACCTTCCGCGTCCAACCCCACAAGATCTTCCAACGCAAGGATTTGGATCTCTACGTCGATTTGCCCATCCCGTTTGAGACGGCCATCGCGGGCGGCAAGGTACTCGTACCCGATTTGGACGACGCCTTTGAATACGACATCCCCGAAGGCACCCAGACGGGGCAAATGTTCACCGTGCGCGGCAAGGGCATCAAGTCGCGGAACGGCACGGGGAATTTGTATCTCCGCGCCTTCGTCGAAGTGCCCACCCGCCTCTCCCGTGAACAGAAGCGCGCCATCCTCGATGCCGCGGGCGGCTTTGAGCTCAAGAGCTACGAAAAGGCAAAGAAGTATTCGGATAACCTCTCCGCCCTCTACGGCAAGGATGCCTACAAGCGGAAGTAAGGGAAAACAAAAAACAAGGGACCGCACCCCTGCGGTCCCTTTTTGGTATGTTACGATTATTTTTCGGGTACGAGCTCCCGTACGTACTCCAAATTCCGGTAGCGGACGTAGAGCAGGTAACTCTCGAGCGGAAGCGCAAACTTGGAGCGGACGCCCGTGCCGTACGGCCTGAGGACGCACTCTATCCCTTCGCCCTCCAAATAGCCCTTGAGGTTGTCTCCGAACAGCCGCTCTACGCGGCCGACCAAGCAGAAGTCGTCCTCATTTACGGCGCGGAGCTTCTTCCTCCCGCAGTTGGGGCACCGCGGATCGGGGAAAGCGATGTTGCACCCCTCGCAAAAATTCATGGCATACCTCCTTCAGGGCCCGAAAACCGTCAGGTAAGCAAGAAGGTGACGAGGAAGAGCGCGCCAATGACCCACGTGGGGACGGTGATCTCCTTTATCTTCCCCGTGCAGACGGTGACGATGATATAGGCAAGGATGCCGATGCCGATGCCCTTCGTGATGGAATATCCGAGCACCATAACGACGAAGGTGAGGAAGGCGGCGAGCGCGTCGCAGGGGTCCTTCCAATCGATATCGGTGACGGAAGTCATCATGAGGACGCCCACCCACATGAGCGCGGCGCCCGTCGCACAGCTCGGAATGAGTTGGGCGATGGGGGAGAGGAACATCGCGATGAGGAAGAGTACGGCGGAAGTCAGCGCGGTGAAGCCCGTCTTTCCCCCCGCTACGACGCCCGAAGAGGACTCCGCGCACGTCGTTACGGTAGAGGTTCCCGCAATGGCGCCCACCGTCGCCGCGAGTGCGTTGGAGAGCATCATGCGGTCCATGCGGATGGGGGTACCGCTCTCATCGAGAAGCCCGCCCCGTGCGCATGCGCCGTACAGCGTCCCGATGGTATCAAACATATCGAGCATGCACAGCGAAAGGGCGGAGGTGAAGATGAGCAGTGCGAGCGACCATGCGCCGTGTGTTTCGAGATAGGGGCGGAAATTGAAGCCTTCCGTAAAGACTTTCCCCACCGACTGCGTCCCCCAATCGGCGAACGCGGAGAAGGGATCGGAGATGGAGAACGCCTTGAAGAGGGCCTCGCAGCCCGCGGAGCCGCACGCGTAGCCGATGCCCGCACACGCATAGAACAGCCCCGTACAGCCGAGGATGCCCCACAGGATCGCTCCCTTCATGTTGCGCTTGGACATCACGGCGATGGCTATGACGCCGATGAGGGCGATGAGGGCGGGGAGAATGCCGATGTAGGTGCCGTCGTTGAGTTCCATAAAGGAAGCTCCGCCGGGGAGCACGTTGAAGGAGGCAAACGAGACGAGCGTGGAGGGATTTCCCAAGATCACGCCCGCATTCTGCATGCCGATGAAGGCGATAAACAGCCCGATCCCGACGGGGATGGCGTGGCGGACGGCCTTGGGGATGGCTTCAAAGATCTTTCTGCGCAGCCCCGTCACCGTGAGAATGAGAAAGACGACGCCGTCTATGAGGGTGAACACCATGCAGTTGGCATAGGTGAGCCCCGTCCCCGCGAGGAGGAGGTTGTGTACGATGAAGGCGGTAATACCCATGCCAGAGGCCTGCGCGAGGGGCATTTTGGCGACGAACGCCATGATCATCGTCCCCGCGACCGCGCCCACCGCCGTCGCGATGTACGCTGCGCCGTAGCTGACGCCCGTCTTTTCAAACATGCCCGCCGTCACCATGAGGATATAGACCATCGCCATGAAGGTGGTGAGGCCTGCGATCATCTCCCGCTTGAAGTTGGAGCCCGCTGCCGTGATCCCGAAGTAGGTATCTATCTTCTCGAGGAAGCCTTTTTTCTTGGGCGGGGTGGGATCTTCGGGAAGCTCATTGGTTACGTCGTCCATATTTTCTCCTTTTGGTTTGGGAATCGGGTACCATTATAACACAATTTTTGTAAATTCACAAGCATAACCGCAAAAATTCCGAAAAAAATTATCGTAAAAAGAACAAATTTACGAATAATTTTCATTTTCTCATATCATGAAATTTTTGAATTGTGCGCCGACTTTTGCCGCTGAGCCTTGATTTTTATGGAAAAGCGTGGTATAATCGAGAAAAGCAAACCTTTTTGGAGGAAAATTATGGAAATAAAGGATCGCGTTCTCGTAAGCGGCAAGGGGGAAAGCGGCAGGGTCGTCGTTCCCGAAGGCGTGAAAAAGATAGCGGGCCATGCCTTTTTCGATTGTGACGGGATAAAGGAAGTGGTGCTTCCCGAGAGCCTTGAGGAGATCTTGTGGGGGGCGTTTGAAAGGTGCTCCATCGAGAGCATTGAAATTCCCAAAAACGTCGTCCGCATCGGGAGAGAGGCGTTTAAGGACTGCGTCAACCTCAAAAAAATCATATGGAATGCGCGGGCATGCGAATCGGTGGGGGACTGCTCGGAGGAAGAGCAGGAGAGGAGCCATCTCCGCGAGCGCACCTTCGAGGGGTGCAATGCCGTGGAAGAGATCGTGGTGGGGGACGACGTCGTCAGCCTCCCCGCATACGCCCTCTGCATCCTCAAGAGCACGAGCGGCACGAGTTCTTATAAACCCGTATCCCGCGTGACCATCGGGAAGAAGCTCGTGCAAGCGGGCCCTAACGCCTTCTTGCATGTGCAGGACGTTGCCGAAGTGCATTACAACGGGGACCTCTGGAGTTGGAGGGAGATCGGGATGGGAAATTCTGCCTCCCTGCCCGTGAGCGCCCGCACCAACCTGTATATCAACGGGCATCTGTATACCCCCGCGTTCTTTATCATGAATTCCATTCTCATCAAATATTGGGGTACGGAAGAGAAAGTCGTCGTCCCGAAAGGGGTAACCGAGATCTGCGATCGCGCATTTTCGGGCAATGAGCGGATCACGAGTGTCACCATCCCCGAAGGGGTCAAAAAGATCGGCGAGGGGGCATTCAGGGATTGCATCCATCTGAAATTTGCAGAGCTCCCCGCAGGCCTCGAAGAGGTCGCGAAGGAGCTGTTTGCAGGTGACGTAGAGCTCGGGCTCGCCACTATTTCCGAAGGGGTAAAAAAGATCGGCGAGCGGGCATTTGAGGACTGCAGAAGTTTGCAGATCCTGCCCCTCCCCGCAAGCCTTGAGGAAATTGGGGAATGGGCGTTCCGCGGTTGCGGCTTAGATTTCATGATCATCATCCCCGAAAACGTCACCCGTGTGGGGAAAGAGGTCTTTGCGGGTTGCCCGCGGCTTACTTCCGTCTATTGGTATGCGCGGGCGTGTAAGGAAGCCAAGAATGCGCTTTCCGCTTCCCCCGCCTTAAACACAATTGAGATCGGGAAGGGCGTTGAGCATATTCCTGCGGGAGCCTTCTCGGGGCTCATGCAACAGGTCATTCAAGTGAACTATTGGGGCACCGAAGAGACCTGGAAGAAGGTAGAGTTTGAATATGAGGGCAACCTCGTAGACCGGAACACATATATGTACGGTGCGGAGGAAGCGGGAGCCGCAACGCTCTTCATCAATGGTGGGAAGGAGAAGGGGGCCTTCACCGTCCCCGGCGGCATTACCGAGATCGGGTGCCTCGCCTTTGCCCACAACAAGGAGTTAACAAGCGTCACCATCCCCGAAGGCGTTGTCAGGATCGGGGAGAGCGCCTTCATGGGCTGCGCCAATTTGGAAGAGGTCGTCCTTCCCGGATCCCTTCGGGAGATCGGGCCGAATGCGTTTTCCGGATGTTCCCGTCTCCCCGAAATCGTCCTGCCGGAGGGCCTCAAAAAGATTGACGACATCGCATTTATAGATTGCCCCGTCCTGTGGCATATCGATATCCCCGATTCGGTAACGTACATCGGGAAGCGGGCCTTCAGGGGAGATAGGTGGCTCATGAGCGCCAAGCTCCCCGCAGGCCTCGAGGAGATGGGGAACGAAGTTTTCTTCGGGTGCGAATACCTCAAGCAAGTCACCATCCCCGAGGGGGTGAAAAAGCTCGGAGACGCGGCATTCTGGGGCTGTATCGGGTTGAAGGAGATCGAGCTTCCCGAAAGCCTTGAGGAAATTGGGGAAGGGGCATTCTTCGGCTGCGAGAGGCTGAAGTGCATCACGCTCCATAAGAACCTCACCCGCGTCAAAGATAAGGCCTTTATGGGGACGAAGATCAAGAAAATATACTATACGGGCACCGAGGAGAGCTGGAATGCCATCGATTTCGGCAGGGATGCAGACCCCATCGGCAAGCGTACCACCCTCTACATCGGCGAAAAGGCCAAGCGCAGATCCTCAAAGAAGTAAACCATGAAATACATCGAACTCACCGTCCGCACCACGAGCGAGGCCAGCGAACTCGTATGCGACATTCTATGGAACTACACGGAGGGCGGCGTTGCCGTATCGGACACGGCGGACGTCATTGCCCTGCAATCGGGCAAGAGCGGCGTCTATTGGGATTACCTCGACGATTCCCTCAAGAGTAGGGGGACGGAGGCGCTCGTCAAGGCCTTCCTGCCCCTTGCGCGGGCGGGGGACGTGGGCGCCGCCATGCAAGAGATCTACGCCTGCCGCAATCGGGCGGAGGGCGCCATCGACTTCGGCTCCCTCGAGGAGAGCACCCGCGAGATCGAGGGGGATGATTGGATCGAAATTTGGAAGAAGCACTTCCGCCCCATTCCCTTCGGGAGGGTGACCGTCGTCCCCGAATGGATCCCCTATGAGAAGAGGGAGAAAGAGGAGGTCGTGCTCCTCGATTCCAACATGGCATTCGGCACGGGAGAACACGAGACGACGGCCATGTGCATCGGATTTCTGCAGGATACCGTAAAGGGGGGAGAAATCGTGCTCGACGTCGGGTGCGGGAGCGGCATCTTGGGCATTGCCGCCGCCAAACTCGGGGCGGGGCACTGCTACCTCACCGATATCGACCCCATTGCCGTTGCGAGCGCAAGGCATAATGCGGAGAAGAACGGCGTACGGGAACTCGTTACCGTCACCGAGACGGACCTCGTGCAGAACGCCGCCGTCTCGGCGGACATCGTCGTTGCCAACATCACGGCGGAGGTGCTCGTGCGGCTCGCCCCCGCCGTGCCCCAATGCCTCAAAGCGGGCGGCGCCCTCATCCTCTCGGGCATCATCGAGAGCCGCCTCGCCCTCGTGGAGGAGGCCTTCAAAGGGGTGGGATTTCAGCTCAAAGAAAGGAGGCGGCAGGGGGATTGGTACGCCCTGCTCCTCACGAGATAAGGGGGTACCATGTCCGCACCGAAGCGCTTTTTTGTGGATACCGTGGGGGAGGAAGTCACCCTCGAAGGCGAGGAATTCCGCCATGCGAGGAATGTGCTCCGCCTCGGCGTAGGGGATGAAGTCACCCTCCTCGATGGGAGCGGAAAGGAGTACGGGGCGATCGTAGCCCGAGCGGAAAAGAGTCAATTTACCCTGCATGTGACGGGGGAGAGGCTCTCCGAGCGGGAGCCCTCCCGCGAGGTCTGCCTGTTTATCGGTGCCCTCAAGGGGGATAAGACGGAGTTCGTCATTCAGAAGGCCGTCGAACTCGGGGCGAGCCGCATCATCGTGTTCCATTCCCGCTACTGTTCGGCGTACGTCAACGAAAACAAGCTCGAACGCTTCCAACGGGTCTCCCATGAGGCCGCCAAGCAGTGCCTCCGCGCCCGTGCCCCCGAGGTGAGCTACATGGAATTCGAAGAGGCCCTGCATGCCGCGGAGCCCTACTCCACTAAGCTCTTCGCCTGTGAGTTTTTGAGAGAAAACGAGGGGAGCATGTCTGAGGTAGAGGGTTCATGTGCGGTCATGGTAGGCAGTGAAGGGGGCTTCACGGAAGAGGAATTCGAGAAGGCCAAGGGGGCGGGATTTTTGGGGATCACCCTCGGGAAGCGCATCCTTCGGGCAGAAACGGCCGCCATCGCCGCCCTCTCCGTCATTCTGTATTCGGTGGGGGAACTCGGATGAAGGCGTGCGTATTCACCTTGGGGTGCAAACTCAATGAAGTGGAGAGCGCCTCCCTCATGCGCGGCCTCGAGGAGATGGGGTACGAGGTGACGGAAGAGCTCTCCTCTGCCGATTTATACCTTCTCAACACCTGCGCCGTCACCGCGGAGGCGGAGCGCAAGTCCCGCCAGGCCGTCTCCCGCATGCGGAAATTCAATCCCGATGCGCCCGTCGTCGTATTCGGCTGTGCCGCCCAGAACGATGCCGCCGCTTTTTGGAATAAGGAGGGCGTCGTCCTCGTGGGCGGGGCGATGCATAAGGATAAGATCTTGGGGCTTATAGCGAGCCTTCCCTGCAAGGCGGAGGGGCTCTTCGTACCTGAAACCACCTTCTCGGAACTGCCCTGCCCCAAGCCCGTGCGCACCCGCGCCTACCTTCGGGTGCAGGATGGGTGCAACCGCTTCTGTTCCTACTGCCTCATCCCCTATTTACGGGGGAGAAGCCGCTCGAGGAGCATGGAGAGCATCGTGCGGGAGGCGGAACTCAGCCCCGCCCGCGAACTCGTGCTCACGGGGGTGGACCTCTCCTCCTATCGGGATGGGGAGAAGGACCTCGGCGACTTGCTCCTCGCTCTGAAGGGGGTACCCGCCCGCATCCGCCTCGGGTCCCTCGAGGTGAGCGCCGTAACCCAAACCTTCTTGGAGAAGATGAGGGCGGCGGGCAACGTTGCCCCCCACTTCCACCTCTCCCTGCAGAGCGGCTCTTCAAACGTGCTCCGCGCGATGAACCGCCACTACACCCGCGAGGAGTACCTCGAGGCCTGCAACATGATTTACGCGGCCTTCCCGCAGGCCGCCATCACCACCGATCTCATCGTGGGCTTCCCCACCGAGACGGAGGAGGATTTCAAGGAGAGCCTTACCATCATAGAAGAGGCGGGGTTTGCACGGGTACACGCCTTCCCCTTCTCTCCGCGGAAGGGCACCGCCGCCGCAAAGCTCAAGGATATCCCCGCCGAGGTCAAGCGGGAGCGCATGGCCCGCATGCTCGAGGCCGCAAAGAGCGCGGAAGAGAAGTACGTCACCCGCTTTTTGGGAAAAAAGCTCACCGCCCTTTTCGAAGCGGAGGGAGGCTACACCGAAAACTACATCCGCGTCACGTCTCCCATCGCATCCGAGGGTGGCATGTACGAGGTCAAGCTCACAAAATATAACGGAGAGAGCGCGAAGTGCGTTCTCTTGAAGGAGATTTAAGGTATGGAAAACTGCATCTTTTGTAACATTCTTGCGGGCAAGATCCCCGCTTCCAAGGTCTATGAAGATGGGGAGATGTTGGTATTCAAGGATATCGCCCCCGTCGCCAAAATTCACCTTCTCTGCATCCCGAAAGAGCACTTCAAGCTGCTCTCCGAGATGGATGCGGGGCGGGCGGCTCTTGTCGGCAGAATGCTCCAAACGATCGCGGAGCATGCCCCCGCATGGGGTCTCGAGGGGGGATATCGGCTCGTCGTCAACCAAGGCGAGGCCGCGGGGCAGACCGTGCCCCACCTCCACATCCACATCTTGGGCGGCGAAACGCTCCCGTGGGGCTGATAAAAGGGTAAAAAACCGAAGAAAAAAGAGGTATAAAATTTCAAAAGGGCGTCAAAAACTCCTTCCGCAACCCGGGAGGAGTTTTGTTATGCGTCTTGTGCGGGCATGGAAGGCAATATTCACGCTTATGGCGGCAGCGCTTGCGGCCTTCATTCTGTACGCCGTCCGCTCCGAACCCGTGTTCGAGGCGGGAAAGGGGTATGAATTCTACCTCGGGACCTCCTCTTCTGAGATCGTGTGCACGGAGACCCCCGCCCTCTCCAAGCTGTTTTTGCCCCAGGTAAAGGGCGAGAGCGTCCGTTACGAGGGTGAACGCTTCAAAGAACTTCAAGAAAAGTTCGATGCCCAACTGCTCTTTGTGGAGGAAGCGGGCGGCGTCACCAATTATTACCTTCATTCCCCCAAACTCGGAAGCGGCGTCCTCCTCGAGGGGGAAGAGGTAAACCTCCACATTGCGGTGGGGAATGGGCAGACTGCGGCGGGCACCCCGCTCATCTTCGGCGGATTTTGAAAAGCGGGTATATTTCCCCGCGGCGGGGTCCAATATCTACATAGAAATTTTTCGGAGGACAGTATGGAACAAGAAAATACCAAGAGCAAAAAGAAGATTTTGTACTACGTACTCGCGGGCGTATGCGCCCTTCTGCTCATCGCCGCAACCGTACTCACGGTGTACTTCGTCACGGCAAGCGATGCCCCCGTCGTGGAGAATCCCCCCGTCGTAGACCAGGATCCGAACGAACCCGCAGGCCCCTCTGAGGACGATCCGAATACGCCCTCGGGCCCCGCAGAGGACGACCCGAATACGCCTTCTGGGCCTTCGGATAACGACCCCGATGAGCCCACGGGCGGGGAAGCGCAGTACGTCTCCCCCGTAGACTTCACCACCGTCGTGATGGAGTATGCGGATATCTATGAGAACAAGACGCTCGGCTGGTGGTATCGCCACAAGGCGCTCGACTTCACCGCCTCTGCGGGCACCGAAGTGCGTTGCATGGCAGACGGCACCGTGGAGACCGTGAGCCTCAGCGAGGAGACGGGGAATCTTATCGTAGTCAACCACGGCGACGGGCTGTATACCCTCTACCGCTTTGTGGAACCCGTGACGGGGCTCAAGAAGGGGGATGCCGTCTCCAAGGGGCAGAAAATCGGGGCGGTTGCGGAGGCGTATGGCTCCGAGGCCTTTGCGGGAGAACACCTGCACTTCGAAGTATTCATGGGGCCCAATAACGTAGACCCCACCGATTACCTCAAACCCGTACTCAGTGAAAAGTAATTCGATTACAACTCGCGGCGGCGGAATTCCTTCCGCCGCTTTTTGTATTCCCGATTTGTCATACTGAACGGAGCGTAGCGTAGTTGAAGTATCACAATATTCTTAAAATGCGGTGATACTTCGACTTCGGCACTTCGTGCCTACGCTCAGTATGACACATTCAGAAGCCTGAGATGTCTCGGCTACGCTCGACATGACAGGCTTCCCCCTCCATATTTCCCTTGCATATTCCGCGCACATTCCGCATAGGATACCTCCGAAAATCAAACGGAGGGATCTCTATGAAAAAACTGCTGTGCGTTGCGGCGGGCGCTCTGCTCATCGCGGCGTCGTTCGGGCTTACATCGTGTGCCGAGAAGGGGGGGAAGCGCTGTGCCTATGCGATTGACGCCGAATACTTCCCCGAAACGCGCACCCTCTCTGCCGATATGAGGGTAGACTTCGTCAACACCGCAACCGTCCCCTTGGAGGAAATCAAGTTCGAGCTCTGGGCGAATGCCTACCGTGAGAACGCCACCTACCGCCCCGTCTCCGAGCTCTTCAAAAGTTCCGCCTACTACGCGGGGGAGAGCTACGGCGGCATCGAAATCACGGGCATTGCGGGCGCCAAGACCTTCCGCATCGGGGGCGAGGACGCCAACATTCTCTCCGTCACCCTCCAAGATCCCCTTGAGGCGGGGGAGTGCGCAAGCGTCGAGATCTCCTTCGAGACCCAACTTGCCGAAGTCAACCACCGTCTCGGGGTGGGCAAAAACACCGTAAATCTCGCCAATTTCTACCCAACCCTCTGCTATCTGAAGGAAGATGGCTTTCAGGAGTACGTCTACTCCTCCAACGGGGACCCCTTCGTGAGTGAAATTTGCGATTACGAGGTCACGCTCACCGTCCCCGAGGAGTACACCCTCGTGAGCGGATTTGAGGCCCAGGAAAGTGACTTAGAGGGAAAACGGGCATACCATGTCCGAGAAGAGGGGGTAAGAGACGTCGCCTTCGTCCTGGGGAAGGGTATGAGTGCGGTAAGCGATGAGGCCTGCGGCAAGGAAGTTCGTTACTATTATTTCAACGATCCTTCCCCCGAAACCGCCTTAAAGTGCGCCTGCGATGCCCTCACCTGCTATTCGGAGGCCTTCTGCGATTACGCCTACCCCCGTTACACCCTCGTGCAGACCGATTTTGTGTACGGCGGCATGGAGTTTCCCGCCCTCTCCATGATCTCCTCCACCCTCAACAAGGGCGAAATGCCCGCCGTCGTCGCCCACGAGACCGCCCATCAGTGGTGGTATGCGATGGTGGGGAGCAACCAATTCGAGCACGCGTGGCAGGATGAGGGGCTCGCGGAGTACTCCTCCGCCCTCTTCTTCGAGCGCTTCCCCGATTACGGCCTGACGTATGCAGACTGCATTTCGGCTTCCGAACAATCCTACCGCGCCTTCTTCTCCATCCACTCGCAGGTGACGAAGGAGGCGGATACCTCGATGGACCGCGCCCTCACCGCCTATACGGGGGAGTATGAATACCGCAATATCGCCTACGATAAGGGCGTCATTCTCTTCGACCGCGTGCGGGAACTCATGGGGGAGAAGAAGTTCATGAATGCCCTTTCCAAGTACGCCAAGACCTATTCGGGCAAGATAGCGACCCCCGAACAGCTCATTTCCTGCTTCTCCAAATCGGGCTCCAACGTCCTTCCCGTGTTCGAATCCTTCACGGAAGGCAAATGCGTCATTTGAAAACGCTTGCATTTTGGGGGCCTTCGTACTATAATGGGCGTAGAACGTTACGGGGAGGGAAGCTATGCCCGTCTTACAGTACAAATGCGCCGCATGCGGCAACGTGTTCGATGAACTTGTGAAGAGCCACGAGGAGGAGGTGACTTGCCCCAAATGCCACAAAAAGGCCGAAAGGGTGTGGTCGGGATGTATGTATTCCTCGACGGGCAAGCCCGCAAAGCACTGCAACGGCAAGTGCTCCGAATGCCCCGGCTGCCACTGAAAAAGAAGGAAAAGGGAGACCCCGTCTCCCTTTTTTGCTGCAAAATTTCGGGATACGCTTCCGCATGCGGGAGCCCCATCCCACAACTATTGTTTGTAGAATTTTATTTCAAACTTTACAATTTTAACCAATTTTTCCAACAGAAAATTGTAAAAAAACCTACACTTTCAACATAAAAAGCGAATGGGGTCGGGTGAAAAAGTTGACATGCGCGCGTATGCATGATAAAATAAATCGTATGGAATTTTGGATCGCTTGGGTCATAGTAGGGCTTGCGCTCGTGGGAATTTCGGTATTCCGCATTCTCCCCGCGCTCATGCTCAAGACGTGCGGCGCGGCCTTTCCCGTAAGGGATAGAGTTGTCGGGAAAAAGGAGGGCGCCTTCGGGGAAGAGCTCACCTGCGAGCCCGCCGTATCGGTGCGCCCCTACATCTCCTCCTACCGCCTTGCCCGTGATGCCAAGGGGGTCTTTTTTGAGGGAGAGCTGCAGGCACGGCGTGCCTTTTTGAGCTACGAGATCGCGGCATACTCCGCTTCGGGAGAACTTCTCGATGTGCTCCGCGTCAAGGAAAAATTCGTGGAGGAAAAGACGCATGTAAGCCGCCTTCCCAAGCGGACGGATTACGTCTCCCTCCGCATGCTGTGCGTGGACGATAGCCCCATGCCGAGGGAACGGCGGGCATTCGGGAAGCGGCTCGGGATATGGCTCGGCGTCCTCTGCCTTGCCATGGCCGCCACCGTAGACCTCTTCCTGTGGGTGGGGCTCACCTTCTACTTGCGCCTCTCCGATAATTTCACGGGGGAGCTCGACCTCTCCGCCGATGTGTGGGCGGCGGCGCTCATCTTAACGGGGCTGTTCGTTGCCATTCTTACGGGGGCGTGGGCGGCAGCGCGGTTTTTCCGCATGCAGAAGCGGGAGGATGGCTCCCCCAAGCTGAAGGATAAGCTCATCGGCCTCATAGAGCGAAAGCAGAAACAAGAGGAACAAGAGAGCGAAGAGGCCGAAGAGGACGAGGAAATAGTGGAAATCGAGCAAATGCGAGAGGAAATACAAGGGCAAATGCAGGAGCAATTGCAAGAGGACGAGGAAATAGAACAAATGCAGGAGCAAATGCAAGAGCAACGGGAGGAAGCCGATGGTTGAGTGCGTAAGAGAACTTTCCTACCGCGGGGGTCTGCCCGTATACCTCTCCCGCTATGTCATTTTCGGCGGGGAGGGGCGGCATGCCGCGCTCCGCTTCTTCAATGCGAGTGAAATTTCGGCAACGGGCATCCGTTACCGTTTGGATGAATTGGATGCGGAGGGCAACGTGCTCTTCTCCCGCACCCTCGAGCAGGATATCGTGGCGGAGCGCGGCTGCGAATTCGGCGTATACGATGCCGACCTCGCCGACGACTGCGTTTCGCTCGAGGCCACCGTGGAGGCGGTGTATTCGGGGGAATACGAATACGTGGCCTCCAAAGACGGCATCTCCCTTCGGTACGGCGGCGCCCGCCCCGCACAAAAGCAGGAAGAGGCCTTCCTGCAAAATTCCAAATATTCTGTGTCACGGAAAAAAAGAAAATATATCCTGTATGCGCTCGTCGCCATCCTCGGAATTACCCTGCTCTTTGCGGGGGTCGGGATACGGTTCGGGATCTTTGACGGAGTCAGCGCGGGCATAGAGGTCGGGACGGTGCTATGAACAACGGCGATACGCTTGAAAAACTCAATCTCCTGCAAAAGGTGGGGATCGCCGCCTCGGGCCTGCAAGATGCGGCCTTCGCGCAGGCGGAGCTCACCCCCTTGGGGAAGGCAGACCTTGCAGACATCGCGAGCAGGGGGGGGGTGCCCTATCAGACTGCGGCGCGCGCATGGGATTCCGAACTGCTTGCCCGCATGACCTCCGAATTCGTAAGCGAAGCGGGGGCTGTGGGGGCACGGCTCTTTGTGACCCCGGACCTCAAGGCAGTTGCCCCGTATTCCGTAGGCCTCTCGGAGGATGCTTACTTCAACGGCGTGCTCGGTAGGGCCGTGGTGCGCGGCATCCATGCCGCGGGCGGGGCAGCGGGGCTCAACCGTCCCTCCCTCCAAAAGGGTGATATCGCCCTCCTCGATAAGCTGCAAGACGGCGCCGCCGTGCATGAACTTGCGGTAAAGCCCTATTCGGAGGCCTCCCGCGAGGGTGCAGAGGCCATCTTCATGGACGTCAACCGTCCCGATGAGGGGTACGATTTCAACCGTACCCTGTTTGTGGATGCGCTCGGCGGATACTTCGGGAACGCCTTCGTGGTGGGGGAGGGGGCGGTGCCCACCGCCGAATCGCTCTCCCTCCTGAAGGACGGCTCCTGCGTGGAGGGGGTACGCATCCCCTTGGAACGGGCGGCGCTCCGCTTCCAAAAACTTGCCGAATACAGGGCAGAGGGGAGCATGACCGAGCGGGACGTCGAAGATGCCATCCGCGAGGGGGAGGCCTTCGATACGGATACCCTCGACGAGGTGGTAGACGGCGTCCTCTCCTTCTGCAACGAGACTGCCGCGCGGGAGATCGAGGCCCCGCCCGGGGACACGGCCCGCCGTGCGATCACGGAGGCCTCCATCGTCCTCCTCAAAAATCAAGGCATCCTTCCCCTCGCTACGGGCAAGAGGATCGCGGTCGTGGGGGAGCCCTACGGGGATATGGCGCCCCTCGCCGCACGGTATGAGATCGTGGGGAGCGCCCCCGGCTACGAAAGGAATGCGGACCGCAACGAGGAGCTCATTCCCGCGGCGGTGCGGTGTACCGCCAAGGCGGATGCCGTGCTCGTATTCCTGCACCCCGGCAAGGGCCTCACCCTGCCCGCCAACCGCATTGCGCTGCTTGCCGCGCTCGCCCGTACCCGTAAGCCGCTCATCGCCCTCGTATGCGGGGATACGCCCTGCGATATGTCCTTCGATGAACGGGTAGCGGCATCCCTTCTGGTGCCCGCAGACGGTCCCTATTCGTGTGAGGCGGTGGCGCGCGTCCTCTCGGGGGAAACAGACCCCGCGGGGCGGCTCACCCATACGCTGTACGACGGCGCCGACGCCCGCCTTGCAAGGCTCAAAGAACTTCGGAACGGCGATGTCGTGCACATGGGCGGGTTCTATGGGTATCTCCGTTACGACATGGAACAAGAGGAGATCCGCTATCCCTTCGGATACGGGTTGAGTTATACCAAGTTTGCGTATTCCAAACTCTCTATTGAAGAGGACGCCGTCACCTTCACCGTAAAGAATACGGGAAGGCGCAGCGGGTGCGAAGTCGCCCAAATCTACATCGGCGCCCCTTCCGTAAGCCGCCTCATGCCCAAAAAGCAGCTCAAGGCCTTCCGTAAGATCGAACTCGGGGCGGGAGAGAGCGAGACGGTGCGGATCGACCTTCCGAGGGAGCTCTTTGCTACCTACGATGAGCGGGTGCTCGAAGATACGGTGGAGGCGGGAACGTATCACATCTACGTCGCATCCTCCGCCCTCGACGTCAAACTCGAGGGAGAGCTCGCTCTCGAAGGGGAGGTGCGGGAAGGCAAGCCCGAAAATCCCGCCCTGTATTTTTCGGATACCGATCACTTTGAGCGCAACGATAGGGAGGAGAAGCCTCAGCCGCCCAAGCGGCTCATCGTACTGCGCAGGGCCGCCATTTGGGCGCTCCCCGTGGTGGCTGTGGTCGCCTTCCTTCTTGCAACCGTCCTCGTGCTCTCCACCGCCCTCGATTACGGGCTCGTCTCCCAGGCGGGGGAGGATTTCGCGAGCGTGGTACTCTTCATCCTCGCCGCCGCCGTCATCGGCGCCATTCCCATCTTCGGGAGCTTCAACCGCAAGCGGCTCACCCATGTTTACCACGGGGCGCTCGCCGTGACTCCCGTGCTCCTCGCCCTCTGCGTTCTCTTGGGCTTCATCGTGTTTGCGACGAACAGTTCCGAAGAGGAGGGCATCGCCCTCTATATCCTCGCTTGCATCACGGTGGGCCTGCCCATCGCCGCCATCGTGGCGGCCTTCATCGAGCGGGAGCTCCGCCGCACCAACAGCGGCACGGACCGCTGGGCGAAGTACTACAAATTCAGCGAACCCAAGAAGAACACGACGCCCGTCTCCGAAGTGGACGAGGCCTTCCGAATGATTGCGGAGCAGGAGAAGAAAAAACCGAGCCCCGTCAAAAATCCCGTACCCATGTCTGCGGTGCCGCAGTTCTACGACCGCTCCGTCACCTATCCCATGTTGGTAAACGACCTCACCGTGTTCCTGCGGGAGCGGGGCATCCGCATGGAGGAAAACGAAGTGCGGCGCATCCTCGCAACGCTCACGGCGTCTCAGCTCATCGTCATTCCCGAAGGGAGCGGGGCGCGGCTGTTTACGACTCTCTCCGAATACTTTGGGAAGGCGGCGTTTACAGACAACGCGGAGAGCTACGCCCGCGGGAGCGACCTCTTCTCCCATTGGCATGCGAGCGACAGGGACGACTCTAAGACGGGCCTCCGCCTCGCCGTCGAGGCCGCACAGGCCGAACCCGCCTACCTCTTCACCGCCATTTTGCGGCACGTCACGCCCGGGTTTTTGGAGCCCGTATTGAAGCCGCTCACCGAGATGCTTGCAAGGAAAAGGGAGAGCTATTCGGTCTCGGGAGAGATGCTCACCCTCCCGCCCAACCTGAGAATCATCGTGGAAGTGGGCACGAGCGACCTTCCCGCCTCCGTAGCCGAAGTTGCGGCATGCCTTAAGCCCGCCTTCACCGATGGGGAGGAGGCCGCAAGAAAGACGGCGCTCCGCGCGGTGGGCTACGAGCGGTTTTCGGCGATGCGCCGTGCCGTGCGCGATGAATTCCCGCTGCCCGAATCGGAGTGGAAGTATGTGGATGCACTCGATGCCCGCTGCCCCGCCCACCGCATCGGCAACCTCCTCTGGATCCGCGTCGAGCTGCATGCCTCCGTGCAATGCGCCTGCGGGGCACAGGATGCCGTAAAGGATGCCGTAAAGGTACAGCTTCTCCCGTGGCTCTCCGCCGTCTGGGAAGGGGAGCCTACGCTTTCGGAGACGCTTGCGGAGGTATTCGGTGCAGACTTCACAAAGGAGGCAAAGAAATGAACGTAGAAGACATTTGGGGCACCCTGACATCCCCCCTCTTTGTGGTCATTTACATCGTCATCGTCGTCGTCCTCATGCTCGCCATCGTCATTTCGGTCATTGTGAACGAGCGCCGCTTCAACAGCTTTTCAGATCGTTTGGGCAAGAGTGCGGATAAGGCGGAGGAGGCCTTGAAGAAGGCGCCCGAATCCCGTTTCGATGCCCTCAAAAAGCTCGATGCCGCCCGCGCCACCATGGTCCCTACCCCCTTCGAGACGCCCACCTTGAAGGAATTTTGCGAAGAATTCCGCAACTTCGCCGCGGGCAAGATGCGCCTCTACTACGATATCGATATCATCCGTGAGTTCATCGCAGGGCTCGCCGTCTCCCATATCATCATCCTGCAGGGCATGTCCGGTACCGGGAAAACCTCGCTTGCCTTTGCCTTCGGGGAATTCCTCTCCAACCCCTCCACCGTCATTCCCGTCCAACCCATGTGGAAGGAGCGCTCCGACCTCTTGGGGTATTACAACGAATTCACCAAGCGCTTCAACGAGACCCTGCTTCTGCAGAAGATCTATGAAGCCAACATGCGCAAGGATATCTTCATCACCATCCTCGATGAGCTCAACATCGCCCGCGTGGAATACTACTTTGCGGAGTTTTTGTCCCTGCTCGAAATTCCCGAAGCGGGGGCACGGTACCTCGAAGTCGTCTCCGATCACTGGAAGGACGACCCCGAGCAGCTGGAGGGCGGAAGGGTCCACCTGCCGGACAACATGTGGTTTTTGGGCACCGCCAACAACGACGACAGTACCTTCGCCATCTCGGATAAGGTGTACGACCGCGCCATGGTGCTTAACATGGATAAGAAATCCGAGCCCTTCATCGCCCCCTCCTTCCGCAACGTACCCGTCTCCGCGGAGACCTTCAAGAAGCTCGGCGAGGAGGCCGTCGCGGCCAACCCCGTGACGGAGGAGACCATCGAAAAACTCAGGCGGGTGGATAAGTACCTCTATGAGAACTACCGCATCTCCTTCGGGAACCGTATCATGAAGCAGATCAACACCTATCTTCCCGTCTACGTCGCCTGCGGCGGGGAAGAGATCGATGCCTTAGATGATATTCTCGCCAAGAAGGTGCTCAGAAAACTCGAGACGCAGAACATGACGTACCGCGCCGCCGACCTCGAGGCGCTGTGCGAATTCTTCAATGAAGTATTCGGCGCCGACCGCATGGTGCGCTGCCTTGCGACGGTGCGCCGCATTGCCCGCAACGGCTAAGGAGGGGGTATGACGCAGATAGACGCGCTCTATCGTGCATTTTCCGAACTATTGAAGGCCGTAGCGGAGGACCGCGGCACGGCATCCTTTTCCAATGCCTTTGCAAAGGCCAAGGCGGCGGATAAAATTACCGTACGCCACAACATTTGCCACATCGAAGAGGATTGGATCGCCGCCATCGAGCGGGGGCTCGTCTTTATTGGCAGGGCCATCGGGGAGGACAGGCAGTTCATCCGTTCCAACGGGGAAGTCCAGCCCATCGAAAAGGTGCGGCACATCTCCCGTGAATCGGTGGAGCACCTCTCCCGCCACAGCGACCTCATCACCCGTGAGCAGAAGCCCGAGGAAATTGTTCCCGATAAGCTGTACACCGTGGAGCGGCTCAACGATTACGCCGTCTACGAGAACCGCTTTCTGTATGCACTTCTGCTCCGCATCAAGGATTTCGTCTCCATCCGCTACGATGCCGTCATGCGGGCATACAGCATGTACGGCGGAGAACTGCATTCGGATAAGAAAATCACGACGGGCACCCGCCGCTTCACCTACAAATTGGAGATCAAAGACGAGCAGGACGACGTATTTGCCGCCGCGGCAGACCCCGCCTGCGCCTCGGCGCTCGATAGGATCGGGAAGATCATCCAGAGCGTCGCATTCTACCTCCGCACCCCGCTCATGGTGGAGGTCTCCCGTGCACCCCTGCTCAAAAAGCTCACAAAGACCAACGTCCTCCGCATGGATAAGAATTTCCGCGAGGCCGTTACCCTCTACGAATTCCTCCTCGATTACAACCACGACGGCTACACCATCGAGCCTGAAATCAAATCTTTGGACCCCGTCGCCGCCGAAATCGAAAGAGAGCTCGCCATGCCCGCCGTCCTCCTCTCCTTCTTGGTGTATGAGCACGGCCTCGGCGTGGAGGATTACTTAAAGGAAGAGTACGAGAAGGAGGAGGCCCGCCGCGAGGAGGCCCGCCAACGCGCCCTCGTCGCCCAAATCGAGGCCTTGAAGCAGCGCATCGCCGCCGCAGGGCAGAGCCCCGAGGAGTACATGCTGCTCCTCGAAGAGCGCAACGCCGCCCTCGAAAAGGAGAAGGCGGGGCTTTTGGAAGAGCTTCAGGCGGCGCAGAATGAAATTCAGAAGTTGCAGGATGAGATAGTCGTCCTGCATACCGAGATCGAGGAACTCCATGCGAAGATCGAGGAGCTCAACGGAAAGATCTCTTCCCTCGAGCAGGAGAAGAAGGAGCTTGTCGAGAAGATGGAGCGCGCCGAAGAGGAGCACCGCAGAAAGATCGAGGAGATGCGCAAGGAACGGGCGGCGGCAGAGGCCGCGCTCCGCGCCGAGCACGCCGCCGCGATGAAGAAGGCGGAGGCCGCGCGGAAGGAAGAAGTCGCAAAGCTCAAGGGCGACTACGAGGCCCGCCTCAAGGAAGAGCGCAGGAAGTTTGCGGAGAAGGAAGGGGAGAGGAAGGCCGTAGAGGCCGAACTCAAAAAGACGCAGGGTCACCTCGAAGGTGCGATGCGGGAGTGCGATATGCTTACGGCACGCATCACCGCCCTCCGCTCCGAGAAGGGAGAATTCTCCGCGGGGGATGATTTCACCACCGAAGAGGGCTTCGATGAGTTGGAGCGCGAATTTGAGCTCCTCGGAAGATTGGTCCGCGATAAGTGGACGGATACGCGCAAGATCCTCAAGAAGGAGTTCTACGCGAGCATCCGCGCCACCATGAAGGCGAAGCGCCCTAAGAAACCCAAGGCGTATAAGAAGCTCCGCGAGGAGACGCTCTCCCGCCGCAGCGATACGAAAAAAACCGAACCCGAACAGCCCGCAGAGCCCGAATCCAAACCCGAGCAACCGGAAACGATACAAGAAGTAACACAGGAACCCGTAGTAGCGCAAGACCCCATTCAGGAACCCATTCAAGAAGTAACGCAGGACCCCGTAACCGAAGAAACCGTAACCCAAGAGACCTCCGAAGAGGAGGGTGTGGAGAACCCCGATGGCGAAGAAGGTAGTAAACCGTGAAAGAAAACTGAAGAGAAAGGCAAGGTGGCACTTCGTTGTCTCCCTGATCCTGCTCACCGCAGTCGTTCTCGTCGGCGGTACTTTGCTTGCGTTCGTCATTCAGCTCCAAATGGACGACGAGCTTTCCCTCGTCATCGATACCATCTTAGATCTCTTTGTCCCCAACACGGTGCTCGGCACCATGATCATCCTGTGGGCGCTCGTCGTGCCCGCCCTTCTTCTCCTCCTTCTCATCATCAATCTTCTGCGCCGCCGCAAGCTCAAGTACTACCGCAGGACGTGGGAGGAGACCGTAAAGATCGCCGTGGAGGCAGAGCAGAAGGCACGGGCTAAGGAGGAGGAGAAGCGCCGCCATGTGCGCAGGTTCAGCCAGCTCAATGAAATTGTTCCGCCCGAAACGCACACGGCCTTCAAAAAGCCCACCTTGGAGGAGCTCTGCAAGGCATTCCGTGCCTTTGCGGCGGGCAATCTCAAGCTCTACTACACCGAGGCACAGATCAGGGAATTCATCGCAAGCCTCGCCGTATCCCATATCATCATCGTGCAGGGCATGTCCGGTACGGGCAAGACGTCCCTCACCTATGCCTTCGGGGAATTTTTGGAGAACCCCGCCACCATCATCCCCGTCCAACCCATGTGGAAGGAGCGCTCGGACCTGCTCGGTTACTACAACGAGTTCACCAAGAAATACAACGAGACGTTGCTCCTCCGCAAGATGTATGAGGCCAACGATCGGGAGGAAATTTACATTGCCGTCCTCGACGAGATGAACATCGCCCGCGTGGAATATTACTTCGCGGAGTTTCTTTCCCTTTTGGAAATTCCCAACCCCGACCTTCGCTATCTCGAAGTCACTTCGGATAGTTGGGAGGACGACCCGAAGGGCCTCAAAGACGGGCGCATCAAGCTCCCGCAGAACATGTGGTTCGTGGGCACCGCCAACAACGACGACAGCACCTTCGCCATCTCGGATAAGGTGTACGACCGCGCCATGGTCGTCAACCTCACCACCCGCACGGCGCCGTTTGAGGCGACGTCCGCGGGTACCATGCCCGTAAGCTACCCCACATTTACGGCCCTCATCGAGGACGCCAAGCGCAGCTATGAAATGACGCAGCGCAACGAACAGCGCCTCAAAGCCCTCGATGAATACCTCATCGAGACCTTCCAAATAACCTTCGGAAACCGCATCATGCGGCAGATCCACGATTATCTTGCCGTCTACGTGCGGTGCGGGGGAGATGAGCTCGACGCCCTCGACGATATCCTCTGCAAGAAGGTGCTCAGAAAGCTTACCTATAAGGATCTATCCCAACTCAGAACGGAAATTTCGGCGGCCTCGGTATTCTTCGAGGACCTCTTCGGAGAGGGCAGAATGCCGCAGTGCAGGAATTTCCTCGCCAACGTCACCAAATCATAGGGAGGAGTTATGAAAATTTCCCGCCGCATCTACATGCTCGGAATGTTCATCGTTCTTGTCATAACCTTCGTCGTTTCCCTCGGGATCGGCGCAAGTTATGATAGGCTCCTTTCGCTCGAATGGGAGACGAAGGCGGATAGCGAGAAGTTTTGGGAGCAAATGCTCGAAAACTTTGATTGGAATAATTTCGATTGGGAGAACTTTCCCTTCGAGGATTACGAAGATTTCCCGTGGGATAAACTTCCGTGGGATGAATTTCCCTCCGATTTCCCTTGGGAAGATTTTCCGTGGGAAGAGCTCACAGAAAATTTCCCGTGGGAGGATTTTCCGTGGGAGGACGTCACAGAAGATTTCCCGTGGGAGAATTTTCCCTTTGAAAACCTCCCTGAAAACTTCGATTGGGAAAATGAAATTCCTTGGGATGAGATCCCGGGCGACTTCCCCTTCGAGAACCTCCCCGAGGATTTTGATTGGAACGATGTGCCGTGGGACCAAATTCCCGAGGACGCGTGGGGCGATCTTCCCTTCGAGGAATTCCCCGAAGATTTTGATTGGGGGGACTTCCCCTTCGAAGAACTGCCCGACGACGCTTGGGGAGAGCTCCCCTGGGAGGATATTCCCTTCGATGAGCTTCCCGAAGATTTCCCGTGGGAAAATGTGCCTTGGGACCAAATTCCGCCCGAAGTGCTGGAGGATATTCCGTGGGAAACTTTGCCCGACGAGGCATGGAGCGAGATCCCGTGGGGCGATGTGCCCTTCGGAGACCTCCCCGATGACTTCCCGTGGGAAAATGTGCCTTGGGATCAAATTCCCGAAGAAGCGTGGGGGGATATCCCCTTCGACGAGCTTCCCCCCGAAGTCTTTGAGGAGATCCCTTGGGAAACCCTTCCGCCCGATGTCTTTGAAAATATCCCGTGGGAAACTTTGCCCGACGAAGTTTGGAGCGAGATCCCGTGGGGCGATGTGCCCTTCGGAGACCTCCCCGATGATTTCCCGTGGGAAAATGTGCCCTGGGACCAAATTCCCGAAGAGGCGTGGGGGGATATCCCCTTCGACGAGCTTCCCCCCGAAGTCTTTGAGCAAATCCCTTGGGAAACCCTTCCGCCTGACGTATTCGAAAACATCCCGTGGGAAGAATTGCCCGATGAAGCATGGAGTGAGATCCCTTGGGAGAACCTTCCGCCTGACGTATTCGAAAATATCCCGTGGGAAGAACTGCCCGACGAAGTTTGGAGCGAGATCCCGTGGGGCGATGTGCCTTTCGGAGACCTCCCCGATGATTTCCCGTGGGAAAATGTGCCTTGGGACCAAATTCCCGAAGAGGCGTGGGGAGATATCCCCTTCGATGAGCTTCCCCCCGAAGTGTTTGAGGAGATCCCTTGGGAGAACCTTCCCCCCGAAGTCTTTGAGGAGATCCCTTGGGAGAACCTGCCCGATTCGGCTTGGGACGATATTCCCTGGGAGAACCTGCCCGATTCGGCTTGGGACGATATTCCTTGGGAAACCCTTCCGCCCGATGTCTTGGGCGATATCCCCTGGGAGAACCTGCCTCCCGAAGCGTTTGAACAAATTCCGTGGACGAGCCTTTCCCCCGAGACCCTTGGCGGCATCCCGTGGGGGGATATTCCGCTCTCCTCCCCGCTCTGGGGGCTCCTTCCGCTCGCAGTGCTTGCGCCCAACTTCCCCTGGAATGAACTTCCCGATGAAGTGTGGAGCATGATCCCGTGGGAGATCGTGCCCCTTCAGAGCCTCCCCGAAACTTTCCCGTGGGAGAAAATGCCGTGGCAGGCTCTCCCGTTCTATCAATGGGACCAAATTCCTTGGGAGAAGCTGCCCGATTCCGTATGGGGTCAAATCCCTTGGGAGAGCGTGCCGCCCACCTTCAATTGGAATGCCTTCCCTTGGGAAGAGGTGCCTTTCGAGTATCTTCCCTCTTCCTTCCCTTGGAACAGGGTGCCGTGGGAAGAGCTTACCGCTGAGGATTGGAACAGCCTCCCGTGGTGGAATATCCCCGCCGAAGAATGGAGCAACATTCCTTGGGAGAACGTTCCCTCCGATTTCGATTGGGCAAACTTCCCTTGGTGGTGTGTGCCTTGGGAAAATCTTCCTTCTAACTTCCCTTGGGAGAAAGTGCCTTGGGCGGAGCTTACCGAAGATGTATGGAGCAGGATCCCGTGGGGGAATATTCCTTCCGATTTCGATTGGAGCGCCTTCCCTTGGGAGGATGTTCCTTGGGAGTATCTTCCTTCTAACTTCCCTTGGGAGAAAGTGCCGTGGGAAGAGCTTACCGCTGAGGATTGGAATAGCCTCCCGTGGTGGAATATCACGCCCGAAGTGTGGAGCGATATCCCTTGGGGGAACATTCCCTCCGATTTTGATTGGAACAATTTCCCCTGGTGGTGTGTTCCTTGGGAACAGCTCGGGCCCGATTTCCCGTGGGAGAAGGTTCCGTGGGATGAGCTCTACAACAACGCGGGGCAAATTCCTTGGAAAGACTTCCCCTTTGATGAATACCAAGACTTCCCTTGGGACAATGTTCCTTGGGAACAGCTCGGCCCCGATTTCCCGTGGGAGAGGGTCCCTTGGGATGAACTTCCCGAAGATGCATGGCGCAGGCTCCCCTGGTGGTATTTGCCCTACGACACTTGGAACGAGATCCCTTGGAATAAGGTGCCCGAAGATGTTTGGGATAATTTTCCTTGGGATAAAGTGCCGTTTGAAAACCTCGGCCCCGGTTTCCCGTGGTATCGGGTCCCTTGGGACGAATACACAGACTTGCCCGATTGGTGGGGCAATCTCCCGTGGACCAATATCAGGCCCGAAGACGTCCCCTCTGATGCCTTCCCCGATGGGTACTATCCGTCTGAGTGGTCGCATACCCACGAATTCGGCGACGACAACATGTGTACCATTTGCAAGATCCGCCTTCTCACCGTTGCAAGCGGCAGCGATAGGAAGGAATATGGCGACGTCGCATCCAACCAAGACGTTCAAATTGTTTGGGAGAAGTCGGCGGTCGATGAGCGGCACGGAACGCTCGATATCGAGTGCCGAGACTTCATCGAACTCAGGCAAGTCATTCGGCACGACAACACCTTCAAAGTATCCGCCCTCTACGATGAATGGGGGCACGACGTATCCAATCGGTACTACGTTGCGTACGAATACGGCACCCTCGAAGTCACCCGCCGCTATATCGAACTCAAAACGAAGAGCAGTACGATCGAATATGAGGATTTCGTCGAAGGTACGTCCTACCAATGTGCGGAGTATGAGCTCGTCGAAGGGCAGCTCCTTCCCGGAGACCGTTTCGAATTCACGGGCTGGGCAACCGTGACCGCGCCCGGCGATGAAATGGAGAATACCTTTGAGGATTTCAGCATCATCGATGAAAACGGCAACGATGTAACCGCATGTTATGCCGTTGAGATCGTGGAATGGGGCATCATTACGATAGAAGAAGAAGCAGAAGCATAGAGCGCAGGAGCAGGAAGAGCCATGATGTATCGTGAATACAAGGAGAAATTGGAGAGAAGGAAGCGGATATTCGACCGCCTCTGGTTTTTCCGCTATCTCATTTTGGCGATCTTCCTCCTTCTCCTCGCAACCACGGGCGCCCTCCTCGGCATCGGGGGGATGGTATACGACGTCGAAGTCATTCCGGGGCTTGCCGAAGGGGAGCTCCCCGCCTTCGTCTACGGGCAGACCCCGTCTCCCACCGCGAAGTCGATTTACGGGGAGGCGCACTTCGAATACCGCGCCCTGCCCGATGGGGAATGGACGGGGGAGGCCCCCTACCTTGCGGGCAAGTATGAATGCCGCGCCGTGGGCACGAGCGTCGCCAATACAGACCGCCCCGGCAAGAGTATCCCCTTCGAGATTGCCCCGCTCGCCCTCGATATCAACGTCGTGGGGGCCTCCCTTGTCTATGGGGACATCCCCGCATTCCAGGCAAATCTCCTGTATGGGGATACCCTTCAGGTGGAGAATTGGGTCTCCGATCCCGAGAACGGCCGCCTCAACATCTCTGCGGACCTTTCGAGCGTCACCGTCCTCGATAAGGAAGGGCGGGATGTGACGTTCTGTTACGATTTCGAGGCCGAAATCAAGAACGTGGAAGATAAGAACCGCCCCGCCGTGGTGGGCTTGGAGAGCGAGACGCTCACCTACGACGGCGCAGCGCACAGCCTCTCTTGCTATGCCAAGGGCCTCGCGGAGGGGGATACCCTCAAGGCGGAGGCCCCCGCGTTCACCGATGCGGGGAAGTACACCGAAAATTTCCTCTCCTACAGCATCGTGGATGCGGAAGGGAAGGACGTCACAGCGCACTATAAAATCACAGAGCAAATCGGCACCCTCACGATAAATGCCCGCCCCATGTCCGTAACCACCCATTCAAATTCGTGGGTGTACGACGGCGCTCCGCACTCCGAAGAGGGCTTCGATGCGGAAGCATTGGGGGAGGATAGAGGCCTTCTCGAGGGGCACACGGCTAAGGCCGCCGATGTTCCCACGATCACCAACGTCTCCGAGAGCGGCAAGGAGAATGCCTTCGCCGTCCAAATCTTCGAGGGCACCGAGGACGTCACCCAAAACTACCAAATCGAAAGTTCTACTTACGGCACCCTTTCCGTCACCAAGCGGGAGATTGCCGTCACCACCAAGACGGAGACCTTCACCTACGACGGCGCAACGCACGAATACCCCGTCACGGAGGATTATCTCACCGAGGGGACCCTTCCCGAAGGGCACGAACTCACGCAGACGGGTACGCTCACCGTGAAGAATGCGGGAACCTACCCCAATAGGCCCACGGTTTCTGTCTACGAAGGCAACGTAAACCGCACCCAAAACTATGAGATCACCTATGATTACGGCGAAGTGACCGTGGAACAGCGCAAGGTTTCCGTGACCACGGCAAGCGATACCTTCACCTACGACGGCTTAGCGCATGAATACGATGAAGAGACGCTCACCGTAGGCGAAACCAAGCTCGCCGATGGGGAGGCGTTTGTCCTCGGGGGCGCCTATTCCTTCACCGATGCGGATACCTACACCAACGCCCCCACAGTAAAGGTGTATGCGGGTGGTGAAGAGACGACTTCGAACTATGCCCTCACCGTAACAAACGGCAAGATTACGATAAAAACCCGCCCCATGTCCGTAACGACCCATTCAAATTCGTGGGTATATGATGCGATAGAGCACAACGAAGAGGGCTTCGATACGCAAGAGGAGGACGCGGAAGGCGGGCTTCTCAGCTCCGCGGGGCATACGGCAGAGGTGGCGACGAGGAAATTCATCGAAAAAGTTGCCGAGAGCGGGAAGAATGAGTTCGAAATCAAGGTTTTAGATGGGGTGGGCGCCGACGTCACCCATAATTACTCGATTGCCTATCAATACGGCACGCTCACGATAGATGCCCGCCCCATGTCCGTAACCACCCATGAAAACTCATGGGTATACGACGGCGCCCCGCACTCCGAAAACGGCTTCGATGCCCAAGAAGTGGAGGGAAAAGAGGTGAGCGGCCTCATTTCCTTCCACCATGCAGTCGCGGGCGAGGCGCCCTCCGTAACCAATGTTGCAGAGAGCGGCACGGAGAACAAATTCGAAATTCAAATTTTCGATGAAACCAATGCGGACGTCACCCAAAACTACCAAATCGTGAGCTATACTTACGGCACCCTTTCCGTCACCAAGCGGCCGATCACCGTGAGGACGCAGCCCAAGGCATGGGTCTACGATGCCAAACAGCATTCTTACTACGGCTTCACGGTGGATGAGGGCGTAGATTGCGGGCTTGCACCCATGCAGACGGCGCAGGTGGATATCAACGAGACCAAGATAAAGACGGTCTCCGAGAACGGGGAAAACGGAAAGGACAACGTATTCACCGTAAAAATTCTCGATGCGGAGCAAAACGCCGTCACCGAGAACTATGAGTTCACCTATGTTTACGGCAAGCTCTCCATCGAGGAGCGGCCCATCTCCGTTTCCACCCTTGCGGGAACGTGGGTGTACGACGCCGACCCGCACGGGAACGACAATTTTGTCACCAACAAGGAGGGGGAGATGTTTGGCACAGAGAGCGGCCTCCTCAAGGTGCATACGGCACGGATCAGCGGAGACGCCCCGCAAATTACCGATGTCTGCCAAACGGGCACGAAAAATATCTTTGAGATCGAAATTTACGAGGGCGAAGAGGACGTCACCGAAAATTATCGTATCAGCTATTATTACGGCACCCTCACGATAAAGGTACGGCCCATGTCCGTAACCACGGCCACAAATTCGTGGGTGTACGATGCCGATTGGCACAACGAAGAGGGCTTCACGGCACAGGAAGAAGGTACCGATTGCGGGCTCCTCGCTTCGAAGGGGCATACGGCAGAAGTTTTAACGAAAAAGTACATCCAAACGGTTGCCGAGAGCGGCGAAAACGAGTTCAAGATCTACGTCCGGGATGGAGAGGGCGCAGAGGTCTCCCCCAATTACGATATCACCTATACCTACGGCTCCATCACGATTGAAAAGCGGCCCATTCAGGTGACCACGGCCACACACAAGTGGGTGTACGACGCGCAAGAGCATTGGGATAGCGGCTTCACCACCTATGAAGTGGAGGGGAAAGAGGAGAGCGGGCTGCTCGCTTCGAAGGGACACACGGCAACGGCCATCGACCCGCCCACCATTAAAACCATCGCACAGGCCGATATGCCCAACAACTTCAAGGTAAGCATTTCAGACGGTTGGGGCGCAGACGTCACCGAAAACTACGAGATTTCCTATACGTACGGCCAGCTCTCCCTTTCGGCACGGCCCGTTACCATTACCACGAATTCCCAAGAATGGGTGTACGACGGCGAAGCGCATGTAAACAGCGGCGTCCTGCCCGAGGAGCAGTGGGAAGAAAACGGCCTCATCGCCTCGCATACGGTGAAGGCTTCGGGTACGACGCCCTCCGTTACCAACGTTTGGGATACCGCAGAGAAGAACAATAAGTTCACCGTCCTCATCTTCGAGGGCGATGAGGACGTCTCCGAAAATTACTCGATTACCTATGCTTACGGCACCCTCACCATAACCGCCCGCCCGATCCAGCTCAAAACTGCGACGAAGGCGTGGATCTACGACGCCGAAGCGCATTCGGATGGCAGCGTTACCGTCGTAACGGAGAATACCCTCTATTCGCTCGTTGCGGGGCACAAACTCGAGAGAACGATAGAAAAATCAGTTGAACTCCCCTCCCTCATCGACGTCGGAACCAAGGGAAACAGGTTTACATTTACCTGGAAGGTGCTTGCGGGAGAGGAGGATATGACCCGAAACTACGTCCTACTTTCCGAAAACGGCATTCTCTACGGCACCCTCAAGGTAGACCCCCGCCCGCTCCAACTCCAAACGGCAACCAAATCGTGGGTATATGATGATACCGCGCACGACGCGGCCGAATTCAAAGTCGTGGAAGTGGCGAATACATACTATCCGCTCGTGAAGGGGCATACGTACCAATGGCATGAAACGGGCCGCACCTCCTTGAAGGAGGTTTCATCCGCCACCAATGAGCTGACGGGAAGCATTTCCATTTGGGCGGACGGGCGCGATGTCACAACGAATTATGAAGTGACGGTTACGTACGGTACCCTCACGGTATTAAAGCGGCCGGTAAAGGTTACCACCCATTCGGGAACATGGAATTACGATGCGATGTCGCATTCGGAAGGCGGCTTTGAGATCGAAGAAGAGGGCAAGGACTGCGGGCTCCTTCAATCGAAGAACCACACCGCAACGGCGGTAGGCGTTCCTTCCATTACGAACGTCAAAGATAGTCGCGAAAACATATTTACAGTATCCATTACCAATGGGACGGGAGACGTCACCCATAACTACGAGATTGCCTATACCTATCAGAGAATTGAAATCAAGCCCATTCCCCTCACGATCACAACCAACAGCGGTGAGTGGGTATACGACGCCGAAGCACACAAAGTGGAAGGAATCAAGGCGGAAGGGCTCATCAATGAGCAAACGATCCAACTATTGATAACTGCCGAATATTTATCTATCACCGATGTGGGTGAGGTAACGAACGAGATACGATATTGGATTTGGCCGAAATCGAGTACCACGACAGCGACAGAGCCTGTACCAATGGATAATTACGATATCACCCACAATTGGGGTACGCTCAAGGTGACCAAGCGGTACGTTACGGTGACGACGCAATCGGGCGAGTGGACGTACGACGGCATGCCGCATTCCAATCCCGTAGTCAGATTCGAAGCGGAAAAGGGAGACCGCGGGCTTCTCGTCGCCAAGGGGCATTTCATCCTTGTAAGCGATCCCCTTACGATCACCAACGTTTGGGAGAGCTGCGAGAATAAATTTGAGGTCGAGATCAACGATGGCTCGAGCAACGATGTCACCAAGAATTACGAAGTCGAATACGATTACGCGGGCGTCCTCGTCATCGGACAGCGGAAGGTGACCGTAACGACCAACTCCCATACTTGGGTCTACAGCGAAGGCGAGCAGTATTACGACGACGGCTTTGAAGTCGAATGGCAGGATGGGGACCGCGGCATTCTGTATGGATATAACGTGGAGGCGATGTTCCCCAGCATCCTCACCCAAATCACCGATAGCGCAACGAGGATTCGGAAGGTCGAAAACAAATTCTACGTCATGGTCACGGACGGTGAGACCGACTACTCGAACAACTATCTATTCGAGTATACATACGGCACCCTTCGCGTCAAGGCCCCCGTCGTGGTGCGGCTGTATCTCTACAAAGTGGAATACGACGGCACTCCGCATACCTACAAGAACGAAAACGGAAAGACGAGGTACAAGGTGATGAGCGTACCCGTCGATGTCAAAAAGGAGCAGGTGATCTTCCATGAGGGTTACAGCGCACTCACGCAGGTGACCCCCATCAGCCTGTCTGCAGAGGACTTAAGGGGCGCCTTCTCACTCGATGTGGGGCAGGATGAAATCAACCGCATCGACTTCACGGGCTCTGCAACGCCGTTCGTCGTCTCCCCGCGCACCATCGCCGTTACGAGCCAATCCATCTCGATGGTGCAGACGGCGACCGTCACCCAAATCGACGGTTCCCATATGCAGCCGGGCAGCAGCGAGAAGCAGCCCTATAGCATTACCCGCGGCACCCTCCTCAAAGGGCACACGCTCTATTGTGAGGTGACGGGCATGCTCTACAGCGGGGGCTGGGCCACACCCAACGCCTTCAACACGGCCGCGACGAGGATCACCGATGCGAACGGCTACGACGTCACCGCATACTACAACATCATCTACAAAGAGGGCACCCTCCGCTGGCTCACTTCATAAGGCGTAACAAAACCGCATAAATTCGGTTGACAAATTTTTTGCAAACGGATATAATAGAGAAAAAAGAAAAGGAGGAGAATTGCCGTGAAAGGCCGAAGTAGTACGCTTGCAGACATACGAAAGCTGTGGTTCGCGGCTCGTTCTCCCGCGTAGGTTTGCCACGGCTCCTTTGTCTGCACCGTAAAATTCTTTTGGAGGTGTATTATGGAAGAGGAGCTTCAGAAATTATTGTTACAAAAAAACTATGAGGACGCTGCCGAATCGGTGAGAAAGGGATCTCCCGAATCGGTGGCGCATTTTTTAAGCGAACTCAAAGAGGAGGATCTCATTCCCTTCTGCCGTGCCTTGGGTAGCGAATCGCTTGCCGATGCCTTGGTCCTTCTCGAGAGCCCGCTTCAGCAGAAGATCGTCTCCGGGCTCAAGGATGATGAACTTCAGGAAGTCATGGAGGATGTCTCCGTCGAGGATACGGTAGATATCATCGAGGAGATGCCCGAAGGGGTGGCGAGAAGAATTGCGGAGGAAGAGGAGATCCTCGAGCTTCTGAAGGAGAAGAAGTTCTCCGTCCTCAAGCCCCTGCTTGCCTCCATGAATGAAATCGACCTTGCCGAAGTCTTTGAGAGCGCCAAGCCCGAAGATCTTCCCGTGCTCTTCCGCATCCTCCCCAAGGGGCTTGCGGCGGAGATGTTCGTCGAGATCGACCGCGATACGCAGGAGACCCTCTTAAAGGCCCTCACCGACCGAGAAATCAAGGACGTCATGGACGAACTCTTCCTCGATGATACGGTAGACCTCGTCGAAGAGATGCCCTCGAGCGTCGTCAAGCGGCTCCTCGCCCAATCGGACAGCGAGACGCGTGCCTACATCAATGAGCTATTGAAGTACCCCAAGGACAGCGCGGGGAGCATCATGACCATCGAGTTCGTCTCCTTCGGCCCCTCCATTACGGTGGGGGAGGCATTCGAGCGCATCCGCAAGACGGCCATCGATAAGGAGACCATCTACACCTGTTACGTCACCGATCCCTCCAATAAGCTCATCGGGCTCGTGACGGCCAAGGACTTGATGCTCGCCCCGCCCGATGCCCTCATCTCGGACATCATGGAGGACAACGTCATTTACTCCAACACCCTCGACGACAAGGAAGAGGTCGCCCGCAAGATCTCCGATTACGGCTTCCTCGCCATCCCCGTCGTAGACGATGAGAGAAGGCTCGTCGGCATCGTCACCGTCGATGACGCTATCGAAGTCATTGAAGCGGAGAACACAGAGGACGTCGAGCGCATGGCAGGTATCGTCTCCAACCACAAGCCGTACTTAAAGACGAGCCCCTTCACCATTTGGAAGAACCGCGTCCCGTGGCTGCTCATCCTCATGGTATCCGCCACCTTCACGGGGCTCATCATCAACGTATTCGAAGGGCAGCTCAATGCCATCAGCCCCGTGCTGTTCGCATGCGTCCCCATGCTGATGGATACGGGCGGCAACTCGGGCTCGCAGGCCTCCGTCACCGTCATTCGCTCCCTCGCCCTCGGTGAGGTGACGACGAGGGATACGGGGAAAATCGTATGGAAAGAGATGCGCGCCGCCATCATGCTCGCCGCAACGCTCGCCGTCGCCTGCTTTGCAAAGCTCATGCTCATCGATAATTTGCTCTTCGGGTATTCCGATTACACGCCGCTCCTCTGCGCCATCGTCTCCCTTGCCCTGATGTGCACGGTCGTCATTGCAAAGCTCGTGGGGTGCTTGCTTCCCCTCCTCGTGAAGGCCTGCAAGTTAGACCCCGCCGCCGTCGCATCTCCCTTCATCACAACCATCGTAGACGCCGTCTCCCTCATCATCTTCTGCGGGCTCTCGGTGGCCATCCTTGCATAAACTTTGGGCGGGAACTCCCGCCCTTTTGCTTTCAAGCCCTTGCAAATCGGGGCAAATTGTGGTAAGATAGAAGGGTATGAAAGTCTTTGCGATCAGCGATCTGCACCTCTCCCAAGCGGGGAACAAGCCGATGGAGATCTTCGGCCCCGAATGGGAGGGGCACTTCCGAAAAATCAAGGCCGATTGGCGGGAGAAGGTAAAAGAGGAGGACGTCGTACTCCTCGGGGGGGATACTTCCTGGGGCATGAAGCTCTCGGAGGGCATGGAGGATGTGCTCTCCCTGAAGGACCTTCCCGGCCGCAAGGTATTCGTGCGGGGCAACCACGATTATTGGTGGGGGGGCATCTCCCGCGTCCGTGCCGCCGCAGGGGAAGGCTTCTACTTTCTGCAAAACGACTGTGTCCGCTTTGAAAACCTCATCATCGCGGGCTCCCGCGGGTGGACCTGCCCCGCGAGCACCGAATTCACCGAGCACGATATGCTCCTCTACAACAGGGAGGCCGAGCGCCTCCGCCTCGCCTTTCAGGCCGTCCAAAAGGTGAGAAGGGAGGGGGATATCCTCCTCGTCCTCATGCACTTCCCGCCCTTCTCCGTAAAAAAGGAGGATACCCTCTTCACTTCGCTCTTCGAGGAGAATAGGGTGGATAAGGTGGTATTCGGGCACCTTCACGGGGCGGGGTACTTCCCCTTGAAGTGCGAGAAGGGGGGAATTGAGTACCTGCTCACCTCCTGCGATAAAGTTAAATTTTCACTCGTCGAAATTTTGTGAATCGCCCTTCAAAGGCTTGCCTTTTGCGGGCGTACATGCTATAATACTTACGGCGCCGTTGAGGTCACCGCTTCTTACAAGGAGCGCTTAAAGAGGACGGAGCGGGGGTCTTGCGGTTGAGCCGTAGGCCCCCGTTTTTCTTTTCGGGGCGGGAGGTGGCTATGAAGAATATTCTGCTCATCGCAACGGGGGGCACCATCGCCTCCAAGCCGACGAAGGGCGGCCTCGCTCCCGTCATTACGCCCAAGGAACTTCTCTCCTACGTCCCCGAGATCGCAGACGTCGCCAAGGTGGGGGAAGTCCAGCCCTTCAACCTCGATAGCACCAACGTCTCCCCCCGCCATTGGCTCGAGATCGCCCGCATCATCGCCGAGCGGTATGAGGAGTTCGACGGCTTCGTCGTCACCCACGGCACCGATACGATGGCGTACACCGCCGCCGCCCTCTCCTACCTCGTGCAGCATTCCAAAAAGCCCATCGTGCTCACGGGCTCCCAGAAATCGGTATACCTTCGGGATACCGATGCGAGAAACAACCTCGCGGATGCCTTTTCGTACTGCGCAGACGACGGGGCAAGCGGCGTCCATGTGGTATTCGATGGGAAAGTCATCTTGGGCACCCGTGCAAAGAAGACGAGGACGAGGAGCTACAACGCCTTCTCGAGCATCGATTACCCCGAAATTGCCCTCATGCGGGATGGCAAGCCCCTCTACTATCTCGAGGAGCCCAAGCCCGAAGGGGCGCCCCGCTTCTTTTCGGCGCTCGATGAGGACGTGTTCGTATTGAAGCTCATCCCCGGGATGAAGCCCGATATCTTTGATTACCTCGATACCCATTGCAGTGCCCTCGTGGTGGAATCCTTCGGTTCGGGCGGGCTGCCCGATTACGGCGATGCCGCCCTCGTACACCGCCTCGGGAAATTCTTGGGGCTCGGCAAGACGGTGGTATTCACCACGCAGGTGGAACGGGAGGGGAGCGCCCTCGATAAGTACGAAGTCGGCCGCAAACTCAAGGGCTTAGGGCGGGTCTTGGAGGCCCGCAGTATGACGCTCGAGGCAACCGTATGCAAACTCATGTGGCTGTTGCCCTTCAGTAGACCGGATGAGATAGAGGCGAATTTCTACGCCCCCGTCTCCCACGATATTTTATAATTACGCCGCAGCAGCGGAAAGAATAGAGTTACGGCAACCCTGCCGTGGAGGAAGAAACATGCAAGAGTACCCCAACGTATTTGTGTTCGATCACCCGCTCATCAAGCACAAGGTCTCCATTCTGAGGGATAAGAACACGGGCATGAAGGAATTCCGTGAGCTCATCGAGGAGATCACCACCGTCATGACGTATGAGAGCATGCGGGATGTCGAACTCGAGCCCGTGGAAGTGGAGACCCCCCTCGAAAAGACGGTGCAGTACCGCGTTCCCGAAGAGAGCGTCGCCATCGTGCCCATCCTCCGTGCGGGGCTCGGCATGGTAAACGGCGTCCACAGAGTATTTCCCACGGCACGGGTCGGCCACATCGGCATGTACCGCAACGAGGAGACCTTGGAGCCGCAGGAGTACTACTGCAAGCTCCCCGAAGGAATTGAGGAAAAGACGGTATTTTTGGTAGACCCCATGCTCGCAACGGGGGGCTCGGCCGCGGATGCGCTCGACGTCCTTAAAAAGCGCGGGTGCAAGAAGATAAAGTTTATGGCCATCATCGCGGCGCCGCAGGGCATCAAGACCCTTTCGGAGCGCCACCCCGATGTTCCCGTCTACGTCTCCACCTTGGATCGGGAACTCAATGAGCAGGGCTACATCCTGCCGGGGCTCGGGGACGCGGGAGACCGCCTCTACGGCACGAAGTAAGAATATTTTATGGAATCAGCGACAAGGAGAAGGCATGGGCGCATTGCAAATCGAGGGCACGACGCTCGTAAAATACATCGAAGATGAGGCCTCCGTTCAGGACATGGGTGCCGCAAAGTGCATCGGATGTGAGAATGAAGGGGGGCATGTACGCATCCCCGAAGGCATTACTCGCATCGGGGATGGGGCGTTTGCGCACTGCGAGGACGTCACTTCGGTCACCCTCCCCAAAGGGCTTTGTTCCATTGGGAGCAACGCCTTCTGCCATAGCGGCCTTCGGCACATCGAGATTCCCGAAGGGGTCACAGAAGTCGGCCGTGCCGCCTTCTACGCATGCCGCTTCCTCGCCGAAGTCACCCTTCCGCACACCCTTTCCGCCCTCGCGGAGGATGTTTTCTCCTGCTGTTTTTCCTTAACGCACATCGAAGTTCCCGAGGGGGTGAAAACCATCGGCCATGCCGCCTTCGAGGGCTGTGAAGCGCTCTGTGAAGCGATCCTCCCTAACGGGCTTCTTATGATCGGGGAGGGGGTCTTTTGCAACTGTTACAGCTTGGAAGAGATCGAGATCCCCGAAGGGGTACGCGCCATCGAGAGCGGCACCTTCCTGTGCTGCGGGTTGGAGCGCATCACCCTCCCCCAAAGTTTGGAGCGCATCGGGGATGGGGCGTTCTGCAATTGTTACCTCACGGAAATCGTCATTCCCGAGGGAGTCCGTTCCATCGGGAAGCGGGCATTCGGGGCGGATGAGGGCTACACCTCCCACTTGGAGCGCATCGTCCTGCCCAAGGGCATGGATACGGCGGGGCTCGGCCTTCCCGAAACCTGCAAGGTCGTGAGAAGAGGAGAGGGGCCTGATGAAGTATGAATACTGCCCCATATGCGGTATTAAGCGCGATGAGGCGCTTCCCTATTGCGCCTCCTGCGGGTGGGAGTTCCCGAAAGTGAGCCCCCTCGAAAAGATATTCGATGAGAGCAAGCGGGAGGCGGCAGAGCGCGGGGAGCCGTGGGCATTGGGCTTCCATATCAACGGAAAGACGCTCGAAAAATACACGGGGGCGGCGGAGACCGTCGAAGTTCCGGAAGGGATCGACATGATCCGTGCGGGTGCCTTCAAAAATCTTTGGGGCACGAGGGAAATCACCCTTCCCGAGGGGCTGTGTTCCATCGGCGAGCAGGCCTTTTACAACAGTCCCTTCCTCCGCGAAGTCAGCATCCCCGAGGGGGTGCAATGGGTGGGGGAAGAGGCCTTCGGCAGCTGTACCTCCCTCAAACGCGTCGAATTCCCGGATAGCGTCGTTGCGATCAGGGAGGGCGTATGCGCGGGGTGCATCTGTCTCCAAACAGTTCGCCTCCCCGAAACCCTTTCGCGGATCGAGGAAGAGGCCTTCTACCGGTGCTACGATTTGGAAGAGATCCAACTGCCTTCAAAGCTCCGCTATATCGGAAGGGCGGCCTTTTCCCATTCCGGGCTTCAAAAACTTACCCTGCCCCTCGGCTTAGAGTGGGTGGAGGGGGAAGCGTTCTGCTCGTGTAACGGGTTGGAAGAGGTCGAAATTCCCGCAAGCGCCACCCAAATCGCGGAGAATGCCTTCTGGGGCACCCCGCTCAAAAAGATCATCCTGCCGCGGCAGTGGAGGGGCAAGATTTGGCTCCCCGCAGACTGCGAAGTCGTATACAAGGGTTGAGGTATAAGGTATGCTGTGCGATTTTCATACACATTCTGTATATTCGGGGGATGCAAAGGCCACCCTTCGGGACATGGTATCTTCGGCGAAGCGCATGGGGCTTCGCTACTACGGCGTATCCGAACACTTTGACGTCGATGAATTTTCCATCAAACTCTATGGCGGCTCTATCGATATGGCCGCCTATTTCATGTGCGCACGGGCCCTGCAGGGCGGGGAGAACGGGGAGGATTTCACCTTCTACGCGGGCGGGGAGTTCAACTTCATGCCCGAGGATAAGGTATACGATACCTTCAACCGCATATGGGATACCTATCATCCCGATTACGTCATCAACAGCGTCCACGTGGTGGATGGAGCCGAGTGCTCGCAGGCGGCGTACTTCGAGGGCAAGAGCAAGCAGTATGCCTATTCCCGCTACCTCGAGCAGGTGAGAAGGAGCCTTGATGCCCCCTATCCCTACGATATCGTGGGGCACCTCGGATACGTCTCCCGCCGTGCGCCCTACCCCGATAAGAAGATCCGCTATGCGGACTTTGCGGACCTATACGACGACATCTTAAAGACCATCATAAATAAGGGAAAAATTTTGGAAGTCAACAGCTCGGCACGGGGCGCAGAGAGCGAATTTTTGCCCGATACCGACGTGCTCACCCGCTACTTTGCCTTAGGGGGAAGAAGAATTTCCTTCGGTTCGGATGCCCATTGGGAGGCCCGCATCGGGGAGAAATACGGCCTCGTATGTGCGGCGCTGAAAAGCCTCGGTTTTACCGCGCTCGCCAACCCCTGCGGCGGGGAAATTCCCTTGGAGGTGCCCGATGAAATTTGAACAGTCTGCCTTTGAACTGCTTACCATCGTACTCGAAAACTGCGAGACCTTTGAAGTGAGGGCGGAGGACGTTCTCGAATTCGAACTCGCGGGAGTGCGCCCCACGGAGCCCTTCGGCGGGGACGGCTATCGGGCGGAGGACGGCCGCCTGCGCCTCCATAAGCGTGCCTTCAATGTCAAGAGCAACTTTGCCGATGTGCAGTTCGCAGACGGCACCCATGCCCTCGATCACGACCCCGCAGAGGACTTTCTTCTCGGGAACCGAATTTTGAGCTGTTGTGACGTTACCCAGCTCCATGTCCGCGATCGGAGCGGCAAAACCACGGTTTACTACGTTCCCTACGACCCCTTGGAGAGCATACTCACGGGCGCGGAGATCGACCTCTCCAACTGTCCCTCTTCCGAATGCGACGAAAACGGCGACCTCCTCCTTCTCTTCGGGGCGTCCTCCCGTAGTTACCATCGGACCGATAATAACTACTTCGACCTCGTGGAGGGCCTCAGGGAGGAACTCGGCGGGGTGAAGGGCACCCTGAGGGGGGAATTCGAGAGCTTTTCCAACGTCATTCTATCTTCGGGCGCAGAGCGGTATTTTATCAGCCTGCGCCCTCTTCATGCCAAAACGCAGCTGCGGCTCGTATTCGACGGGGTGCACGGGGCGCACTTCGATTGCTCCTTCGGCAAGCTCCTCGGGTGCCTCTTCATGTCCCGTATCTCTACGGGGGAGATCTTCGTGGAGGTGGATGGATTCTGCACCTTCTACTGCACTTCCGCAAAGACGTATGCGGTGTTTGCGGGGCGCGATGGATCGTAATTTCAGGCGGATGTGATGTTGTTATCATAGAACAATCCGCCCGAACAAAAAACTGCACATTATAAACAAAAAACCGCGCGTATTACGGGCGGTAGCTCGTGTACATTGTGAATTTTTATAAAAAGTGTGTAAAATTAACGCAATTTCTTTTCGTATTTTCCATTGACAAATGCCGAAACATGTAGTATAATGGGGAGGCCGAAGCGAGAAAGGGGTGCAACGAAGAGAAGCAGAGCTCGTAGCCGCAACCAAAATTTTTGTCCGTGCGGCCATCCTTTCGGCAAATTCCGCTGAGCGGAACCTTATTGGAGTTATATGAAACGTATTCCGTGCGCCCTATCCCTTCTTCTCATCCTCGGGCTCGTGTTGCCCGTCTCCGCCTGCAGCCGGGACGACAGGCACGGCACCGTAAAGCTCGATTTGTATGCCGTCAACGATCTGCACGGGAAATTCATGGATACGGACGGCCAGCCGGGCGTCGATGAATTCACCACCTATATGAAGAACGCGTACGCCGATCCTTCCGCAGAGGAAATTCTGCTCTCCTCGGGAGATATGTGGCAGGGGACGGTGGAATCCTCGAGCAACCGCGGCTCCCTCATGACGGAGTGGATGAACGAGGCGGGCTTCACTTCCATGACGCTCGGCAACCACGAATTCGATTGGGGCCCCAACGCCCTGCAGAAGAACAGCAAGAGTGCCTCCTTCCCCCTCCTTGCCATCAACGTGATGTACAACGGTCAGCCCGCAAGCTACTGCAAGCCCTCCGTCGTCATCGAAAAGGGCGGCCTGAAGGTGGGCATCATCGGAGCCATCGGGGATTGCCTCTCCTCCATTTCGGGGGAATTCCAGGAAGGCCTCGAATTCAAGGTGGGGGGCGACCTCACCGCCCTCGTCAAGGAGGAATCCACCCGTCTCCGCAAGAAGGAGGGGTGCGATTTCATTGTCTATTCCATCCACGACGGCGGCTCGGGCTTCCGCACCACGGGCGTCAACTCCGTCACCAATCAGGATATTCCCTATTACGATACCGCCCTCTCCAAGGGCTATGTAGACCTCGTATTCGAGGCACACACCCATAAACAATATATCTTAAAGGATGAACACGGCATCTACCACCTGCAGGGCGGCGGGGAGAATAAGGGGGTAAGCTACGCGAGCGTCTCCTATAACTTCGACCGCGGCACCTATTCCGTGACCCCCAAGATCTTAGACCCCGAAGTCTACGCCGACGGCAGCCTCAAAGACGACCCCTCCGTAAAGACCATCTTCCAAAAATACTTTGCGGATAGTAACCCTTACGAGACGGTGCTCGGCAGAAACGCCTCCTCCCGCAATTCCACGGCCATCCTGAATACCGTAGCGAAGCTCTACTACGAGAAGGGCGTAGAGCAGTGGGGCGGGCAGTACACCATCTCTGCGGGCGGCGGCTACCTCAACGCGAGGAGCCCCTACAGGGTCTCCCAAGGCGACGTAACGTATGCGGACCTCTACTCGGTGCTCCCCTTCGACAACGAGCTCGTCCTCGGGAAGCTGAGCGGCGCCGATTTCAAGAGCTTCTTGAACCGCAGGACGGATTCAAGCCATAAATACACCATCTATACGACGATCGAAGCCGTCGAGGTGGACCTCTCCAAAGAATATTACGTCATTGTGGATACCTATACGTCCACCTACCGTTCCAACCATATCACCGAAGTCGCAAGGCTTCCCAAGAGCATGTACGCAAGAGACCTTCTCGCAGAATACATCCAGGCGGGAAATTGGCGTTGAGGAGAATACGCATATGAGAATGTACGACATCATCAAGAAAAAGCGGGACGGGGGAGAACTCTCCACCGCCGAGATCGACTTCTTCGTGCAGGGCGTCACGGACGGCAGTATTCCCGATTACCAGATCTCCGCCCTCTGCATGGCCATCTACTTCCGCGGCATGTCCGTGCGGGAGACCTGCGATCTCACGTTTGCCGTGCGCGATTCGGGGGAGAAGGTAAACTTTTCCGCCGTCAACGGCATCCGCGTCGATAAGCATTCCACGGGCGGCGTAGGGGATAAGACGAGCCTCGTCGTCGCTCCCGTCGTCGCCTCCTACGGCATCAAAGTTGCCAAGATGAGCGGGCGCGGCCTCGGCCATACGGGCGGCACCGTGGATAAGTTAGAGGCCATCGAGGGGATGCGTACCACCCTCTCCGATGAAGAGTTCATCGATCAGGTCAACCGCATCGGGCTCGCCATCGTGGGGCAATCGCGGCAGTTTGCCCCCGCGGATAAGAAGCTGTACGCCCTCCGCGACGTCACCGCCACCGTAGACAGCATGCCCCTCATCGCCGCAAGCATCATGGGCAAGAAACTTGCCGCCGACGACGATTGCATCGTGCTCGACGTCAAGACGGGCAGCGGTTCCTTCATGAAGACGGTGGAGGACAGCAAGAAACTCGCCAAGCTGATGGTAGACATCGGCAAGAATGCGGGCAAGAAGATGGTCGCCCTCATCACCAATATGGATCGGCCGCTCGGCTATGCCATCGGCAACTCCCTCGAAGTCATAGAAGCGGTGGAGACGCTTCGCGGCCACGGCCCCGAAGATTTCACCGAAGTGTGCATGACGCTTGCGGGATATATGCTCTCGCTTGCGGGCATGGGTACCCCCGAAGAGGCGGAGAGGCTCGCCCGCCGTGCCATTCAGGATGGAAGCGCCCTCAAAAAGTTTGCGGAAGTCGTCGCGGCACAGGGAGGAAACCCCGCCCTCATCGAAAATACAGACCTCTTCAAGAAGGCGGCGCATGCGCATGCCGTATTGAGCCCCGCCGAGGGCTACATCCGTGCAGTAAATACCGAGGCATACGGCCTTGCAAGCCTCGCACTCGGGGCGGGCAGGAATACGGCCGAGGATGCCATCGATTACAGCGCGGGCATCATCCTGAAGAAAAAGACGGGGGACTTCGTGAAGAAGGGAGAGGAGATTGCCGTCCTCTATTCGGATAGGGCGGAGACCTTCTCCTCGGCAGAGGAAACACTGCTTGCGGCAACCGAGATCGGGGCGCGCCCCGAAGCGGAACCGCTTGTATACGCGATCGTAGAGTAAACCATGGCGAAATTATACTTCAAGTTCGGGGCGATGGGGTGCTCCAAGACGGCGCAGGCGCTCATCACCAAATTCAACTATGAAGAGCGCAACATGCGCGTCCTGCTCCTAAAGCCCGCCTTAGATACGCGGGACGGGGCAACCGTCGTCAGATCCCGCATCGGGCTGTGGCAGGATGCCATCGCCGTCGGGGCGGAGGAGGACCTTCACCGCCTCTACCTCGAAAAGTATGCAGACCGCGACGTCATTATCGTGGATGAATGTCAATTCCTCACCCCCGAACAGGTGGACGAGCTCGCCGATATCGTGATAGAGCGGGATATCCCCGTGCTCTGCTTCGGGCTCTCCACAGACTTCACCACCCACCTCTTCCCGGGGAGCAAGCGGCTCTTCGAGATCGCGGAATCTATCAGCGAGATCAAATCCGTGTGCACCTGCGGCGCAAAGGCGACCGTCAACGCGAGGCTGGATGACAACGGAAAGATCGTAACGGAGGGCTCGCAGGTCCTCCTCGGCGGCAACGATAGGTACGTTGCGATGTGCCGCAAGTGTTGGCTCAAATACAGGGCCGAGCAGGCTTAAATACAGGGGAGGAAAGACCGTGAAAAACCGATTGAAAATAATGGCATCATTTGTTCTCGTCACAGTACTCCTGTTCTGTGTCTGCGCGTTTGTGGGATGCAATCAGGACGTATCCCCCGAGGACGCGAAGATCCACGCGATTTACGACCTGTATGCGGAGAACTGCGCCGCGGAGGGGGAAACGCCGCTCACCTATGACGCATGGCTCGCCTCCATCAAGGGGGCGAAGGGCGATGCGGGTCCCCAAGGTCCCAAGGGCGATGCCGGAAAGGACGGCAACGGTTGGCTTTACGGCGATACCGAGCCCGCTTCGAGCCTCGGCAAGGTCGGCGACCTCTATCTCAACTATTCCACGTGGGATGTCTACACCAAAGAGGCGGCTGGCTGGACGCTTCGCGGCAACATCAAGGGAGAGGGCTGCAGTACAGGGCCCACGTTCGCTGCGGGGACGGAGACGTATTATGCGCCCATTACCGCCGCATCGGGCACGGAGCTCCTCGGCCAGATCCACGACCTCATCACCACCACGCATACCTACTACGCGTCCTATAGCGATTGCCGCGACTACGCCCCCACCACCGACTACGCGGAGGGCGGCAAGAGCATCGTAGAATTCTACACACACGAGACCATTGTGGAATACACCAAGACGGGCAGCGATGCGGGCAGGTGGAACCGTGAGCACGTTTGGCCGAAAAGCCTCTCCAACAACCTCTGGAAGGGGAGCAATACGGTAGGCGGCGGGGCAGACATGCACCATATCCGTCCCTCCGAAGTCAAGATGAACGGCGTACGCGGCGACGATTTGTACGGCGAAGTCACGGGCGGCAGCGCCATCTATTCCAAGACGGTAGCGGGCGCGGATTCCAAGCTCGGCGGCTACCATGCGGGCGGGGTATTCGAACCCAACGACAACGTAAAGGGAGACGTCGCACGCATCCTCTTCTACGTCTATACCCATTATAATACATACGCGAACGTACACGGCACCACCAACGGAAATACCAACGGGCAGACGGAGAACTATTTCGGGACCCTCAACTTTACCCACATCGTCTCCGCGTCCTCCGAAGCGGCCGCGATCGAACTGCTCCTTCGGTGGAACGCCCTCGACCCCGTAGACGAAATTGAGACCAAGCGCAACGAGGAAGTGTTCAAGATCCAACACAACCGCAACCCCTTCATCGACCACCCCGAGCTCGCCTCCGCCATTTGGGCAAGCTGAGAAAATAGGGGAGTGACCGTATCGACCTGCGCGGCAGGAGAAGCTCTTCTTTCGCGCATCAGCACGATATATATTTATTCAATATATCGATTGAGGCTGACTTGTATGCCTGAAAAATGGTATACTTTGTTACGAGAGTGTTCGTGCCGAAGCGGGGCACCCCGAAAGGGGGAAACGACCCCGAAAGTATAAGAGAAATGGAGGAAGCTATGCTTGGATTACTCTTGCTGAATTCGCTCAATTCGACCGACGTGATCTTTTTCGTTGTGATAGCGGCGATCGTGGTGCTCTGCATCGCCGTATATTTCCTGATCCCCGTCATTAACCGTAAGCAGTTCAGAGAGCAGCGTGAAAACCTCAAGAAGCGGGAAGTCGCGTTCAAATCCAACATCCAACGGAGCGGAATGCAGGCAGGGGAGCCCTCCGAAGGGGATACCCCCGCGGGACAAGCTGAGCCGAAAGATGCGTCCGTCGATCCTGTAAAGAATGAAGAAAGGTAAGATTTTCGCCACCGTAGTCTACTTCATCTTTACGTTCGGCATCGGAATTGTATTTGCGCTGACCCTTCCGGGGTACTTCGCGACCTTTACGATCCCTGCGGAAGTGATTACGGAAGCCCTACAAAACAGCGACTTCGTGACGGGCATCGTCCTCACCGAACCCATCGGATTTTACCGGGAGCCCGTGCTCGACTGCAAATTCGAGGAAGGCGGCGGCATGGTCTTATTCGAGACCGTGTCAGAGTACTACGACAGGGACGCCGCCGAGGGCGGAGAGACTGCCGCAAACGGATTGCAGCACGGCATGCTGTATAAGGCCTACGAGGGGTACGTTTACGGCGTTTCAGACCGCTATCAGGTATTTTCTCAGGCCAATAACGGCACGGCGCTCTATGTGACCGATACGGGCGGCACGGAGAAGAAGCTCCCCCTCCTCGATTACGATTCCAACGGGGACGATAAGGCAGACGGAATTTCCAATTACGAGCAGAGCGGGTTCATCCTCCTCGAGATCAGGGCTTTGGATGTCTCCTCCGTCCGTTCCATCCGTCTCACCGATAAGAACGGCGAGACAGCCTTCACCGCCGAAACATCGCACGATCTGACCTTCGAGAGCGCCTTCTTCAACTGCTTTGGCGACATCGAGGAATACAACGGCTGGGTCGCCGCGGGAAGCAAGTCGGGCATCACCGATGAAGAGAGCACGGCCCTCATCAATTCCCGCAACAAGTACGTGGAAAACGTCATGGCGGCGCTCCAAAAAACGCAGGGCTGTGCCGTGACCGCCCAATCGGAAGAATATAAGGCGGCGGCGGATACGGTAAACAGGCGTGCCAACACCAAGGCCATTCCCTTCGTCATCATCTACTTCGTCGCCATCTACATCATCGCAGATTTTCTGCTCGGCTATCACTTCATCATCCGCTTCTTCAAGTGGTTCCTCTTCAAGGTATGCAAGATCCCGCACAAGGAGAAGAAGACCCCGAAGGAGGAAGTGTTCGGGCACGATTATTTCAGCACAGTCACCTTAAAGCTCGATCTTGCCGAGGTGCCAGAATTCAACGGAAGCGTGGAGATCAAGTATACGCGTGAGGGCGAGGAAGCCAAGTTCACGCTGTTGAAGGCGGACGGTTACGCCGCGACCCTGCGGCTCAAAGCGGGGATCTACGTCAATCCGTTCATCGATATCGATCGGTCCTATGCCCCCTTAGACTTGCCAGAAAATTTGGAAGTCGAGGGTTACCAAATGGAAAAAGTCGTAAAAATAGTAAAACGTGAGGAATAACGTTTATGAGGATATCCATTCAGCATCTAACCAAGATCTTCCCCAGCCGTACGAAAGGGGGCAAGGCCGTGCATGCCGTGGAGGACATGAACATCGAGATTCCCTCCGGCGGACTTGTAGGGCTTCTCGGCCCGTCCGGGTGCGGCAAATCGACCACGCTCTTCATGTTGAGCGGATTGGAAAGCCCTTCATCGGGCAAGATCCTGTTCGACGACCAAGACGTGACGACGCTTGCCGCCGAGAAGCGGGGCGTAGGATTGGTGTTCCAGAACTACGCGCTGTATCCGCATATGACGGTAGAGCAGAACATCCGCTTCCCGCTCGACAACATGCGCATCAGGAAGGAAGAGGGGAATGCCCGCGCCCTCGATGCGGCACGGCTCGTGCAGATCGAGGACCTGATGTCCCGCAAGCCCTCCGAGCTCTCGGGCGGCCAGCAGCAGCGCGTCGCCATTGCCCGTGCCCTCGTCAAGATGCCCAACGTGCTCCTTCTCGATGAGCCCCTCTCCAACTTGGATGCCCGCCTCAGGCTGCAGACCCGTGAGGAGATCAAGCGCATCCAGAGGACGACGGGTATCACGACGGTATTCGTCACGCACGACCAGGAAGAGGCGATGAGCATTTGCGATACGATGGTCGTCATGAAGCTCGGCATCGTGCAGCAAGTGGGCGCCCCGCAGGGCATCTACGACGACCCCAACAACCTGTTCGTTGCAAACTTCCTCGGCACCCCGCCCATCAACATCTTCAAGGGCAGGATCGAGAACGGCAAGGTATACGTCGGCAGCGAGGCGATCGGGGATGCTCCCATGAGCGCCAAGGGCGACGGGTACACCTCCTTCGACAACCGCGAAGTGTACGTCGGCATCCGTCCCGAAGGATTTGTCTACGATAGGAACGGCGCCTTCACCCTCGATTTGGATCACATCGAAGTCATGGGTAGGGATAAATCCGTCGTCTCCACGCATGAGTGCTCCACCAAGCCTACCGTGCGCTGCATCATCGATAGCGACGTCGCACTCCCCGCAAATGCAAGCAAGCTCAGCTTCAACATCAAGCCGTACAAGATGCACATCTTCGATGCGGTGACGGAGGAACGGCTGAGAGATCCGCTCAACGTATTCAAGGGCAGAGTGCAGGGCGGCAAGGTATACATCGGCGGCGAGGCCGTGATGGATGCTCCCGCCCAAGGCGAAGAGGGCTCCGCGCCCGTTTCGGACCGCGAGGTCTACGTGGGCATCGCTCCCGATGGGTTTGTTTACGACGAAGGCGGCGCCCTTACGCTGAAGGCCGCCCGCATTTCGGAGGCAGACGGCGTGCAGACCGTCCTCTCCACCCATTCCGATTCCGTAAAGCCCACCGTGCGCTGCACGGGGCTCGGCGGCGTCCCTTCAGACGCAGAGACGCTCAAATTCAATGTAAGGCCCGGTAAGGTTCTGTTATTCGACGCAACGACGAAAGGGAGGTTGTAAAGATGGAAGAAATGACCGTCAATCCCGTCGCGGCCACCGAACCCTCCGAGAAAAAGCGTAAGAGGGCACGCGGGGGCGACCCGAACGGGGAACCCATCTATACGGGGCCCGAGCTCAGCAAGGGCGAACGCTTCCGCCGCGCGCTCAAATCGCAGAGTGGCTGGCTGTTCGTCGCACCTGCCCTCATTCTGATGGCAGTGTTCACCTTCTATCCCATCATTGCCGCATTCGTCAACTCCTTCAAGGAGAATTATTCGGGCATGACGGGTAGATTCAGCGGATGGGGTATCGATAACTTTGTCCGCGTCTTGAAGGGAGATACGGGCACGGGCGGTGCAAACTTCGTCCAATGCCTCGTCAACACCTTGGTCCTCACCTTTATTTCGGTTCCGCTTTCCACGTTGCTTGCTCTTCTCATCAGCGTGGCCTTGAATTCCATTAAGCGGCTTCAGAAAGCCTATCAGACCATTCTCTTTTTACCGTATCTTACGAACGCCCTCGCTATGGGCGCCGTGTTCGCAACGTTCTTCAAAATCATCGGTACGACGAGCTACACCGAAACGGTGGGTATCGTGAATATCGTGCTCGGTTGGTTCGGCATAAAGCCCATCGACTGGGTAGGCCTCGGTTCCCCGCATTGGCAGATCGGGAGCCTGAGTATTCCGTGGGCAAAATACGTCGTTACCATTGTCTATGAAATTTGGTCGGGCCTTCCGTTCAAAATTCTCATCCTGTTCAGCGCGATGCAATCCATCAACAAGCAGTATTACGATGCCGCGAAGGTGGACGGTGCAAGCAGGTGGACCATCCTTTGGAAGATCACCGCACCGATGATCATGCCGCAAATAAGCTACCTCTTGATCACGGGTATCATGGGCGGCATGAAGCAGTATTCCGCGATCGTCGGTTTGTTCGGGACCACGATGGGCCTGGATTACGACATGGGTACGATGGTCGGTTACCTCTATAACTACATCGAACTCGGCCAGACGGGCTACGCGTTCGCAGGTTCGCTCATCCTGTTTGCCATCATCATGGTGATCACCTTCTTCAACAACAGGCTCACCAAGAAGCGCACGACGTACAGGTAAGGAGGAGAGAGATGTCGAATTTGTTATTGGCGGGCTCTTCCGCCACAGGTTGGTTGGTTGCGCTCGGCGTTCTCCTCATCATTGCGGGGATCATCGTGGCCATCGTGATGAGCGTGCAAATTGCCCGCACGGTGCGTGCGATGAAGCGCCCCGCGGCCGTCGTCGGCAAGTGGGATCTCTCCGCGGGCGATGAAGGGTTCGATGTCGAGAAGGCACAGAAGCGGGCAAAGACGATGCACATCTTAAAGAATGTGCTCGTGTACGTATTCCTCACCGTCTGCGCCCTGCTCGCATTCCTGCCCTTCTATTGGATGCTCATCTCCTCTGTCAAGACGGAGGTCGAATTCCGTGAATCGGTGCCCACCTTCTTCCCGCACAGCTTCCAGTGGAAGAACTATTGGATGATCTTCCATCAGGCGACGTCCGCATCGGGTGCCACCGTATCCTTCGATCAGATTTTGGTCAATACGTTGGTGGTGGGGCTTCTCTCCACCTTCCTCGGGCTCGTGATCATCGTCGTTACGGCATACGCCCTCGCGCGCATGGAATTCAAGGGCAAGAACATCCTCTTCGCCGTCATGCTTGCGACGATGATGATCCCCGGCGAACTCTTCACGGTTTCCAACTACGTTACGGTTGCAAAGGCGGGCATGATGAACTCCTACACCGTTCTCATTCTGCCCTTCCTCGTGAGCGTGTACTATATCTACCTGCTCCGCAACAACTTTATGCAGATCCCCAATTCCCTGTATCAGGCAGCGAAGATCGATGGCCTCAGCGACCTCGGGTACCTCATCAAGGTCATGATCCCGCTCACGGCGCCCACCCTCGTCTCCATCACGCTGCTCCGCTTCATCGGTACATGGAATTCCTACATTTGGCCCCAGCTCGTCAATACGCCTCCTTGGCGCATGATCACCAACTGGGTGACGGGCGGCTTCGTCGATCGCATGCAGCCGACGAGCCCTTGGGGTGCAAATTGGTCCATTTACAATGGCTTCTACGGCAGTTCCATGTCGCTCGATACGCTCAAGATGGCGGCGGTCTGCATGGTAAGTCTGCCCCTCCTCATCCTCTTCATCTTCTGCCGCAAGTATATCATGCGCGGCGTCTCGAAGAGCGGTACGAAGGGTTAATTCAAGAACAAATCAGGTTTCTTCCGCAAAGCGGTTGAGATAAATAGAAAAAAGGAGAAGGCAATGAAGAAGATTTTAACAGTTGCATTGGCGTGTTGCATGACGGTAAGCGGATGCATCGCACTCGCGGCATGCGGCGGCAACGGTGACTACGAGCACACGATCGTGTTCTATTCGTCGCAGGGCGACGACCTCACGGGTGTGACCGCTTCGGCAATCAAGGAGTTTGAGGAGAAGTACCCCGGCTGGACGGTTGAACACACCCCGCAGGGCGGGTACGACGAGGTGCTCAACAAGGTCCGTTCCGACTTGACGGCAGGCACCCAGCCCGACCTCGCGTATTGCTATGCAGACCACGTCGCACAGTACCTTCAATCGGGTACGGTGGTAGACATGGCCGATTACTTGACGAAAGCCGACAGCTATACTTATACCTATCAGGATGAGGCGACCGGCGAAGAGAAGAGCCAAACGATCGACCACATCGGCTTCACGCAGGCGGACGTCGATAAATTCGTCAAGGGTTATTTTGAAGAAGGTTACGCGAAGAACTTCACGGGGTATGCGGATTACGGCCTCAAGGAGACCTCCCTCATCACCCTTCCGTTCGTCAAATCCACCGAGGCTCTGTACTATAACCCCGATGCGCTCGATGAACTCGGCTTCGATGCACCGCCCAAAACGTGGACGGAGCTTTGGAACATGTGCAGAGAGGCAAAGAAGAGATGGCCCACCTGCACCCCTCTCGGGTACGACTCCGAGGCAAACTGGTTCATCACGATGGGCCAACAGCTCGGCTATGAGTATACCGATGTCGATGCCAACAACCACTATCGTTTCAACAACGACGGCGCGAAGGCATGGCTCAATGAGATCAAGGGCTACTACGATGACGGCCTCTTCATCACGCAGCAGATCTACGGCTCCTACACGAGTGCGCTCTTCACGAAGGGCCCGCAGGAAAACGGCTGCATCTTCTGCATCGGCTCCACCGGCGGTGCGAAGAATCAATCCGGTATCGATTTCATCACCGAAGTCGCTCCCATCCCCGGCAAGGATGATACGCACAAGCAGTGCATCAGCCAGGGTCCCTCCCTCGTCATGTTCGAAACGAGCAGCGGCGACGTGACCGAAAAGCAGATCATGACCTTCCAATTCGTCAAGATTTTGCTCAGCGAACAGTTCCAGGCGAAGTTCTCCCGCGCCAGCGGCTACGCTCCCATGCGTACGGACGTGTACAACAACGAAGACTTCAAGCTCTTCATCGCAGGCAAGGATGAGGATGGCGAAGATCTTACGGGTATCCCGCTCATCATCTCCAAGTGCGTGAAGGCAGGCGTCGGCGACGACTTCAACGGCCGTCTGTTCGTATCCCCCGCATTCGTCGGTTCCTCCACTGCCCGTCAGCAAATGACGAGCGTTGTCCAAAACGTCTTGAAAGGCCAAAAGACCCCTGCGGATGCCCTTGCGGATGCCTACAAGGCATGCGGCGGCAAGTAATTCGCAGCAATTAAAACGAATTGGCGGTTCAAATGGGAAAGAAATTCTTTAAGACCATAGCGGCATGTCTGCTTGCAGTGCTCTCCGTATGCTTCTTGTTTACGGCGTGCGACGACAACGATAAGAAAATAGCAGACAACACCGAACATTTCGACGAGATCACCAAGACCTTGAAACTCACGAAGCCGTTTGAGGGAAAGGAATTGATGAGCAGTGACGGGATCGGCGAAGCCGAGATCCCGAGCGCTACCACCGATGGCGATACGACGACGTTCCGCCTCAAGAAGAGTGGGGAGAGCTATCCCGTGCGCTATCAGGGCGTGGATACGCCCGAGAGCACGGGCGGGGTAGAGAAGTGGGGCAAGGCGGCGAGCAAGTTCACCAACGATTGCCTCACCAATGCCACCCAAATCGTGCTCGAATCCGCGAGCGGCGGCGTCCCCGATCGGGATTCCGTCGGCAGCCGTCTGATGTGCTACGTATGGTATAGGACGGGTTCGGAAGATTTCAAACTTCTCAACCTCGAGCTTGTGGAAAACGGCTATTCCGTGTGTAAGGAAGATGCCACTAAGCCCTACTATTCCTACTTCCAGAAGGCGGAGAAGTTCGCGCGGAGCATCGAGCTCAGGTGGTTCTCCAAACTTCCCGATCCTCTCTTCGATACGGCCGTGCAACAGCTCTCCTTAAAGGAGATCTATGAGCACCCCGAATCCTATGAAGAGAACACCAAGGTAGAGCTTACGGCCTTCGTCACGGATAAGTCTGCTTCCTCGAGCGGCGCCATCACCTTCACGATAGCGCAGTACGACGAGGAGACCAACAAGGTGTATACCTTCCCGCTCTACGCGGGTTACACCGCCTCCACGGGCAGTATGCGTATCGGCGATCTCTATCACATCGTCGGCACCTTGGGCAGCCACAGCGGCGCCCTCCAAATCGCGGGTGTCACGTTGGACAACGATTCCAAGGGCGATTCCGGTAAGACGTGGCGTGCACAGCCCGCCTACTACCTCACCTTCGATTCGGATTCCTCCAACTACACCAAGAAAGTCAGTGCAAATTGCTATAGCGATGTTACGGTGGGCGAAGTGACTCTTTCGGGCAAGACCCTCACCTTCAAGGGCACCGCCCTCAAGAGCACCGCATCCGCGACGGATAGCCCGACCACCTTCACCTTCAAGGTGACTGTCCCCGATGATTACAATAACGACATCACCGAAGGGCAGACGGTTTCCATCCGCAAATGTTTCCAATTCACCGCAGGCTCCAATGAGCTTACAGTAATCAGCTACTCCGATATCATCAAATAAAAAATAAGGAGATACAACATGAAAGGCAAGAAGAAAATCACGCTGTTTACGCTCATCGTCATGTTCGTGCTCACCTGCACCTTCGGGCTCGTGGCGTGCACCCAAAATGGCGATGGCACCGTATCGGCGAAAGAAGCGATCGAGAGGTACCTTCTCCCCGAGAACGGTACGCTCGTCAGCGAGAACTTCACCCTTCCCAAGAAGATCGGCAAGGATGATGCCATCACCGTAACTTGGAAGTCAGACAACGAGAATGCCATCAAGGTCGTCGATGCCACCGATAAGTATACGGCACAGGTCACCTTGCAGGCACAGATCACCGATGTCAAGCTTACCATCTCCGCAGAGGGCAACTCCAAGGATTTCACCGTCCGCGTCGATGAACTCACGCCCTTCACCTTCATGCAGAAGTATTCCTTCAAGCAGGAAGGCACGGCAGTCAATGCAGATTTCGACCTCGAAACCAAGACGGAGTTCCAGGGCCACGAGGCCACCATCACCTGGACGGTTGAGGATGAAGCCTCCCAGGCTTTCCTGGAAGTCAAGGAAGAGGGCGGCAAGACGAAGCTCCACATCAAGGCCCTCCCCGAGGACCTCACGAGCGTGAAGCTCCACGGCGTATTCATCTTCAACAACAAGAAGGCCTTCAAGGATTACTCCTTCTCCCTGTCTCCCAAGCTCGAGCACCGTCAGCAGGTCAATCGGTTCTATTCCATCACCGATTATCCTCTTGAACTCAGCGGCTATATCACCCACGTCGTAGAGGCTTCCGAGAGCTACGGCAACGCCACCTTCTACATGATCGACGACGACTTCTGCAGCGGTTACTACTGCTACCGCGTCACCATCGATAAGGCTGATGTTGATAAGTATGTCGAAGGCGCACACGTCACCGTCACAGGCGACAGAACCAAGAACTACAACGGCCTCTGGGAAAACAACAGCGGCGGTAAGGCTACCGTAGACAATAAGCCTGCCATCGACCCGAGAGAAAAGGTCTACGCTCTTGATACCGATCTCCTTGCAGGAGCGCCCTCCATGCTCTGGCACGAAAGCACCTTCGTCTCCCTCATCGGTTGGAAAGTTTCCGCAAAGGCAGAGAAGAAGCCCACGAAGGGCACCACGGGCACCCTCTTCACCCTCAAGAAGGGCGATGCCGAAATCGCAGTTGCTTACACCAAGTATGCGACCTATAAGGACAATGCCGATGTAGCCCTCATCGATTTGTACGATACCATTAAGGTAGACGATGTCGTCAACGTAACAGGTCTCCTCGGCTGCTACAACACCGCCAACGGCGGCGCATTCGACCCGAATAAGTTCCAGATCCAGCCTCTCTCCGCGTCCGATATCACAGTCGTCACCACGGGTGAAGTTGCATATGAGAACGGCGCCAAGATCAAGGCGGCGATCGCGGAAGTCGAAGAGAAGGTCGAGCAGAACTTCTCCGCCCTCATCGCAAGCGATAAGACGGTTACCATGCCCACCACCAAGGACGGCGTTACCATCTCCTATCGCCTTGCAGGGTATGAACACCTCACAACGCCCACCGTTAAGATCGGCACCAAGGGCGAAATCGCAAATGGCTCCTTCGAAGTGAAGCCCAACGATACCAACCACAGCTACGATATCGAAGTCACCTATAAGATCGGCGACTACGAGGCCTACAGCTTCTTCAAGCTTCGCAATTGGAAGAGGACGGGCGCTCAGCTCGTCGAGCTCGTGAAGGAATCCATCAACAGCACCAAGCTCGAAAAGATCACCGAAGCGGGCGATGTCGCGCTTCCCGTCGATAGCAACTACGGCACCACCGTCACCTGGAAGGTGAAAGAACCCACGACCGTTCCCGAATGGGCTACGATCAAGGATGGCCACACCCTTTCCATCGCGTATCTCCCTGTAGAGGAAACCAAACTCACCCTCGAGGCGACCATCACGCTCGGCACCGATAGCTCCACCGTCGAGTTGAAGGTCACCGTCCCCGCAGTTCCTAAGCTCGCCTATAAGGGCATCAATGCTGCCGCGGCAGGCGATTATAGATTAGGGCTCTATCAGGGTACACTTGACCAGTGGCTGTATTCCTCGGGTGCAATTTCCACCAATAGCAGTGGCGACTTCGGCGCAACGGTTACGGATTATGCGAAGGCAGCTATCTATACGCTTACCGCTTCCGGTACGGACGGTTGGACGATCAAGTTGAAGTCCGCTCCCGAATCGGCCGCGAAGGACAACGTTGGCAAGTTCCTTGAACTCAACAGTAACCACAGAATCAGCTATGTTGCTGCTGCAACCTCCGTTTGGAAGTGGAATGCAGAGCACAAGGTATTCACGTTCACCGTTGGTAGCGATACCTACTATCTTGGAACCTATAGCACCTTCAACACCATTTCTGCAAGCACGCTTGATCGTTTGGGCGATGGCAACTATGCAGCATATTTCGGCGAAATGAAGGAAGCTACCGATAAGGATTGGGCTGATGAACTTCTTGGGAAGATGATTCCCTCCGAAGATACATTTGCCAAAACGGGAGATATTTCTCTTCCTACGACGAAGCAGTACAATGCAGTCGTCACCTGGACGGTGAAGACCGCGAATGCAGAGTACTTCGAACTCACGGGCTCAACGCTCAAGATCAAGAAGGTTCCTGCTACGGGAACGCAGCAAGTCACCCTCACGGTAAGCGTGAAAGTCAACGATACGACTTCCTCGCGGGATGTCGTCATGAAAGTCAAGGACTTTGATGGCGATGGAACCGAGCAGAGCCCCTATAGCGTGGCAGACGTTAAGATTCTTGCTCCTCAAATTGAGGCTGCTCAAAGCACGAAAGACGCCGTTTATTGGCAGGGTACCGGTGATTCTCCTTTGCAGGTCCACATCAAAGGCGTTGTCACCGATAAGGGTACCTATAATGAGTACAAAGGCGCCATCAATGGTCTTAAAGACGTCATTATTGCCGATAAGAGCGGCGACACTGTAACCTTAAAGGTCTCCTTCCTGTACTACGATAATACCGTCATGAAGAAGATCAACGACAACACGAACGGTAAGACGAACCCGCTCCATGTTGGCGATGAAGTAGTTGTCTATGGTTTCCTGGAAAGCTATAAGCATGGCACTACGACCGTTTACTCTTCGGAAAGCGTATATCCTACGCTCTCGAAGTGGACGCCTAAGACGCTCACCAACCAAGAGATGGCTGACGAAGTGCTTGAATCCTTAGCGCTTACGAAGTCGGTGTTTGATAAAGTTGACACTACGGGCATCGCGCTTCCTACTTCCGATTGGCACACGCCTACCATCGCATGGGCGGTGAAGGGTACGAGCAACAATGTTACGGTAGAGAACAACACGCTCAAGATCAACACCCTGCCCACTGAAGGTACGGTTGATGTTACCTTGACGGTAACCGTAACCGTTGGCACGGGTGCCGATGCGAAGTCTGCCACCAAAGATGTGACGATTACCTTGAAGGCCGCCTTAAAGCCCGGTGATGAGTATGTCAGCTATACGGTTGATGGATTAGTTACCGGCTCCAATAATAGCTATGGCGGCAACAGTGATGTTACCATCGACGGTGTGAAGTGGAATGTCGAAGGCAATGCTAACGCCGGCGCGGGGAACCCGTGGCGTTTAGGCGGCAAGAGCCTTACCAATCAAGACCGCAAAATCACCGGTAAAACTGCCGTCACGGGAAAGATTACCAAGTTAGTCATCAAGTTTGGTGAAGATAGCGGCAGTAACAATAGTGGTGTCGCGTATGTAACGGTAAATAGCGTCACTCTTAAGATTTACAAGAGCGATCCTACGGTTGCAGGTGCTACAGCGACATATACGCATTCCATCACTTATACTGCGAATGGGGAGTTCACAGTCACGGCTCCCGCGGGTGAAGATTGGACGAACTGCTTCTACCAAATCGTTGTCAACTTAACGATTTCGGATACAAGCAAGAACAGGTACATCAGCATTGCTTCGATTGACTTCTACAGCGTCGTTCCTGCTGCTACGCCCGCCGCGCTCCTGCCCCGCAAGGATGCGTAACGCACACCCCAATCCAAAAAGCCCAAAAGCTGAATAGCTGAAAAGCTGAACCAAAAAAAGACTTCCCTCGGGAAGTCTTTTTTTTACTCTTTTCTCACCTCTCCTCCGCTCCTTCGGAGCGTCGAGATGAGGAGGGGGGTAGGGGAGGGGTGCCCCCTCCACACCCTCATCCCGAACGAAGTGAGGGGAAGGGGGTGTATTCTAATCAGAACCACCTCATTCTCTACTCCTCATCGGAGAGGCGGATGCTGTTTCTTTGGTAGGTATCATATGTCACTTCATAGGAATCGGCATACCCATGTCCGAAGGTGACCTTGTAAATATGCGTTCCCCGCACGAAGTAGGCGATGTCGTTGACGACGGCCGTAAGCCGTAATCCGAATACTTCATAGGGCGGCTGTCCGTCCATCTCCTCGGGGCGGATCGACCATGTCTTATCGTCCTCGTAGGGGGAATTGTTGGAGCCGCCGTGGCCCATGTATCCCGTCGCAAAACAAATGCGCCGCACCCGCCTGTTGCCCCCTACAAAGACGGTGCGCCTGTACCACAGCCCCTGCTGTGCCGCTTCGGGCAGCTCGCCCTCGGGGGGAATGGGGAGGGGCGGGTCCTCCAAGGGGATCCCGCGCTCTCTGAGGGCCGCGCATGCACCCTCGTGGCCCTGCCGCGCCGCCCTTGTCATGAAGTCGATGCCCCGCACTGTGTCCTCACGGGAGAAGGCGGCCTTCGCCATCGCAAATTGGGCCTCGGCGTTGCCGAGCTCTGCTGCCTGCGGCACGACTTCTTCCTCATTCAAATAGCGGGGACCGTAGCCCTTGAGATAGGCCTCCGCCCTTGCACAGGTTGCGGCGTCGAGCCCGCGGCGGAGCTTGCGCTCCCGTGCATACACGGCCGCACTCCTTTGGGCGGTGCCCGCATCGTAACCCTCCTCCTCGAACATGGTTAGGGCATTTTCTGCCTCGGTGTACCCATGTTCGTGGGCGCGGAGCATCCAATAGGCGCCGCACGGCCAATTGTTCTGCGCCTTCGTAACGGCGGTGCAGCACCACATACTGTCGGGCTTCGTGAGGAAATAGGTGCCGAGGGCGACCTGTGCCTCCAAATTTCCGCCATCCGCGATCTCGTCAACCTTATCAAAGACAGCAAAAAAATCTACCTCGCTGTCTCCATCAACCGCCATTCGGAAGGCCTTCACATACAGCGCCGCCGCCCGTTTCTCATCCTTCGGGAGGAGCTCGCCGCGTTCGTACAGCCCCGCAAGATAGGCAACGGAGATGCACCGCCCGTGCTCCAAAAGTTCTTCGCCCTTGGCGACGTCCTGCGGCACGCCGAGCCCTTGGAGATAGCAGCGGGCGAGCAGGGAGACCTGATCGGAGGGCTCCGCACTGCTCTGCATGAGATACTGCACGGCCGTCTCATACTCCCCGCGCTCGAAGTAGACCCGCCCGATTTGGAAGAGGGCGAGGGCGGGGTAATCGAAGTAATGCGGCACCACCTGCGGGGCCTCGAGAACACGGTGATACCATTGAAGGGCGAGGTCTGAATCTTTCCCGACCCCTTCCACATCGCCATCGAGATAGTGCCCGTCGATTTCATAGGCCATCATTTGCGGATCCCGCTCGTACGCCGCGATCATGCGCTCGAAACTTTGCTTATCCATTTTTTCCATTTCGTCCATTTTGTTGATTCCCCCACGGCAGCCATTTTTTCTCCCCTGCCCCCGATTTGCTTTTTCTCTTTAACGATTTACGCGCTCCTGTATCGTTATTATATCAAAGCCGACGGCGCTTGTCAATGGAGAAAGGGGGCTTATGCGGTTACCCGCAGCACCCCTATGCCCTGACGATGTAAGCATCGGGGTTTTTCTCTTCGCGGGTGAGGGGAACATCGGGCGCAAGCCGGCGAAGGCAGTATTTATAGTACACTTCTTTCCCCGCGGGGCGCAAAAGTGCAATGCAATCGATGAGGTATTGCCGCCAATTTTGCCACTTATCCGCGTCTTTGTAATGGTTGATCTTGCCGATCTTATAGTGATCGACGCTGTTTTCCTGAAGCGTCCTTTCAATAAGCTTTAAGCTCTCTGCGGGTTCGATGGTCGGCTCGAAGCTCGCAAAGGTCTTGATGCCGTTCTCATGCAGAATTTTCAGCGTTTCGAGCCGCTCTCGGGGGGAACTCGCATACGGTTCCCATGCCCTGCTCTTTTCTTCATCGAGAAAGGTCAGCGTTGTTCCGACGGCAATTCTATTCTCAAACGTCTTAAAAACATCGAGGTCGCGGAGCATCTTCTCCCCGCCCTTGGAGAGCACCGCAACCGGGGCATGGTATGCCCCTAAGAGCTCAAGCGCTACCCGTGTCGTGGCGCAGTCGTCTGCGTTGTCGCAGTAAACATCGCCGATAAAGGAGAGCAAAATTTGCTCATGGTAGACGTTTTTTTGAAGGTCCTTTTCGAGGAGCTTCAGAACATCTTTTCTGGGCGCGGGTTTGCCGAAATAGGCATCTTCCGCCCGTTGCAGCGTATGCGGCGCGTAGCAATATTTGCAGTGATGGCTACAACCGATGTAGAGATTGAGGGCATACGGGCTGTACTCCCGCGCCATGCCCGTGGGCTTGTAAATGACGCTCATACCTTGATTATATCACAAGTGCCGTAAAATAGCATCAGTTTATCTCAAAATAGCCGTAATGTTTGAGATAATGATCTCGGATCTCATAATAATTGACTTCCTTTACGCCATGAATAATACAACTTCATAGCAAGGCGGGATTTATGTGCCAAATTTTTGAAGTATCCGTTCCACTGCTTGGTTTTCAAACATTTCTTTGCTATACTTATTGCGCAAACAATGCGAAATATCAAATTTAGGAAGAGATATCGTGCAAGCCATTCAGTCTCAAAAGGCGCACCCGCAGGTGTGCCTTTTCGTAGAATTTTTTATGACTTTAACCGATAACGGCGGTTGCGGTTGTTCCCTTCCGCGACGACGAT
>CANQMQ010000009.1 GCA_947625025.1 uncultured Clostridia bacterium
TAGCAGAGAGGATCCACCTGTTCCCATCCCGAACACAGAAGTTAAGCTCTCTTACGCCGAAAGTACTCGGTCTAACGACCCGGGAGGATAGGTAGTTGCCACCTTTCAGACACGGAAAAGCACCCTTTCGGGTGCTTTTCTTTCTCTAATCCATCATACTGTCCGCCACTTCTAATCAGCTATACTGATTGCCGCTTCAAATCCGCCACGCTATCCCCTCTCCTCATCTCGAAGCTCCGAAGGAGCTGAGGAGAGGGAGGCTTCTAATCGTCATACTGAACGGAGCGAAGCGGAGTTGAAGTATCACATTATTTTTATGAATGCGGTGATACTTCGACTTCGGCACTTCGTGCCTCCGCTCAGTATGACACATTTAGAAGCTCGAGATGTCTCGGCTACGCTCGACATGACACGCTCTCTGTCATCCCGCCTACTCATATAGGAATGTTAAAAACAGCTCCCGCGGAGCGGGAGCCGTAAGTACAAATGAAAATAATTACAAATCGGGCGGGAAGGCAGCCGAGATCTTTTCGGAGATGTGTACGAAGGCCTGCGCATCCTCCTCTCCAACCACTTCGAGGATACGGCTCACGAGCTTGAGCGTCCGCGCGTGGACGGCAAGGTACTCGGGGAGCTTCTCGGGTACCAACCGCACGAAGGTGGTGCGGCGGTCCGTTGCGCCGTCGTAACGCTCCAAAAAGCCCTTATCCACGAGGGAGCTGATCGTGCGGTTGACGAGCGACTTGAGCATGCGCGTCTCCCCGACGATCTCCTTGAAGGATACCACGCCCTCGCCATCCTCCAAATAGCGGCGGTGGACGATGAGCATGACGATGGCTTCATTGTAGATCATGCCCTTCGTCAGGCGGGTATTCTTGAGGATCCCCGTAAGGCGGACCCATGAAACGATCATATCTTCCTGTAAAATGTCATTTTCACCCATAATTTTCTCCTATATCTTATAATTTATTATAAAACTTTACAACATGTTTGTCAAGTGTTTTCATACAAATTCTAAAAATTTGTTAAAAAAGTACAACGCTTGCTTTTTCGAGGCGGGTGTGGTATACTATAGCAGGAGGGCGGCTATGATTTTTGAGGACGGGGACATGCTCGTAAGCTATCTCAATATGAAACTGCGGGATGATTACGGGAGCCTTTCGGAGCTCTGTGAGGATTTAGAGCTCGATGAAGGGGAAATTGTGGAGAAAATTCGGGAGGCGGGCTACGAATACCGCCCCGAACTCAATGCAATTCGCCCGCTTGGGTGAGTTATCCACAATAAAATTGTGGATATGTGGAAAACTTTTTCAATGGGGGTCTTTCAGACATGGTATCACGGCTTGAGCTCATGAAGTATTTTTCGGCGTTTGAGGAGTTCTCGGAGGGCGATTTTACGCCCGAGGAGCTCGAGGAATACGTCGCCTATGCGCGCGGAGAGGAGCATCCGCTCTCCCCCTACGAATGGAAGGCACAGTATTTTGAATTTTACGACGACGTCAAGGATAAATCCCTCAAAAAACAGGATTGGTAACAAAAATGCGGGCACCATGTCCGCATTCTGATTGGAAATATGAAAGACAGCAGGGAGCCCCCGCTGTCTTTTGTTTGTTTGTAACATGGATCGGAGCTTCGCTCAGTCTACCTTTGCAAACGTCAAATCGGAGCTCTGCTTATTATCCGAATATGCGCCGAATTGCCCGTCCTTCGGCCTGCTTTGGAGTTTCCTCGATGTTCCCTCGTAGATTGCCCGAATAGGTGCATTCGCTTCCAAATCGCCATCCGAGAGTTCCCAAAATACTTCTTCGTTAGACCATTCGAGGTTGGTGGAATTCCCCGTGTACCCTACGTACTTATTATTCGAAGTGTTCTTTAAGGAAATTTTGTTTCCGACGACGTGGATGTAGTAGGTGTAATCCTCCAAATTGAGGGAGGTGACCTCCGCCGTGATCTCGGTCCCGACAATTTTAGTGGACGAAAGGGAGTGCCCCATCAGGTCGTAGTTCGAATTCCAATACCCGCCCACGAGGTAGGTGCCGTCCGTAAGCGCACTCTTATCGGTGATCCAAGTCAGCTCATGCGGGTTGAAGGAGGTCTGCGTCTGCTCCTCGTGCACCCCCTCCGTGACGGAGACGAGCTCGGAGTTCGTCAACTCGTAGGTGCCGAAATAGTTGGAGATGTTCGAATACAGCACCACTGTATCGTTCTTCTGCGGGGTGCCGTTCAGCCCCAAGAGGCCGTCCGCGGTGCCGTATTCCTTGTTTTCACGGTTATAGAGACCGTAACAATAGATGGAATCGGTGCCCTCATCGATGTAGAAATTGAAGTGGCCCGTTGAGGTATCGACGCTGCTCACGACCCCCTTCACATAGACCTTTTTCTCGGTTACGCCCTTCTGGTAATCCTGCTTTGCGGCAATTTTCAGGGCATCGCTTACGGGAAGCGGATCCGCGGAAGTGCCCGCATGCCCGACTTCCACGCCGAAGAGGGTGCCTTCGAAGGGTTCTTCGGGCTCCTCGGGAGTGGTATGCCCCGCACACTTCTCCTTGCACACTTCATCGGTGCAATCGAGATCGGTGCACTTGTGGCAGGTGGGGCAGACGTGTGCGCAGACGTGTTCCTTCTCCTTGTTGCAGGCACCGAGCATGCCCGTAAATGCCACCGAGAGGGCCAACATCAGGAGCAGGGCAAGCGGTCTTTTTGTCTTTCTCATCGAACTTCTCCTTGTGAAATATTAAAACAGCGCCGCCCATGGGGCAACGCGGTCTTTCGCTTTAAGCGGGGGGAAGGGGGTTGGCGGCGGGGCGGCGATCCGAAAAGGCGGAGATGCCCTTCTTCCGCATCTTATAGATAAAGCAGTAGAGGGGGGTGCCGAGGCCGTAGATCCAGAGGCTCTGGGAGACGAGGAGGGATACAAAGTTCCATGTATACGCGGCAAGCGCCGTCTCAAAGCCTTCGAAGAAGCCCCCGATGTAGACGATGAGGATGGGAATGAGGAGGGCGTTTAAGAGGACGGGGAAGAGCCCTCCGAGCGCCATTCTCAAGACATGGGTGGGGGCTTTTGCATCCTGTTCACGGAAGAGCTTGCCGATGAGCCATGTAAGAAGCCCCGCCACGAGGGTTACCGCAGACCCCATAAAGATATCCGCGACGCCGTACAGGGAGAAGAGATTTGCGAGCATGCAGCCGATCCACAGGGCGGGCACGGCTTCGGGGAAGAAGAGCGGGAGGATGCAGAGCGCTTCGGCGGGGCGGAACTGTAAAATTCCGACGTAGCTGATCATGCCGAAGGAACAAGTAAGCGCAACGTACAGTGCGGCAATGATCCCCGCACGGCAGATGCGCTTGGTGGTGAAGAATTGTTTCATGAAATTACCTCGGTTTTTTTATTCGGAAGTGTTGGCCGAAAACCTTCCGTAAGCTATCATACAATACTTGCCCGAAATGTGCAAGCGTTTTTCGATAAAAACCAAAAATTTCCGCATACTGTCCCCATGAAACTCACCACTTACCTCTGTTTGGGGATCTTGATTGTTTACGGGGCGGGGGCGGCGGTATACGCCCTCTCGGGATTTGACTTGCTCCTTTTTGTGACGGCGGGGAATTTGTATTTATACCGCGCCCTTTTATCCCTTGCGGGGGTCGCCGCGGCCTGGCTCCTCTTTTGGGTCCTCGCCTTTAAGCCGTTGAAGTTTCTCTCCTGACGGGGGGGAGAGAGTCATGTTGAGCGCAGTTGAGAGAGAACACCCCCTCACCGCCCTGCGGGCGGAGCTCCCCCTCAAGGGGGAGCCGAGACTGAGATTTCTCGGCAAGCTCGAAATGACAAGGCTACGATTTATGAAATATTCTCGAGGACGAGTTTTTGGAAATCCACGGGTTCGATGAAATCCCGCGGGCGGAATACCACATGGCGGAATTTGGCGTAGTTGAAGAGATGCGTCTTTAAGAGGACGGGCGTGGGGATATCCAACCCATCGCAAATCTCCGCAAGATAGGAAAAGAAGTCGTCATACGAAAACTTCTCCTCCCGCTCAAAGGTGAGCTGTTTTTCGATGTGCTCATCATGATAGACTTTTGCCCAAATCCGAAACATACCTTCATTATACAGAAAACGTGCGCAAATTGCAACGAAATTGCGCCGCGCCGATAAAAGAAAGTTGACAAACGCGCGCGCATGGCGTATAATAGGGAAAAACGAACCGTGGTGTCATTCGCCACGGTCGTCTTTATAGGAGGTACCGCGCCCCGCGGGGCGCAAAAGGAACATGGCAGACAAGGTTTTCATGACGCAAGAGGGTTACGATGAAGCGGTAAAGAAGCTCGATTATCTCACCAAAGTAAAGCGTGCCGAGATCGTAGCGCGCATTCAGGAAGCGCGCAGCCACGGCGACCTCTCCGAGAATGCGGAGTACGACGCCGCCCGCAACGAGCAGGCCGCCAACGAGGGCGAGATCGCAGAGCTCGATTACAACATCAAGAATGCGGTGATCATCTCCGACAACGACGACAACACCGCCGTGCACATCGGCTCCGTCGTCACCGTATACGATGAAGAATTCGAAGAGGAGGCGACGTATACCATCAAGGGGACCACCGAAGTCAACGCGATGGAGAACATCATCTCCAACGAATCCCCCGTGGGCGCGGCGCTCCTTCGCCACAAGAAGGGCGATACCGTCACCGTGAAGGCACCGGACGGGGAATATACCTTAAAAATTCTCAAGATCGATTAAAGGAACTTGTATGGAAGAAAACGTTCAAGCGGAGCTCTCCGAACAGCAGCTTGCAGAGCAGGAGCGCATCCGCCTCGAAAAACTTGAAAAGCTCCGCGCGGAGGGGCACGATCCCTACCGCATCACTTCCTTCCCCGTGGACGCGGGTTCCAAGTGTATCAAGGAACAATATGCGGAGTACGAGGGCAAGACGGTAACCGTTGCGGGAAGATTGATGTCCCGCCGCATCATGGGCAAGGCATCCTTCTCGCATATCTCGGATCGGGACGGCCAGCTCCAGATCTATGTGACGCGGCAGGACGTCGGCGAGGATGTGTACGCTGCCTACAAGAAGGACTTCGACATCGGGGACATCGTAGGCGTTACGGGCTTTGTATTCCGTACGCAGACGGGGGAGATCTCCGTGCATGCAACGAAACTTGTCATGCTCTCCAAGGCGCTCACCCCCCTGCCCGAGAAGTACAACGGCCTCCGCAACATGGATGCGAAGTACCGCCTCCGCCATGTGGACCTCATCGTCAACCAGGAGTCGCGGGATACCTTCTACAAGCGGGCCGCGATCGTGCGCGCCATCCGCGAATTTTTGGACGGACGGGGCTTCATCGAAGCTGAGACGCCCATCCTTCTGCCCCTCGAAATAGGTGCGGACGCCCGCCCCTTCAAGACCCATCACAACGCCCTCGACCTCGATATGTACCTTCGCATCGAGACGGAGCTCTACTTGAAGCGGCTCATCGTGGGCGGCTTCGAAAAGGTATACGAAATGGGCCGCATCTTCCGCAACGAGGGCATGGATTCCAAGCACAATCCCGAGTTTACCACCGTCGAGATCTATCAGGCGTATGTGGATTACCATGCCGTGATGGACCTCGTGGAAGAGCTCTACAAGTTCGTTGCCCAAAGGACGTGCGGCACCTTAAAGATTTCCTATCAGGGGACCGAGCTCGACTTCACCCACTTCGAAAAGCTGACCATGACGGAGGCCGTAAAGAAGTATGCGGGGGTGGATTTTAACGATGTACATTCGGACGAAGAGGCACAGCTGCTCGCCAAAGCGCACAACGTAGAGCTCGAGAAGGGCAAGACGACCAAGGGCCATATCCTTGCCGCCTTCTTCGATGCCTATGTGGAGGACAAGCTCATTCAGCCCACCTTCATCTACGAATACCCCGTCGAGATCTCCCCGCTCGCCAAGCGGAAGCCCGACGACCCCACCATGACCGAACGGTTTGAGTACTTCATGATGGGCATGGAGATGGGCAATGCCTTCTCCGAACTCAACGACCCCGTAGACCAGCGCCGCCGCATGGAAGAACAGGCGCAGAAGAAGCGGGCGGCGGGCGCGAATGCGGAGGTAGACGAGGACTTCTTGGATGCCCTCGAGCACGGCATGCCCCCCACGGGCGGCTTGGGGCTCGGGGTGGACCGCCTCGTGATGCTGCTCACGGATAGCCCGAGCATCCGCGACGTCCTCCTGTTCCCGACGATGAAACCCAAGAAATAAGGAAGCATAAGCACCGTGGACGCTCGGATCACAAAATCGAGACTCGCCAACCTGCTCTCCTACGATTGGCTCAAGATCCTGCTTGCCATCATCTTCGCAGCGGGCGCACTCCTCGTGTTCTTTACCACGGTGGGCACCCGCCCGGCACGGTATCAGGAATTCGAGATCTATGGCCACCCCGGCGTCGTCCGCGGAGAAGGGCTCACCGAACTTGCCACGACGCTCGAAGGGGGAGATGTCTTTTCGTACGAAATTCTCTCCGTAAACGCCACAAGTTTTGAGGATGAGCGGTACGGCTACGCGGCGCTCAACGCGAGGAGAGCGGCGGGGCAGGGGAATGTGCTGTTCATCGCCGACTACGCTCCCGAGGGCGAGGACCCGCTCGAATACGAGAACGGGCTTCGGCGCACCATCAAGGGGTACGTCATTCGGGATCCCGAGGGTTGGCACCTCGAAATGGTGCTCGAAGTGGAGGATTACTTCAAGGGCGCCGTCGCCTACGTCAAACAATTCTTCGGCGAAGATTGGGAAAACGGCACCCTCGATGAAGCCCGCGCCGAGCAGTGCTTCTACAATAGAAACGGAAAAGATAAGCGCTTCAAGACGGAAGCGCAGAAAAAGGAGGGCGTCGCCCTCGAAAAGGAGCGTTTATTGAGCCTTCGGGACGATTTGAAGGTGGTGCTTTCCGCCTTTGAACCCGATGAAACGGGAGAGCCTCTCCTCTCCGTCACGACCGTCACCGTAACCGATGATGCGGGAGAGCTCATCGGGGAGTACGGCGTCGGCATCAAGGTGGGCAGGCTTTCCCGCATTTCAAGCCTCTACTACTACGTCCTCGAGGATAAGACGCGCTCCGCAGAGCAGCTCAACATGCTCCTCTACAACAACGGGGATCGGCGGGGCGACCTCGAATACGAGACGGTTTCCTTCTTGCGCTACCTCATCGAGGCGTACAAATGAAGCTGCACATTGCAGACATGCTCCGCTTGCAGAGCGCGGAGCACCTCTCCTTCCATACCCCCGGGCACAAGCATGCGGGGGCGGACATCACAGAGCTCTCCTATTCGGATAATCTCGCCTCTCCAATGGGCGTATTGAAGCAAGCGGAGGAGGACGTCGCCCAAATCTTGGGGGCAGACCGCTCCTTCCTCCTGACGGATGGGAGCACTTCGGGCGTGTATTCCATGCTATACACGATAAAGGTGGGGGGCATGTCCGCGGTTGCGGTGCCAAAATACGCTCACCCGAGCGTGTTCCGCGGGTGCAAACTCATGGGGCTCACCCCCGTCTGCATGCACCAGGAGGTGGAATACGGCATCCCGCTTCAACCCTCTGTAGAGGAGATGGCGAACGCCCTAAAGCGGGCCGATGCCCTCCTTCTCACCTCCCCCGATTACTACGGATTTTTGCCCAACCTTTTAGAAGCGAGGCGGCTTGCGGGGGAGAAGCCCCTCCTCATCGACGGGGCACACGGCTCCCATCTCCACTTTTGCGGGAATTACGCGGGGCGCTTCGCCGATCTATGGGTGGACGGGGTGCACAAATCCCTTCCCGCCCTCACGCAGGGGGCAGTCGTCTCGGCGAAGGGCAAGTGGGCAGACCAACTCTTTGGCTCCGTGAAATATTTCCGCACCACCTCCCCCTCCTATCCCATCCTCGCGAGCGTGGAGTATGCCGTAAAATACCCGCGGAATCTCGAGATCGAGCGGGCGGCGGAGGCATTTAAGAGGGAATTTTCCCTGCTCAAAAATGACGATTGGAGCAAGCTCGTCGTCCCCTTCGGGAAAAACTGCGGCGTTGCACAAGCTGCCTTGGAGCGGGCGGAGGTGTACCCCGAATTCAACGACGGCAACTACCTCATGTTTTACCTCTCCCCCAAGACGCGGGAGGAGGACCTCTCCCGCCTCGGGGCCATGCTCAAAACGTTGGAGCGGGGTATCGTAGAAAAGAGCGCCCCCGCAGGCGCAATTCCCATCTATTCGGAGGAACCGTGAAGCAGCTCTTGCGTACCACAACCGCATATCGGCTGTATCTCAGGGATGCCGAAGAGGGGAGCACGGCGCATACCACGCTCGTGCTCTTCCCCGATGCCGTATACCTTCGGGCACTGCTTTTGGAGTGCGCAAAGGCGTTCTTCGGGGCAGAGGAGGGCGGGCGCGTGGCGCGGCTGTTGGAGGAGGAGAGCTTTTCGGATTGCCTCTTCTTCCCGCCCAAGGGGGAGAAGTATACGGCAGACCTTGCGGCCTCCATCGTGGAGGAGAGTATGCTCCGCCCCGTCGAGGGGCAGAAGAAGCTCTTCGTCCTCGACGATTTCGGCTCTGCGACGCCGCTCGTACAGAATAAACTTTTGAAGCTCTTGGAAGAACCCCCCGCGGGCGTCTTTTTCCTGCTCGGGGCGGCGGATGAGCATGCCCTGCTCGCAACGGTGCTCTCCCGTGCCAAGAAGCTCTCCGTGCCCCCCTTTTCGGAGGAGGAGGTGTACGCGGCCCTTCGCCGTCAGTATGAAAAACTTCCCGATTTGAAGGAGGCAGCGGCGGCGAGCGGCGGGCTGTATTCGGTGGCGGAGGCCCTGCTCTCAGACGGCGGAACCGAATTTTCGGCGGCGGAGGAGTTACTTCTCACCCCGAGCCCCGAGGCGCTCTGCCGCAGTTTGGGGGACGTGAAGGAGAAGAAGCCCTACCTTTCCGCCCTCCGCTTGGTGCTCCGCGATGCCCTTTTCCTCTCCGTGGGGCAGGAGAAGTACTGCGCAAGGCGGGGGCAAAATCTCAACAACATTTCTTTGGAATACCCCGCAGGCGCCCTCATAGCGGGCATCGGATTCGTCGCCGATGCGGAGCGGGAGATACAGTTCAATGCGAATTTCGGGCAGGCGCTTCTAAGTTTCGCCGTCCGGATCCGGGAGGAGAAAGCAAGATGGCAAACGTTGTCGTAATCAAATTCAAGGGCAATCCCAAGCCCTACTATTTCACTTCGGGCGGGCTCACCTTGAAGCGGGGGAACCATGTGATTGTGGAGACGGCCCGCGGCCTCGAATACGGCTCTGTGGTGCTCCCCGAAAAGGAAGTGCCCGAGGAGGCCATCACGCCTCCCTTGAAGCCCGTCGTCCGCATTGCCACCCCCGAGGACGAGGAAATTGTGGCAAAGAACGAGGCACGCCGCCCCGAGGCCATGAAAATTTGCAAGGAGAAAATAGCGGCCCGCGGCCTTCAAATGAAGCTCATCGGGTGCGAATTCACCTTCGACGGCAATAAGGTAATTTTCACGTTTACGGCAGACGGACGGGTGGATTTCCGCGAACTTGTAAAGGACCTTGCCTCCGTATTCCGTATCCGCATCGAACTCAAGCAGGTGGGGAGCCGCGATGAGGCCAAGATCTTGGGCGGGGTTGCTCCGTGCGGCAGGGAAGTGTGCTGTGCGGGGTGCATGCCCGAATTCCAGAAAGTCTCCATCAAGATGGCGAAAAACCAGGGCCTCTCCCTCAATCCCGGCAAGATCAGCGGGCTTTGCGGGCGGCTGATGTGCTGCCTCGGCTACGAGAATGAGTACTACGCCGAAGCCTGCAAGAAGGTGCCCAAGCTCGGGGCCATGGTGGAGACGCCCGAAGGCACGGGGGCGGTGATCGCCGTCAACATGCTCAAGATGGAAGTGAAGGTAAAAATCGAGAAGGAAGGGGCGGTGTTTTACCGCGATTACCCCGTCTCCGAAATCAAATTCGGCAAGGGGGACGCGGAGGACAATAAAAATCCCGAAGAATAATCGCTGAATTTGCCGAAAAACCTTTACGAATGAAAATTTATATGCTATAATACCCGTAAGAATTTATGGAGGTGGAGTATGGCTCATACCATCACGGACGAATGCGTAGCCTGCGGCGCATGTGCGGATGTCTGCCCCGTCGGAGCGATCTCTGCGGGTGACTCGAAGTTTGTCGTAGACCCCGATGTCTGCATCGACTGCGGCGCCTGCGAAGACGGCTGCCCTACGGGAGCGATCAAAGCAGAGTAACCAAAAAGGGAGAAGGGAGCGCGGGGGACCGCGCTCTTTTCATCGTATTTTTTATGCAAACTGTGGATACCCTCTCGAAGGGCTACAAAATCATACAGGATAGTGCGCTGTACCGCTTCACTTCGGATGCCGTGCACCTCTCCCGCTTCCTGAAGGCAAAGAAGGGGGAAGTCGTCGCCGATTTCTGTTCGGGGAGCGGCATCGTCGGCCTCAATTTCTATGCCGAAAACGAGGGCGTGAAGTCGGTAACCCTCTTCGAAATGCAAAGAGACCTTGCCGAGCTGAGCGCCAAAAGCGTTGCCCTCAACGGTTTGGAGGAGGTCTTTCGGGTGGAGAATGTGAAGCTACAGGAGATCGGGGGAGAGTATACCGAGAAGTTTTCGCTCATCCTCTGCAACCCGCCCTACGAGCGCGGCGGCTTCGAGAAGGCGGGGGAGCACATCGCCCCCTGCTTCAAGGAGCTCACGCTTACCCTTCCCGAACTTACGGAGGCCGCTTCCCGTTGCCTCAAATTCGGGGGAAGATTCGCCCTCATCCACAGGGCAGACCGCGTCTCGGAAGTGCTGTGCGCCCTGAGTAGCCACAATTTGGAGCCCAAAAAACTGCAATTTCTTGCGGGGAAGGCGGGCAGAAAGCCGTACGCCGTCCTCGTTGCCGCCACAAAGGGGGGAAGGGCGGGCGTCGATGTCCTGCCCACCCTCATCCGGGAGGATGTATGATCTCATTCGTCGCCACCCCCATCGGGAACCTCAAGGATATCACCCTTCGCGCCCTCGAAGAGCTCAAGGCGGCCGATGCCGTCTTCTGCGAGGACACCCGCCATACCATAAAACTGCTGACCGCTTACGAGATCAAAAAGCCGCTCTACGCCTGCCACAAGTTCAATGAACGGGAGGCGGCCGAAAAAATCATCGCGATGTCTAAGGAGGGCAAGCGCATCGCCATCGTATCCGATGCGGGTATGCCCGTCATCTCGGACCCGGGGCGGGAAGTTGCCAAGCTCTTGAAGGAGGCGGGGGAGAAGTTTACCGTGCTCCCGGGGGCATGCGCCTTCGTGTGCGCCCTCGTGCTCTCGGCCTTCCCTTCGGGCAAGTTTACCTTCGTCGGCTTCCTTCCCGATAAGCCTTCAGAACGGAGGGATGAGGTAAAACGGTATACCCATGTCCGCGATACGCTCATCTTTCACTGTGCCCCGCAGGACATCGATGATTACGTTTCCGTCCTCTTTGAAGTGCTCGGGGAGCGGCGGGCTTGCCTCGTGCGCGAGATCACCAAGATCCATGAGGAGAGCCTTGAATTCATGCTCTCGGAGGGGTATCACGGGGAGAAGCGCGGCGAATGCGTGCTCCTCGTGGAGGGGGCGAAGGAGGAGAACCCGCTCCTTGCGCTCACCCCCCGTGAACACATCAAGGCATACATGGAGATGGGCCTCGAGAAGAAGGAGGCATTGAAGTGTGCGGCAAAGGACCGCGGCGTCTCCAAGAGTGAACTCTACCCCTTCGCCGTGGATCTATAGAGGGATACGCATGACTTGGCTCCCCCTTGAGGGGGAGCTGTCACCGAAGGTGACTGAGGGGGTGTTTCTAATGTGGTTCCAATTAGAATTCACCCCTTCCGCCCCCTGCGGGGGCACCCCCTTGCGGCGGTAGGAACCGCCACAAGGTCCGTCGCGCCTGCCTGCGCTCCCGTCGCGGCACAGTTCACAGCGCACTGCGCTGTTGAACAGTATTGTGCCGCTCCTCCCTCGAGGGTGGGCAAGGAATGGGACCTTGCCGTGGATCTATAAACCATCTCGAAAAAAGGAGAAAGGCATGCTCGAACAGCTCTTTCCGAATTTCAAAGGAAACCGCGTGATTTCCAAAATGGCGGAGCTATACCACTCCCCGTGGTATTTGGGGCTCGTCGCCGTGCTCATCGCATGGAGTGAGATCTTCGGCCATGAGGCCGCCGTATACCCCATTCTCATCGCACTCATGGGGGTGGGCCTTCTCGTCTCCGAAGATTCCCGCCCCGCCCTGCCTATCGTCCTCTTCGGTTACGTCAGCGTCGGGCACGATCACAACCCCATCAAAGCGCCCGAATCCCTCTTCTATCAGAAGTGGTTTCAAATCGAGCTCTTCATCGTGCTCGGCATCGGCGTCGCCCTGCTCCTTCTGCGGGCCGTGCTCTCCATTCTGAAAGGGGCAAGGCTGCACCCGAAAATGCTCGGCGGCATGCTCTTTCTATCCCTTGCCTATCTCTTGGGCGGGCTCGGGAACTTCTCTTCGAAGAGCTTTCTCTTCGGGTTTGTGCAGTGCGTCTCCCTGCTCTTCTTCTACCTCTTCTTCCTGCTCACCATGGATTGGGAGAAGGTGGAGCGCGATTACCTGCCCTTTGCCTTCCTTGTGCTTGGGCTCATCGTAGCCCTGCAAATTGCGGATATGTATACGCATGAGGGCGTATTCACGGAGGAAGGCGTCAACCGCAACTTCCTGTTTACGGGTTGGGGGGTATACAACAACGTCGCTTGCATCATGGCGATGTGCATCCCCGCCCCCTGCTATTTTGCGGCCACCAAGAAGGACGGATGGAAGTTTACGGTGCTCATGGTAATATTCTTCTTCTGCACCCTGCTCACCCAGAGCCGCGGCGGCATGCTCTTCGGAACGGTCACCTTCTGCGCCTGTGCGGGCTACCTCGTATTCCGCAAGGGGGGAAAGGACTGCGGCGGGCACGTTGCCGTATTCCTGTGTGTACTGACGGGTGCGCTCATCGCCTACCTCGCCCTGTGGGAGAAAATCGCCTCCCTCTTCGCCTCGGTGATTGCGGCGGGTACCGATTCGAGCGGGCGGCTCGATATCTACAAGAACTGCTTCGAAGCCTTCTTAAGGGAGCCCTGCTTCGGGGTGGGATTCTACGATACCCCCGGCTTCGCCTTCCAATCGGTGGGGGGATTCATGCCGCCCCGTGCGCACGACACCATCTTCCAACTTCTCGCCTCCTGCGGGCTATTCGGGCTCATCACCTACTTCGTGCACCGCGCCGATACCTTATACCTCTTCTTCAAGGGGCCGACCCCTCTCAAGAGCTTCTGCTTCTTCGTGACGCTCGCCCTCGTCTCCACGAGCCTTCTCGACTGCAACTTCTTCAACATCGGGCCCGTGCTCCTCTATTCGGTGGCGCTCGCCTTTGCGGAACGGGTGGATTTTTCACCGCGGCGGGTAAAAATGTTAAAAATTAACACGCTCTGAACGCAACGCTTGGAAAAAAATTTTTTCGACAAAATTCGGCAAAATCATTTACATCAAAAAGGAATTATCCTATAATAGAGGCACAAACGAGGTCGCAAGGCCCCGTGCCGATAAGATAGCTCATAATTTTTCCCCCTTATCATATAGTAAACCCCCTCGAGGCGCAAGTTTCGAGGGGGTTTACTGTTACAAAAATTTGCATAAAAAGCACCCCGCAACTACTCCAAAGAAGTTTGCAACGAGGGAGATGGCAATGGGAAGGGCGAGGCGCTTTTTCTTCTGCCCCGCAAAGTACACGGCAGAGATATAGAACACCGTCTCAGAGGAGCCGTATGCCACACAGGCACACCGCCCGATGTAGCTATCCGCACCGTATTTCGTTAAAAGTTCGGAGAGAATGGCGGTAGACCCGCTCCCCGAAAAGGGCTTGATGAGCACGAGGGGGGAGATCTCGGAGGGGATACCGAAGAGGGTGAAGGCGGGTCGCAACAGCTTGGTGATCGCCTCCGCGAGGCCGCTTGCCTCAAAGAGTTCGGAGAGGATGAGCATGGAGGCGAGGTAGGGGAAGAGGGAGAGGATGAGGGGCACCGCCTCCTTCACCCCATCCGTGAAGCAATCGTAGAGCTTGATCCGCCGTATGAGTGCATACAAAAACACCCCCAAGAAGAGGAGGGGGATGAGGAGGGAGACGAAGTTCACTTCCTTACGAGCAGGGCGCAGAGCAGCCCGCCCAAAAGGGTTGAAAGGAGGGTAGCAAGAAGGGTAGGAAGGAAGATGTCTGCGGGGGATACGGAGCCCGCCGCAAGGCGGAGGGCAATGGCGGTGGTGGGGAGGAGCTGAAGGCTCGTCGCATTGAGCACGAAGAGCATGGAGGCGCCGTAGCGGTTGTTCTCCTTCAGAAAGCCCGCCGTAGCCCGTACGCCGAGGGGGGTAGGCGCCCCCGGCAGCCCCAGGAGGTTGGCGCAGAGATTGCCCACCGCGGGGGTGAGGGCCTCCCTGTTTTTGGTGCGGAACAGCCTTCTTGCAAGCGGATACGCCGCCCGCGTCAGCTTCTCCGAAATGCCGCTCCGCTCCAATACCTTGAAGAAGCCGAGCCACACACAGTATACGGCAAGCAGCGAAACGCAGAGCACGCCCGCCTTCTCCGCCCCCGCGAGCATGGCGGGCAGGAACCCATCGGGATCGCGCAGAAGAAAGAGGAGGAGGGAGAAAAGAAATACGAGTGCAAAGATGGCATTCATCAACCAATTCTATGCACTCGCATGATCCATTATGAATGGGGAAGGGGCCCCTTAGTGCGTCTCGGCATGTTCCTCCCGCAAGGCGGGGGTTCCCCTGGCGGAGAGCTCATCGATCGTAATGCTATCCTTATGGTGAATGGGCTTCCACTTGACTCTCGTAAAGATGGAAAGGAATACGACGGGAATGAGGCAGACCATGAAGAGGGGATAGGCGAAGATGGCGGCAAGTTTCTTGTTGCCGGGGGCACGGATACGCTTCCAATCCCGAATCACCGCGAGGGAGCCGTATACGAACAGCCCGAGGTAGTACCCCACGAGGCTGACGGCTACATTGATGATGACGGCGATCGCTATGGCGGCGGCGCCGTCTGCGGCGGCGTTGATGCCTACCATCACGTTGCCCACCAAAAAGCTCACGATGATCCAGAGGGACATGATGAGGGAGATGGTGGTGTAGATCAGCATATCGTAGAGGGCAAACTTGCCCGTCTTGAAGAGCTGTTTGAGCATGATGCCCGTGTATCCGCCCACGACCTGATATCCGCCCTTTTGCCAACGCATGCGCTGGCGGAAGGTCTGCGCGTACGTCGTGGGCTGTTCATCGTAGAAGATGGCGCTGTCGCAATAGGCGATGTGCTGTCCGTGGGCAATTTGGTCGATGGAGAATTCGCAGTCCTCCGTCATGCGGCGATACTTCCACCCGTTCTTGATATCGAGCACGTCGCTTGCCACGAGGAACCCCGTTCCCGAGACGTGGGTGGAGACGTTGAGCTTACTGCGGGCCGCATGCACGAAGCGGCATTCGCGGATGAAGTGCACGGCCGCACCCATGCTCCACACGGAGGCGCCGAAGTTTTTGGAATCGCGGTAGGAGGTGATGATTTTATTGCCTGCATCGAAGCACTTGTTCATCTCGGCGATGTAGTGCGGGTCTAAGAGGTTGTCCGCATCGAACACGATCCACGCATCGGGGTCGTATTCGGGGAACTGCTCGGTGATGCCGTGAAAGAGGAAATCGAGGGCAAAGCTCTTGCCTACATGGTCGGGGTCTTGCCGTTCGAATACGTCACACCCCAAACTGCGGGCAATTTCCGCCGTTCTATCGTCCTCGTCGCAGTTGTCTGCGATCACGAAGATGCGGAGCTTTTCTTGCGGGTAGAGCTGTTTATGGATGCTATCGATGAGCTGGCCGATCACCTTCTCTTCGTTGCGGGCACAGATGATGATGCCGTATGTGTGGTCCTCTTTTGCCTCGGGATAGGTGACCTTTGCGAACAGCCCGATGATGATGTAGATGATTTGATAGAACATCAGTGCACCGACGACGAAACTTATCGACATCGATACGATATCCCACGTAGAAAACTGCATGCTTTCTCCCCTTCGTGCTTCCTTCGTATGTACATAGATTTGCGTAATCTATGTACTCATTTTGTCATATCGCATTTACAATTGTAGCATACAAGCATAAAAAAGGCAACGAATTGAACGGGTCGTTTGATATTTTCTCCGAGAAAGTTTGCCCCCATCTCCTTTTTTCCACATAGATTACGCAATTCTGCGTACATCTATTTGATTGGTTCACGGGGCCCTTCGGCTCCCTTTTTCTTTTTCTTCCCCGCTTGCGGCCGTCAAACTTCTTCAAAATCAATTTACTTTTGCGGCGGGATGCGGTATAATAGGAACAAGTTTGAAGTGAGGTTGTCATGAAGAAGTACTACATCACCACGCCCATCTATTACCCGAGCGGCAATTGGCACATCGGCCACTGCTACACCACCGTCATTTGCGATGCCCTCGCCCGCTTCCACAAGCTGAAGGGGGAGGACGTATTCTTCCTCACGGGCACCGACGAGCACGGCCAAAAGGTCGAGAAATCGGCGGCGGCACGCGGCGTCACCCCGAAGGAGTTCATCGATCCCCTCGTCTCCCGCCTCAAGGAGATGTGGGAGATGCTCGATGTCAACTACGATCGCTTCATCCGCACCACCGATCCCGATCACGTGGCCTGCGTACAGCATGTGTATCAAAAGCTCTACGAGAGCGGGGATATCTATAAATCCGAATACAGCGGCTACTACTGCACCCCGTGCGAGGCCTTCTGGACGGAGACGCAATTAAAGGACGGCAAGTGTCCCGACTGCGGCAGGGAAGTTACCCTGCAGAAGGAGGAGAGCTACTTCTTCCGCTTCTCCAAGTATGCCCCAGCTCTTCAGAAGCTCTACGAGGAGCACCCCGATTTCCTTCAACCCAAGTCCCGCGTCAACGAGATGGTAAATAACTTCTTGAAGGCAGGGCTGCAGGATTTCTCGGTCTCCCGCACCTCGGTGAAGTGGGGGGTGCCCCTTCCCTTCGATGAGAAGCACACCGCCTATGTGTGGGTAGACGCCCTGCTCAACTACATCTCCGCCCTCGGCTACGGGAGTGAGGACGATAAGCTGTATCGCACCTACTACCCCGCGGATCTCCACATGGTGGGCAAGGAAATCGTGCGCTTCCACGCCCTCATTTGGCCCGCCATCCTGATGGCCCTCGGCGAACCCCTTCCCGAAAAAATTTACGGGCACGGGTGGCTGCTCATCGGGGGAGAGAAGCTCTCCAAGAGCAAGGAGAACGCCCGCCCCGAGCTCACCGACCCGTACGAGCTCGTCAAGCGGTACGGCGCGGATGCGGTGCGCTACTACCTGCTCCGCGAAATTCCCTTCGGAAGTGACGGCGAATACACCACCGAGCGCTTCCTAAACCGCGTCAATGCAGACCTTGCCAACGACCTCGGCAACCTCGTCTCCCGCACACAGGCGATGATCGTGCAGAACTTCGGCGCCCTGCCCGCAAGGGGGGAAGAAGAGGGGACGGATGGGGAGCTCATCGCGCTCGCCGATACCCTTTTTGAGCGGGTCAACGCGGACATGGATGCCCTCAATGCGCCCGATGCCCTCATTCACATCTTTGAATTGGTCTCCCGTGCCAATAAGTATATCGACGAGACGACGCCTTGGCTCCTCGCCAAGGACCCCGCAAAGAAGGCGCGGCTCGGCGCCGTGCTCTACAACCTCGCAGAGGCCGTGCGCATCGCAGCCGTCAGCCTCAAGCCCTTCCTGCCCCGCGCCGCCTCCGAAATTTTGAAGAGCCTCTCCTGCGACGAGCATGCGGGGTTCGAGACCCTGCGCTTCGGCTACCTCAAGGAGGGGACGCCCGTGCTCCGCACCCCGCCCCTCTTCCCGCGGATCGACATCAAGAAGGAGCTCGCGGAAGTTGAGGCCCTCGTAAAGAAGGTTTCGAAGTCAGAAGCAAAGCCCCAAAAACCCGTAAATAACCCCAAAGTTCCCGAGAAGAAGCCCGAAATTTCCATCGAGGATTTTGCCAAGGTGGAGCTCAGGATCGGGGAAGTGGTGGCCTGTGAAAAGGTCGCAAAGAGCGAAAAACTGCTTCATGAGACGGTGAAAATCGGTGAAGAGCTCCGCTCCGTCGTCTCGGGCATCGCCAAGTTCTACACCCCCGAAGAGATGGTGGGAAAGAGGGTGGTCGTCGTCACCAACTTAAAGCCCGTCAAGCTGTGCGGGGTGCTCTCCGAGGGCATGATCCTCTGTGCGGAGGATGCAAACGGCAACCTCTCCCTGCTCTCTCCCGAGCGGGTGACGGCGAGCGGGGCAACGGTGCGATGATCGATGTCCATGCCCATTTTGCGGAAGAGGGGTACGATTTCCCCGCAGAATGGGAAAAAATACGGGCGGCGGGGGTAAATACCGTCATTCTCGCCTCCGATACCGTGCCCCATTCCCAATTGCATGCGGCGTTTGCCCGTGCGCATGAAGGCTGCTTCTTCGCGGCGGGCGTCCACCCTTCGGATGCCCTTCGTTACGATAAAGCCGCAGAAGCGCAAATTTTACGGCTTGCAACCGAAAGGAAGTGCGTGGCCATCGGGGAGATCGGCCTCGACTACCACTACGGCTCGGAGGAGAAGGAGGCACAGCGGGCGGCGTTCGTTGCCCAGATCGAGCTTGCCTCCCGCCTCGGCCTGCCCCTTCAGATCCATTCACGGGATGCCTGTGCGGATACCCTTTCCATCCTGCGGGAGTATCAAAAGTTACTTTCCAACGGCTTTCTGATGCACTGCTATTCGTACGGCGCCGAAAACTTGCAGGCCTTTTTTGAGCTCGGGGCATACTTCTCCTTCGGAGGGGTGGTGTGCTTCAAGAATGCGCGGCGGGCGGTGGAGGCGGTGCAGGCATGCCCCTTAGAGCGCATCCTCACCGAGACGGATAGCCCCTACCTCTCCCCCTTCCGCGGGGAGAAAAATTCCCCCTCCAACATCCCCGTCATTTTGCAAAAACTTGCTTTGGTTAAGGACATGGATATGGGGGAACTCATGGAATCTATAAATGAGAACGCCCTTCGGCTGTTCCCCAAACTTGCACTGTAGCGATGGAACAAAGCATTCTCCAAAAATACGGGTTCGCCTTCAAGAAGCAGTACGGGCAGAACTTTTTAACAGACGCCAACCTCCTTTCCGCCATCGTGCGGGATGCGGGCGTAGAGAAACACACCACCGTCCTCGAGATCGGCGCCGGGGCGGGGGCGCTCACCCGTGCCCTCTCCATGGCCGCGGGGCGGGTGGTATCCTTTGAGATCGATACGGCCCTTCAGCCCGTCCTCGCGGAGACGCTCGCGGGCTGTGAAAATGTGGAAGTCATCTTCCGTGACTTCGAAAAGTACCCCCTTGCCGCCCTCGAGGAGGAGATAGGGGAGTACGTCGTCGTCGCAAATTTGCCCTATTACATCACGACGCCCGTCGTGATGCGGTTTGTGGAGGAGGCCAAGCTGTGCCGCGGCATCACCGTGATGGTGCAGGAGGAGGTCGCGGAGCGCTTTACCGCCAAGGAGGGGACGCCCGCGTACGGAGCCGTAACCGCCGCCATCGCCTTAAAGGGCAGCTGTGAGCTCATGAGGAAGGTCCCGCGGACCCTCTTTTACCCCCGTCCCAACGTGGATTCGGCGGTGGTGCGCATCCGCTTTGAGGAAGGGCGGCTTCCCGTGTTGAGTGAAAAAGCGTACCGCGATACCGTGCGGGCGGCCTTCTCCTCCCGCAGAAAGACCCTCGAGAACAACCTGATGAATGCCTTCCGTATCCCCCGCGATCGGGCGAGGGAGGCGCTTACGGAGGCGGGAATTTCAGAGAATGTCCGCGGCGAGACCCTCTCTCCCGCCCGCTTCGCCACCCTCTCCAACACCCTCCTCCGTTACGGGATCATCAAGGAATGACGCCCGAATGGGTCAATATAAGGAGTAAAAATTATGGAATTTCGCAGTTTTGACGGCAAGAACATCTTCGTCTATGAGTGGACGGAAGTAGAGGACCCGCGGGGCGTCGTGCAAATCGTGCACGGCATGACGGAGCATGCGGCGCGCTATGCCGCCTATGCAAAATTTCTCAACGAACACGGCTTTGTCGTCGTCGCAGACGACCACCGCGGCCACGGCAAGACGGACCCCGATACCTTGGGCTATTGCGACGGAGACATGTTCCGCGATACCGTACACGATGAGGGGGAGATCACCAAGTACTACAAATCTCGTTACCCCGGCCTCAAGTATTTCCTCTTCGGCTTCTCGTACGGGTCCTTCCTCACCCAGAGCTATCTTGCTGTTTACGGGGACCTCATCGACGGAGCCGTGATCGCGGGGAGCAACCATAAGAAGGACTTCGAAGTGTATCTCGGAAGCCTCGTCTCGGGCATGGGTGGGGCGAAGAAGCCCGCAAGGCTCATCGAGAAGCTCTCCTTCGGGGCGTACTCCAAGAAGTTTGAGGATGGGCAGTGGCTCTCCAACGACCCCGAAAACAATGCAACTTACGCCGCCGACCCCCTCTCGGGCTTCACCTGCTCCAACCGCTTCTACCGCGATTTCTTCCGCGGGCTTCGCCATCTCTATACGAAGAAGTATCGAAATGCCCTCCCGAAGGAGCTTCCCGTGCTCCTCGTCTCGGGGCAAAACGACCCTGTGGGCGACATGGGCGACGGCGTGAGGAAGCTCTATGAGTTCTACCGCAAGGCGGGCATGAAGAACTTGGAACTCATGCTCTTCGAGAACTCCCGCCACGAATTCTTGAACGAGAAGGAGAACAGGGAGCGCAAGTGGAATACCCCCCTCGATTTCTTTGAACGTCACCTTTGATCGTAACAAAAGATGAGGCGCCGCCCGCAACTTGCGGGCGGCGCCTCATTGCCTTAAAAACTCTTAAAAACTTTAGTTATACGTCCCCTGCGGTGCGCGGTCCTCGGGGAAGAGGGTGGCGCCCGATACGACGGGCAGGGTAAGCGGATTGATCATCGCGTCTGCGGTGAGGTTGGTTACTGAAGCCCTGAGGTAGGGGAAGATGGTCTCGGTGGCGTTGATGGCAAACAGCCTTCTATCCTCCTCCGTCTCCATATTGTGCACTTCGAATACACCCACGAAGCGGGCGATGAGGTTGAAGGGCTTGGGGGATTCGGGCGTCGTCTCTATCTTGCATTCGAGAATGACGATCTGGATATTCGGGTTCTCCTTGGGAGATTGAATTCTGCGGGAGAAGAGGGGCTTGATTTCGAACTTCTGATCGGGGGTGGGCTGGATGGGGTTGACCTTGAAGGAGAGTTCATCCGCCGCAAGCGAACGGAGCGTATACTGGATCATACAAATACCTCAAAATAAAATCTACTTCCATATTGTACCATTCCCCGTAAAAAAAGTCAATACGGGAGCGTAAATTTTTTTGAGACGGCAAACTTTTCAAAAATTCGGAGAATTGTTCGGAAATGAGCGGCGGGGGGCGTATCCGCTTGACTTTTTTTTTACGGTGTGGTACCCTCTCCATGGAGAGAAAACCATGTTGGCGCTTTGGATCATTTTGGTAATTGTAGGATTCGTCCTCCTCGTGAAGGGGGCGGATTGGTTTGTGGACGGCGCCGCGGGCGTTGCAAAGAAGTGCGGCATCTCCGCCCTCGTCGTAGGGCTCACCGTCGTCGCCTTCGGGACGAGCGCGCCCGAGCTCGCCGTCTCGGTGACTTCGGCCATCCAACACTCCACCGATATCGCGATCGGCAACGTCGTGGGGAGCAACATCACGAATATCCTGCTCATCCTCGGCATCTCCGCCCTCGTGCACCCGCTCCCCGTCAACAAATCTTCGCTCGTCCTCGATATCCCCGTCCTCCTCGTCTCCTCGGCGCTCTTAGTCGGCCTCGGCGTATGGGGGCAGGCGCTCTCGTGGTACGACGGCCTCATCTTCCTCTTCATTTTTATTGTCTACATGACGACGCTCGTCGTCCTCGCCAAGCGGGGAAAGACTGCCCCGCCCCCCGAAGAGGAGAAAGAGGACAAGCCCCCGAGGACGAAAGTGGGCGCATGGCTTTGCCGCATGGAGCAAAAGACGTGGTTTTTGGTGATCTTAACGCTCGTCGGCCTCGGCATGGTGGTGGGCGGTGGCACCCTCTTAGTGGATGGGGCCCGCTTCATCGCGGAATACTTCGGCGTCGGGGAGGATATCATCGGGCTCACCGTCGTCGCCATCGGCACCTCCCTTCCCGAACTCGTGACCTCCGTCGTCGCCGCCTCCAAGGGGGAGACGGAAATTGCGGTGGGCAACGTCATTGGAAGCAACCTCTTCAATATTCTGCTCGTGGCGGGCGTCTCCTCCCTCTTCTACCCGCTCACCTTCTCCATCGCCACCAACCTCATCGATGCCCTCGTCGCCCTCGGCGCCGCCGTGCTCCTCTTCGTGCTCGCCCTTGCGGGGAAGAAGAACTTGGGGCGGGTCGCGGGAGCCATCTTCGTCCTCTCCTTTTTGGGATACTATGCGTACCTCTTTGCGGTGCGCCTCTAACTTCGGAGCCTTGCCGTGAACCATCTCTTCTCTTGCCTCAAGCGATACCTGCCCGAAAGCATCCTTGCCCCCCTCTTTAAGCTCTTTGAGGCGGGGATGGAATTGCTTGTCCCGCTCGTCGTCGCAAATGTTGTGGATATCGGCGTGGCGACGGGGGATAGGGGGTATATTTTACATGCCTGCCTCGTGCTCGTCGCCTTCGGCGTCGCGGGGCTCGGCTTCGCCCTGACTGCCCAATACTTTGCGGCACGGGCGGCGGTAGGTTGCTCGGCAGAGCTCAGAAGCCGCCTCTTCTGCAAGATGCAGACCTTTTCCTTCACCCAGATCGACGGCATGGGTACCTCCTCCATGCTCACCCGCATGACGAGCGACGTCAACCAGGTGCAGACGGGGGTAAACCTCACCCTTCGCCTCCTTCTCCGCTCTCCCATCGTGGTGGCGGGGGCGACGGCGATGGCGTTTCTCGTGGATGCGAAGGCCGCCCTCGTCTTTTTGGGGCTCATTCCGTTTTTGTTCCTCGTCGTGTTCGGCGTGATGTTCGCCTGTATCCCCAAATATAAGAAGGTACAGGAAGAGCTCGACGGGGTCTACCTCTCCACCCGTGAAAACCTCGTGGGGGCACGCGTCATACGCGCCTTCCGCCTCGAAGATGAGGAAATTCAGAGCTTTGAACACAAGACGGAGAAGCTCGTCTCCGCACAGGAGCGGGTGGGCAAAATTGCCGCCCTCACCGCTCCGCTCACCTTCGTGCTCGTCGAATTCGCCGTCATCGTACTCATCTATCTCGGCGCCATCCGCGTGGACGCGGGCGCCCTCGAACAGGGGCAAGTGGTTGCCCTCTACAGCTACCTCTCCCTCATCTTGGTGGAGCTCATCAAGTTTGCAAACTTCATCGTAACGACGGCGAAGGCGGCATCGGCCGCAAAGCGCATCGCCGCCGTCCTCGATACGGAGGGCGAAAAATCCCTCCTGCAAGAGGAGCAAAGCCCCGTCGAAGGGGCACCCCATGTCAGCTTTACGGGGGTCTCCTTCACCTATGAGGGGAGCGGCGGCAGCGCCCTCTCCGGGGTGACCTTCACCGTAAAGAGAGGGGAGACCGTGGGCATTCTCGGGGGGACGGGTGCGGGAAAGAGCACGCTCGTCCGCCTCATCCCCCGCTTCTATGAGGCCACGGAGGGGGAAGTTGCCCTCTGCGGGGTGCCCGTGGGCGCCATTCCCGCGGAAAAGCTACGGGAGCGTATCGGGTACGTTCCCCAAAAGACGGTGCTCTTCCGCGGCACCATTGCCTCCAACCTGCGTTGGGGCAACCAAGATGCCTCCGATGAGGAGCTCCTTCGGGCGTGTGAAATTGCACAGGCGCTCGATGTGGTAGAGGCCAAGGGGGGGCTTGCGGGGGAGATCGCACAGGGCGGCCGCAACCTCTCGGGGGGACAGCGGCAGAGGCTCACCATCGCCCGCGCCCTCGTCAAAAACCCCGAACTTCTCATCCTCGACGACAGCGCCTCCGCTCTCGACTACGCTACCGATGCCCGCCTGCGCTCCGCCTTAAAGGGGGTCGGGTGCACGGTATTCCTCGTCTCCCAGCGGGTGGCTTCCGTGATGGGCGCGGACCAAATTTTGGTGCTCGATGAGGGGCGCATTGCGGACATGGGTACCCACGATGAGCTCCTCAAGCGGTGTGAGCTGTACCGTGAGATCTATAGATCGCAGACGGAGGAGACCGCATGAGACGCCGAGAGGTTTACCGCCGTATCTTCGCATATTTGAAGCCGCATTTGGGGCTGTTCTTGCTCACGATTTTCTCCGCCCTCATCGTGGTGGCGGGGCAAATTCTCGCCCCCTTCTTCGCGGGCAAGGCCGTAGACTGCATCGTGGGTGCGGGGGAAGTGGATTACGCGGGGCTCAAATCCTACCTCATTGCCCTCGGGGCGGTCTCGGTTGCCGCGATGGCGTTCCAATGGACGTTGGGCGCCGCCAACAACCGTATCGCCTTCCGCGTGCTCGCCGCCGTCCGCCGCGACGCCTTCCGTAAAATCGAAAAAGTTCCCTTAAAGTACATCGACGACAGGCCGTATGGGGACGTCGCCAACACCGTCGTCGCCGATGCGGAGACCTTCTCCGATGGCCTGCTCCTCGGGTTCACCCAACTGTTTACGGGCGTGCTCACCATCGCGGGCGTGCTCGTCGTCATGTTCGTCATTCGTTGGGAAATTGCCCTCATCGTCGTCGTCATTACCCCGCTCTCCCTCTTTGTGGCGCGGTTCATTGCAAAGAGGACGTACCGCACCTTCCGCCAACAGGTGAAGGCGAGGGCGGATACGACGGCGTTCGTCGATGAAATGATCGGCAACCTCAAGGTGGTGAAGGCCTTCTGCAGGGAAGAGGAAAACGAAGCCCTCTTTGAAAGGCACAACGAGCTTCTTCGGAAGGCCTCTCTCCGCTCCATCTTCTTCTCCTCCACCACCAACCCCACCACCCGCTTCGTCAATTCTTTGGTTTACGCCGCCGTCACCTTCTCGGGAGGGCTGTTCGCCATCTCCACCGCGGGGGCGTTTACGGTGGGCTACCTCACTTCCTTCCTGCAGTACGCCAACCAATACACCAAGCCCTTCAATGAAATTTCAGAAGTCGTTGCCGAATTCCAGAATGCCCTCGCCTGTGCGGGGAGACTGTTTGAGATGATCGATGAGGAAGAGGAGCCCAAGGAGGGGGAGGAGACGCTCGGCAGGGCGGAGGGCGAGGTCTCGTTAAAGGACGTAGCCTTCTCCTATACCCCCGAGCGCGAACTCATCAAGGGGTTCAACCTCGAAGTGCCCGCGGGCAGCCGCGTCGCCATCGTGGGCCCCACGGGGTGCGGCAAGACTACCCTCGTCAACCTCCTCATGCGCTTCTACGATGTGCAGGAGGGGGAGATACGGGTAGACGGCAAGGAAATTCGCACCTTAAAGCGGGATTCCCTTCGGGAGAACTTCGGCATGGTCTTGCAGGATACCTGGCTCAAGACGGCGACCGTACGCGAAAACCTCACGATGGGCCGCCCCGATTGCACCGAAGAGGAGATGGTGGAGGCGGCCAAGGCGGCCAAGGCGCATGCGATGATCGAGCGGCTTCCGCAGGGCTACGATACCGTTGTGGGGGACGAAGGGGTGCTCTCGGCGGGGCAGAAACAGCTTCTCTGCATCGCACGGGTGATGCTGTGCCGCCCGCCCATGCTCATCTTGGATGAGGCGACGAGCAACATCGATACGCGTACCGAGCGCATCGTGCAGGAGGCCTTTGCCGAGCTCATGCGGGGAAGGACGTGCTTCGTCGTCGCCCACCGCCTCTCCACCATACAGACGGCAGACCTCATCCTCGTGATGAAGGATGGGAAGATCGTCGAACGGGGGAAGCATAGTGAGCTTCTCGCCCGCGGCGGCTTCTATTCCGAACTCTACTACGCGCAATTCGCACGGTAACTTCTTATAAAAAGGTACATCATGAAGGCAAAGGCATTCAAAAATAAGGCGGCGCGGGGCTTCGCAATTCTCTTTGTGGGGGCGTTTACGGGCGCATTCGCGGGCGTCGTCGTCACCTGTTATACGGCGCTTTTGGAGCTCGTGGAGGAATTTTCACGGGAGTATTACGGCTTCTTCCGCGATCGCCCCGCCTTCATCCCCCTGCTCTTCGTGGCCCTCGGGATGGGCGCCGTCGTGGTGGGCGGCCTCGTTCGGGCGATGCCCATGATCCGCGGGAGCGGCTTCCCCCAGACGGAGGGCGCCACCCTCGGCCTCGTGCGCTATAAATGGTATGAGATCTTGCCGGGCATGTTCGCGGCAAGCCTTCTGTGCGTCTTTATGGGGCTCTCCGCGGGTGCGGAGGGGCCCGCCCTCATGATCGGCGGGGCATGCGGATACGGCGTCTCCGATGTAACGAGGCGAAAGCCCGTCATGCGGCGGTATGCGATCACGGGGGGCGCATGCGCGGGGCTTGCGGTTGCCCTCAATGCTCCCCTTACGGGCATCGTGTTTGCCTATGAGGAGGCATACAAGCGCTTCACACCCGAAGTGTTCTCGTGCTCCTTCTCTTCCGTCGTCGTAGCGATCGTCATACGGAGCGTACTCGGCCCCCTTATGAAACTCTCCTCGGGGCCCGTATTCAGCACCTTTAACCTCGTAACGACCGATCTTTCCTTCCTGCCCTACGCCCTGATGGCCGCAGTCGTCGTGGGGGGGATGGGCGTCGCCTTCTACTACCTCGTGCTCTTCGCCCGCAAGCTCTTCCATAAGATCAGACCCAAGCACTTCGTCTACGTCTGCCGCATGCTCCCGCCCTTCCTGCTCGCGGGGGTGGTGGGGCTCCTCTGTGCGGATGCAATGGGCGCGGGGCTCCACTTCATGCGTGCCCTCGGGGCAGGGGAGGTGAGCATCCTCTTCTCCACCCCCGTCTGGGTTACCCTCCTCCTCGTCACCCTTCTGCGCTATATCGTTACCGTCGTCAACGTGGGGGCGGATATGCCCTGCTGCGTCTCCTTCCCGATGATGGCCATCGGGGCGGGAACGGGGGCGCTTCTATCCCTCCTCTTCACCCGAATGGGCATGGATGAGGCCGCCACGGGCGTCATTATCATCATCTGTATGGTGACCTTCTTTACGACAGTCGTCAAGGCACCCTTTACGGGAATTATCATGTCCGTAGAGCTGACTTGGAGCTTTACGCCCCTTCTGCCCGTGGTGCTCGCGGTGGCGGTGGGCTACCTCATCGGGCAGATCTTCCACACCGAACCCCTCTACGAGAAGCTCCTCGAGGAGATCCTGGAGGAAGAGCGCGGCCATGCGACCCATGTAGACGTGAAGGTGCGCGTCACCGCAGGGGCAGGCAGGGCGGTGCGCGATGTGATGTGGCCGTATACGGCAGTCGCAACGCTCGTGGAGCGCGGCGACGCCCGCTTCGCCCCCTCGGGGGATACCGTGTTGCAGACGGGAGATACCGTCCTCGTGGAGGGGACGCCTACCGACGTCAAGGAATTTCGCGAGACCCTGCTCTCTGCGGTAGGGGAACTATTGGAAGAGCACATCGGCCCGCCCGAAAAAGAATAACGTCCTGTGCAACAGAGCCGCGCTTTCGCGCGGCTCTGTTGCACAGTGGGGACCTTGTCATTTCGAGCGGAGCGAAGCGGAGTCGAGAAATCTCTATCAGAAGCCTGAGACCCTTCGACTACGCTCAGGGTGACAACCCCACCCCCTCATTTCTCCGTAAAACTACTTCAAAGTTCATTTGTTCGACACTGTTTTTCTCTTCTACTTGAAAAAGTTGCGGCATACATTATGGTAGCCCGAGGCAAAAGAGGGGTCCTCGGAGAAAACTAAGAGGTGTGATATGAATGATGAACTGAGCTATGCGGAAATGCTCGAGATCCCCGTCGAGACGGTGACGGTCAACAAGAGAGAACGGCACAGAAAGAGCAAGGATCTGCCCGAGAAACTTATCGATGAAGTCAATGAACGGGTGGAGGCGGACCCCTCCTATGCGGAGAGCCGCACCATCGAGCGGGAATACCGCGAGCCAAAGTCCAAGCTCAAGCGGGGCATCCTGATCGGGGAATTCGTCGCCGTCGTCCTCCTGTGCGCAACCATCTTCCTCACCAATCTCTTCATGACGGATAGCGCCATCAACACCTTCGTGCGCGGCCTCTTCGAGGGCAACGCCTCCGCGGCGGATACCCGCACCTATTCGGATTTCGTGCTCTCTCCCGTCGTCAACGACTACACCGATGCCGAGATCGCCGTCTCCGATACGGGGGTTTTGAGCTTCACCGCCAAGTGCTCCGTCTATGCTCCTGCGGCGGGCACCGTAGAATCGGTGAGCGGCAACGCCGAGACGGGATACTCGGTGCGCCTTCGCCATTCGGATACCTTCACCACCATCATCAGCGGGCTCGACGACGTCTACCCTCTTGCGGGAGAGACCGTCCGCACCAATATCCCGCTCGCCTATTCGGATGGGGAAGGGGCGGTGCGCGTGATGTTCTATGAGGGGGATACCCTGCTCTCCTGTCACCTATCCGATGAGGGCGCCATTGCATGGAGTTAAGAGAAAGCGCCCTATAAAGCGGCGGGAGCACGCCGTGCCCGAACGAGGTCTGCACGTCCACCCGCTCTTTCTCGTGGTGGGCGTCCTCTCCTCGCTGACGGGCACGCTCTTCCCCTTCCTCGCGGCAGTTCTCTGTGCCTTGGAGCACGAATGCGCCCATGCCTTTGTCGCAAAGCGGTACGGCTACTCCCTCGATAGCGTCATTCTGATGCCGTACGGGGCAGTCGTCTCGGGGGATATTGCGGGCATCGGAAAGAAGGAGGAGCTCGCCGTACTCGTGGCGGGGCCCCTCTCCAACCTCATGACGGGCATCTTCTTTGTTGCCCTGTGGTGGACCTTCCCCGAGACATATCCCTATACCGAACTCGCGGCACAGATCTCCTTTTCGCTGTTCTTCGTCAACCTGCTCCCCGCCTACCCCCTCGACGGGGGCAGGCTGCTTCGCCTCATGCTCTCCCCCCTCGGGGAGCGGAGGGCAAAAATTATCGGGACGGTGGTCTCTGCCCTCGTCTCCTTTGGGGTGCTCGCCTTCTTCGTGTGGAGCTGTTTTCATACGCCCGCATGGACGGCGCTTGCCTTCTCCCTGATGCTCCTTGCGGGGGCGTTCGGCGGGGGAGGAAGCTATCGCCGCCTCACCTTTTCGCGGGAGGCAAGTTTCAAGCGCGGGGTGGAGGAGAGAAGGGTGGCCCTCTCTGCCGATGCTCCCTTAAAGGATGCCCTTAAGTTTCTCTCGGAGGAGAAGTACCTCACCCTCCTCCTCTTCGAGCGGGAGGAGTTTCTCGCCGAAATGAGCGAGGAGGAAGTGCTCTCTGCCCTGCAGAACGGCGAACTTTCCACCCCCTTGAAGCGCTTTTTATAGGGTGCGCTTTTTGTTGCCGAAAGGGTTGACAAAATGCAAAAGTATGGTATAATCGGGCTGTGGGATCCCCTATGAGAGCCCGAAAGGTCCGTATGAAGAGAGAGTGGTTTTTCGACCGTTTCTGCGGCGCAAAGGTAGCCGTTTACGCAGAGGACGGTAAAATTATTGAGGTAGGCGTAGAGGGTGAGAATACCGAGCACGCCCTCGGGAATATCTATAAGGGCAGAGTCGCAAACGTCGTCATGGGCATGCAGGCGGCGTTTATTGCGTGCGGCATGGAGAGAAATTGTTACCTTCCCCTCGACGAGGCGGCGGGGTTCTCCACCTACGACGGGCAGGGCGCCGAGCGGCACCTCACCTTAAAAGAGGGGGATGAAATTTTAGTCCAGCTCGTCAAGCCCGCACGGGGGAGTAAGGGGGCGAAGGTAACGGCCGACCTCTCCTTCGTGGGTAAGAACCTCATCTTCCTGCCCCGTACCGATTTTTTGGGCATCTCCCGTAAAATTACCGAGGAAAAGACCCGTGAAAAACTGCTTGCAGAGGCGGGGAAACTCAGAAGCGACGGGGAGGGATTTATCGTACGCACGGCGGCGGAGAAGGCTTCCGCCCGCCATTTGAAGATAGAATCCGAATTCCTGAAGCGGATGTACCGCGATGTGCTTGCGGAGGCAGAGCATGCCCCCGTGGGCGCCGTCGTCTATCGGGAATACGATCTTCCCACCAAGGTCCTGCGGGATTCCATCGGGGATGAAGTCTCCAAGATCTATGTGGGGGACGAGGAGCTGTACGAGAAGATCATCCGCCTCGTGCGCATGCGCAGCGATTTGGGGGAGAAGAAGGTGGAGCACTACGAGGGGAATAAGACGCTTTTAAGCGCCTACGGCCTCACCGAACAGCTCTACAACTTGGCGGAGCCCCGCGTCGAGCTTCCCAACGGGGGAGACCTCGTCATCGACCGCACCGAGGCCATGACGGTCATCGACGTCAACACGGGCAAATACACGGGGGACAGCGATTTGGAGAGTACCGTGTTCGAGACCAACCTGCTCGCGGCGAGGGAAATAGCGAGGCAGGTGCGGCTCCGCAACATCGGCGGCATCGTCGCCGTAGACTTCATCGATATGACGGAGGAGGCGCACAAGGAGGCCGTAGAAAAGGCCCTTGTCGATGCCCTTGCTCCCGATAGGGCAAAGACGCGGGTGCTCCCCATGAGTGAGCTGTGCGTCACCCTGTTTACGCGCAAGCGCACCACGAGCGACCTCACGAGCGTCATGCTCAAGCCCTGCCCGCACTGCACACGGCAGGGGTATGTGTATTCGGATGTATTCATGGCAATGCGGATACGGAGCGCCATTTCGGAGTACTTCGCAAACGGGTATGAGGCCGTCGTCGTGGAGCTCAACCGCGAACTCATGGAAGTGATTTTACGGGAGAAATCCTTCTCCCCCGACCTCGAGGGGGCATGGAAGGGCAAGCGGGTGTACATGGTGCCCCATTCCACCTACCACGAGGAGCGCTTCACCATCCGCGGGGACAACAGCCGCGTCCTCTCCCTCCCCGACGACGCCCAAATTCTGTATTAAGATTGCATGAAGAAACGGAGCCCTTCGGCTCCGTTTTTGGTTATGGGGGTGTTCTCCCTTACGCGATCATGGATTTCCAAATCTTCTCGAAGCCCTCTTCGGCATGGAGAAGTTCTTCGGCAAGCTCCTTGATCTCGGGGTCTGCCTCGTCATCACTCATCTCCCCGAGCGTCGTGCGGAGGGCGGTGATACCCATCACGGTGCCCTGCACCATCATCTCCGCGATGTGTGCGCTCGAATCGTCCTTCATCGCATTCATCTTGATGCCGCCCCACATCATCGCCTTCTTGAAGGGATTGGGGCTCTTGAGCTCGATGGAGCGGCTCTTCGCAAGCAGGGCCGCCTTCCCCCCGATGTGCTCATATTGCTCATGTTGGCGTAAAAGCTCTTCCTTGATGGCGCCGTCCTCCGTCTCGGGCAGAATGTCTGCAATGGATTGCTTTGCGTATTCGCAGTTGCGGTGAATTTCCGCCAAAACTTCTTCGCTCTTTTTGATGTCCATAAGTTTCTCCTTTCCAACAGTTTGGGCAGGGGAAAGGTGTTTATGCAAAACTTCGAAAAAGCCGTGTAAAACCGCTTGACATTTATTTTCGTTTATGTTACATTAAACTCTGAGCCGCGAAGGACGGGCACCCAAGCATTCTTCAGAATCGCCTAAGCACCTTGCGAGACTGGGAAGAGGAGGTAAAAAGCATGTACGCAATCATCGTCAGCGGCGGGAAGCAATACAAAGTTTCCGAAGGCGACGTCGTAAGAGTGGAAAAGCTCAACGCCGAAGTCGGAGCCGAAGTAGAGTTCAACGCCCTGTTGGTCGCGGATGGAGATGCCGTTAAGGTAGGCGAAGAGGCCGCATCCGCAAAGGTCACGGCGAAGGTCGAAGCGCAGGATAAGTTCAAGAAAATCATCGTCTTTAAGTACAAGGCGAAGAAGAACGAGCGCAAGAAGCAGGGCCACCGCCAGCCGTTCACCGCGGTGAAGATCGAGAAGATCACCGTCTGAAGTCCATTCATAGAAGGAGAAGAATCATGATTTTATTTCAGTTATTCGCTCATAAAAAGGGTACCGGTTCCTCCCACAACGGCAGAGATTCCAACGCAAAGCGCCTCGGGGTCAAGCGCCAGGATGGGCAGCAGGTCTTGGCGGGCAGCATCTTGGTGCGCCAGCGCGGGACGAAGATCCACCCCGGTGAGAACGTCGGCATCGGCGGGGATGATACCCTGTTCGCCTTGAAAGACGGCGTCGTCAAGTTTGAGCGCAAGGGCAGAGACAAGAAGCAAGTCAGCGTCTACTGAGAAGCAAAGCGGTTTGGCACACGCCAAACCGCTTCAATGTATACCCGCTATGTCGAGAAAAAAGAGAAGAATCATCACAATTCTGATTACGGTTGTAACCGTTTTGCTTGCCGCCCTGCTGTTTCTCACGCAGAGCAAATCGCTGTTTGAGGGGGAAGTCAGCACGGGCGGCGCCCACGCCTCCGTCATGTCCGATCTCGAGGGCATCACGGAGGCCAACCCGCGCGTGGTCGATTTGGGCATGCTCGGCTCCCACAATGCCAATACCTATAGCCTTTCGAAGTACAACGGCCTCAGCGGCGAGGCCGATAAGGCGGGCACCCGCATGCTCTACCGGGGGGCGTGGGGGCTCATGTATCGCTATTCCAAAAATCAGGTCTCCGATGTCTACGCCCAACTTTCGGAGGGCGCCCGCTTCCTGCAATTCCGTTGCGGGTACTTTGGCGACGTGTGGTGCGGTTCCCATTCGGCAGTGGATGGCCCGATGGATGTATATATACAGGATGTCATACGGTTTTTGCAGTCTGCCCCGGGGGAGATCGTAACCCTTTCCTTCCATGTGTACGGGTGCGGGAAGTACAGCGCGAGGGATATGGAACGGGAGCTTGCAAACATCTCCTACGGGGGACATACCCTCATGGATTTCATTCCGTATTCGGATATACCCCTCGGCGATCTCACCTATAACGATGTCACCGTGAACGGGACAAAGGGCGGCGCAGTCGTCATGTTTCAGATATGGCATGCGTCCGGGAACGATCAGGCAAGGGCGCTTGCGCCTGAATATTTGCATAAATTTTATTCATGGGGGGGGGGTGGAGATAAGGCTATCGGAAAGACGCCGTACTTCTCCGAGTGGTGCAACCGCATGAGCTCTGCGGGGATCGCGGAGGGGATGGAGGAGCTGTGTGAAGAGGCGCGTACCCATCCCGATTATTACAAGGATGCCCTGCGCGTGATGCAGATCCAATCGACGCCGACCCTCGAGGATATATGGGATACGGCGGGGGCATGGTCGCTCGTCCGCTACGCCAAGAAGCATAACGTTGAGATGATTTCAAACCCAAACTTCGGGAAGTGGATGGAATACATGCCCATCGTGCTCGTTGACTTCGTCACTTCGGCAAACGGCGATTTCAACCGCCGCATCAATCAAATCATTACGGCATATAACGAGAATTTAATTCACGCTCTGCTTACGGCATAAAAGGCTCCCTTGGGAGCCTTTTTTCTTTCTCTCCCTTTTCTCCGCGCCACGGCGCGGAGAAAAGGGAGAGAAATGTCATACTGCCCGTCCCTCATCCCGAAGCTCCGTAGGAGCTGAGGGGAAGCGTAGTTGAGAAATCGCAATCCTTGCCCACCCCTTGAGGGGTGGGTGCCCCGAAGGGGCAGAAGGGGTGAATTCTAATTGGAACCACATTGGAAACACCCCCTCAGTCACCTAACGGTGACAGCTCCCCCTCAAGGGGGAGCCAAGGCTTGCTCGCCCCTCATTCTGCGGGCGAGAGAAGGGCTACCTTTGCCTTGAGGGCGAGGTAGGCCTCATGGGGGTCGGAGATCTCTAAAACGGTGCGCTCCATCGGGCAAATATCCGTGCCCGCGCGGTTGATGATCTTTTGGGTCAGCGTGCCGTATTCATAGGGGATGCCGTACTCCTCCAACACCGCCCTGCCCCCTTCCGAGAGGGTGTGTGCGTACACGGCTTCCACGCCCCCGTAAACAAACAGGAGCGCCGCCGCCTTCCCAACTATCTTATCGGCAACCGCCCTTTCCCGAAGCCCGTCATGCTCCAAGAGGGCGAGAACGGGCGCAATGCCCCGCCCGTCCGAAACCGTGACGCCCTCTCCCGCCACACAGATGGAGTGCTCTTTGAGCTCTGCTTTCGCCAATTCCAGCCGCGTCATCCCTCAAACTCCTTCGCAACCTGCTTCAAGAGGGCGCGTACGGGGAGATGTTGGGGGCAAATCGCCTCACACTTCCCGCACCCGATGCAGGAGGAAGCCTTGCCGCCCGTCTTGGTGTGCACCCCGTAGTAGAAGTTGGCGTTCCAATCATGGTATGCCGCCCTGCTGTTCATGCAGGAGAAGAGGTCGGGGATGGAGATCTTCTTGGGGCACCCTGCGATGCAATACCTGCATGCGGTGCAGGCGATGAGCTTGGTGGCCCGAAGTTCATCGTGAACCCTTCGGATGGCCTCGCGTTCCACTTCATTTAAGGGTTGGAACTCCTTCATGAAGGAGAGATTATCCTCCATTTGGGCGAGGTCGCTCATGCCGGAGAGCACCATGAATACCCCTTCGAGCCCCGCCGCAAAGCGGATGGCGTAGCTCGCCGCACTCCCGCCCCCGAGCGCCGTAAGGTGCCTTGCCGCCTCTTCCGGAAGCCTTGCGAGGTTGCCTCCCTTGACGGGCTCCATCACAATGACGGGCTTATGGTACTTCCTGCAAACGTTGTAGCACTGCTCCGATTGGATGGCGGGGTCGTCGTAATCGAGATAGTTGAGCTGGATCTGCACGACTTCGATCTGCGGATATTCGGTGAGAATTTGCTCCAACACCTCCGCGGTATCGTGGAAGGAGATGCCGAAGTGGCGGATCTTGCCCTCCTCCTTGAGTTCGAGCGCCTGTTCATACGCCCTGCATGCCTTGAAATGCTGAAAGTTCTTCCGATTCTGCGCGTGCATGAGGTAGTAATCGAAATACTCCACCCCGCAGGCCTTCAGCTGGCTCTCGAAGAAGGGCCTTACTTCCTCCTCCGAGGAGAAGAAGGAATCGGTGAGCTTATCCGTGATCGTATACTTCTCGCGGGGGATACGGGAGACGAGGCAATCCCGAAGGGCAGTCTCGCTCTGCCCCCGAAGGTAGCCGTGCGCCGTATCGAAATAGCTGAATCCGTCCGCGAGGAATGCATCGATCATGCGGCAGAATTCCTCGTAGTCCACTCTCCCGCCCTGCATGGGCAGGCGCATGCACCCGAATCCGAAATTTTTTTGTTCCATATCATGCTCCATATTTTGATGGATAGATTGTATCATAGCAAAGCGCTTTTGTCAACCCATCCGAAATGATATTATTGCGGAGGGCGTTCCAACGGGCAAAAACGATAATAATTATCACGGGGTATGAAAATAATTTTCATAATGGAATTTTTATCCGTACCCTTGACAAAATAAACTGACATATGCTAATCTTAAATGTACACGGCATCTTTTTGCGCGGTGAATATCTGAAAGGAGGCACACCAAAATGGCAGGGAATCCCAAAGCTGATTTCGGCGGCACAAAGCTCTTGTGCATTCATGAAGTTCGTCCCCTTGCGGTCGTCTCCTTCGGATACGGCGGGCAGGGCGGGAACGGATCGGGATCCGTCTCATTGTTTCCAAAGGCTCGTTTTGTTTGCCCGCGCATGCAGGGCGCCGTTTGAGGGGAATGCCCTTGAGGGCGCCTGCCCCGCATGAAAAGGGCGGTCCGCGCATTGCGGGCACAGACCAAACGGGTTTTTTGGAGAGACGTCATCCCTATGCGATATCGTGCGCATGCGGTAACGTCTTTTTTTCATGGAAAAGAGGCGATAGAAAAAAAGAGAGGAGGAACCCACAGCAATGGATCAAACGAACAGAGAGAGAAGAGAAGCGCTCATCGGGATTCTCTTCGATAAGGAGAATTCTAAACCCATTAAACTCAAGAACGACCGCGGGACAGAGCTCGACTTCGAGTGCGTCTTTGCATGTGTACAGGATGGGCAGACGTACTGCATCCTGCTTCCGCTTGCCCGTGTGGAGGGGAAGGACGGCTCTTCCGCCTTTGCTTTCCGCGTGGGCGAGGACGGCTCACTGAGCGCGGTGGGCAGCCGTACCTCCCAAAAGGTATTCGCAAAGTACTACGAGACGCGTGAGAAGAGAGCAAGGAGGTCGGGCGATGGCGCGAGATAAGAAACTCTTAAAGACCCTCCGCGTCGTCTCCGACGGCCTTGCGGAGGACGATACGCCCTACGCTACCGTCCGCCTCGGGGAGGACTTCGCCCTCATCGAGCGGCTCACGGCTGCGCTCTCCGAAGTGAAGGGGCAGGATTACGCACGGCATGTCGTGGAGGAATACCTCTTCGGCATCGCACACCGCCAAAATGCAAAGGGGGTGGGGGGCCTGCTCCTCTTTGCGGGGCCGCCCGCCGTCGGCAAGACGATGATGGCGGAAAAGATCGCAGAGGCGCTCGGGCGCCCCTATCTCCGCGTGGACCTCAGCAGTTTCAACGATAAGGAGAGCTTTTGCGATGCCTTTGGCCTCAACCCCTCCTACAAGAGCGCGGAGGCGGGATTTTTGACCTCCTTCGTGCTCGAACACCCCGTCTGCGTCGTGCTCCTCGACGAGATGGAGAAGTGCCACCCCAACGTCCGTGCCCGCTTCTTGCAGGTATTCGAACGGGGGGAAGTGCAGGATCTCTTCTTAAAGAAATCGGTGAGCTTCCGCGACGTCATTGTAATCGTGACCACCAACGTCGGCAAGGCCATCTACGATAAGGATTTCGTCACCTACAACCTCTCCAAGACGCCGCAATCCGTCATTATCAAGGAACTGCGCTCGGAGATCGACCCCCAATTCAACGTACCCTACTTTACGGATGCCCTCGTATCACGGTTTACACAGGGCAAGATCGTGTTCTTCAATAAGCTTCGCCCCGAGACGCTCCACCTCATCGCAAAGGAGGAGATGGACCGCCACATGGCGTATTATGCCGAGCACTACCACCTCACCTTCGAACTCGATAAGGACGCCCTCGCCGCCCTCATCCTCTTCAATCTCGGGGAGCAGGCGGATGTGCGCACGGTGATGAAGGCGGTGCGGGATTTCTTCGAGCACAACCTTCTCCGCCTCGTGAAGGCCAAGCATGCGAAGAGCGAGAGCTACTTCGGGCGCATCGTGTGCGAGATCGATTTCTCCCATGCAAGCCCCGCCGCCGCGCACATCTTTTTCAATACCAATAAATCCCGCCTACTCGTACATGCGGGGGAAAAGACCCGCCCCATCTTCGAGAGGTTGCAATCCGAAAAGACGGAAATTCTCTTTGCGGAGGAGGAGACCCGCTCCTTTGCGGCGCTCGATATCTCCGCGGCCGTCACCGATGTCACGGCAGCGGCCTCGCGGGATTTCTTCGATGAAGCGAGCGCCCTCGATGCGGTGCCCGTGTACGCCTACGCGGGAGAGCCCGTAGACAGCGTCGTATTCGATGAATATACGGACAACGGCGCCACCGAATGCTACGGGGGAGAGGACCTTGCAGGTTGGGCGGAGGGCGTCGTGAAGGGCCTCGGGCTCTCTTCCATTGCCCAAATGCTGTACCGCGCCAATAAGATCATCACCTATTCCTCGGTATACTCCTTCCCCGAAGAGGGGGTAGCCAAGCTCACCGTCACCAATCTCGATGCCGCCCTCGCGGTGGAGGCGGGGGATGTGGGGACCTTCGTTTCCGATCACTCCGTCCCCGAAGAGAAGTTTGAGGATATCATCGGGGCCGAGGACGCCAAGCGGGAATTCAAGGGGGTACTCGAGACCCTCCGCAACTATAAGAAGTACGCCCGCATGGGGCTGCGCATTCCGCGCGGGGTGCTCCTCGACGGGGAACCCGGCACGGGCAAGACCATGCTCGCCAAGGCGCTTGCGCATGAGGCGGAGCTCCCCTTCATCCAGCGCAACGCCACCGAATTCGAGAAGCGGTATTTGGGTGAAGGGCCGCAGGCGGTGCGGGAACTCTTCGCCACCGCCCGTAAGTACGCCCCCTGCATCCTCTTCATCGATGAGATCGATGCGGTTGCCCGTGCCCGCGGCGGGGACGACCAGAACCTCACTTCAGACCTCACCAACACCTTCCTCTCCGAGCTTGACGGATTCGAGGATAAGAGCTCGGCGCCCGTGTTTGTGGTCGCCGCGACCAACTTCTCCGCCAAGAAGGGGGAGACCCTGCTCGATGCGGGCTTTCTGCGCCGCTTCGACCGCAAGATCCATGTAGACCTTCCCGACCGTGCAGACCGTGCCCTCTTCCTCCGCCGTGTCCTCTCCAAGTTGGAGAACTGCGATGCGGAGGGCGTCGTGGATACCATCGCCGCCCGCTCGGTGGGTTGGAGCCTTGCAGACCTCAACCTCGTCGTCCAGAATGCTGCACGGCAGGCCGTGACGGAGGGGACGACGCTCACCGAGCCCATCCTCTTGGAGGCCTTCGAGTGCTTTGTGGACGGGGAGGCGAAGGCGCGGGATGAGGAGTACCTCAAAAAGACCGCCCTGCATGAGGCGGGGCATGCCGTCGTCTCCATGAAGCTCGGGTATCCGCCCACCTTCGCCACGGTGACCTCGCGGGGAAACTACGGCGGCTACGTATTCACCAACAACGAGGAGAAGAGCGAATACACGAGGCGGGAACTCAAGGACCGCATCGCCATTTGCATGGCGGGCAGGGCGGCGGAGATCTCGAAGTACGGCGAGGAGGGCATCGGCACGGGTGCGAGCAGCGATCTGCGCAGTGCAACGGCCATCGCTACGGACATGGTATGCCGCTACGGCATGGCAGACCTCTCCATGTGCCTTGCGCCGAACATAGACGATAAGGAAGTCCGTGCCCGCATCGCGGCCCTCGTCGAAGAGGGAGCGGAGCGTGCCGCAAAGCTCATCGAGGAGCACGGGGATGCGGTAGAACGCGTCGCCGCCGCCCTCATCGAGAAGAACAGTCTCGGCGAAAAGGAGCTTTCCGAGCTCGCCGGGGAAGGAGGAGAGAATGGACCTCGGAAATGAGAAGACCATCCTTTTGGAACTTCTGCTCAGCTACAACAACGGCATGAGCGCCGTGCGCGTCCCCGATTTTGCGCGCCGCACGGGGATGTCTCCCATGAACATCGAGCAGGAATTATCCAAACTCGCCAAGGAGCACATCATGCGCAGGGTCACGGCGGGCACCTACGCCTTCAACGTGGATATCGGAGGGCTGAGAAGCTATGTGCTCTCCAAGGAACCGATGGGCGGCGGCCGCAACATCTCCCCCTATTCCCGCTCCGTCACCGTGGATGAGATCGTCAATTCGGTGTGGGAGCCCGATGTCCCGCTCAGCGAAAAGGCCCAAAAGGAGGCCATGCGCGAGAATTTGCGGGAAAACAGAGCGGCCCTCAGAAAGCGCATAGAGGAGCTCGAGAAGAAGCAGAAACAAGTTGAGTACGATGAGAAGGAGGAGGATGAGGCCATTGCCGACCTCGAGGACGAGGAGGACGGGACCTCCTCGGACGACGACGATTTCTTCCCCGAGGGCGATAAACTCATGTTCCCGCAGGACGACGAAGATTTGTTTCCCAAAGACGACGAAGATCTGTTCTCCGAGGACGAGGAAGAGGAGGACCCCATTCTCAGGATGATCCGTGAGGACATCATGCGGGGGATCGGCCAAAACCCCTTCTCCGACGACGATGAGGACGACGAGGAAGAAGAGGGGGAAATCCCCGTGGAGCCCGTGGATGAGACGAAAGATGGAACGGAGGATCCCTTCCCCGATACCGATGAGCTCAAGAAGGTTGCCGAAGAGCTCTCCAAGCAGGCTTCCCCCAAGGGCGGGAAGAAGGGCCCCGTTGTCAGCGAATTCGATGCGAAAGTGGTGCAGAGCGTGGAGGAAAGCCTCGCCCAACAGGTAAAAAAGCGGCTTGCCGTGATGGCAAAGACGTTGGAGCCCATCAGCAAGTTCACAGAGCTCTTCCGTTCCCCCGTGGGGCAGTTCGCATGCAAGCTCGGGGAGAGCGTATACCCGGAGGGCAACGGCCTCAAAGTCGTTCTTCCCGATGAATACTTCCCCCTCAGGGCGGTGAACATCGTGCAGGAGGACGGGCTGCTCTACATGAACGACGGGGGGCTCTTGGAGAAGTTCTTCATGGAGGGAGAGCTCAAGGCGGATGGATCCCGCATCCTCTTCTGCCTTGCCGCCCACGAGATCAACCGCCGCGACGGGATATTCTATCTCGATGTCTCCGAATATATGGAGCCCGACCTCGCATTGAGGACTTGGAAAAAGGCGCTCGATGCGGTGCGGGAAGGCAATGCTGCCCTCTACGATGCCCGCGTCCGCAAGTGGGAGACGTACGAAGAGCTCTTCCATGCGATGTTGCAGGAAGAGGGCACCGATACCCGCGATGGCGCCATCGCCTACCTGTATAAGAAGACGAGTGAACTCATGAACAAGGATATCGTAACGGTGATGAACTATGTGGATATCCGCCTCTTCGTCAAATCGCTGAGCGACGAGGAGTACGATACCATCCGTGAAATCGCGCTTTCATGTTGAGGAGGAATGTATGAAGAACCTTAGAGATATCTTGCTCGATGGGGACAACCGTGAGCCCATCGTACTCAGTGACTTCCGCGGCCAGCGGGTGGTATTCGAACAGGTTGCCGTCATTCCGATCTTCCTCGACGGGCTATACTGCGTCTTGAAACCGATTACGCCCATCGAGGGGGTTGCGGAGGATGAGGCGATCGTGTTCCGCTGTGAGGACGACGGCGACGAGCCCACCCTCAAAGTGGTGACCGATGAGATGAAGGCGCTCAAGGTATTCGATGAATACTATCAGCTCCTCGAAGATAGCCTTGGCACCGACGACGATGAGGAATGAGTAAGCAAAAACGCCCTCCGCAGAAGTTCTGCGGAGGGCCTTTTCTTTTCATGCTTTCGCTAATCGGAGGTGCTGTTCATCAGATCGCACAGCTTCAAGAGGGCGGAGGAGACGGGGAATGCCGCGAGGAGTACGGCCACGATGAAGAGCACCTGCGTAAAGGTGAGGGTAACGCTATCCCAACCGTCGTAGACGAGGTTGCCGAGGACGGGCACGGCGAGCACCAAGATACATGCCCCGAGCGAGACGGCGTATACGGCGAGCCGCAGGGGATTGAAGGGCTGCAGCACGCGGAAGAGGTTGACGATGCCGCCGAAGGTGAGGGCGATGAGCATCATGGGGCCGCGGTTTTGGAGGAACCCGTATTCTTCGGGCAGGAAGATGCCCGCCACATACACGGAGAAGATACAGAGAAGCAGCGTAAGCGCTCCCGGAATGGCACGGGAGAGCACGAAGGGGATAAATCGCCCCTTCACCCGCTCGGCATTGGGCTGCATGGAAATGACGAAGGAAGGAAGCGCCGCTACCAACATCTCGAAGAGGAGCATGTTGTTGGTCTTGAAGAAGTAGGGCTCTCCCATCGAGACGCAGATGATGGCGAGCAGCGTGATGAAGAGCGTTTTCATGATATACAGGGAAGCGCTCGATTTGATGTTGTTGATGACCCTTCTTCCCTCATAGACGACGGAGGGGAGGGTGAGGAAGTTGTTGTCCATGAGGACGAGGTGGGAGACGTTGCGCGCCGCTTCCGCCCCCGAGGCCACCGAGATCGCGCAGTCCGCCTCCTTCAGGGCAAGGATATCGTTGACGCCGTCCCCCGTCATGCCCACCGTGTTGCCCTGCTTCTTCAGGGCCCGCACCAAGATGGCCTTCTGATCGGGAGTGACCCGCCCGAATACGGTGTACTGCCCCGCGATGTTCTCCACCTCGATATCGGTGAGGCCGTCCAAGGAGACGTACTTCTCCGCCCCCTTCACGCCGACCCGCCGCGCCACTTCGGAGACGGTAACGGGGTTGTCCCCCGAGATAATTTTCACGTCTACCTCGTTCTCGCGGAACCACTTGATGGTATCTACGGCATCCGCACGGACGTTGTCTGCAAGGGTGATGATGGCGGAGGGCCGCAGGAGGGCGGGAAGCCTGTCCCCCGAAATGGGATTGGGGGAGTAGGCGAGCACGAGCACGCGGAGCCCGGCCTGCGCGTATTGCTTTACGATCTTCTCCACCTTCGTAGGCATGGGCCGCAGGACGAATTCGGGGGCGCCGAGCACGAAGGTGCCCACCGTGCCGAAGGTGACGGCCGAGAGTTTGCGCTTGGAGGAGAAGGGCAAAGTCTCCGTCGCCTTGAGGGCATTGGATGCCCCGAAGCGGGCGGTGAGGGCGATGGAAGTCTGGTTGTTGTCCTCCAACGAGGAGAGAAAGCTTCCCATGATGTCCTCGAGGGTGTAATCCACATAGCTCGTAAGGAGCATGCAGTCGTTCACCGTCATGCGGCCGTCCGTGATGGTACCCGTCTTATCGAGGCAGAGCACGTTGACGCGGGCGAGCATTTCGAGGGAGTAGTGGTCCTGCACGAGGGTGTGCTTCTTCCCGAGGCGAATGACGCCCATCGCCATCGCAAGCGAGGTGAGAAGGAGGAGCCCCGAGGGGATCATGCCGATAATGACCGCCCCCGTAGACATGATGGATTCCGAAATGTTGCCGTCCGTCCAACGGTAGTTGAATACAAAGGTGAGCGTTGCAATCACCATGATGAACACCGCAATGACGCGGATGAACAGGTGGATGGAGTTCATGATCTCGGAGTGCGGCTTCTTATACTTCTTGGCCTTAGAGGTGAGGGCGTTGAGGTAGGTCGCAGAGCCCACCTTATCCGCCCGCACGCGGCAGGCGCCGCTTGCGATGAAGGAGCCCGCGTAGAGGGTCTCCCCGGGATTCTTGCGCACGGGTACGCTCTCCCCCGTGAGCAGCGATTCGTTGACTTCCACGTTGCCGTCTGCGAGTTTGCAGTCCGCGGGGACCTGTTGCCCCGCTTCGAGCAGAATGACGTCGTCGAGGACGATTTCTCGGACGGGGATCTCCACCTTCACCCCGCCGCGCATCACCTTGGCACGGGCGGAGATGAGCACGGAGAGCTTATCGATCTGCCGCTTGGCGAGGCATTCCTGCACGATGCCGATGAAGAGGTTGAAGGCAAAGATGAGGGTGAAGAGGAACTGCGAGAAACCCGCACCCGCAAAGATGAGGGCGGCGGTGACGAGAACGCAGAGGAGGTTGAAGAAGGTGCAAATGTTGCCGATGAAGATGGCGGCATACGATTTGGAATACTTCTTGTTGACGTCGTTGAAGAGGAGCTGGGAAAAGCGGGTGTTCACCTGTTCCTCGGAGAGCCCCTCCGCGAGGGGCGGGTGAAAGCGCTCCACATCCTCGGAGGAAGGGATCTTCTTGGCACGCTTGAAGCGCTTGAGCGTCGTCTTATCGATGTTCGATGCAGACTTTGCCGCCGCCCCCGAAAGGACGCGGGAAGAGAAGCTCCTCTTTTTCGGAGTCCTCTTCACGGGCTCTTCCTGCGTTGCGGCCTCTTCCTGCGGCTCTTCGGATTTTGGCTGTATGGATTGCTGTTCGTCCAATGTCGTATCCTCGAAATGTTGGTATCTCTATTATACACGTTCCGAACGTAAAAGTCAATCGGCGGCGGGGGGATTATAAAGTTTTTGGCAAGAATGCTGCGGGAAGGGAGGCAAATCGTTGCCTTTCGGCGCAAAAAGGTGTATAATGGGGAAAAAGAGTGAGGAATTCCCATGATCGATATTGCCATTCTGCGCACAGACCCCGAGCGGGTGCGCGAAAATCTCAAGAAAAAATTTCAGGAGCACAAGTTGCCCCTCGTAGATGAGGCGCTTGCTTTGGATGCGAAGCGCCGCGCCCTGCAGACGGAGGGCGATTCCCTCCGCGCCTCCCGCAATACCCTCTCCAAGCAAATCGGGCAGCTGATGCGGGAGAAGAGGGGAGAGGAGGCGGAGAAGGTGAAGGCGCAGGTAAACGCCAACGCCGCCCGCCTTGCGGAGATCGAAAGAGAGACCGCGGAGACGGAAACTGCGCTCCGCTCCGTGATGATGCGTATCCCCAACTTCATTTCCCCCGATACCCCCATCGGCAAGGACGATTCGGAGAACGTGGAGCGCAAGCGCTTCTTGGAACCCCGCGTGCCCGACTTCGAAGTGCCCTATCACCTCGATATCTTGGAGCGCCTTGCGGGCATCGACCTCGACAGCGCAAGGAGGACGAGCGGGCAGGGCTTCTATTACTTGACGGGGGACATCGCCCGCCTGCACTCCGCCGTGCTCGCCTACGCCCGCGACTTCATGATCGGCAAGGGCTTCACCTACTGCATCCCGCCCTTTATGATCCGCTCGGACGTCGTATCGGGCGTGATGAGTTTTGAAGAGATGGACGGCATGATGTATAAAATCGAGGGAGAGGACCTCTACCTCATCGGCACGAGCGAGCATTCCATGATCGGCAGGTTCATGAATACCACCTTGGAGGAAGGGGCGCTTCCCCTCACCCTCACGAGCTATTCCCCCTGCTTCCGCAAGGAGAAGGGCGCACACGGCATCGAGGAGCGCGGCATCTACCGTATCCACCAATTCGAGAAGCAGGAGATGATCGTCATATGCAAGCCCGAAGAGAGCGAACTCTGGTATGAGCGCATGTGGCAGTATACGGTGGAGCTCTTCGTCTCCATGGATATCCCCGTCCGCCAGCTCGAATGCTGCTCAGGCGACCTTGCAGACCTCAAATTCAGAAGCTGCGATGTGGAGGCATGGTCTCCCCGCCAGAAGAAGTACTTCGAAGTGGGCTCCTGCTCCAACCTCACCGATGCACAGGCACGCAGGCTCGGCATCCGCTACAAGGGAGAGGGGGGTACGGCGTATGCCCATACCCTCAACAACACCGTGGTAGCGCCCCCCCGCATGCTCATCGCCTTCCTTGAAAACCATCTCCGCGCGGACGGCGGCGTGGATATCCCCGAAGTCTTGCGCCCCTACATGGGCGGGCAAAAGGAGATCGTGCCCAAGAAGTGAAGTACGTCTTTTTCGATATCGAATGTGCCTGCGTCTTTAAGAACGTTGCCAAGATGTGCGCCTTCGGGTATGTCGTCACCGATGCGCAGTTCAACCTCTTGGAGCGGGAAGATATTCTGATGAACCCGCGGGGCAAGTTTCACCTCACAGACCGCAAGGGCAGTGAGGGCTTGGTGCTCCCCTATGAATACGAGGACTTCAAGAAGTATCCCCCCTTCCCGAGCGCTTACCGCAAGATAAAAGATTTATTGGAAGATAGGGATGCCGTCGTACTCGGCCATGCCACCCTCAACGACGTCAACTATCTCAATTTGGAGACAAAGCGGTATAAGCTCCCCTCCTTCCGCTTCACTTTCCACGACACGCAGTTCTTTTGGATGAACGTGACGGGGGACTTCACCCATCAGACGGGTCTCGGGGCGATCGCGGAATCGCTCGGCGTCGAATTCACCCCCCACCGCGCCGTAGACGACGCCTATGCCACCATGCGGGTGTGCGAGGCGCTCTGCAAGCGGGAGGGCGTGGATGTGAAGGGCCTTGCGGAGCGGTACGGCATCCGCGGGGGCACCCTCTCCAATTACAGGATTTCCGTCCCCACCTCCCATACGCAGAAGAAGTACTACGAGGAGCGGGCACGGGAGCGGGAGGATTACCACCGCCGCCACGAGGAATTCTACCGCTTCGTCAACAAGAATATGCACAAGAAGCACAAGGGGAGGCTCGAGGGCAAGGTATTCTGCTTTGCGAAGGATGTGGAGATCGATGTGCCCCTCTCCGTAGACCTCCTCCGTAAAATTTACAACGCGGGCGGGAAGTATACTTCCCACCCCGAAGAGTGCAATGTCTACATCGCCCGCTCGGAGGGCGGAAACCGCTTCGATTGCGCGATCGGAGGCGGGGCGGCATATATCCCGCTCGACGATCTCACCGATGCCTTGGATAAGGAGACGCTGTGAATCTTCCGAAGGGATTTCTTCAGAGAATGCAGGGGGAGTTAAGAGAAAACTTCCCCGCTTTTTGTGCCTGCTATGAGGAGCCGCCCGTAAAAGGCCTTCGCGTCAACACCCTCAAACTTTCGCCCGAAGCCTTCCGGGCACGGGCACCCTTCCCGCTCGGGGACTACATCCCGTGGGCGAAGGGGGGCTTCTATACGGAGGGGGAGCGCCTCGGGGCGGACCCCTACCACTTTGCGGGGCTCTACTATTTGCAGGAGCCCTCCGCGATGTGTGCCGTGCCCCTCCTCGAAGTGAAGAAGGGGGAGCGCGTCTTGGACCTCTGCGCCGCCCCGGGCGGCAAAACGACCCAGCTTGCCTCGGACATGGGTGGCACGGGCGTTCTCGTGGCCAATGAAATCGATTACGGCCGCGCCTGTATTTTGCGGGAGAACCTCGTGCGCATGGGCGTGACCAACGCCATCGTCACGGGCGCCTCTCCCCAAAAACTTGCAGACGTATTCCCCGCCTATTTCGATAAAATTTTGGTGGACGCCCCCTGCTCGGGGGAGGGGATGTTCCGCAAGGAAGAGGGCGCGGCGCTCATGTGGAGCCCCGCCTCCGTCGCAGGCTGTGCCGCACGGCAGAGGGACATCTTGGATGCCGCGGCGGGCATGCTCGCGGGCGGCGGCAGGATGGTGTATTCCACCTGTACCTTTGCAAGGGAGGAAGATGAGCTTCAGGTCGAGGCCTTCCTCGCCCGCCATCCCGAATTCACCCTCTTGGAGATGAAAAAGCTGTACCCGCATGAGGTGAAGGGGGAGGGGCACTTCGCGGCAGTGTTGCAAAAGGCAGAGGGGGAGCGGGCACCCCGCCCCGTCCTTCCAAAATTTTCGCCCGCCAAGGGGTACAACTTCGATCCGCCCGGGGCGGCGGGGGCGTGGAAAGCCTTCTCGGAGGAATTCTTCGAAACCGTCCCCCAAGGGGAACTTCGGGTGCAGGGGATGTGGCTGTACCTTGCAGAAGGGCTCCCGCAGTTCGATTATACCCGCGTTGTGAATCATTCCATAGGCGTAGCGGTGGGGGAGTGGGACCGCAAGCGCTTCAAGCCCGCCCATGCCCTTGCGATGGCGTACGGAAAGTACGCCCGCCGCAAACTCGTGCTCACCCGCGAAGAGGTGAAAAAATACCTTCGGGGAGAGGCCCTGCCCTGCGATTTGAAGGACGGGTGGTGCTGTGTCACGGTGGAGGAATTTCCCGTGGGGCTTGCAAAAGTCACGGGCGGCATCGCCAAGAACCACCTGCCCAAACCCCTCCGCCTCCGCACATCCGATTAAATTCAGGCATACAAAAAGGGAGACAGTTTGCTGTCTCCCTTGTCTTTTGTTATAGAAAAACCACGCGCACCCAAAGGCCTGTCATTTCGAACTTGCCGAGACCCCTCGACTGCGCTCGGGGTGACAAGGCCTGTCATTTCGACCAAGCGAACGAAGTGAGCGCGTGGAGAAATCTCATTCTTGCCCACCCGTGCGGGAGCGTTCTCTCGGCCCCTTCGGGGCCTCGGAATGAGGAAAAAAAGAAGCCTACCCTCGGCCGTGGCGAAGTTCCCGCCGTTCTCGGCTCCGAATCCTTTCCTCTCCTCATCCCGAAGCTCCGTAGGAGCTGAGGGGACGGGGCGACATGACAAGGCCTGTCATTTCGAGCTTGCCGAGAAATCTCAGTCTCGGCTATGTTACTCGCTCTGTGGCGGGGGGCCTTCGGGGGCCGCAACGGGCGAGGATCGTTGGCGCTTTCGGATGCGCAACCAATTGATGAAGCCGTAGACGTCGTTGAAGAGGAACACCGTAAAGCAAATGGCGAGCGAGATGTGCTCGAGGTCGTCGATGGCGGCAAGCGTCCAGAGGGCGATGAGCACGATGTCGTTGAAGGCATAGGCGAGGGCGAAGAAGGGGGTGCGCCGCATGGCGAAAATGACGGCGAGGCAACTCGTAAACACAGAAAGGGTGGAGAGGAGCAGGCGGGCCGTGTTGAGGGCACGGAGGATGAAGTAGAAGGCGACCGTCACCGCCATCGAAATGAGGACGGCAACGGGGTATTCCCACCACTTCAGGGTGTTGATCTCCACCTCGTTCTTCTTGCCCCTCGAAGGGTGCCTCAGCCACGAAATGACTGCCGCCACCGACATGGGCGCGGACATGCCGAGGTAGGTGATCATCTCCCCATAATATTCGGTGAAGAAGGATACGGCGCCGTAGTACGCGGAGAATACCACGCACATAATTTGCCCTACGACGTTGCCCTTGGCGTTGAGGATGAGGGCGGTTGCCCCGAGGAGGGACCCCGCCAAATTCCAATACTCCTTATTCCCGCAGAGGAAGAAGGAGAGCACGATGGCTACCATCGAGCAAGCCCACAGGCAATATTCGAATACGGTGAATGAGCGTAAGAACTCCTTGACTCTGTTCATAAAAATACCGGCGGCATTGCTGCCGCCGGTCCCGTCCTTATTCGTTGTAGGGGTCGTTTTCGTCTCTCTCTTCGGAAACGGGCTCCTTCTCTTCGGCAGGTTCTTCTTGCGGCTTTTCCTTCTTTGCCTTGCGGACCTTCTTGGGCTTTTCTACCTTGACGGTAGTCTTGTGATACTTCTTATACAGGCGGCGGCCGATGACCATCACGATGGCGAATACGAGCGCGACGGCAAGCAGAATGGAGGAGAGGAGCAACCAGATATTGGCGTCTCCCGCGGGAGCCGTCGTATCGGTATCCGTATCCGTATCTGTATCCTCTGTCCCAAGTTCATCGGGGGTGACCGTCACTTCGTTGACGCTGTAATCGAGGAATACATACGCGGAGGGCGCGGCGCCGAGGAGGGTGCCGTCCGCATCCGCAAAGGAGAGCCATGCGAGGGATTCCGTCTTGGAGGACTGCTCATAGGAGCCCCAAGGATTGCCGAGTTCCTCTTCATCGAGGGTGGTATCGTAACGGAGATAGTCGGGCGAATCGAAGAAGGTGAAGGTGTAGTAGAGGGCATCGGGAAGGTTGTCCTTTGCGCCTACGTAGCCGTTGTCCCCGGGGTTCTTGCCCGCATTGAGTTGTTCCTTGCGCGCTTCCACCACGGAACGCAACACGTCGTCGTAATTGGAGACGGTGGAGGTGGAGCAGCGGTCGAAGAATACATAGCCGCCCGCGGGAATGCCCTGCGTCGCCTTATCCTCCTCCGTGCAGGTGCGGCTCCCCGCCCAAAGCTCGAAGCGGTAATCCTTGGCCTCGTTCCCCGTCTTTACATAGAAGGAGAGGGTGACCCACTGATCCGCATTGTCAGCTGTGCCCGTGACCGTAATGACGCTCTGCTTTTCGCTGAGGTTCTGGAAGGTGTACCGCACGCCCGCATCGGTCGGAAGGGGTGTGACGGGCGTGGAATACTGCTCGGTCTCGTTATTATAATAGGCATAGGCCTTTTGGTCGGCGGAGTTGTAGTAGAAGGCAATCGTCTTATCGGTGGTGACGTAGTTCTGCGCGTCGTCCCGCTCGAATGCGGAGAGATTTGCATAGTACGTGCCCGAAGTATCGCCCTCCTTGAGGTACAGCCCGTTGGGTTGGAGACGGTAGAGGATATCCGTCGTCTCATCGAAGGTATCCGCGGTGGGGTCTCCCTTTACGATGTTGCCGTCGTCGTCATACCAATAGGTGACGGTGGGAAGGGAGGGCGCGAGGAACTTGGAATGTACGGAGACATCCGAAGTATCGGTGAGGTAGAGGTTGGCGGTGGCGCCTTGTGAGAGCTTGACGCGCACTGAAACTTTATTGGTGCTGTTTGCGGCAAACGTTGCGGACTTCGCAAAGAAGCCGTATGCGAGGGAAGCGGCCGTTCCCGCGTTTACGATGACGAGGGGCTGATATGCCGCATTCGCCGATGTGCCGCCGTTGCCGAAGATATTCTTCCACCAATCGGTGTACGTCGCAGCGTTATTCGATGCCGTATCGAGCACGGTTTTCCATGCAGTGTTCTCGAGGGCGAAGTATTTATCCGCATGCTCATCGGAGAGCAGGCCCGCGTAGATGCCCTTTTCGGCAAGTGTTTCGGGGCTGATGGGGTTGCGGTTGGTGATGTTGCCGTCCGCATCCTTCTCGGTCTCCACGAGGGCGTTGCTATCCGCGAGGACGCCCGTGTAGTTGGCGGGAAGGGCGAGGCCCTCCTCGAGCTGATGGCCGTTGGCGGAAGGATCGTCGAACTTGGAGGAATCGCGCACGGAAGCGGTGAGCGAAACCTTCTGGGCGTAGGTGCCCGTCGCCGCGTAGCTGTACTGCGTCTTGTTGAGGGTGGTCGTCTCGAAGTTTGCGAATGCCGCGTAGCCGTCCGCATACGCACTTGCGGAGGAGCTTGCAATGGCGGTGACGCCGTAAGTGAGCTCGATGTGGAAGGTCTTTGCCTCTTCGGTATCGTTCTCCACGAAGAAGAAGCACTGCACCCAACCCTTGTTGATATCCTTTACGGTCTCCTCATCGGTGGCGCCCTCGATGTCTACGGTCGCGACCGTGGTGGAATCGAAGGGGGTGATGGAAGTCTTGTTCTCCCCGTCTACGAGGGTGGCGCCCGCACCGCTTGCACCCGTGCGGATGGAACTCGTCTTTACATAGAAGGAGATGAGCGTCCTCGTCTTGGGGGCGAGGGTCTCTTCGGGGAGGGTGGCGGTGTACGCCGCACCGTTGGTGGAGAGCAGAAGGATGATGTCGCTGCCATCATCGAAGGGGAACTTCTCTTTGAAGTCGTCTGCAAAGATTTTCTTGAGGTAGTTATTGTTGCTTGCCGCCGTCTCCAAAGTGCCGATGTTGTATTTTCCTACGATGCTGTTCGTTTGGGCATGTGCGGTGTCGCTTCTGTTGTCTAAAAGGCCCTTGTCGATGTCGGCAGAGGTGTACGTCTTGCTGCCCGAAACTTCCTTGGTGAGCCCGAAGGTAACGTCGCGGCCCGTATTGCTGAGATCGTACTCCCCAAAATCCGCATGGAGGTCGAGCGCGTAGGTGCGCTTGGCCTTATCGGCAGCGGCTACGTCGTCGCGGTCGAAGGTCTTGTCCTCAACCTTATCGTTGAGGCCGCACACGAAATTCGCACCGAGCGTGGCGCCGTCCTCGCCCACTTTCTCCACATATTCCTCATTGCTGATGATCTTGCAGGTGACGTCGTCGAAGAAGGCGTAGCCGTCTACCGCCTCATAGCGGTTATCCGAAGAGCCCTGCCCGAGGCCGAGCAGCATGCGGAAGGAGGTGGAGGCGAAGGGATTGGCGCGGACATAGATGGTGTACTGCTCCCAACCGTCGCCCGTGATGATGTTCTTGATTTGCATTTGCTCCGTGGTGCTTCCGATGGTGTGGGAGACGCCGATGTAGGCGCCCGCACGGGCCTTGACCTCTACGTCCTCGGTGGGCTCTGCGCCTGCGGCGTAGTGGTAGAGGTTGGAAGTACGCACCCACACGCTCACTTCGGCTGCGGTGCCCGCAGAGAGGGTGATGCTCGTGGAGGAGGTGTAGTACTGCGCCGTACCGCGGACGCCGTCCGAAGTGCGGTGGTTGTGGATCATGAGAAGGCCCTTCTCGTCCTCTTTGGCATTCTCATGGACGCCGAGGTTCTTGACCTCGTTCAGATATTCGACGTCGTTGAAGTCGATGGAGTAGTGATTGTCGTCGTACAGGGAGAATTCGTCCTGCGAATCGATCTTATAGAAATCGTAGAACTCGAGGCGGTCGTAGATGCTCGCCTCATCCCAATGGGCGATCGCGTCACTTGCGACGGCGTCCGTCAGGGTGCCGCTCGTCACTTCCTTCCCGTCCGCATCCGTCCTCGCACTTTCGGGGATGAGGGAATGGGTGGAGACGGAATACTTGCCCCACTCGTCCGTGCGGATGATGCCGGAAGCGGTCTCCGAAGAGGGGGAGCCCGATGAGAAGCTCCAGCTATCGGGAGAGCTGATGAAGTCTCTCTTATCCTTGAACTCTTCATCGCGCTCACTGTAAAATTCGAAGTTGCCGTTCTTGAGGAGCTGGGTATCGGCAGTGGAGACGGTACTCGGCGTCTCTTCCTCGGGTTCGGTCGCTTGGGGCGTACATGCGGAGACGAGGCCGAGTGAGAAGGATGCGGAGAGCAAAACGGAGAGCGCAACCACGGCGCGCTTCTTTCTCTGTTCGGATGCAAAGATTTTTACCATATTACACCTAAGGGCGGAGGGGAGCCCGCCGTCCGCGGGACCCGTCCAAAATTTTTTCGTAGAATACTTATTCCATTTTAATACAAAATGCAAAGACAAGCAAGCACTTTCGGGGCGGATACGCAAAAAAAGCAATTTTTTTTTCGCGTTCGGGCAAAATATTTGGAAGAAAGCGTAGCTTGAGGGGAGAATTGCGATGAAACACGGGGCAAAAATTCTCGGCGGAGCGGCGGTGGGCGCCGTAAACGGCCTCTTCGGGGGAGGGGGCGGCATGATCGCCGTACCCATTCTCCGTGCGGGGGGCAGGGGGGAGCGTGCCGCCCATGCCAATGCCATCGCCGTCGTGCTCCCCGCGACCTTCGTCTCCGCCCTCATCTATCTTCTCCATGGCTTCGTGACCCTTCGGGTGCTCCTTCCCGTTGCCATCGGGTCCGCCGCCGGGGGCGTATGCGGGGCGAAACTGCTGAAGGTTACCTCTGGCCCCGTGCTCGAATTCATCTTTTCCCTGTTCATGCTCGTGGCGGGCTTGAGGATGCTCTTCTGATGGGGTTCTACATCTTCCTTTTATGCGGCTTCTTGGGGGGAATTTTGGGGGGAATGGGCATGGGCGGCGGCACCGTTCTCATCCCTCTTCTCACCGTCTTTTGCGGGGTGGGGCAGGCGGCGGCACAGGCCGTCAACTTGCTCTCCTCCATACCCATGTCCGCAATCGCCCTCTCGATTCATGCAAGGAGCGGCCTTCTCAATGGGCGGGGCCTGCCCTATCTCATCGTGCCCGCCACCCTCTTTTCCCTGCTCTTTGCCCTCCTCGCCGCCCGCCTTCCGCAAGTTGTGCTGAAAAAGGCCTTCGGCGCCTTCCTCATCGCCCTCTCCCTAAGGGGGTTTCTCGGGAGTACGCGCGCGTTCCGTATTAAAAAAGATAAAACTTTTTGAAATTTCCGAATATTTTTTCAAAAGGGTATGGACAAACCTCAAAGCGTGTGTTAAAATATGGACATCTTAGTATAGGGAAGTATTCGGAGTTCGTTTTATCCGCAATCAACCGAAAAGGAAGGTACGGTATTTCATGGAAAAAATCGGCATCATCGATTTGGGTTCCAACTCCGCGCGGCTCGTCATTGTAGAGTTTTTCGGCGACGGGCATTTCATGGTGGTAGACGAGCTGAAAGAGAGTGTCCGCCTCGGGCAGGACATGGATAGGGACGGCTTTTTGAAGCCGCAACGCGTCGCGGAGACCATTAAGACCTTAAAGATGTTCAAGCGCCTTTGCGACGCTTCGGGGGTAGAGCGCATCGTCGCCGTTGCGACGGCGGCCGTTCGGCGTGCCAAAAACCAGCGCTCCTTCCTCGATGAAATTCAGGCGACGTGCGGCATCCGCGTAGACGTCCTCTCCGAAGAGGAGGAGGCCACCCTCGTATACCGCGGCGTCATCAATTCGATGGATATTCCCAAGGGAATTATCCTCGAGATCGGGGGCGGCAGTACCAAAATCATCTACTACAACCGCCGCTGTATCCTCCACTATGCAACGCTCGCCTTCGGCGCGGTCACACTCACCGACCTCTTTGCAGACGACGGCGTCTCTCCCGAAGCGCAGACGGAGCGCATCGAGGAGTTCTTCACCGAGCAGTTCAAGAAGATCGATTGGCTCTCCGAAGTGGAGCCCGATGTGCAGATGATCGGGGTAGGGGGTTCCTTCCGCAACCTCTATAAAATCAACCGCATGATCCGTAAGTACCCCGTCAACATCGTGCACAACTATCAGTTCACCACCGAAGATTTCAATTCGGTGTACGAGACGGTGCGCGTCCTCGATGTGGAGAAGCGCAAGCGCATCCGCGGCCTCTCGCCCGCCCGTGCGGACATCATGCCCGCCGCCCTTGCCATCATCAAGGCCTTCACTTCCTACCTTTCCATCGAGAACTTCACGATCAGCGGCTCGGGGCTTCGGGAGGGCATCATGTTCAACCTCGCCGTCCCCGTTACGGTGGAGCGGCCCATCTCGGATGTGCTCTCCTATTCCCTCTCCACCCTCGTGCGGTATTACGGCTGTAATGAGGAGCATGTGGAGCACGTCGTCCACCTCTCCATCCAGCTCTTCAAACAGCTCCGCGTGCTGCATAAATTCCCGCGGATCTACCTCAAAGTGCTCAAAATTGCGGCAAGCCTGCACGATTGCGGGCTCAAAGTGCGGTACTACAACAACCAAAAGCACAGCCGCTACATGATCTTAAACAGCGCCATCTACGGCGCCACCCACCGTGAAATTGTGCTCGCCGCCTTCGTTGCGGGGTGCCATCGGAAGGAGGACCTTCTCCCCGCCGATTGGAACCGCTTCCGCGACATCGTCACCGATGAGGATGTGGATATCGTGAAGAAGCTCGGGGTGCTCCTGCGCATCGCGGAGAGCCTCGATAGGAGCGGCCTCGGCGTGGTGAAGGGCATCAACTGCGACGTGTTGGGCGATTCCGTCATCATGAAAACCGAACTTGCGGGGGATGCCACCCTCGAAATATGCCAGGCGATGAAGGCCAATTTCGAATTCAAGCGGGCCTTCAAGAAAAACCTCGAGATCCTCTGATGCTGTTCCTGCTCGCAAGCAATTCCCCGCGAAGAAGGGAACTGCTTCATGAAATTACCCATGAGTTTCGCGTGGAGCCCTCTTTGTTCGAGGAATCGGCAAAGGGGCTTTCCGCGTATGAAACCGTGCGCCTGTTCGCCCGCGGCAAGGCGGAAGAGGTGCTCTCCCGCTTCCCCCATGCCCTCGTCCTCGGGGCGGATACCGTGGTCTCCCTCGATGGGGAGATCCTCGGAAAGCCCAAGGGGGAGGAGGACGCCCGCCGCATGCTCACCCGCCTTTCGGGGAGGGAGCACGAGGTGCTAACGGGCGTCTGCCTCATCTCCGAAAAATTCATCGAAGAGCGCGTTGCCACCACCCATGTCCGCTTCAACCTCCTCAAGACCGAACTCATCGAGGCGTATGTACGAAGCGGGCTCCCCCTCGATAAGGCGGGGGCGTATGGCATTCAGGATGGTTACCCGCTCGTAGAGAGCATTGAAGGGAGTTATTCGAACGTGGTGGGGCTTCCCATCGAGGACGTAGCCCCCATGTACGCAAGAGCCTGTGGAGGAACCCATGATTAAACTTGCAATCGACCTCGGAACATCGGTCACAAAAATTTATCGGGTGGGCGTGGGCATCGTGCTCAGCGAGGCAACGTGCATTGCCGTTACCAAGGAAACGGGGGAGATCCGTGCCTTCGGCGACGAGGCCAAGCGCATGCTCGGAAAGACTGCGGAGCCCTCCGAAGTCGTGTTCCCCCTCGTGGAAGGGGAGATCCAAAATGAGGAATTGGCGGGCAGGCTCCTTTCTTGTCTCCTGAAGAAGGTGGTATCGCGCTCCTTCTTCGGCATCGAGGCCCTCTTCTGCATCCCCTGCGGGTGCACCAAAGAGGAGCGGGAGAAGTACCTCCGCGTCGCACGCATTGCGGGCATTTCGCGGGTCAACTTCGCCGAATCGCCCTACCTCGTCGCCCTCGGGCAGGATGTGCCCCTCTCCGATGTCAACCCCGTATTCGCGGTGGACGTGGGCGCGGGCAAGACTTCCATCGCCGCGTTTTCACTCGACGGCATGATCGCAGGCCTTACGATGAACGTGGGCGGCAACATGATGGATATCCGCATCATCGATTACGTTGCCGAGACCTTTGGGCTCAAGATCGGAGCCCTCACCGCGGAAAAACTCAAGAATACGGTGGGGAGCCTGCTCACAAACGACTATCAGAGCCAGATCGTCAACGGGCGGGATACGGCGTCGGGCCGTCCCGCATCGCTGAGCATCTCCTCGGCGGACGTCCTCTTCCCCATCCGCATCTATGTGGATAAAATCATCGAATACGCCGAACTCGTGCTCAAAAAGCTGCCCGCCGAAGTCTCGGCCACGGTGTGCAAGAGCGGGGTATACTTTGCGGGCGGCGTGTGTAACCTTGCGGGATTTGCGGAATACGTCTCCGACCGCCTGCAAATGGAGGCCCACATCGGGCAGGATGCGCAGGCCGAAGTCATTTTGGGCGGCGGAAGGGTCGCGGGCAGCGCCGCGCTCCTTCGGAAAATCGCCCGCTGATCGTGTATAAAATCGGTTGACTTCTTCGTAAAACTTGCTTATAATAAGAAAAAAGGCGATGAAGCGGAAGAGACGCACCCACAGCTTTCCTTCCAGAGAGGGGAATTTTGGCTGAGAGGTCCCCACGAGAGCGGGTGCGGTATTCCCCCGCGAGCCGCCTCTCCGAATCGAACTTCAAGAGAGGCCGTAACCCCGCGTCAGAGGAGAAAGAGGCGTACCATGTCTGAGATATGGGCGCGAAAACAGGTGGTACCGCGGAAATTTACGCCCTGTTGACGGATGTCGGCAGGGCGCTTTTATTTGGAAAAAAGGAGGCCGTAGATGGAAGAAAACATTGAAAAAGTCGTAGAAGAGGCCGCATTGGAGGCGGAGGGGGCGCAGTCCTCCCGCGCACTCTATGAGGTCAAGATGAAATTCTTGGGCCGCACGGGGAAGGTGACCGCGCTCCTCAAGAATATGCGGGAAATTGCAGCCGAAGCCCGCCCCGCCTTCGGGAAGCGGGTGAATGCCGTGCGGGAAAAGCTCGAAGAGCTCTTCTCCCGCCTCGAGGAGAAGGTAAAGGAGCGGGAACTTGCAGCCCGCCTCAAGGAGGAGGAGATAGACGTCACCCTCCCCGGCCGCCATCAGAGGGCGGGCGCCCTTCACCCCGTAACGAGAATTAAGAGCGAGCTCATAGAAATTTTCTCGGGGATGGGCTTTGAGGTATTCGAAGGGCCCGAGATCGAGAGCGAGTATTACAACTTCACCGCCCTCAACACCCCCGCAGACCACCCCGCCCGTGCGATGCAGGATACCTTCTACATCACCGATGAATTTTTACTCCGCACCCAGACGAGCGCGGGGCAAATTCGCCTGATGGAGAAAAAGAAGCCGCCCATCAAGATGCTCTCCCCGGGCAAGGTATTCCGTGCGGACGACGACGCCACCCACTCCCCGATGTTCCATCAGATGGAGGGGCTCGTCGTCGATAAGCACATCACCCTCTGCGATTTGCAGGGCATGCTCGATGAATTTGCCCGCAAAGTCTTTTCGGAAACGAGCAAGACGAGGCTCCGCCCCTCCTACTTCCCCTTCACCGAACCCTCGGTGGAAGTGGATGTCTCCTGTGCCGCATGCGGCGGGAAGGGGTGCTCCCTCTGCAAGGGGACGGGCTGGATCGAAGTGCTCGGAGCGGGCATGGTAAACAGGCACGTTCTCGAGAACTGCGGCATCGACCCCGATGAGTATTCGGGCTTCGCCTTCGGCATGGGCATCGAGCGCATTGCGATGCTCAAATACGGCATCAACCATATCCGTCTGTTTACCGAAAACGACGTGCGCTTTTTGAAGGAATTCGAGGATTAAGGGGGGAAGAGAGATGAAAGTACCGTTCAGTTGGCTCAAGGAATATGTACCCATCGGAATTACGGCAGAGGAACTCGAAGAGAAGCTCTTCTCCTGCGGCTTCGAGGTGGAGGAACTCATCTACCTCGGCAAGGACGTGGAGAAGGTGGTTACGGGAAGAATCACGAAGTGTGAAAAGCACCCCGATGCGGACAGGCTCACCGTGTGTACGGTGGACTGCGGCGGCTTCGGCGTCAAGCAAATTTGCACCGCCGCCACCAATGTATTTGAAGGGGCCATCGTGCCCGTCGCCCTCGACGGCTCCACCGTAAAGCATGAGGGCGGCATTCAGAAAATTAAGACGGGCAAGCTCCGCGGCGTCGTCTCCGAAGGCATGTTCTGCTCGGGAGAGGAGCTCGGCATTACCGAGGATCATTACGAGGGTGCGGAGTTCAACGGCATCCTCATCCTTGATGCGGGCACCCCTTTGGGCGTGGATATCCGCACCGTCGTGGGCATCGACGACTACGTATTCGATATCGCCGTCACCGCCAACCGCCCCGATTGCCAGAGCGTATACGGCATGGCCCGCGAGGTTGCCGCCATCCTGAAAGCGCCCCTAAAGCCCCTCGATGTGAGCTACACCCCCGCCCCGACCGATGTTGTCATTCGCGTGGAAGTACGGGAGCCCGCCCTCTGCCCGCTGTATGCGGGGAGCTATGTGAAGGACGTCAAGATCGGGGTCTCCCCCCGATGGATGCGCCGCCGCCTCGCCGTGATGGGGCTGCGCTCGGTGAACAACGTCGTCGATATCACCAACTACGTCCTCCTCGAGGTGGGCCAGCCCATGCACGCCTTCGACCGCACCTATCTGCATGGGGATAAGATCGTCGTTCGCTGTGCCGAAGAGGGGGAGAAAATCGTTACCCTCGATGAGAAGGAATTCTCCCTCCACCCCGAAAATCTCCTCATTTGCGACGGGGAGCGGCCCGTAGCCCTTGCGGGGGTGATGGGCGGCCTCAACAGCGAAATTCGGGAAAATACGGGGGACGTGTTCCTCGAAGCCGCCTGCTTTGCCCGCGACAGCGTGAGAAAGACCTCCCGCGCCTTGGGGCAGAGGAGCGATTCCTCGGCACGGTTCGAGCGGGGGGTATACGAAATTTCCGTCCATGAGGGAATGGGCCGCGCCCTGCACCTCTTTGAGGAGCTCGGATGCGGGAAGCCTACAACTTACAGGACGGCGGTGGGCAAACACGCCGACCCCGCCCGCATGGAACATAAATCCATCGAGACCTCCTATGGAAAGCTCGATGCCGTGCTCGGCATCCACGTCCCCGAAGGGGAAGTCGTTGCCATCTTAGAGCGTTTAGGCTTCGAAGTTTCAGACATGGGTGCCACGTTTTCCGTCAAGGTGCCCCTTTGGAGGGAGGATATCGATGGCTACCCCGACCTCGCGGAAGAGGTCATTCGTTCCTATGGGTACTCCCACATGACGCCCACCTTCCTCGAGAACGCCACCGTCACCCACGGCGGGCTCAACCTCGCCCAAAAGCAGGAGCTCCACTTCAAGGAAGCGCTTGCGGCGGAGGGATTCTATGAGGCGCTCGGGTATTCCTTCTATTCTCCCAAGGATTTCGACCTACTCCGCCTGCCCGCAGACGCCCCCGAACGCAGGGCAATCACCCTTCTCAACCCGCTCGGCGAGGACCTCTCGGTGATGCGTACCATCCTCGCTCCCACCATGCTCGCAAACGTCGTGCGCAACGTGCGGCGGGGGAACGAGGCGGGGCGGCTGTTTGAGGTGGCCAACGTCTACCTCGGGGAATTCCCCTTAAAGGAACTGCCCGAAGAGCGCAAGAAGGTCTCGCTCGGGCTGTGGGGAGACGGTGATTTCTTCGACCTCAAGGGGGCAATCGAAGGGGCGGCGGCGCGGTTCGATGTAAAACTGACCTTCGAACGGGGCGAAAGGCCCTTCCTGCACCCGGGGGCAACCGCCGTCATCAAGCTCGGGGAAAAGGAGATCGGCTGGCTCGGAGAACTGCACCCCGCTCTCGCAAATGAGCTCGCCCTCGAGAAGAAGGTGTTCCTTGCCGAGCTCGATTACGCCCTGCTCTCCCGCAAATTCCGCCGCGAAATCGTATTCAAGCCCCTTGCGAAGTTCCCCGACGTCGAGCGCGACCTCGCCGTCGTCGTCGATGAAAAGGTGACCTGTGCCGAGATGCAGGCCTGCATCCTCCGCGCCTGCAAGGCTGCCAAATCGGCGGAGCTCTTCGATGTTTACCGCGATGAGCGCATCGGGCAGGGCAAGAAGAGCATGGCCTTCCGCATCACCTTCTCTCCCGACCCCGCCTCCGATAAGGGCCTCACCCCCGAAGCGGTGGATGGATTTTTCAACAAAATTGTGGGAAATCTCACCCACACCCTCGGCGCCCAACTCCGCTGATTTATTACAAAATAATGCGGCACCCACAGACATGGGTGCCGCATTTTTCATGTACCTATCATTTTTACGCCGTAGCGGGCTTCTTCTCCTTTTTGAGCTGTTTTTCGAGCTCTTCACGGGTCTCCTCGATCTCGGCCTCGGTATCCTCCACCTCGACGCCGTCCAAGATATCCTGCAATTTGTATTCCTCGTTGAGGAACTTGATGGTCTGATAGCCGATGACGGTGGTGAGCGTCCCGTTGACGAGCCCCTGCACCGAGGAATCCACGAGGGCGGCGATGGCAGTCCCGAGCAGGGGAATACCCTTGAGGGCGCCGCTCATCGCCTTGGCGACCGTGCTCCCGATGTTGGCGGTCCCCACGCCGTAGGCGACGAGGGAATTCTGAATGACCCGCCCGAAGATGCGGGCAAGGCGGGCATCGGAGGGGCGGAAGCCGTAGAGGAATACGAGATCCTTCACGAGTTGCAGGTTGACGAATACGACGAGCAGGGCATCGACCTTTGCCGACTGCGAGGAGGCGGAGAACATGGCAGAGCGCATGGCGCTTCGGAAGATCAGATCGCGGGCAGACTTCTTCACCGAACCGCGGTAGAGCTGGGTAAGGCAGATCTTGATGCCGTCCTCATCGCCCGCCCGCATCGCAATGGCGAGCCGCCCCACCACTTCGCTATCGTACCACCCCACCCCTTCCACACGGGAAGTGAGGTCGATCACCTTATCCGCGATCTCATGGCGGAGGCGCCTGTTGTGCCTTTGGGCCTTCTTGGCGGTGTACGCGTTGACGTTCGTCTCAAAGTAATCGGCGCGCATAATTTTCACGGTGGGCACGATGAAGAAGGCGATGTACAGCATGAGGCTTACGACGCCCGCAACGTACCCCGCATATTTGTTGAGTTCATACACCTTGAGGGAGACGAGGAGCAGCACCCCGAAGATGAGAACGCCCACCGTCGCCGCAAGGAAGCGCAGGAAAAACTTTGCCCCGCGCACATTCTGGCGCTTGGTGTAGCGCTGTTCGTATTCATAGATGGTGAGCTTGCTCAGGCCATCGGAGACGGGTTTTTCCTGTACCTTCTCCTTGGCCTGTTCTTGTGCCTCCTTAGGCACTTCCACGAGGGCAAGCTCGGCAGACTTTCCGCGTTTTTTCATATCGACCTCCTTGTGGGATCACGGTGAATTATACTACAAATTTCCTGCTTTGTAAAGGGATTTCGGAAAAATGCCGCGGGAATGTCCTCCAACCGCGGAATGATTTGGAAACACTTTCTTCTCCGCCCGCAGGCTCTTCCCGCAAAAACTTCGGCGAGAATGCTTGCAAACGGCGGGGGGTTATGGTATAATTTTTTTATGAAACGCAACACGGTCTATGAGGATAGGGAGATAAAGCGGCAAAAGGGGCTCGAAAAGCATTCCATCGTCTGCCCGCACTGCGGCAAGCCCGCACTTGACCACATGACGGAGTGCCCCCACTGCAAGGGTAAGCTCACCCCGCGGGGGTACGTCCCGCCCGACGAGAAGAAACTCAAGATCATCAAGATCATTTCGTACTCGGTGGGGACGGTGGTCGCCATCGGCCTCATCATCTACCTTATCTTCTTCCGTTGATCCTCTCGGCCCCTTTGGGGGAAGCGGATGGAAAAGAGGGAAAAGCATAAATCAGGAGACCATATGAAAACAATCGTAGAACGTCTTTCGGAGGAATTCGGCAAAAACAGGGAGCACGTGCAAAACGTCGTTACCCTCCTCGATGAGGGCAACACGGTGCCCTTCATCGCCCGTTACAGGAAGGAGATGCACGGCGCAATGGACGATCAGACCATCCGCTCCATCGCAGACCGCCTTGCCTACCTCCGCAACCTCGATGCCCGCAAGGAGGAAGTGAAGAAATCCGTCGAGGGGCAGGGCAAGCTCACCCCCGAACTTTCGGAGGCCATCGACCTCGCCTCCACCCTTGCCGAGGTGGAGGATCTTTACCGCCCCTTCAAGCCCAAGCGCCGCACACGCGCCACCATTGCAAAGGAGAAGGGCCTCGAACCGCTTGCGGATCTCCTCTTTGCGCAGGGGGATTGCCCGCTTCCCGAAGAGGCGGCAAAGGAATACGTAGACCCCGAAAAGGGGGTAAACACCGTGGAAGAGGCGCTTGCGGGGGCCAATGACATCATTGCCGAGCGCATTTCGGACGACGCCGAGATCAGAAAGGACCTCAAATCCCTCATCATCCGCTGTGGGGATATCAAATCGGTATCCGCCAAGAAGGATGCCGAGGATACCGTATACCGCAATTATTACAGCTTCACCTCCGAAGTGTGCAGGATCCAGGGGCACCAGGTGCTCGCCATCGACCGCGGGGAGCGGGAGGGCATCTTAAAGGTCGCGGTGGATATCAACCGCGATGTGGCGGTGGGGCTCGTCAAGCGGCACGTCGTAACAAAGCCAAAAGGCAATGCGACGGCCTTTGTGGAGGCCGCCTGTGAGGATGCTTACGATAGGCTCATCTTCCCGAGCGTGGAGCGCGAGATGCGGGGCATGCTCACCGATGCCGCCTGCGAGGGCGCCATCGGGCAGTTCGCCCTCAACTTAAAGCCTCTCCTCATGCAGCGGCCCGTGAAGGGCTTCGTTACGATGGGCCTCGACCCCGGCTACCGCATGGGGTGCAAGGTTGCCGTGGTGGACGGCACGGGCAAGGTACTCGATACGGCCGTCGTATACCCCACCCACGGGGAGCGGCAACGGCAGGATTGCATCGCAAAACTCGGCTATATGATCCGCAAGCACGGCGTGAAGCACATCGCCATCGGGAACGGTACGGCGAGCCGTGAAACGGAGGCCATGACGGTAGATTTGATTGCCTCTCTCGGACATGGTATGGGCGTTTCTTATATGATCGTCAATGAGGCGGGGGCTTCGGTGTACTCCGCTTCCAAGCTCGGGGCAGAGGAATTCCCCGAATACGACGTCAATCTCCGCTCCGCCATCTCCATCGCAAGAAGGCTTCAGGATCCCCTCGCCGAACTCGTAAAAATAGACCCCAAATCCATCGGCGTGGGGCAGTATCAGCACGATATGCCCGAAAAACGGCTCTCGGAGACGCTCGCGGGCGTCGTCGAGGACTGCGTGAATGCGGTGGGCGTGGACGTCAACACCGCATCGGCGCCCCTGCTCGCCAGGGTCTCGGGGCTCAATGCTGGCACGGCGGCGAACGTCGTGAAGTACCGCGAGGAGAACGGCTCCTTTTTGAACAGGAAGCAAATTCTCAAGGTGCCCAAGCTCGGCGCAAAGGCCTTCGAGCAGTGCGCGGGCTTCTTACGGGTGCCCGAGAGCGAGGAAGTGCTCGATAACACCGCCGTCCACCCCGAGAGCTACGGCGCCGCAAAGCAGCTTCTCACCCTCTGCGGATACAGCGAGGCAGACGTCAAGACGGGCAACCTTTCCGAGCTGCGGGACCGCCTCAAGGCATACAGCGTGGAGAGGGCGGCAAAGACGTGCGGGGTAGGCGTACCCACCCTAAACGACATCGTAACCGAGCTCATGAAGCCCGGGCGGGACCCCCGTGACGAGCTCCCCGCCCCCGTACTCCGCACCGACGTGCTGGAGATCAAGGACTTAAAGCCCGGCATGGAGCTTAAGGGCACCGTGCGGAACGTCATTGATTTCGGGGCATTCGTGGATATCGGGGTGCATCAGGACGGCCTCGTGCACATCTCCCAAATCACCAACCGCTTCATTCGCCACCCCTCCGAAGTGCTCTCGGTGGGCGACGTCGTCACCGTTTGGGTGAAGGAAGTGGATGAAAAGAAGGGCCGCATCTCCCTCACGATGCGCAAGGATAAACTCAAACAGGATTGAGATGTCTCGACTGCGCGGCTTCGCCGCTCCGCTCGACATGACATTCCCTCTCCTCATCCCACAAAATTGTCATAAAAAAGCATTACAACACAGTTGACATTCCCATAAAATAATTGTATACTGTTGGTATCCCGTAGCATGCGGGAAAATTCCGTTACGAGGGAAATACGTTGAAGATTGCAATGACGGGCGTCAGCGGCAACATGGGGCGGGAAGCCCTTGCCCAGACGCTGGAACTCAAAACCGTGGAGTTCGTGCGCGTCCTCCTCACCTTCCGAAAGAGAAACGAGAAGCTCGCAAAGCGGCTCAAGAAGCAGTACGGCAACCGCATTCAGGTGCTCCGCGGCAGTGTTGCCGATGAGGCCCTGTGCCGTAAGCTCGTGGAGGGGGTGGATTACGTCGTCCACATGGCGGCGGTCATACCGCCGCGCTCGGATGCAAGCCCCGCCGCAAGCGAGGAATGCAATAAGCGGGGCGCCGTAGCCATCGTCAATGCCGTCAAGGCCACGAGCCCCCAACCCAAATATATCCACATCTCCACCGTAGCCCTCTATGGCAACCGCAACGAGAAGCACCCCTTCGGCAGGGTGGGAGACCCTCTCCTTGTGAGCCCCTTCGATACCTACGCCATGCACAAGCTCTATGGGGAGCGGTACTGCCTCGATGCCGACCTCGACTGCTGGGCGGTGCTCCGCCAGACGGCGATGCTCCACCCCAACATGCTCAAGGACAACATTTCGGATGGCTTGATGTTCCACACCGCCCTCAATGCCCCCCTCGAATGGGCGAGCTCGCGGGATAGCGGCTACCTCATCAAGCGCATCTTGGAGCGGGACAGCGCGGGTGAAGTGCCCGAATTTTGGAAGAAAATTTACAACATCGGCGCGGGAAAGGCGTGTATGGTGACGGGTTACGATACCTTCAACCAAGGCTTTGCGATGATCGGCGGCTCTGCGGAGAAGTTCTTCCGCCCCAATTGGATGGCCGCCCGCAACTTCCACGGCCTGTGGTTTGCGGACGGAGATGAACTTCAAAAGCTCTTCGGTTACCAACGCGATACGGTACAGGGGTATTGGAAGGAAATTGCAAGCCACCACAAGATCTACGCTCTCGGCAAGATCGTGCCCAAGGGACTCATCCACTTCTTCCTCTTCAGAAGGCTCTTGAATCACCCCAACTCCCCCCGCAGGTGGGTGAAGAACGGGGATGTCCCCCGTACCACCGCAACCTTCGGTTCCATGCAAAATGCAGGGGGCATGTCTGAGGATTGGGCGGATTATAAGCTGATTGCGAAGGGCGATTTCGGGGATTACGATAGGCTGCGCGATGTTTCCCTTGCCAAAGAGGAGGGAAGGCTCCTTCAGCACGGCTACGATGAAACCAAGGCTATGGAAGATTGGGCGGCGGAGGATATGAGGGATGCCGCCGCCTTCCGCGGGGGAGAATTCCTCTCCGAGGCCGTGGAGGGCCCTTATAAGAAGGTGCAGTGGAGGTGCCACGAGGGGCATACCTTCGAGGCGAGCCCGTATACCGTGCTCCGCGGCGGGCATTGGTGCCCCGTCTGCTGCCAACCCGCCCCTTGGAACTTCGATCTTTTGGCAAAGCACAATCCCTTCTTTGCGCAGGTGTGGTACGATTCGCATGCGCACGATGAAAATCTCATTTACGGCCTCGATGAGGCGGGCGATCCCATACTCACGAAGGCGGAGGAAGAGAGATGAGGCTCCTCTTTTGCGTCTTTTCGGGGACGGGCAACACGCGGTACGCCTGTGAACGGCTCGCCGCAAAATTGCAGGCCTTGGGGCACGAGACGGATACCGTTGCCATACGAAGCGACGTACCCATGCCCGAGATAGAGGGCTACGATCTGCTCATCGTAGGCTACCCCGTGCATGCCTTCAATGCCCCCACCAGCGTGCTCTCCTTCCTCAAAAAGCTCCCCGAGGGCAAGGGCATGGGCGCCTACCTTGTGCGCAGTTCGGGGGAGCCCTCCAAGCTCAACGATGCCTCGGGCGTCACCCCCGCCCGCATTCTGAAGAGAAAGGGATACGAGGTACGCGGCGAATTCGTATACGTCATGCCGTATAACATCATCTTCCGCCATTCGGATGGCATGGCCGCCCGCATGGCGCATGCGCTCGAACTGAGGACGGACCGCGATGCCGTCACCCTCTCCGAAGGGAAGGGGGAGCGCAGAAAGGTGAACGCGGTGCGCAGGGCGACCGCCTTCGTGCTCCGCATCGAGCACCCCGCCATGCCCCTCATCGGCAAGACCTTCCATGTCAACAAGAAGCTGTGCGTCGGGTGCGGCAAGTGCGCCAAAGTGTGCCCGTGCGGCAACATCACCATGAAGGACGGGCACCCCAAATTCGGGATGCACTGCGTCGGGTGCATGGGCTGTTCGTTCTCCTGCCCGCAAGATGCGCTCCGCATCTCCGTGCTCAACTTGTGGCGGGTGAACGGGGCATATTCCTATGATGCGCCCCCCGCTTCCGATGATGAGGTCTGCCGCTATTTGCACGGCATGTACGTCCGCTACTTCCATGAGAGCGAGGAGATAAGGTAGGCATCCAAAACGTTGAAACGGAACAGGGCGGAGGCAGTGCGCTTCCGCTCTTTTTGAGGCAAACATGATAGAAGTTTTGAATTTGACCAAGGTCTACGGACGCCGCCGCAAGAAAACATGCGCCCTCGACGGCGTGAGTTTCACCCTGCCCGATCGGGGCTTCGTCTTTGTGGTGGGGAAGAGCGGGTGCGGAAAGAGTACCCTTTTGAACCTCATCGGCGGGTGCGATCGGCCCACTTCGGGGGAGATCATCGTAGACGGCAACAAGTTTTCAACCTTCCACGAGCGGGATTTCGATCATTTCCGTAACGATCACGTCGGCTTCATCTTTCAGGATTACTGCCTTTTAGAGGGGCTTACGGTGGAGGAGAACGTCGCCCTCGCCCTGGAACTCAAGGGAGAGGGGAACGCGGAAGCCGTAAAGGAGGCCCTCGGGAAGGTGGAGCTCAAGGAGTACGCCGCCCGCCTCCCTTCCGAACTTTCGGGCGGGCAGAAGCAGCGGGTCGCCATTGCGAGGACGCTCGTCAAGAAACCCAAACTCGTGCTCGCCGATGAGCCCACCGGCAACCTCGACGAGAAGTCGAGCCGTATCGTCCTCGGTTTGCTCCAAGAGATCTCCAAGGAGGCCCTCGTCGTCATTGTCTCCCACAACCGCCTCGATGCGGAGGAATATGCAGACCGCATCATCGAGCTTTCGGAAGGGAAGGTCGTGGGCGATTTCTCCCGCAACCCCGCGGCAAGGGATGTGGAGATCTCGGAGCACGAGATCGTCATTCAGCGGGGCGTTGCATTCACCGAAGCACAGCTTGAAGCCATCAACGCAAGGCTGAAATCGTGCAGGGGGGGGGTGGCTTTTAAGCAGACGGACGATAAATTCCTGCCCACAATACCACCTACTCCCACTGTAGAAAAAAAGCCCTTCCGCGGGCACCGCATGAGCATGCGGGGCAGGAAGATGCTCTTTGCGCTCTTTGCCAAGAAGCGGGCGGTGGGTACGATCGTCACCGCCCTCACCATCGCCTTCCTCATCATGGTCATGGGGGTATGTCAGCTGTTTACGCAGTTCTCCCCCGACCGCGAGATCGCCCGCATCCTCGAGGAGGAACAGGCGGATACCTGCTTCATCATGCAGAAGGGGTACTACGTCAGCGAGTTCGCCAACAACCTCTCCACAGACCGCATGGTGCGCGTCACCGATGCCGATATCGCCGCCTTCCGAGATACGGGTTACGAGGGCGGGATATACCCCCTCTACAACGTCTCCGTGATGTCCCACACCTACCACCCCGCCATTTGGGGGGTGGAGGGGTATTCCTTCCCCGAGGATAAGGATAATTACGCCAACTTTTACTGCGGGAGCGGGCTCGGCGTCCTCGTCACCAACCGGGCCTTCTTGGAGCGCATCTATGGGGAGAACGGCAAGCTCAACCTCCTTTCGGGTACCCTTGAAACGGAGGGGGACAAGTTGATCGTAACCGATTACTTTGCCGATAGCTTCCTCACCTTCAATCCGCAGGATAGGAGCCCCGGGGCGGATCCGTATGCCAACATCACCACGGGCAGGGTGCTCAGCGCCCGCTTCCGCATTGCGGGCGTCATCGGCACGGGATACAAGGAGCGCTACGGCGAACTGCTCAATAAAATTGTGGACGGCACGCCAACGGATGAGCTCGACCTCGAGGCGTATGCCGCCCTCCTGCAGGAGCTCGATGCAACGCTCAACATCGCCTATTCCTTCAACCCCGACTTCTGCGCGGTGTATTCACGGGATGAGGAGAACAGGCGCCAAATCTATTACGGCACCTATGAGGTGAGCGACGGCACCCATGTCGCAGAGAGCAGGAGCTATTGCAACCTCGGCGAATGGCTCAAACCGGGCGAAATTCTCATGCGCAAGGCGGTCTACGCCTCCATGATGCACGTCAACGAGAATATGGTAAACGCAGAGGAGGCGCTCGGCAAGGAAATCACCATCACGCGGTACGATTATGTCCGCCAGGGCGAGCCCGCAAGCTATACGCTGAAGGGCAAGCTCGTGGGGCTCATGGAGGATGGAGACGGCATCGGCGATTTCACCTTCTGCAAAGAGGATTACATGAAGGCCATGGAATACGGCACGGCGCCGTATGCCCTCTACTTCGACGATATGTCGAATATTACGGAGCTTTACGACGCGGGCACCGACCTCAACTACACCATCCGCTCCCCGCTCGTGACGGCAATGTATACCGTAGCCAAGGCGGCGCTCGTCTTTTTGGACTTCTTCGAGATCATCATCGGCGTCATGCTCGGGCTCACCGCCGTGACCCTCATCGCGTTCGGGGTGGGGAGTGTGCGGAAGAATATGTACGACATCGCCGTCGTCCGTGCCCTCGGCGGCAAATCGGGAGACCTCACCCTGATGTTCGTGGTGCAGATGCTGCTCGTCAGCCTCGTCGTGTGCATCGTCTCGGTGTTCGGGCTATGGCTCGGGGCGGGCGTATGCAATACCGCCATCGTGGAAGGATTCGTCTCCCTCGCAAAGAACGTCCTCATGCTGCGGCTCCGCGTCATCGTGTTCGATTGGGGCGTCATGCTCCGCGACGCCCTCATTGTATTCGTGCTTACCGTCCTCGCCGCCGTCGCCCCCCTCATCCTCATGCGCAAAGCCAAACCCCGCGAGATCATCCGCGCCAAGGAGTAAAACTTCTTCTTCATAACAAATACAGGGGGCATGTCTGAACCATGCCCCTTTTTTATACTCATTTTCTTCATCCCGAATGTTTTTCTTTCCTCATCCCGAGCGTAGCGAGGGGAAGGGGGGTGTCATTTCGAGCGTTGTCGAGAAATCTCAATATTGCCCTGCACATTGTGTGCAGGGTTTTTTTATTTCGCCACCCCAACATGTTGAAAAAATGGAGTAAAAATGCGGAGAATGTTGAACGGGAGGGGAAAAATAAAAATTTCACAAAAAAATTCGTGAATTTGGGGTGAAATTCACTTGACACGCGCGAACGGGGGGGGGTATAATAGTTTTCATAAGGAGGATTTTAACGCCAAGCGTGAATTTTTTACGCCGCCCAAATCCAAGCGTCGGGCCCCGCAACCAACAAAAACCAACCCAATCCGTCATACCTTCCTTTCCTCATTCCGAGCCCGAGCGTAGCGAGGGCGAGAGAATCCACTCACCCCCTTCGGGGGTTACTTCGCCCTGCGGGCT
>CANQMQ010000010.1 GCA_947625025.1 uncultured Clostridia bacterium
TCCATTATAGCTTAGGTCTTGGAACTTTGAAAAGAGTGTCTTCCGAATTCTTTTCAGGTCAATTACATTGTATCAGGGAGGGAAAATGATATGGATGCCAATAAATTTACTCAAAAATCCCTGCAGGCGGTGCAGGCCGCGCATGCGCTTGCGGTGGAAAACGGCAACGCCGAGCTCTCCACGCTGCATCTTGCGGCGGCGCTCTTGGAGGAGGACGGGCTGTGCGTCCGCATTCTCCGCCGTGCCCGTCTCGATGCCGACGGCGTACGTCAAACAGTGGGGGATGAGGTAAAACGCCTACCCCATGTCTCAAATGCATCCCCCGAAAACGTATATCCGACGGCGGCGTTCACCCGAATTTTGAGCGACGCGGAGCGGCTTGCCGCCAAGTTCAAGGATGAATACATCTCCGTCGAGCACCTCTTCTTGTGCCTCATCGAGGGGGCGGAGGAGCGCTTGAGGGGAGTGTTTACCCGCTTCGGCGTCACCGAAGAGGCCTTTCTTATGGGCATGAAGGAGGTCCGCGGCAACCAGAATGTGACTTCGGATACCCCCGAAGCCACCTATGAGGCCCTCGAAAAGTACGGCACCGACCTCACCAAGCGGGCGCGGGAGCGCAAACTCGAGCCCGTGATCGGGCGGGATGAGGAGATCCGCAACGTCATCCGCATCCTCTCCCGTAAGACCAAGAACAACCCCGTCCTCATCGGGGAGCCGGGGGTAGGCAAGACGGCCATTGCGGAGGGCCTCGCACAGCGCATCGCGCGGGGGGACGTACCCGAGGGGTTGAAGGGAAAAACGCTCTTCGCCTTGGACATGGGTGCCCTGATTGCGGGGGCGAAGTACCGCGGGGAGTTTGAAGAGCGGCTCAAGGCCGTACTCAAAGAGGTGACCGATTCCAACGGCAACATCCTCCTCTTCATCGATGAGCTCCACACCGTAGTGGGGGCGGGAAAGACGGAGGGCGCGATGGATGCGGGGAACCTCCTAAAGCCCCTCCTCGCCCGCGGGGAACTGCACTGCATCGGCGCCACCACCCTCGATGAATACAGGAAGTACGTCGAAAAGGATGCCGCCCTCTCGCGGAGGTTCCAGCCCGTCCTCGTAGGGGAGCCTACGGTGGAGGATACCGTATCCATCCTCCGCGGCCTCAAGGAGCGGTTTGAAATTTTCCACGGGGTACGCATTCACGACGACGCCTTGGTGGCCGCGGCGACCCTCTCCGACCGCTACATTTCCGACCGCTTCCTGCCCGATAAGGCCATCGACCTCGTGGATGAGGCGGCGGCGATGGTCCGCACCGAAATGGACTCCATGCCCGCAGAAATGGATGCGCTGAGCCGTAAAATTCTCCAACTCGAGGTGGAGGAGAAGGCCCTCTCCAAGGAGAGCGACAACCTCTCCCTCGCCCGCCTCGAGAGCCTCAGAAAGGAGCTTGCGGAGAGCAAGGAGAGCTTTTCCGCCATGAAGGCGAAGTGGGAGGAGGAGAAGAGCGGGATCCGTGCCGAAAAGGAGCTCAAGGAGCAGATCGAGCGGGCACAGGGGGAGATGGAATCGGCGATGGCGCATGGGGAGCTCGAGAAGGCCTCGCGGCTACGCTACGGGGAACTGCCCGAACTCGAGAGAAAGCTCGAGGAAGCCAAAAGGAAGATTGCAGACCGTGAAAACGCCATCCTGCAGGATGAAGTCACGGAAGAGGAGATCCATAAAATCGTATCCCGTTGGACGGGTATTCCCGTATCCCGCTTAAAGGAAGGGGAACGGGAGAAGCTCCTCCGCCTCGAAGAGCAGCTGCACCGCCGCGTGGTGGGGCAGGAGGAGGCCGTATCCAAGGTCTCCGAAGCCATTCTCCGTGCCCGTGCGGGCATTTCGGACCCCAACCGCCCCATCGGTTCCTTCCTCTTCTTAGGGCCTACGGGGGTGGGTAAAACCGAACTTGCGAAGTCGCTTGCGGAGGCCCTCTTCGACGACGAAAGGAACCTCATCCGCATCGACATGAGCGAGTACATGGAGAAGTTCTCGGTCTCCCGCCTCGTGGGGGCCCCTCCGGGATATGTTGGGTACGAAGAGGGGGGTACGCTCACCGAAGCGGTGCGGCGCAGACCGTATTCCATCGTACTCTTCGATGAAGTGGAGAAGGCGCACCCCGATGTATTCAACCTGCTCCTGCAAATTCTCGACGACGGGCGGCTCACCGATTCGCAGGGGCGTACGGTGGATTTCCGCAATACCGTGCTCATCCTCACCTCCAACTTGGGCTCCGACCTCATTCAGGAGGGCATCGAGGCGGGCGAACTCTCGGAGAGCGCAAAGGAGGGCGTCAAGGCGCTCCTGCGCCGCAGTTTCCGCCCCGAATTTTTGAACAGGCTCGATGAGGTGGTAACCTTCAAGCCGCTCACCGCAGAGGAGATCGACGGGGTGGTGGACATCCTGCTTGCAAGGCTCAAAGAGCGCGTGAAGCCCTTAAATCTTACGGTGACGAAGCGGGCGGCGGCGTATATCTCCGACCACGGCTACGACCCCGTCTACGGCGCCCGCCCCTTGAAGCGGTTCATCCAATCGCATGCGGAGACGCTCATTGCCCGCTATATCGTGCAGAACAACCCCGCCCCCGCCTCCATGTTGACCCTCGACGCCTCCAAAGACGGCCTCTTCCTCTCGCCTCCCGAAGAGGCATAAAAGACGCCCTAAAATACCCATGAGCCCTGCCGAAAGGCGGGGCTTTTTGCTTCAAAAAAGGGGCACTTTGTTAAGCGGGATGTAAATTTCACAATAAAATGGTTATAAACACTTGCGCGTCGATAATAAATATGGTATAATACTACGGCAAAATGAACGGAATGCCGAGAAACGGAGAATTTATCTACGATGAGCGCGTAAAGCGGCTTGCGGCAAGCGCACGGGCGGCCTCCTCCCCCGAGGAGCTCTCCCGCATTTGCGTTGCCATGAACATCGCAGACGTCATTAACCTCGGCAGAATGGACATGTGGATCGCCAAGTACGCCCTCACCGCCGTCTACTGCACCCTGCGCAAGTTTCCCAAAATCAGGCCCTATCTCCACTATTTCGGCATCCTCACCTACTTCGAGCAGAACAGGGCACGCATCTATGAGCCCCATGCGGGCGGCCGTGCGGACCTCGTTGCAGACCTCGTGCAATCTACCGAAGCATTTTGCAGGGATTCCCACATTTGCTTTGCGAACGGGGGCTTGGGGCTCGCCTTCTACATGGGGGTGAGGGGGTACGAATTCAGCGGCATCATCGTAAACGGCCGCACCTTCGCCCATGCGGATATCCTCAACACCCTCCAACAGTATGAGAGGGTGGGGTACTACCCCAAGGGGTGCAACACCGTGAAATCGGTGATAGACCACGAACTCGGGCACATGCTCGATTACGCCCTCTCCATCTGTGAGAGCAGGGAATTCCGCCGCTTCCTCCAAAAGTACGATGCGGATACGCTGAGCCGCGAACTCTCCGCCTACTGCGCCTACGGGGGCGTCAAGGAGCGGGAAGTCATAGCGGAGGCGTATTCGGAGTGCTGCAACAGCACCTCCCCGCGGCCCATCGCCCTCGAAGTGATGGGAATTATCGAGAGGGCCTATCATGCGCGGTACGGCTGAACCCGTACCCGTAAACGATATAAAATCCAAAAAGGAGAGCAATATGGCAGAACCGAAGGCAACGGTAGGCGTTGCGAAGTGCCCCAAGACGGGCAAACTCTATGGCGTCCGTATCAACATCGACGGCAAGCGTTGGACGGCGAATTGGGCGTTCGCCATCGACCCCGAGGCCGTCAAGCGGGAAGGCTATGAGGCCAATGTGTTCCCGCCCGATCTCGCTTACGATAGGGAATATCCCGGGTGCCCGTACTGCAAGGTGAAAGAGGACCTCGCAAAGCTCACCGCCCCGCCCGTACGCCGCAAGCTCAACATCGCGGTGACCTCTTCGGGCTGTGACGACATCGGAAGCATTCTCTCCTCGATGGAGATCCCCTATAAATCTTTCTCTTCCGTAAAATTCAACTGTGACATCCTCTTCATCAACTGCCTCACTTCGGATTCCCCGAGCCCTACGGCGCTCCGCTCCTTCGTGGAGAAGGGGGGCATCCTATACGCCTCCTGCTATGCGGACGACCTCATGAAGAAGGCGTTCCCCGGCATCTTCGTCACCGACCATTCGGGGAAAGTGCACGATGAGGAGGTGACGGTGGAGGATGAAGAGCTGTGCGGCGTGGTGGGCCCCCGTATCGGGATCCGCTTCAACACCATTTGGGCGAAGCTGTACAGCGCAAAGGGTTCCACCTGCCTTCTGCGCTCCACGCAGGATCGGCGGCTCCCCGTGATGGTGCGGCTGAACTACGGCAAGGGGACCATCTTCTTCACTTGCTTCCACAACCATGCACAGGCCTCCCAAAAGGAACAGGCGCTTTTGCAGCTCCTCATCCTCAAGCAACTCGGGCAGGGGCAGACCCTCTCCGAAACGGGTGCGGAGTACGGCATAGATATCGAAGCCATCAAGGCGAAATTCCGCTCCAATTGGTAAGCGGCGGAGGGAAATTATGAGCGAAAAGCAAACATTCGGCGCATACATACAGCAAAATCTTGCGGGGTACTTCCCCACGCTCGGGGCACGCATCCGGGCGGCGCTCGCCCTGCTCGAGGCGTATGAACGGGATGCCGCATCGAGAGGGAAGGGGAGGCTCTGCCCGTGTACGGCATTCCTCTCTCCCGAAACTGTCTCCCTCTATGAGGGGGAGGGCGCAGCGCTTCCCGAAATTGATTTTTCGGGCAGCGGCAACGGGGATTGGCTGAATGCCCCGTATACAAACTTTGCCTACGGCACCCCCCATCTCTTCGAGGACCACAGGCACAGGCCGACCAAAAATAAGGATATGGAGCAGGCGGTGAGCGATGTGGATGCCGCCATCATCCTCGCGAAGCTCGCCTTCTATGCGGTGTTCGGCTTCCATCCCATGTGCGGGAGGCAATATTACCGCTTCCTTCCCGAGGAGGATAGTGCGGCACAGGAGCGGGGCTTCTTCGCCGACTCTCCCCGTTTCATCTTCGATATCGAGGGCAACAATGGGGTAGAGCCCCAAAAGAACAACCGTTTCGTAAACGGCTATACCCTGCATGAGAACGGGTTCGTCCTTTGGAACGGCATCCATCCCGAACAGCGGGAGATATTTCTCGATGCCTTTGCGGGCAAATACGGTTGGAAGGAGTTCATTGCCGAATGGCGGAGCCGTTACTTGTGCGACCTCTCCCAGACCAAGGCGCCCTGCGGTGCCTTCATCAAGGCGTTGGTGTTCCCCCGTTACGGCGCCCTCCTGCTCTCCGAGCTCGGGGTGAGCTTCGATAAGATCCGCTGCTACGGCTTCTCTTCGGAGAAGGGGGCGGCGGCGAAGTGTGCGGATTGCTACGCAAAGTGCAAGGTAAAGGGGGAAGTGAAGATCGCTTCCTTCGCCACCTTCAAACTCAGGGTGCGCGGCGGCACGGCAGAGGAGCTCACCCTCTACGACGGAAAGAAGATTTGTCCCGCAGACTTCTCCAAGAGCGAAGACAGGGCACCCATGTTTGCGGCGGTGCTCTCTCCGAAGGGGGATCTGTTCGGGCTCCGTTACCTCAGGAAGGAGCCGCTTACGGCGACCTGTGAGGGGAAATCCCGCACCTACCGCGAAAAGGAAGTGCTCGCCCTGCTCGCAGGGATGGAGATCCCCGTAGAGAACTGCGCCCTCTTCGTGCCCGCTCCGCCCAAACCCGAACCTAAGCCTGAACCCGAGCCCGTCCTTCCACCCGAGCCCGTTGTTCAACCCGAGCCCGTCCTTCCACCCGAGCCCGTTGCTCAACCTGAGCCCGTTGCTCAACCCGAACCCGAGCCTCAGCCGAGGACGGTGCAAAAGGAAGTGGTGTTGCAGGCGTATGAACAGAAACCCGAGCCCCTTCCGCCCTCTAAACCCGAAATAAAACCCGTACCCGCGCCTCAAGCGGGGCCCGCGCAGGAGCGGCTCACCATGCAGTCCGGCCGCGTCGTCGAATTTGTGGGCAGCCCCGACCGCTATACCGCAGACGGCGGCTCCCGCCACCATCAGAAGGCGCCCTCCAAATGCGATGTGTACGACGTGCGCGACGTCTCGGACGGCAAGTTCTATCGGCTGCAGGTCTATCGCGATGCGCGCCTCGGCCTCATGCGGCAGGTGGAATTGAAGGTAGACCTTTCAAAACAGGTGAGCCCCGTATTCCTCCTTCCCATCGATACGGCTGCCCCCGCACAGGGGAGATTTAAGGACCGCTTCTGTGTGCTGAATCCCGATATATGGAGATCCAACCCCGCTTCGCTGTGGGCCGTTTTGCAGGGGCAGAAGATCGGCCTGCGCGATGCGCGCCCTGCCGCATGGGAACTTGCAAGGGCCCTCAACGGCCTGCACGGGCTTCAATACACGTTCGGCGGGGTGATGGAGGATACCACGGTCTACATCGGAACGGAAGCGGGAAGCATCCACCTGAACAAGTGCTCCCGCATCGCCATCCTCACGGGCGCCACCTCCGCCACGGACGGAGCGCCCAAGTTTACCGCACCCGAAGTGCTTCGGGGTGCACCCTCCGATCCGTATTCGGACGATTACGTCCTCGCCGTCATTCTCTTTGAGATCTTCATGAACGTCCATCCCTTCATGGGGAAGTTGGCGGACGGCCGCTACCGGAACGGCGATCTGCCCTTCCTCTTCGATCCGCTCTATCCCGATAACAAGCCCGTCGGCTCTCTGCGGGAGACGGAGGCGCTCGCCGAGCGGTGGAGGGCCCTCCCCGACGGCATCAGGCTGCTCTTCCGCAATGCCTTCGTTTATGAGACGGGCAGGAGATGGGATGAAGTGGATGAAAGGCGCAAGAAGCGCCCCTCCGCCTACGAATGGATGAAGGCCATCGAGAGTTGGATGAGGCTTGAGCCGTAAACAGGCCTCCTGAACTTACAGCGCGGCTGCGCCGCATACGATCGAGAAATACCAAGCACAAGCAAAAGGAGAGTACAATGGGAAATACAGTCAAAATGGCGTCCGGCGACATCATGGAACTCGTGGGGGACCCCAAAAAATCGGTCGCCCGCGGCGGCTCCTTCCTCGGGAGCGGCGGGCAGGGCTCCGTCTTTAAGGTAAAGAATAAGCGTACGGGAGAGCTCCTCGCCCTCAAACTCTATTCGCATGAGATGTCTAAAGAGTTCATCGATAACCTCACGCGGAATGCGGGCAAATCCCCGCACCCCTCCTTCCTCTGGCCACTCGACATCACCGAGCGCCTTCCGAACGGGAAATACGGCTACACGATGGAGCTGTACGGAAAGGGGTACTCCAAATTTGCAAAGGTTTTGAAGGGGGGCGTGAAATTCCCCACCAAGGAGATGCAAATTGCCGCCCTCATCGACCTCGTGGATGCCTTCGAGGCGCTCCATGCAAAGGGGTACAGCTATCAGGACCTCAACGACGGCGGCGTCCTCTTCGATTGCAATAACGGCAAGGTGCTCATTTGCGACAACGACAACGTTGCTCCCTATGGGGTAAACCTCGGGATCGTGGGCAAGTTCCGCTGGATGGCGCCCGAAGTTGCCATCCACATGTTCAAGCCCGATAAGCATTCGGATCGGTTCTCGCTCGCCGTGCTCATGTTCTATCTCCTCCTGCATGCCCACCCGTACGACGGCATCCTCCGCCTTCAGGGGGAGCGCACGGGCGGCCTCGAGAATAAAATTTACGGCACCAACCCCGTATTCATCTTCCACCCCACCGATAAGAGCAACCGCCCCGACCCCGTGGAGGATAAGAATGCAATTAAGGGGTGGTCTTACCTTCCCGAACACATCCGCGAGCTCTTCACCCGCACCTTCACGAGCGGCATGCCGTGCCCCGGCATGAGCCGTGATACCCTCGATAGGGATCGGCAGAACCGCGTGGGGGAGCGGGAGTGGAAGGATGCCCTCCACCGTTGGATGGATACCCTCGTCGCCTGCCCCAACTGCAAACTGCCCCTCTCCGTCACCGTGCAGGGGGATAAAATTTTAGAGCAGAAGTGCCCGCACTGCGGCAAGAAGGTGAAGGTGGAATTGCCCATCCTGCACATCTACAGGAAGGATAAGCTCGCCCGCGAGATCGTGCTCGATGCGGGGAAGGAGATCGCAAAGAGCTCGGTGACGGGCGAACGCTCCAACGAGCCCGCCTTCTGCGTGTTGCAGTCTCCCAAGAATCCGCTCGTATACGGCATCAAGAACTTGCTCCCCTACCAGTGGACATGCACACAGACGGGTGCGAAAGTGCGGCTCGTGAACAACGGGGAGAAGGTGGCGGCGCTCAACGGCGTGAATATCTCCTTCACCTACGATTTCCGCGGCGAAATTTCGTACAGCAAGATGTAACGACATAAAAAATAAATTGTAAAATAAATGGAGGTAACATTATGGCATTTACAGAGGAATTCGAGGGCTTAGCCCAAAAGGAACTCATTCTCATCCCCATCATCGATTGCTCGGGTTCGATGGCGGGAGAAAAGATCGGTCAAGTCAATGAGGCGATGAGCGAAGTCCCCGAGCAGCTCAAACAAATCAGCGAAGATCTGGTCGATATCGGGATCCGCATCGCTCCCATGAAGTTCTCGACGGGCGCAGAGTGGTTCTCCCTCGAAAACGGCCAGCCCGCTTCCGTAGAATCCTTCCGTTGGCTCGATATCAATCCCTTCGGGCTCACCGATCTCGGCGCGGCGCTCTCCCTTCTCAACGAGAAGCTCACCATCACCGAAAAGGGCGGTTGGATGAAGGGCCGCGGCGGCGTTCCCCCGGTCATTGTGCTCCTCTCCGACGGCCAGCCCACCGATAACTACCAGAGCAAGCTCGAGACGCTCAAGAAGAGGGGCTGGTTCCGTGCCGCCCACAAGTTCGCCGTCGCCATCGGCGCGGATGCGAACAAGGATATCCTCACCGAATTTACGGGCTATCCCGAGGCGGTCATTGAGGCAGACGTCGTGAAGAACCACCTCGCCACCATCGTCACCGTCCTCATGGTCTCCGCTTCGAGCACCGTGAGCCAGAACTCCGTCTCCAACAACGCTCCCGTCAACCAGACGGTCGTGCAGGAAGACCCCGATGCCGATGAAAAGGCAAAGAAAGAGGTCATCGATCAAGTTGTCGAACAAGTTCAGAACGCCACCATCGACAACACCGACGGTTGGTTCCCCGATTAACGTTTGAAGGTGCGGGGGAAGCCTTTGCCCACGCAGGGGCTCTCCCCGCATGCCCAAAATCGCACATTTTCTACGATACTTCGTGTAGGGGGAACCTCCGATGGCGCTTGCCGAATTGATGAATGTCGAACCGCGATGCGGCTGCCTCTTCATCCCGCTCCTCGATTGCTCGGGGAACATGATGGGCGAAAAGGCAGCGCGGCTCAACGCGGCGATGGAAGAGCTTATGGATGAGCTCAAAGGGATCGACGATGCCGAGATCGACCTCGCGATCCGCGTTGCCCCCATGCTGTTTTCGCGGGGAGCGGAGTGGGCCGTTTCCGAAAAGCCCGTCGCCGTTTCAGACTTTTTTTGGTGCCCGCCCTACGTACACGGCTCTGCCGATGTCGGCGCGGCGCTCAAGACGCTGTCTGAGAAGCTCGCTCCGGAGAGTGAGGGCGGTTGGATGCCCCGCGGCGGGGAATTTCCCGTTCTCGTGCTCTTTTCGAGCGTCCCCTCAACGGACGAATATCGGTTTGAACTCGATCGGCTGAGAGAGAACCGTTGGTATCGGCATGCCCTCAAGCTCGCCGTAGCCATCGGTGCCGATGCGGACCGTGAGATGCTCACCGCCTTTGCGGGGAGTGCCGAGGCGGTCCTCGATTTGGATACATTCAGAGAGAACTTCGGAGGGATATTGCGTGCGTATGCGGCCGCGTATTTTCGTGCCCCGCACGGTCCGTTCGACGATTGATCCGTAAATAAAATTATGATGGGAGGGAGTATGGATTTCCCCGAACAACTTTTTGCCGTATCGGTGCGCGGCGCAAGCCATATCAAGGCGGGCACGCCCATGCAGGATTATTCTCTTTCGGCTGTGACGGAGCGATACAGCATTGCGATCGTATGCGATGGCCACGGCGCCGCCAAGCACTTCCGCAGTGAATTCGGCTCAAAATTTGCGGCAGAGGCAACGCAGGAAAAGCTCGTCGCCTTTGCGGATGCCAATCCCACATGGGAGAGGGCACGGGAGGGGCTCGATGAGAAACTCTCACGGCTCCGCCTCGCCATCCTTGCCGAATGGGAGCACAAGATCGAGGGTTACACCCTCATGAATCCCTTCACGGAAGAGGAGCGCAAGAAGGCCTCCCCCTCCTTTGCGGCGCGTGAAAAATACAGCCTCACCCAGCCCTACGGCACCACGCTGCTCGCCGCCCTCGTGATGGGGGATTATTCCCTCCTCCTCATGGTGGGGGACGGCGCCATCGTGCGCTTCATGCCAGATGGGAAGGGCGAAGTGGTCACCTTCCCCTCCAAGAAGGTATACGACGATCAGCCCCACAGCGCAACCGATTCGCTCTGCCAACCCAACGCATACGACGTCATTTTCACCCATGCGGTCCCGCGGGAGAAGGGGGACGGGAGCCTCTATGCCCTCTGTTCGGATGGCATTTCGGAGGCCTTCGTCAACGACGATTACCTCATACGGCTGCTCAAATCGTACATCGACCACCGCATGCAGGTGGGGCGCGAACAGGCAGAGGCGGAGATCGCGGAGAACCTCTTCAAACTCTCCCAAAAGACGACGGAGGACGATATGTCGCTCGCCTTTGCCGCGATGGAGGCATACCGCTACGACGTCCGTGAGGATGGGGAGCAATGAAACAGCTCTACATCATCGTGGATTGTTCGGGGAGCATCGTGATGGACGATACCCTCATGGCGGGGCAAATCAACGATATCGTCCACGACCTCGTGGAGGCGGCGAGGGACAGCGCCTCCCGTATCCGCGTCATCCGCTATCAGGATGAGGCCGAACTCTATTGGGATTCCGCCATCGATTCCTTCTTCTATGATATCGGGGAGGACCGCTTCGGCGGCCGCTCCAATTTGGGGAAGGCGTATGAACTCATCAGAAGCCAACTCGATGGGGAGGGGGGATACATCGAGGACTGCGTCATAGCCCTCGTCTCGGATGGGGAGGCCTCCGATAATTACAAGCGTCAGCTCGCCCTCCTCGACGGAGACAGGCGGGCGATCCGCACGGCCATCACGCTCACGAGTGAAAAATCAGCGACTGAAAAACATGCCAGCGGGGATCTCTACGCATTCACCCGCGGCAATGCCGATAAGGAGAACTTTATCGAGTGCACCGTAAACGCCCTCGAATGACCCTATGAAACCCGAAGCAAAAGCCATCGCCCAATACTTCCGCGCGTCCGTCTCACCCCGTTGTTCGGGTGGGGCTGTTTATACGTTTGCAAGTATCACCGCCCGCGAGGACGAGGCGTATGCTCTTCTCGACCGCGATGCCTTCACCGCCCTTCTGCATGACTACATCGAGGACAACGGCCTCGTCGATGTCTTCCTCGATATGCACGATGCGGGCTTCGGCATCGAATTCTTTGCCGAAAAGCGGGGACGGGAAAACCCGCGGCAGGCAGTCTCCAAGTTTGCAAGTATTCCCAAATATCGCTACCATGCCACGGACACGGCTGCCATCTACACCGTCGTCAACACATGGCTCATCTTCTTCGGCGCACCCGCCATCACCCCCGAATGGAAGACCTGCCCGTTCTGCGGGGGGAAGGTTACAAACGGCAAGTGCGCCCAATGCAAACATACCACGAAGGATGCCATGGCGGCGATCGGCGTGCTCTCTACCATGCTCGAGAAGGAGAGGGCGGGGCAGGCCGTGGAGGAGCCCGCCTTCTGGGACGACATTACGGGCGGCTCCGAATTCGATAAACACTATAAGGAGGAGATCGCGGGCTTCCGCCTCACCCGTCTGCAGGAAAAGGACGCGGAGCTCCGCCGTAAGAAGGCGGAAGTCATGAAGGCAGGGAAGGAGGCGATCGCCGTCTTTTCCAACCAAGTCGAATTGGAAGGGGAGAAGGAGAACCCCGATTTCGATTCCATTTTGGCCGCCATCGCTGCCTCTCCCGCCATCACCGCCGCCGCTGCCTATAAGGACAGCGCATTTTCACGCGTCCTCAACGCCCTCAAGAAGAATTTGACCGAAAAGCAGAGGGCGCATTCGGAGCGCAAGGAAGCCGAGACCCGCCGCACCGCATTCCAGAAGGCGTTGGAAGTGTTCAGTGCGGGCAAGGAATTCCTCGATACCAAACTTGCGGGCAGAGATGCCCTTGCGGGCAAGTTCGAGAGCGGGGACTTAAAGCGCATCAAGGAGAAACTCACGGAGACGGAGAATGCGTATAACCGCCTCCGCGTGGGGATCGGGCAGGACAACGCCACCCTCTCCGAAAAAATTCAAACGCAATACGAAAGTTTCCCCAAGACGCGGGAACGTGCCAATAAATGTATCACCGCCGCCGAGACGGAGGGCAGGCTCAATAAGAAGCTACAGGAACTCTCGGGGCAGGTAAAGGGCATGATGGCAGAGGTGCGCGCCGCGCGGGTGGATGAAAACCGCGCAGAGCGCCTGCGCACCCGTATCCGCGATCTCATAGAGAGCAACGATGCCTATCAGGAACTGCGCAAGAAGAGGCCGCAGGAATACGATCAGCTCTTAACGCCGCTCTATTCCGCCGCTGCCGACCTCGAAATACAGGAGACGCAGGATAAGTGGGTCTCCTTCTCCACGGAGGCCAAGAAACTTCAGGGGCGCATCAGGAAGGCAAGCCCCGCGGGCGGCCTCTCCAAGGAATTCGAGGAGACCTTTGTCGCCCTCAAGGGCAACCCGTACTACGCAAGCATCTCGACGCAAAAGGATGTCGCCGCCACCCTTTCGGAGCTCGCCACCGCGATCGCTGCCCTCAAGGTGAGGGAGAAGGAGTACATCACGGAGCAAGAGGAAAAGAGAAAGAGGCGGAAGCGTACCAAGAAGATCGCGGCCTCGCTCGCCGCCCTCCTTTTGGTGCTCGTCGTCGGGGCATTGTTCGCCCTCGATTTGGGGGGCTACATTCCCAAGCTCGTATTCGAAGCCGTCACCCCCGACCTCTATGGGAAGGTGGAGGGCGGCAACCTCACCGTGACGGGTGCTGACGGGGAGCATGTGGAGATCGGGAGCGAGGCGCGGCTGCGCTGGCAGTTCTCCACCGCCGATGTAACGGGCATCGGGGAGGGCGCCTTCCGCTCCGCAAGCCGCTTAAAGACGGTTTCCCTGCCCCAAACCATCGTATCCATCGGGGCGGAGAGCTTCTACGAATGCGTCAATTTGACCTCTTTGAAGCTTGCCGCCACCGTTCCCCCCGCCTTGGGCGAGGATGCCTTCGCCCGCTGTGAGAGCCTCTCCATCTACGTCCCCGCGGAGGCGTATGAGGATTACCTCGAACATGAGGATTGGGAGGAGTACGGCGAACTCATCTTCCCCGATTACGGCATCGGCGAGGAGGAAGTGACCGTTCTCTTCGACTACGGGGAAGGGGAAGTTGCCCCCGCCCTCTCCCTCGGGAATGGGCTGTACGGCAGGCGGGCGCTTCCCAAGGGCACCTCGCTCGCTTCCTACAAGAGCACCCGCTACGGCTACGTGTTCGGCGGTTGGGCTACGGCTTCGGGCACCCCCGTTTCTGCGGCCACCCGCAGTTCCAAGCTGCATGCCGTTTGGACGGAAGCCACGGCGGAGCTTTCCTTCGACCTCTGCGGAGGAGAGGGAGAGCTCGCGGCACAGCCCGTCTCCTACGGCTCCCCCGTAGGCACCCTTCCCACCCCGCAGAGGACGGGTTACACCTTCACGGGTTGGTTCGATGAGGACGGAACGCAGTACACCGAACAAACCATCTACACGGATGTGGAGGACATCACCCTCTACGCCCGTTGGAGCGCCAACGAATATACCGTCACCTTGGATTATCGGGGCGGCGTCGAAGGGACGACCGAATTTTCTGCCGTCTACGACTCCGCCATCGGAAACGGGCTACCCATGTCCGCAACCAAGGGCGGCGGAAACACCTTCGCGGGTTGGTTTACCGCAGTCGGCGGAGGCGGAAAACAGTATACGAATGAGAGTATCTTGGATGTGGCGGGCGACCTCACCCTGTATGCAAAATGGGAGCTTCCCGTCACCTTGAATTACGATGGCGGAGGGGAGGATGCAACCGTCAACGCCGTCTATGAGGCCGCGCTTTCCGGCCTTCCCGAGACGGCGGAGCGGGATGGCTTCACCTTTGCGGGGTGGTATGAAGAAGTTGGCGGCGGCGGAGAGGGATACAGGAACGGCGATATCCTCCATGCGGATTCCGCCCTCACCCTCTACGCTAAGTGGACGGCGATCATCACCTTCAGCGCCCCCGGCGGCACCCCCGCCTCGGCGACGCAGACCGCCGTCTACCATGCCCCGTACGGCGCGCTCCCCGAGCCCGAAAAGGCCGATATGGCCTTTGCGGGGTGGTATAAGAGCCCCACGTTCGAGAGCGATACGCGGGTCAACGCGGGAGATCTCTTCCTCGAAGAGGGGGATATCACCCTGTATGCGAAGTGGGCGTTCAGCCTCTCCTTTGCCTATGAAGATGCGGACGGCGGGGAAAGAACTCCCTCCATCATCGTAGAGGATGGGCAAACCATCAGTAAACTTCCCATTCCCACCCGCACGGGGTACACCTTCTGCGGATGGTGGAGCGCCCCCGAGGGCGGAGAGGAATATAAGGTCGGGTATCCCTTCCACGGGACGCAGAATACCGTAGCCTATGCCCGTTGGGAAGTGGAGACGTATGATATCACCGCAACGGGTGCGGACAAAGGTACCCAGAAGTTCTCGGTAGCCTACGGCGAGGCATGGCCGTCCGATTTCAGCAGCGAAAAGGATGGCCACGCCTTCCTCGGTTGGTTCTACGGCACGGGGGATGCAAGAAGGGCGATCGATTTGGAAGAGCCCGTTCCCGACCTCGGCGATCTTCAAGCAGGCTACCGCGAGGGAACGATTGCCGTTACCCTCGAAGGGGAATGGGTGGTTGAGTACTACGTCATCACCCTGCTTGCCGAAGGTTCGGATCTCCCCGAAAAGACGGTCACCTATCAATACGGCGATCCCTTCACCCCGCCCACCCCGACGCCCTATATGGAGGGGCACCGCCTTGCCGCCTGGAGAACACAGAAAGATGGCGGTGAGGAATTCGTATTCGGCAGCACTTTGCGGGTGCCCGATTTGGGGGAAGGGGAGATCGTGGAAGATAGATCCCATGCCGAATTCGCCTTCACCCTCTATGCGAGTTGGGAGTTGGAGCAGTATGAACTGTGCTTCAGGCCTGATCCCGATTCCCCTCCCGAAGAGCGGGTAACCATTACCTATGGGGATAAATTGGAGATCCCCTTCGTGCCCACAAGGGAGGGTTACACCTTCAAGGAATGGACGTGTACGGTGCGCGGCAACCAAGTGCATACGCTCGTGGATGGGGAAGAGGGCATCGACTACGGCGACGACCGCTATAATGTTCCCGTCGTCGTCGATGTCAACGCAGAGTGGGTGATAGAGAACTACGTCTTTACCTTTGTCCATTGGGATTACGGGGCCTCAAGGTTAGTCGAGAGAAAAAATGCCTACAGAGCTTCCTTTGGCTACACGATGAACCTCACCCCTTATGATCCCACGACGGAGGGATACTCCTTCTCGGGTTGGTACTTGGAATCGGACGGCAGTCCCCAACAGCTCGGCAAGGGAAATAAGATTTCAAACGGCACGGTGCCCGATTTCGGAGACCCGCTCCCCACGGAGAGCATCGAAACCAACAACGTCTACGTGACGCTGTATGGGAATTGGCAGGTACGGATGTACAATCTCACCGTCACATCGAGCGGCGACGGGGGAAGGCTTAATGGCATCAGTGCGGGTTCGTATGCCTACAAAACGAAAATTTCGTTTACCGTTACATATTATGGCTCGAATAGCAGAAATCTCAATGTTGACGGAAAAGATTGCGGAGAAGCTTACAGTTATAGCTTTACGATGCCCGCGCACGATGTAAAAATCATTGTGAAATCCTCATCATGTATTGCGGAAGGCACTATGATTTTGTTGGCGGACGGCACCGAAAAGGCGGTGGAGGAGTTGCAGGTGGGCGATAAAGTCCTCGCATGGGATTTCATCTCCCAAAGCTTCGTGGAGACCGAGATCATCATCCTCACCGACCACGGCGTCTCGGCATGTTCGGTGCTCAATCTCACGTTTGATGGCGGCAACGTGCTCCGCACGATAGGCAACCACGCGCTCTTCGATATGGACGAGTGCGCATATGTCACCATCAACATTGGTAATTACAGCTCTTTCATCGGCGACAGGTTCCTGTGCTACGACAGCGCGAGCGGGGTATACGAGACTTGCATCCTGCAGAGTGGCACCATAACCGAAGAGACGACGGGGGTATATAGTATCGTCACCGCATACTATTATAATTATGTTGCGGAAGGCGTCGTAAACACTTCTCCCGCCGTTCCCGGGTTCTATGAATGGATCGCATCCTACTTAAACGACGATTTCACCTATGATACCGATCGCTTGGAAGCGGATCTCGCCCTATACGGGACGTATGATTACGATGCTTTCAGCGAATTGATGTCTTTGGAACAGTTTGAGAAACTGTGCGGCCCGTATTACAAAGTTGTCGTAGAACTTGGCTTCACCACATGGGATATTCTTTGGATGGCGATGAGCCTGAACAGCAGCGCCTATCAATGATTCGGAAAAATGGGGCAAAATAGGGGTATGGAACACCAATTCGATACTGCGATCGTGGGCGGCGGCATTGCGGGATACACCGCGGCGCTCACCGCCAAACATCTCCTTCTCGATTATCTTTGGCTCGGGGAGGGCGGCTTCGGAAAGCTGAGGGCTGCCGAGGCCGTGCGCAACTTCCCCTTCTTTTCGGGGAGCGGGAAGGAGCTGTGCGCCCGTCTCGAAGAACAGAAGGAGGCGGAGGGCATCGTGCGCACGGAGGCCCGCATCGACGGGATTTACCGCACCATGGATGGATACACCCTCACGGCGGGCAAGCTCACCTTCTCTGCCCGCACCGTCATTCTCGCAAGCGGCGTGGATACCAAGGGCAAGGCGGCGGGGGAGGCTGAATTCGTGGGGCGGGGCGTAAGCTACTGCGCCGTATGCGATGGCGCCCTCTACCGCGGCAAGAAGGTGGTTGCCGTCCTCTCCTCCCCCCGCTATGAGGAGGAGGCACGGCTGCTCGCAAAGTTCGTAAAGACCCTCACCTGCATCTGCCTCTACGAGCCTCCGATGCCCCCCGAAGGCAACGTAAAGAGCGTATGCGACGCCCCGAAGCGCATCGAGGGCGGCTTCCGCGTGGAGCGGCTCGTGTGCGAGAAGGGCAGCTATCCCGCGGACGGCATCTTCTTTCTGAAGGATTCCACCCCGCCGCAGGCGCTGTGCGGGGGGCTTACGATGGAGGGCGGACACGTGAAGGTGACCCGCATGATGGAGACAAACCTAAACGGCCTCTTTGCCGCGGGGGACGTGACGGGCAGGCCCTATCAATATGCCAAGGCGGCGGGGGAGGGCTGCATCGCCGCCCACTCCGTGAAGGCATATCTTCAAAAGAATACGTAAAATCACTTGTAATTTCCGAAAAAATATCGTATAATAATCTAAAATCATTTTATTTGGGAGGTTTTTTGTCTTTTATGGACAGTAGCGACATAGGTCTATTGGTCGCCCTTGTAATTCTCGTCGTCCTTTCGGGGTTCTTTTCGGCTACGGAGACGGCGTACACGAGTTTCAGCACGGTACGGATGCGCAGGTATGCCCAGAAGCGGCGTTCGGCGCGCCTCGCCCTCAAACTCAGTGAGGACTACAACAAGGTCTTGACTACGCTGCTGATTGGCAATAATATCGTCAATATCGCGGCGGCAACCATTGCCACCGTTTTATTTACACATTGGATGGGCGCAGAAACGGGCCCTACCGTCTCCACCGTGGTGCTCACGGTCGTCGTGCTCATCTTCGGGGAAATCACCCCCAAGACGCTGGCAAAGGAGGCTCCTGAGCGCTTCGCCTGCTCCATGGTGTATCCCCTTTGGGTGCTCTCCTACGTGTGCTTGCCCTTCATCTACATCTTCAATTGGTGGAAGAAGTTCCTCTTCGTGCTCTTCGGCTTCAATAAGAAGCGCAAGAAGTTTACGGAGGAAGAGTTCAAGATGATCGTCTCCGACGTAAAGGACGAGGGCGTCCTCAATGAGACGGAGCACGACCTCATCACCCGCACCCTCCGCTACGATGAGCTCCACGTGGGCTCCTGTATGATCCCCTTGGATAGGGTCATTATGGTGGAGGCGAGGGATAATTACCACCTCGTCTACCGCCTCTTCCGCGAGACCAACTTCTCGCGTATCCCCGTCTACAAGGGCACCAAGCAGAACATCGTGGGCGTTCTGTACCGCGCCGATTTCTATGAGAACATGCTTGCGGGCAGGAGGGATTTTGTCAACCTCATCCGCCCGATCTCGTTTACCTCGACGGATGAAAAGGTCTCAGACCTCATGAAGCGGATGCAATCGGGCCGTGAGCACATGGTAATCGTGGGTTCGGAGGGCAACGCCCTCGGGCTCATCACGCGGGAGGATATGATCGAGGAGCTCTTGGGCGACATCGACGATAAGTACGATCTGACGCCCGTCACGTCCCCGCTCCAACCCTATATCCCCGAACCCGAACCCGTAGACCCCGCCACGGTGGATGAGACGGAAGAATAGAAATGAAGCTGTACATACCCGCCGCCTACGGCATCGAGGCGGCAGTCAAACGCGAAATCGAGCGGCTCGGTTTCGGACATGCCCCCGCCGTACGCGGTCGGGTGGAACTTGAGGGCGATTGGGAAACAGTCGCCCGTTTGAATGTATTTTTAAGGGCGGGGGAGCGCGTCCTTCTCGGCGTCGGGGAATTTCCCGCCACCACCTTCGATGAACTCTTCGAGGGCGCCCGCGCCCTCCCGTGGGAGGAGTACCTCTCGCGGGACAGCAAGATCTTGATTGACGGCAAGAGCGTAAAGAGCACCCTTGCGGCAGTCAAGGCGGCGGGCGGCGTCGTAAAGAAGGCCATTTTGGGAAGGCTCAAAGAAAAGCTCGGCGCCACCGCATTCCCCGAAACGGGGCCGCGCGCCGTCGTCGGCGTCTCCATCTTCGAGGATATTGTAACGCTCACCCTCGATACTTCGGGGGACGGCCTGCATAAGCGGGGATACCGCGTGCTCACCTACGACGCTCCCCTGCGGGAGACGACTGCGGCCGCCATCATCGAGGATTCCTTCTACAACAGGGAGAAGCCCTTTGCAGACCTCTTCTGCGGGAGCGGCACCCTCGCCGTCGAAGCGGCGCTGTATGCAAGGAACATCGCCCCCGGCATGGAGCGCAAGTTCGACTTCGCCGCATGGAAGTGTACCCCGCACGGCGCCCTCGAAAGGGCAAGGCAGGAGGCAAGGGATGGGGTATACACGGGCCCCGTCGCCCCCATCTTTGCGGGGGACATCTCGCCCCGCGCCATCCAAATTGCGGAGGAGCACGCACGGCGGGCGGGGGTAAAAAACGATATCGCCTTCTCGGTGCGGGATATGCGGGAGTTTGCTTCCGAACTCGGCTACGGCGTACTCATCTCCAATCCGCCCTATGGGGAACGCATGGAGAAGGGGGCAGACCTCTTCCCGCTCTACCGCGATTTCGCAAAAGTTTACCGCTCCCTCCCCGCATGGAGCGCCTATCTCATCTCGGGTTACGAGGTGGAGCGCGCCTTCGGAAGGGCACAGAAGAAGCGCATTTTGTACAACGCCAACATCCGCTGCGGGCTATACTGCTACTTCGGCCAAAAGCCTCCAAAAAATCCATAAATATGGCGTAATTTTTTTTGTGAGAGGGGCGTAAGATTGTTGACTTTATCAACGCTGCTGAGTATAATGTATTTGTTCACTTGAAAACAATATGTAAGGGAAATACTATGGAAATCAACGAATATCTTCTGAAACTCTTCCAAACGATCAAGGACATGGAAAATGTGGACCTCTTTGCCGATGCGGCGAAATTTTCCAAGACGGAGTTCAGGCTCCTGCGCGAAGTCGTGATGGAGGGGGAGAAGGGGGGAGACATCATCTCTTCCGAACTTGCCCGCCGCCTCGGCATCACGCGGAGTGCGGTATCGCAGATCATCACCAAGCTCGAAGCGCGGGATATCGTAAAGCGTACCCCTTCGGCAACCGATAAGAAAATCGCCTATATCCGCCTCTCGGAACGTGCCGTGGCGGCGTTTGAGGCACAGTGCAGCGAGGCCAACGCCATCCTTGGGAAGGTGGTGGAGGACCTCGGGGAGGAGAAGGTGCAGGCGCTCATCTCTTCCTACGATGAATTCACCGAATCGCTCCTCCGTGCGCGCAAGGCCTACCGTGCGGAGAAGCAAAAGGGCTGATAATTTTTGAAACAATTTTTACGGGCCGCCTGAGGGCGGCTCTTATAGAGGAGAAACCATGACGTATTGTTTCCATTGCGGAGAATGGATTCCAGACGGCAACACCAATTGTCCTCATTGCGGTGCACCCAAGCGGTTCGCCGAGATGTACCCGGGGCAACCCTACGGGATGCCCACGGGCCAACCTTACGGGGTGTCCATGGGGCAGCCCTACTATGGCTACCCGTATCCCACCCCTCCTCAGCCTGCCGTGCAGGCGGAGCTTCCCGCTCCCGCAGAGCCCGCAGTACAGGAAGAGCAGAAGAAGGAGAGGCCCTTAAACGGCCCCGTCGAGCACGGCCCCGCCGCCATGCTCAAGCTCTCGGATATCACCAAGGATTACAAGATCGCCGCGGGCAAGGTGCATGCCTTGAAGGGCATCTCCCTTGAATTCCGTAAGAGTGAATTCGTCTGCATCTTGGGGCAGAGCGGTTGCGGCAAGACGACCATGCTCAACATCATCGGCGGCCTCGATCACTACACTTCGGGCGACCTCGTCATCCAGGGAAAGTCCACCAAGAACTTCAAAGACCGCGATTGGGATGTATACCGCAACCACAGGATCGGCTTCATCTTCCAGACGTATAACCTCATTCCCCACCAGACGGTTTTGGGGAACGTGGAGCTCGCGCTCACGATCGCGGGCATCGGCAAAGAGGAGCGGAGGCGCCGTGCACGGCAGGCCTTGGAGCGCGTCGGCCTCGGGCAGGAGTGCAACAAGCTCCCCAATCAGCTCTCGGGGGGACAGATGCAGCGCGTCGCCATCGCCCGTGCCCTCGTCAACGACCCCGATATCTTGCTTGCCGATGAGCCCACGGGCGCCCTCGATTCCAAGACAAGCGTCCAGATCATGGAGCTCATCAAGGAAATTGCAAACGAGAAGTTGGTAATTATGGTGACCCATAACGCCGAACTCGCAGAGGAATACGCTTCCCGTATCGTCCGCCTCAAGGATGGCCTCGTGGAAGGCGATTCCAACCCCTACGAGGGGGCGCCCGCCCTCCCCGAAGCGAAATCGGGGAAGAAGGCCCGTGCCAAGATGGGCTTCTTCACCTCCCTCTCCCTCTCCTTCAAGAACCTTCTCACCAAGCGGGGGAGAACGATCATCACCTCAGTCGCGGGCTCCATCGGCATCATCAGCGTCTGCCTGGTGCTCGCCCTCTCTTCGGGCTTCCAGAAGTACATCCGTCACACTGAGGAGGATATGCTCTCCTACTATCCTCTCCACATCTCGGAGAGCACCTTCGATATCAACGCCGTCATGTCCGCCATGACTAACCCCGTCGACATGCCCGATTTGAGCAAGATCGAGGATAAGGTGTACGTCAACTCCTTCCTCACGGGCCTCGCGCAGGGCATCGCGGTGCAGAACAACATCACGCAGGAGTACGTCGATTACCTCAACAAGGGCAAGGAGGAGCACCCCGATTGGTTCTCTGCCATCCAATACGACTACGGCCTCAACCTTGACGACTTCCTCTTCACCAATATGACGGTGGGCGGCGTCGCGAGCAATCCCGAAGAGAAAGTGATGAACTTCTCTACCTCTGCACTCCGTAACTATCTCATACAGGAACTCATCAACGAGGCGCCCGAATATCAATCCCTTCTGCGCTTCGTCAACCTGTTTACGGACGTCGTCAACAAGATGCCGGGCACGGCGGATTACGCCGCCGAAGATTACGGCAAGTACGTTCAGACGCAGTACGACTGCATCTACGGCAACTTCCCCACCAATGAACACGAGGCGGTGCTCGTCGTAGGGCCCAACAACGACGTCATCGATCTCACCCTCGTGCAGCTCGGCTTCATGACGGAAGAGCAGTTTTTGAATCTCTTCTACATCGGGCAGGAGAAGGATGAGGAGGAAGTAAAGCCCACTGCCATTCAGCTCACCGCCGATGAGAGCGCGGACGACCCCACGCTCATGCCGTTCTCCCGCATTATGGAGCAGCAGTACGTCCTCTATTACAACAACGGCGTCTACACCAAGGATGAGACCTTCCCCGAACTCCCCGAAAATATGAACGACGCAAATGGGCTCTTCCAGCTCTATACTAGCGGCGTTTTCAAGCAAGAGGGGAACACGGTGCAGCAGAAGCGGTATCCCTTCTCCTATAGCGATCATCGGGATGATTTGAGCCCGACGCGCGGCGAGGGGGCAGAGAAGGAGGAGATCGGCATCGACTTCAAGATCTCGGGCATCCTCCGCCTCAAGCCCAACTTCACATACGGTTGCCTCTCCGAGGGGCTCAACCTCACCGAGGGGCTCATCAACAAATACATCGAAACGAACATGGAGAACTCCGAGATCCTCAAGTTCATCCATTCCACCGCGCAGACGACGACGGTAGGGGAGGGGGACGACGCCGTAACCGCCACCACGTGGTGGCTTGCGCCCTCCCAAAACCTCGCATCGGACTATACACTGGTCGAGCAGGAAATTTCCTTCATGGGGCTCAAGGTCAAGGTAAACATCCCGATGGCGTATTCCAATGCCACCATCCGTGCCCTCGGCGGCGAACATTTGACGAACAGCATCTACCTGTATCCCGCCAACTTCGATGCAAAGGATTCCGTTTTGGGTTACCTTGATACGTGGAACGATACCCACAATGAGGGGGAAGTCATTAAGTATAACGACAACGTTGGCCTCCTCATGGGCATGGTGCAGACCATTCTCGACGTCATTACCTACGTGCTCGTGGCGTTTACCGCCATCTCGCTCGTCGTCTCCTCCGTCATGATCGGCATCATCACCTACGTCTCGGTGGTGGAGCGCATCAAGGAGATCGGTGTGCTTCGAAGCCTCGGCGCCCGAAAGCAGGATATCCGCAACCTCTTCAACGCGGAGACCTTCATCATCGGGCTTACGGCGGGCCTCATCGGCATTGGGGTGACCTATATCCTCGCGGCGATCGTAAGCGCCATCATCGAGAGCCTTTCGGGGATCGCGGGCATCGCCTCGCTTCCCATTACCACGGCCGCCATCATGGTGCTCGTCAGCGTGGTGCTCACCCTCATCTCGGGCCTCATCCCCGCACAGGCTGCCGCCAAGAAAGATCCCGTCATCGCCCTCCGCACGGAGTAAAGGAAAAAATTCTTCCACCCGCCAACCAAATGGCGGGTGGATTTTTTTGAAAAAAATACGGCATAACCCCTTGACAGAATGCGTATCAATGCGTATAATATGACGCAATGAAGAGTATTTATGCAATCGTAATCACGCCGCCCGAAAACGGCGAAAAGTATTATTCGGTACGCGTTCCCGATTTGGAGCTCTATACGCAGGGCAAGAGCATCGAGGATTGTATCGCGATGGCGAAGGACTGCATCGGCATTTGGGGGATCAGCGAGGAGGACGCAAAGCGGGAGATCCCGAAGGGAGTCACCTTAAAGCCCGAGGCCGCCGAAGATGAGATCGTAACGCTCGTGGAAGTGGATTTTTCCGCCTATCGGGAGAAGAACGAGAGCCGAAGCGTGAGGAAGAACTGCACCATTCCCGCATGGCTCGATAAGAAGGCAACGGCGCAGGGGGTGAACTTCTCAGCCGTCCTGCAAAAGGCGCTTGTGGATATCGTGGAAAACTGAAAGGGCGCCTCTGCCGCATGGCAGGGGCGCCCTTTTTTGGACTTTGAGAACGAAAGGTTAATCGGTGCGGAGGCACTTCACGGGGTCGCGGCGGGCGGCGAGGACGGCGGGAATGAGCCCCGCGAGCAGGGTGAGCCCGAGGGAGAGGGCGAGCATTTCTCCCACGATGGGCCACGAGAACCGCACGATGTTGCTCACGCCGAAGGCGGCGCCGAGCACAGAATTTGCGATGAGGCCCCCGAGGAGCCCGAACGCAATGCCGAGAATGCCCGCCGTAAGCCCAATGACGAACGTCTCGCAGTTGAAGAGGTTGGCGATATCGAGCTTGCGTGCCCCGAGGCTTCGGAGCACCCCGATCTCGCGGGTCCGTTCGAGGACGGACATATTCATGACGACGGCGATCATGACGGTGGAGACGACGAGCGAGATGGCGGAGAAGGCGACGAGGATGTAGGTGACGACGTTGACGAGGGCGTTGAGCGCACTGAGGGCGACCGTCGTGTAGTCGGTGTAGACGACGGGGCATTCGGGATGCTCGGTATTCCAAGCGTCGAGGTAATCGAGAATTTGCATCTTGGCCACCGAATTCTTGGGGTAGATGCTGATGCCCGTCGGCGTCGCAATGCCGCCCAAAGACTTGAGCGCCTTCTGATAGGCCTGTTCCTTGGTCACGGTGCCGTATTCCGAATTGGTGAACGCAAGGCCCGTGAGCACGTTGGTATCGGGGTCTGCAACCTGTGCCGTTACGACTTCGGATGCGGATGAATCCTCGAGGAGGGCTTCGGAGAGGGAGGGAAGGTACGCAAGCCCAGCCGTCAGCCACTGGTTGGCCTTATCGTTCTTGGGGCGGAGGACGCTCACGATCTTCACCTTGATGCAGTGCTCGCCCTCTGCGGCCTCCTTATATTTGGCGGAGGAGATGGCGGAGAAGGTGCCCTTCTGCGTCTTTTGGTACCATCCGTCGTTGAGGATGAGGCTGTATTCATACCCGACGATGTCCTCATAGGGGATGAGTTCGGGGAGGTCGTCGCTCTGCTTTTCCATGAGCCCGAGCCCCACAAGTGCGTTGGCGTTGAGGCGGTTGTAGCGGTCTACCACGATGGCGACTTCCCTGTAATCGGAAGGATACCCGTTCCCCGTGTAGTCGCCCGCCTCCGTCTCCCCGTCTCCGAGTTTGAAGAGGACGTCGTAATTGTCCTCCACGAGTTCGTGGTTGTCGATGATCTGCTTGCTATACGATGCCCAGCTCGCAAGCTTTACATAGGCATCCTTCTCGTTCTTGTGGAGGACGTTGATGGCGGCGCTGTAGGAGAGGGTGATGGCGTTGCGCCACGAAGGGTCCATGCTCTTGAGATAGGCGACGTAATCATCGGTGATGTTGTTGCTCACGCGGATGCTGCTTAAGAGGTCGTTCTTGCCCACATAGGGGTAGATCCCTTCTGTATCCTTCGGATAGGGGGTGCCGCCCGCCGTCTGCTCGAGGATCTTGCCGACGTCGTCCAAATTATACGCCGTCTCCGCAATGGTGATGGCGCTGTCTCCCACCGCCTCCGTCTGAAGATAGGCGACATAGCTGTTCATGCCCGCCGAGATCGCAAGCACGATGGCGATGCCGAAGATGCCGATACTGCCCGCAAGGCACAGAAAGAAGGTCCTCCACTTCTTCGTGAAGATGCGCTTGAAGGAGATGCCGAATGCCGTAAGAAGGGACATGCGCACCTTCTTTTCCCTTTTGGTTACGGGCTCTTGGATTACGGGTTCGGAAGCCGTTGTATCATCGGAGGCTTCGGGTTCTACGAAGACTTCAGGTTCCGCCGCAGCTTCCGCCACGGCAACCTCTTCGGAGGCGGGCGCTTCGTAGGGGTCCGTATCGCTCACGATGCGGCCGTCCAAGAGACTGATGGTGCGGGTCGCGTACTGCTCCGCAAGCGATTGGTTGTGGGTCACCATAATGACGAGCCGCTCCTTCGCGATCTCTTTTAAGAGCTCGGCGACTTGCACGCTCGTCTCGCTGTCGAGGGCGCCCGTGGGCTCATCGGCAAGCACGATCTCGGGGTCGTTTGCGATGGCGCGGGCGATGGCGACGCGCTGCATTTGGCCCCCCGAGAGCTGATTGGGCCGCTTTTTGATCTGCTCGCCGAGTCCCACTTTTTCGAGGGCGATCTTCGCCTTGCGGATGCGCTCGGAGCGCTTCACCCCCGCAAGGGAGAGGGAGAGGGCCACGTTGTCGAGCACGCTCATATGGCGGATGAGGTTGTAATTCTGGAATACGAACCCCACCCGTTGGTTGCGGTAGGTATCCCAATCGGTATCGCGGTACTTCTTGGTGCTCACGCCCTCGATGATAAGCTCCCCCGCATCGTATTGGTCGAGCCCGCCGACGACGTTGAGAAGGGTCGTCTTGCCGCACCCGGAGGGCCCCAAAATGGCGGCAAGTTCGCTCTTTCGGAAGGTGAGGGAGACGTCCTGCAGGGCATGGACGTCAAAGCTCTTGGCGTGATAATCTTTGGAAATGTGCCTGAGTTCCAACATATTTCGTCCCCCTCAAATAATGTTACAAATTTTCATTTTTCTATCACTCTATTATAGCATAAAGTGTGTGATGTATGGGTGAAATCCATACGAAATGACCGTGTTTCATGAAAAATTTTTTCAAAAAAGGCCCTCCCATGCTTTCGGCATGGGAGGGCCTTGCCCATAGGAATTTTATATCGTATTTACACGGCCGTATCCATCGAAAGGGGGGAGATGTAGAAGGCACAAAGGCCGCGGAGGAGCTCTTCGTAATCGGCATATGCCATCGTCTCCACGGCGGAGTGCATCGCAAGCTGTGCGAGCCCCGCATCCACCGAGGGGATGCTCACCTGCCCCAAGGAGATGGCGCCGAGCGTGCTCCCGCTCCGCACATCCGAACGGTTGAAGAAGGTCTGATACTTGACGCCCGCATCGCCCAAGATTTTCTTGAGAAGGGCAGTCGTGAGCGCATCCGAGGTATACGCACCGCCCGCATGCCCCTTGATGACGATGCCGCCGCCCAAGACGGGGCGGTTGGTGGGGTCGCACGTTTCGGGGTGGTTGGGGTGAAGGGCGTGGGCGTTGTCGAGGGAGAGAAGGAGAGAGCGGGCGTAGGCGCTCAGCCGTTCCTCCTCTCCGCGGCCCTGCGCAATGCCGATGCGGGTGAGGGCGGTTTTCAGGAAATCCCCGCCCGCCCCCTGCAGGGTGCGGCTCCCGATCTCCTCACTATCGAAACAGGCGCATACGAGGGTCTCTGAAGGGTGCTCGGTGCCGATGAGGGCAGAGAGGGAGGTGTAGACGGAGACCAAATTATCGATGCGGGGGGAGGAGAGAAATTCTCCGCCATATCCGCTTACGAAGGGTTCCTCGGCGGGCATGGCGAACAGATCCGACGATACCATGTCTGCGATCACCCCCTCAAAATCGCATTTCCCGATGCTGAGCAGGGGGAGCTCCGTCTGAAGATTGGGCGCAAATTTTTCATTAGCATCCCGATGCTGATGGATGGCGAGGGAGGGGAGCACCACTTGGAAGCCGCTCGTATACGTCTCCGAAACGAGCTTTCCATCCCGCTCCCGCACGACGCGCCCCGCAAGGCGTAGGGGGCGGTCGAAGAAGGTGTACCACAGCCCGCCGCCGTAGGGCTCCGCGTTGAGGCGGGTGTAGTTGGCGTCCGAGAGGGCGGGGTTTGCCTTCAATTTGAAGCAGGGGGAATCGGTGTGCGAGGCGATGAGGCGGTATGCTCCGCCCCTTTGATAGCGGAAGGCGATGAGGCTGCTCCCGCCGCGCACAGCGAAGTACCCCTTCCCATCCTCGAGGTGCCAATTCTCTCCCTCCGAGAGCCGTAAAAATCCGTGCCCTTCGAGCATGGTTACGGCATTTTCCACGGCATGGTAGGCGGTGTAAGAGGTTTTCAAAAATTCGGTAAGTTCCATAACGGTACCCATTATACACCATTTTTTTGCAAATGGCAATCTTTCCGCAGGCGATTCCAAAAAAACGGCGGCCTTCAATTTTTACATCTTGACAGCCCATTTGTGCCGTGGTATAATGAAGAAGTACGAAAGAGTGAAATGCGGAGGCAGGGCATGTGGTTTGATGAAGCGGTCTTTTATCAAATCTATCCGCTTGGGCTGTGCGGAGCGGAACGGGAGAACGATTTCGGGGAAGTGCGGCACCGTCTCGGGAAGATCGAGGCGGAAATTCCACGCCTGCGGGAGCTCGGCGTCACCGCAGTGCTCTTCAACCCCCTCTTCGAGAGCGTGAAGCACGGCTACGATACCGTGGATTTCTTCACGGTGGATCGCCGCCTCGGCACCAACGGGGAGTTCAAGGCCCTCGTGGAGAAGTTGCATGCGGCGGGCATCCGCGTGGTGCTCGACGGCGTGTTCAACCACGTCGGGCGGGCGTTTGCGCCCTTTCAGGACGTCTGCAAATACCGTGCGGGGAGCAAGTACTGCCCCTGGTTCGAGCTCAACTTCGGCGGGAATTCCCGCTACAACGATGGGTTTTGGTACGCCGATTGGGAGGGCCACGCCGAGCTCGTGAAGCTCCGCCTCGACTGTGCCGAAGTGCAGGAGTACCTCTTAAACGCCGTACGGTTCTGGATGGATGAATTCAAGATAGACGGGTTGCGGCTCGACGTCGCCTACCTCCTTCCCTCGTGGTTCTTCGATCTTCTGCGCAGGGCGGTCTCCGAAAAACGCCCCGATTTCTATTTGATGGGCGAAGTCGTGCACCTCACCAACTTCGGGGGCAACGTCCACGCGGGGCGGCTCAACGCCATCACCAACTACGAGTGCGCAAAGGGGCTGATGTCCGCCTTCAACAGCCGCAACCTCTTCGAGATCGAGCATTCGCTCACCCGCCTTTTCGGGGAATTCCCGTGGTCGCTGTACCGCGGCAAGAATCTCTTCTCCTTTGTGGATAATCACGATATCCTCCGTGCGGCAACGGCCCTGAAGGAAAAGCGCAATCTTCGGAATTTGTACACCGTCCTCTTCACCATGCCGGGGGAGCCCTGCGTCTACTACGGCTCCGAATACGGTGCGGAGGGGGATAAATCGGATTTGGATTACAAGCTCCGCCCGTCCATCGAGGAGATCGATCGGGGAAAGGACCCCGCGCTCTACGCGCATATCGAGGCGCTTGCGCATATCCGCACCGCAAGCCGCGCCCTCGCCTATGGGAGCTATCGGAAGGCGACCCTCCGCAACACCGATTTCTCCTTTGTGCGGGAAATAGAGGGGGAGAAGATAGTAGTCGCCGTCAACATCTCGGAAGCCCCCTGCACGATAAGTGCGGATACGGGGAAGGGGGTAGACCTTTTAACGGGAAGCGAAGTAGACCTCGGGAATTTAAGCCTTGCGCCCTTCTCTTCCATGGTCTGCCGTAAACAATAAAAATCATCATATAGGAGGAAATAAAAATGAAAGAATTCAACAGGCTCTGTAATGAATTCGAACAACTGGATGCGGCCTCGTATGCCCTCATCCTTGCGGAGAAATCGGCGAAGATCGTCCCCGCGCTCGCGGCCATCACGGAGGATGGCTTGGATGGCGTTGCGCTGTTTGCAAGCTTCATCGTGGGCGCAGTCGTCGCAGACGGCGATCTTTCCGTGGAGGAGTTCGCGATCACCTTCCCGCTCTTTCAGGCATTCTTCGGGGAGGATGTCAGTTACGAAGATTGTAACTACGTCGTCCGCAAGATGCGCCGTGAGAGCAGAGTGATGGCAAAGTACGTCGATGAGATGGTGGATGCGTTCGGGCAGCTCTCCGAAGAGCTGAAGGACGACATCGTGCTCGTCTGCCTCATGATTTGCGCCATCGATGGCAAGGTCACCCAAAAGGAGAAGCAGTGGATCAAGAAGCTCCTCAAGTAAGCAAACCCGCACGGCCCCTCCTTTGAGGGGCCATTTTAGAAGAATTATCGTATCATGATTACAAAATCATGGCAAAGGGAGGCATAGGATGCAGTATACAGACCGCGTACTCAAGGAGCTCAAGGAGAGAAACCCCAACGAGCCCGAATTTCATCAGGCGGCAACCGAAATTTTGGAGGGGCTGCGCCCGGCCGTCGAGCGGCACCCCGAATATGAGAGGGCGGCTCTTTTAGAGCGCTTCGTCGAGCCCGAGCGCGTCATTCTCTTCCGTGTGCCGTGGGTGGACGACGGCGGGAACGTCCACGTCAACAAGGGCTACCGCGTCCAATTCAACAGCGCCATCGGGCCCTATAAGGGGGGCCTCCGCTTCCATCCCACCGTAAACCTCTCCGTGATGAAGTTCTTGGGCCTCGAACAGGTGTTGAAGAACAGCCTCACGGGGCTGCCCATCGGGGGCGGAAAGGGCGGTTCGGATTTCGACCCGAAGGGCAAGAGCGATATGGAAGTGATGCGCTTTTGCCAGAGCTTCATGAATGAGCTCTACCGCCACATCGGGCAGGATTTCGATGTGCCCGCGGGCGACATCGGCGTAGGCGGCAGGGAGATCGGGTACCTCTTCGGGCAGTATAAGCGCATCCGCGCCGAGCATGCGGGGGTGCTTACGGGAAGGGGGCTCTCCTATGGCGGAAGCCTCGTCCGCACCGAGGCCACGGGTTACGGCCTCGTCTACATGGTGGAGGAGGCCTTAAACTGCAGGGGAGATAGCCTGAAGGGCAAGAAGGTGGTGATCTCGGGCTCGGGAAACGTCGCCCTCTACGCCTGCGAGAAGGCGCAATCGCTCGGCGCAAAGGTGGTAGCCATGTACGATTCCGATGGCTACGTTACGGACATGGGTGGCATCGATCTCGCCATCATGAAGCAAATCAAGGAAGTGGAGCGGGGCCGTATCAGGGAGTACGCCGCGCGCAAAAAGGGCGCCGAATACCATGCTGGGTGCAGGGGCATTTGGGGAGTCCCGTGCGACGTCGCGCTCCCGTGTGCCACCCAAAATGAAATCGACGCGCGATCGGCAGAGCTCCTCGTCAAAAACGGGGTCGTCTGCGTGGGCGAAGGCGCCAATATGCCCACGACGCTCGAGGGTATCGAAGTCTTTCAGCGGGCGGGCGTTGTATTCCTTCCCGCAAAGGCGGCGAATGCGGGCGGCGTTGCAACGAGTGCGCTCGAGATGGCGCAGTCGAGCGGCAGAATGTATTGGAGTTTTACGGAAGTCGATGCCAAGCTCAAGCAGATCATGGTGAACATCTACCACAACATCGACGACGCGGCGCGCCTCTACGGCGTGGAGGGCAACTACGTTGCGGGCGCCAACATCGCAGGCTTTTTGAAAGTGGCGGAAGCCATGCTCGCACAGGGCATCGTCTAATTTTTCGAACCTCTTTCCCCACCCCCATGCTCCCCGCATGGGGGTTTATTTTGTCATACTGCCCACACTTAAGGCTGAGATTTCTCGGCAAGCTCGAAATGACACACTTTCCCGCCCTCATCTCGACGCTCCGAAGGAGCGGAGGAGAAGCGGAGTCGAGAAATCTCATCATAATAAAATAATAAAAATTTTTTCCAAAAATTTCCAAAAACATGGTTAAAGTGCTTGACAAACGGGGGGGGGTGATATAATAGAAGTCAGGCCTAAAGGCCAAAATCACAGTTTGGAGGAAAGTATGAAGAAATTCATAAGCGTCGTAATGGCGGCGCTCATGGCAGTTTCGCTCTGCGCCCTCGCGGCATGCGACGACGACAAGGACAAGGCCCCCGTCAAGTACACGGTCACCTACGACGCGAATGGCGGCGAAGGCACCGCGCCCGCAGCGGAGAGCTATGAAGAGGGGGCAACGGTCACCGTAAAACCCGCCACCACCTTCACCCGCGATGGGTACGCCTTCACGAAGTGGAACGACGGCACGGCCGACATCGCAGCAGGTGCCACCTTCAAGATGCCCGCAAAGAATGTCACGTTGAAGGCACAGTGGGAAGAAGTCATTCCACAGCTTGAAGGGGTGTGGTACGGTGAAATGGAAAAGCCGTTAGATGGTTACGGCATGCAGACCGCCTTCTTCAAATATTCCATTGTCGAAGGCAATGTGCTGAAAACAGAGGGCGCGGAGGACGAGCCGCACGATCTCACCGTAGTCGCCCTCATGGGGCAACCCCTTGAGGGGCGCGATTTGGAGTTGGGCATGTGTGCCACGATGGATGAGGTGGAGGATGCCCCCGGGACGTACACGGGTTCGATGTATAATTTTGTTTGGGATGAAGAGGAAAAGACGCTCACGCTCAAGATCCCCGATGATTCGGATGAGGGAGAGGGTGAGGACGAGGAAGAGATGAAGTATATCGATCTTCCGCTCAAATATTCGCCCCAAATCAAGAGTGCGCCCGAGTTTGACGGAACGTACTACAATGTTTATCATTCATACTATTCAGGCGAATGTGATGAGCTCGTCGTCGAAGATGATACGGTCACCATCACGGAAATGTCCGTCAATGCGTCGGAGCCCAAAACGGATCCGAGGACGGAGACGTCGCACATCATAGGTTATGTCGGCGAATATGCCATCGTAACGGACCAATACGCTCCCTTCCATGATGTCATGCGGCGTACGGGCGAGGGCATTGAATATATCAGCGGACAGGGGGCAGGGCCTACCGTCTATGTTACAAAGAAGCCCGGCTCGCACACGGTTACCCTCCAATACGACGGAGAGACGATCGGTGAGCCCATCGAGCTCATGGAGGGCTGTTCGCTCGGCAACTTCATGTCTGACGCCGAGGACGAGATCAAGGAGACGCTCGGAGCTGCCGCCGAGGGCAAGCAAATCGATTGGTATAAGGGGGAGGAGCGGTATGAGTATTACTTCCTTCCCGAAGAGGACATCGTACTCACCGCCCGCCTCGTAACCGCCCTCCCGCACATCAAGTTCCAAACGCCGTACACGGACCCGTATGCGGATAAAACATTCATAGAAGCAAGCGGTGATACCTACTTTACAAGCGGGTATTACTATGCGAACGGGGGAATGTTTATGCCGTTCCATGACGGCGTGAACCGCATCGATATCGTCCGCACCTTCTTCACTTTGGAGGCAGACGGCACCTATACCCTCACCTTCCCCACCCTCGATAAGTTTGATTGGAAGATCCATGAGGACTATACGTTCGGAGGCTGGGAACTCAAGAGCGGCACGGGCGGCACGGGCGGCCCTTCAACGTTCTATCAACCCGGTGCAAAGTTGACGGGGCTTACCTCCGCCGATAGCTACACATTCTACGCCGTCGCTACGCCGAAGAGCGCAGCGAAGGGATCCTGATCCACGGAAAAAATAAGTCGGCGGGGGACCTCTTCGGTCCCCCGCTTTGTCATACTCGGGGAAGGCCATTGCGGCCTTTCTCATCCCCTCATCCCGTTCTCTCGGCCCCTTCGGGGCCTCGGAATGAGGGTGGGGGAGTGTCATTTCGAGCTTGCCGAGAAATCTCATCCTTGCCCACCCCTCGAGGGGTGGGTGCCCCGAAGGGGCAGAAGGGGTGAATTCTAATTGGAACCACATTAGAAACACCCCCTCACCGCCCTACGGGCGGAGCTCCCCCTCAAGGGGGAGCCGAGACTGAGATTTCTCCACGCGCTCACTTCGTTCGCTTGGTCGAAATGACAAGGCCCGTTGTCATATTCGGGGCGGGAAGATGCTATACTGATAGCATGGAGCAGAGCATTTCGGCAGAGAGGGGAGGGTTTTTCAGGGATATTTTGCGGGGGGCGGCGATCGGGCTTGCCTTCATCGTGCCCGGGTTTTCGGGCGGTACGGTTGCCGCCCTCCTCGGGGTATACGAGAAGATCATCGGCGCCCTCACCGATCTCCGTCACTTCAAGCGCAGTTTTTTTACCCTGTTGCCCTTTGCGATCGGCATGGCGGTGGGGATCGCCGCCCTCATCTTTCCCATCCGATGGGCATTGCAGGTTTACCCCGTCCCCACCGTGACCCTCTTTATCGGGCTCTCCCTCGGCGGGCTGCCCGCCCTACGCGAACGGGCGGGGAAATTCAGGGCGGTGCACCTTCTTTCCTTCCTCGTGCCCCTCGTTGCCGCCGCGGGGCTCGCCTTTCTGCCGCATGCGGAGCGCGCGGAGGGCTTTCTATACGACCTCGACATCCTGCAATATCTCACCCTCTTCTTCGCCTTTGCGCTCGCCGCCTGTGCCCTCGTGGTGCCCGGGATCTCGGGCTCGATGATCCTGCTCATCTTCGGCTATTATGCGCCCATCATCGACTTGGCATCCAACCTCCTCTTCCATGGCACACAGCCCCTCGTAAGCATTTTTGTGCTCCTCATCGCGGGCATGGGTATGGCGTTTGGCTTCATCGGCATCTCTTACCTCATGAAATTTTTCTTGAAGAAATTCCCGCACGGCACCTATTTTGCTATCCTCGGGTTTATCTTGGGGAGCGTCGCCGCCGTCTACGCCTCCGTTCCCGCAAGCCTTGCGACCCCTTGGGAGTGGGTGGTCTCCCTCCTTCTCCTTCTCGTAGGCGCCGCAAGCTCCCTGATTTTATGCCGCCTTGCAAAAAAGAAGTAGCGCATTTTTGCGGTGCGCCCCGCAATTTGTTTGCTTAAATGCCCGTAATATGGTATAATTACCCCGAAAATTTTGTGAGGTGCGCATGTTACAGGTCAACGGGGTCAGTCTGCAATACGGCAGTAAGAAGTTGTTTGAGGATGTCAATCTCAAATTCACAAAGGGGAATTGTTACGGCATCATCGGCGCAAACGGCGCGGGCAAATCCACCTTTTTGAAGGTGCTCTCGGGGGAGATCGAGCCCAACAAGGGCGAAGTCATCCTCGATAAGAATGAGCGGATGTCCGTCCTCGCCCAGAATCAGAATAAATACGATTTCGAGACGGTACTCCGCACCGTCATGCTCGGGCATAGGCGGCTCGTGGAAATTATGGATGAAAAGGACGCCCTCTACGCCCATGCCGAATTCACCGAGGAGGACGGCGCACGGGCGGCTGAGCTCGAGAGCGAATTTGCGGAACTCGGCGGTTGGGAGGCGGAGAGCGAGGCGGAGACCCTCTTAAACGGGTTGGATATCCCCGCGCAGTACCACTCCATGCTGATGGGGGAGCTCGACGCCAAGCAAAAGGTAAAGGTACTCTTAGCCCAGGCCCTCTTCGGCAACCCCGATGTGCTCCTCTTGGATGAGCCCACCAACAACCTCGACCTCAAGACGGCACGTTGGCTCGAAAACTATCTCCTCGATTTCGAGAACACCATCATCATCGTCTCCCACAACCGCCACTTCTTAAATAAGGTCTGCACCCACATCTGCGATGTGGACTTCGGGAAGATCAATTTGTACCTCGGGAATTACGATTTCTGGTATCAGACCTCCCAACTCCTCGCCCGCCAACAGCGGGATGCCAACAAGAAGGCGGAACAGCGCGCCGCAGAGCTCCGCGAATTCATCGCCCGCTTTGCCGCCAATGCCTCCAAATCGCGACAGGCCACCTCCCGGAAAAAGGAACTTGAAAAGCTCGAGATCACCGATTTCAAGCCCTCCCTCCGCAAGTATCCCTACATCGACTTCAAATATGAGCGGGAGATCGGCAATGATATCCTCGTCGTCGAGAAACTCACCAAGAAGGGGTACTTCGAGGATATCTCCTTCACCGTACAGCGGGGGGATAAGATCGGCATCCTCTCCGATAAATCCACTTCCGTCACCATGCTCTACGATATTCTCATGGGCAAGGCGGAGCCCGATTCGGGCACCGTGAAGTGGGGCAAGACCATCATCTCCTCCTATTTCCCGCTCGACAACAGTGAATACTTCGACGGGTGCTCGCTGACCCTCGTGCAGTGGCTCTCCCAATTCTCCAAGGACCATTACGAAGAGTACCTCCGCGGTTGGCTCGGGCGCATGCTCTTTTCGGGAGAGGAGGCCCTAAAGGAGGCCAAAGTGCTCTCGGGAGGGGAGAAGGTGCGCTGTATGCTCGCCAAGATGATGCTCGAAGGGGGGAACTTCCTCATCCTCGATGAGCCCACCAACCACCTCGATTTGGAGAGCATCACCTCCTTGAACAACGGCCTCACCGCCTTCAAGGGCTGCCTGCTCCTCACCTCGCACGATCAGGAGCTCATGAATACCGTCTGCAACCGCATCATCACGGTAAACGGCACAAAGACCTTCGACCGGAATGTGACGTTTGATGAATATGTGGACTTAACGACCTGAATTCACGGGAAAAAATGTGAATTTCAATATAATTCATCTTGTAAACAATAAAAATTCTATCACATTTCTATCACAAATACCCGTTGGGAAACGCCATTCTCAGCGGGTATTTCTTACGTCGAATGTGAAGTTTTCATGTCGAAATAGGTCGTATCGACAATTCTGTACAAAATTCGAGGAATTCTGTACAGAATTTTTTGATTTTTGTACAAAAATGACTTTACAAATCCGTTTTTGTGTTTTATAATACGGGTAGTTTCAAAAAAGGACGGTCGGAACATGAAAAGAATTCTCATTTTGGAGAGCAACGAGGCGTTTGCGCAGGAGCTCTCCACCCATTTCACGAAGGAGGGATTCGAGGTGTGCGGCGTGACGGGCGACGGAATGGAGGGCATCAAGCTCCTCGAAAAGTTTTCACCGCAGGTTGCCATCGTCAGCTTGCTCCTCAGGACGTGTGACGGCTTTACGGTTTTGGAAGAGGCGAAAAAGAGCGGCAGAAAGACGGACTTCGTCGTCCTCGGAAATTTCTCGGACGACAAAATTATCGGCCGCGTCATTGACCTCGGCGCCAAGTATTACCTGATGAAACCCGTCTCGGCGGAGCTCGTCGGAGAGCGGGTCTCGGAGCTATCCGAGGCACCCATGCCCAAGACGGAGCCCTTCGAACGCAGGCGTGCCGCCTCCCTCGATGAGCGTATCAGCAACATCTTCATCTCCATCGGCATCCCGCCGCATATCAAGGGTTACAACTACCTTCGCGAAGGCATCAAGATGGCGGTAAACGATCCGAGCATGATCAACAACGTGACGAAGGGGCTGTACCCCATCATCGGGGAACACTTTCAGACGTCTGCGAGCAAGGTGGAGCGGGCCATCCGCCATGCCATCGAGGTGGCGTGGAACAGGGGCAGGGTGGATGCCGTGAACGCCATCTTCGGGGCACGGGTCTACATCGGAAGCGAGAAGCCCACCAACAGCGAATTCATAGCCCTCGTTGCCGATAAGCTCATCTTAGAGAGCATGGTATAGGGGGAAGAAGGGGGGGGCGCCCGCCGCAGGAATGCGGCGGGCGCATTCCTATTTCGGGGATCCCGCTTTTCCTTTCACCCGATAAAATTGGGTCGCGCGCGGCGTGCGTGAAATATTTGTTTACGTTCCCAAAAATCTTGCGCGAAATCGTTGAAAAAATCTTGGGAAAATGTTATACTGTAAGATGAAATGATATCGTGCTTCCCCCAAAGGGGGAAATCGGAGGTTAACGTGAACGGCATCGGGCGCGGAGAGAATAAGGAAAAGAAGGAGAAGGTGGCTATCTTCACAAAGGAGACCGTCGGCATGACGCTCCTGCTCTTCGGCGCCATCGCACTCTTTATTACGGTAACGGGGACGCTCGTATTCGGAAGCATCGGGCTCGCCATTGCCTCCTTTTTCGTGGGGCTCTTCGGCTTCTTCGTCTACCCGCTCCTCGTGCTCCTCATCTATGTTTCGGTGACGCTCGTCATTGGGAAGAAGCTCCTGCCCGTGCAGTGGGTGCTTCGCCCCTACCTGCTCCTTTTGGCCGTATTTTTAATTGTACATACCGCCACCGCGGAACCCTACTTCTCGTTGGGCTTCGGCGGCTACCTCTCCGCTTGCTTTACGGCGGCGGGGGACGGCATCGCGCACGGCACGGGCGGCGGGGCCGTCCTCGGGCTCATCGCCTATCCCGTGCGGTACCTGCTCACCGCGGCAGGGGCATATGTTCTGTACGCTCTCCTCACGGCGGCGGCGCTCTTCTTCGCCCTGCTCCTCACTCCCTTCAGAAAACTCATGCCGTTTACGGTAAAGGAACACAGGCGGGAGATGCCCAAGCGGGAACGCAGGGCAGAGCGCACGGTGGGGGAACAAGCCTCCTCCGTCTCCTTTGAGGACCTCCCCGACCCCGCCCCCGCGGCCGATCTCCGTAAGAATACTACCTCTCCCTACCCCAATTCGGTGCAATCGCCGTATGCGGGCAGGAACGTCCCGCCCAAGCAGTGGCAACCCCAACCGCCGCAACCGTGGCAACCCCAACAGCCGCAGCAGCCCCAACCTTGGCAATCGCAGCCCCAACCCCAACCCGTATACAACTCCCGCTTCGACCCCGATATGGATGAAGCGGAGCGGAGCAGGCGGAGCCGTGAAATTCTCTTCGGCGGCGACCCCGCCCAGAATTACCGCAACAACCTCGCCTATGGCAGGGATTCGAGCTTCAACCGCTCGGGTTCGACGACCGTGACCCCGCCCTCCACCTATCGCTCGCAGACGCTGCACAGAAGGCCCGTTGAGAGTACGCCCTCCCCCTACGGGAGCGGTGCCCCTTTGGGCGGCAGTACGCCTTTGGGCGGCAGTACGCCTTTGGGCGGCAGTACGCCCGCCGTACCGCCCGCCAACCCTTCCTTGAGCGGCACCCCCTCGAGCTATACGGGGGCGTTTACGCGCGATGCCGAACTCAGCCGCCCCGAGATGCCCAAGCGGGTGGAGAGCGTGCCGCGGGAGGATGTGCGTCCCCCCGAACGGCCCGTAGAGCCCTTCGTCCGCGAAGAGCCCACCCTTCCGCCCACACCCGCCTCTATCCCGCGGCAGGAATTCCTCTCCGACCCCGCCCCCAAGCCCGAGGAGCCCAAGGAAGAGCCCAAGCGGTTTCTCTCCGACCCCACAGAGCGGAGCGCGGAGCGCACGTCGCCCGCATTCGGGGAGCGCACCCGCGATTTCTTCCGCGATTATGGCAGAGAGGAGCCCTCAAGAGATTTCGGTAGGGAAGAGCCTACCCGTGACTTCGGCAGAGAAGAGCCTACCCGTGATTTTGGCAGAGAGGAATCTTCGAGAGATTTTGGCAGAGAGGAGCCCTCGAGAGATTTCGGTAGGGAAGAGCCTACCCGTGACTTCGGCAGAGAAGATCCCACCCGTAGCTTTGAACGGGAGGAGCCGCCCGAACCCGAGGAAGAGCTCGATTTCGGGGCCGACCGCACCGACCGCGGCTTGGGCAACCGGGATCTCGATCGGACGGTGGGAAGAGACCGCCGCTCCGCCGCAGACCTCTTCGACGACGACGATTACGAACCCGACGAGGAGGCGAATGACGACGGGGAACTTCCCGACAATGCGAGATTTACGGGCGACCCCCGCCTTCCCGAAAGAGATTCCCGCATTCCCGAGCGGGAGACGCGGCTGCCCGATAGAGAGACGAGACTTCCCGAGCGGGAGACGCGGCTTCCCGATTCCCGTGCGGGGGAGGGGCTTCGGAGCGTAGAGCAGAGGCCCGCGCCCGAAAAGCCGCAAAAACACGTGTACAAAGCGTATAACCGCCCCCCGCTCGACATCTTCAAACAGTACGATGAGACGCCCTCCGTCTCCCCCGAAGAGCTTCAGAACAACGAAGAGATCATCGTGGAGACCCTTCGGAACTACCGCATCGAATCGCAAATCGTCAATACGAAGGTGGGGGCAACTGTAACCCGTTACGATATCGATATCCCGACCAATGTCACCGTCAACATGGTGACAAAGCACAGCACAGACCTCGCGATGCGCCTGAAGGCGACGAAGGGCGTCAACATGTACGCCAACAACGCACAGGGCACCGTCTCCATCGAAGTGCCCAACGCCAAGCGCGGCATCGTGGGCATGCGGGGCATCCTCGAATCGGATGCCTTCAACCGCACCAAGCCCGATTCGCTCACCTTTGCGATCGGGAAGGACATCGAGGGCAAGTGCGTCTGCGGGGACATCAACGAAATGACGCATATCCTCATCGCGGGGACGACGGGCTCCGGTAAATCGGTGTGCATCCATTCCATGCTCATCAGCCTCATCTATAAGTACTCCCCCGAAGAGCTCCGCCTCATCTTGATCGACCCCAAGAAATCGGAGTTCACCGTCTATGAGGACATGCCTCACCTCATGATCAATGAAATCATCACCGATGCGCAGAAGGCCGTAACCGCACTCAATTGGGCGGTGAAGGAGATGGAGAGGAGGTATACCCTCTTCAATGAAAAGACGCGCTCGGGCAGGGCGGTGCGCAAGATCGATGAATACAACGCCAACCTCACAGAGGACGAAGAGCGGCTTCCCAAGATCGTCATTGTAGTGGACGAGCTTGCAGACCTCATGTCCGTTGCCAAGAAGGATATCGAAGAGCGCATCCAGCGGCTCTCCCAAAAGGCAAGGGCGGCGGGCATCCACCTCGTCCTCTCCACCCAACGCCCCTCCGTCAACGTGGTTACGGGCGTCATTAAGAGCAACCTTCCCACCCGTATCGCCCTCTCCGTCAACCAGGAAGTGGATTCCCGCGTCATTATCGATGAATCGGGGGCGGAGAAACTGCTCGGCAACGGCGATATGATCTTCACCATCGGCGGTGCGGGGCGCACCCGCGTGCAGGGAGCCTTCCTGAGTTCACAGGAGACCTTCGAAGTCATTCAATACATCCGCCAAAACAACGAGGCCTACTTCGATAAGAGCGTATCCGACTACGTCAATAAATCGGGCGGCGGCGAGAAGGAAGGGGAGGATAGCGAGGGCAACATGGAGGCCGATGAGCAGTGCATCCGCGCCCTCCGCTATGTGGTGGACCTCGGCTCCGCCTCCATCTCCCTCATTCAGCGCAAGTGCTCGGTGGGGTACAGCCGTGCGGGGCGCATCATGGAATGGATGGAGCTCATGGGGTACGTCTCCCCCTTCGACGGCAAGGCAAAGGCACGGCAGGTGCTCCTCACCAAGGAAGAATTTGAGGCGAAGTACGGGGACGTGGATTAAATGATACATAAGACGTTTGGCATGATTTCGCTCGGGTGCGATAAGAACCGCGTAGACGGGGAGCGTCTGCTCGGAGAAATTGTCCGCCACGGGTGCAGCATCACCTCAGACCCGTTGGAGGCCGAGGTGCTCATCGTAAACACCTGTGCCTTTCTGAATGCCGCCCGCGAGGAATCCATCAACACCATCATAGAGGGCAACGGCTACCGAAAGGGCAAGCTTGAAAAAATTGTGGTCACGGGTTGCCTTCCCCAAAAATTTGTGGGAGAACTCTTTCCCGCCCTCACCGAAGCGGATGTCTTTTTGGGGGTGGACGACGTCTCCGCCCTCTTTCCCGCCCTCGAGGAGAGCTATAGGGGGGAGCGGGTGAACGCAGTCGGCAGGGGGGATGGCAGAAGAGTGGAGCGCTTCGTCTCCACCATGCCCCACCTCAAATATCTCAAAATTGCGGATGGGTGTTTCAACCACTGCACCTACTGCCTCATTCCCAAGATACGGGGGAAGTACGTTTCCTACCCCTTGGAAGAACTCGTCGAGGAAGCGAGAGGCTTGGGGGAGACCGATGAGCTCGTGCTCGTCGCCCAGGATACCACCCGCTACGGGGAGGACAGGGGGAAAAACGAGTTCGTGCACCTCATCCAAGCGCTCTCCGCCCTTGAAAACATCGGGCACATCCGCCTACTCTATTGCTACCCCGAAGTGGTCACGGAGGAGCTCATCGGGGAGCTGAGGCGCAACGAAAAGCTCATAAAGTACCTCGATATCCCCCTCCAACATTCGGAGGACCGCATCCTGAAACTGATGGGGCGGCGGAGCACCAAGGCGGAGATCCGTGCCCTCACCGAAAAACTGAGGGCGGAGGTTCCCGGAATTTCCCTCCGCACCACCTTTATTTCGGGCTTTCCCACCGAAACGGAAGAGGAGCACCGCGCCCTCCTCGCCTTCCTGGAGGAGCAGAAGTTTGAAAACTGCGGCTTCTTCGCCTATTCCCGTGAACCCGATACGCCCGCGTACCAATTAAAGGGGCAGGTGCACCACGCCACCAAGGAGCGGCGGGTGCGTGAGCTCTATGCCGCACAGCAGAAGATCTCCCGTGAAAAGCTGCAGTGCTTTGTGGGGCGTACCCTCGAAGTGGTGTGTGACGGCATCGATTATGAATACGGCGGATTTACGGGGCGGGCATACTTTCAGGCATATGAGATAGATGGCAGCGTCTACTTCCATTCCCCGCATGCAGAGGAAGGACGGCGGTACCATGTCCGAATCGACAGCGCAGAAACCTATGATTTGTACGGTCACACCGTGGAGGAATAAATGAATCTACCCAATAAAATTACGCTCACCCGCATCTTCATGATCCCCGTCTTTGTGGTGCTCTTCTATGTGGAATTTCCCTACCACGAACTCGTCTCGGCAATCGTATTCGTGCTCGCCGCCTCCACCGATTTTTTGGACGGCTACATCGCAAGGAAGTATCACCTCGTCACCGATTTGGGCAAATTTTTAGACCCGATCGCGGATAAGGTGCTCGTCTCTACGGCGCTCATCCTCATGCTCACCCGCCCCTCCGTATTCCTCCTCTTCGGGGAAATTTCTTGGGGGCTTATGGTAGCGGGCATCGCCGTAGCCATCATTCTCGCCCGAGAGCTCATCGTGAGCGGCTTCCGCATGGTTGCCGCGGGCAAGAACCTCGTCCTCGCCGCCGATAAACTTGGGAAGTACAAGACGGCGACGACGGATGCCGCCATCGCCCTGCTCCTTGCCTGCATGTCCTTTGCGGGGGAGACGGGCGCCGTCTATCCCGCGGCGGTGGGGCTCGCCCTCTTCGGCATCGCAACCCTGCTCACCATCGCTTCGGGCGTCAACTACATCGTCCGCAACCGTTCGGTGCTCATAGATAAAAAGGAGCCCGAGGGGCAGAGCAGTGAGGAACAAAAGTGAAAATTTCCGCCGTCGTCCTCTTTGAAAACAAAAATCCGCGGCAGGAAGCGGGTGCGGATGCCGTGCTCGATGCCCTCTGGAGCGGGGGCGTATTCTTGGATGAAGTCGTATACCTGCCCATCGCGGCGCCCTCTCAGGTGACGGCGGCCGTCATGCGGCTCTCGACCGATTGCGGCGCGGTGCTTCTCATTTGCCCCGAGGAGGGGATGGTTACGGCACGGCGGGCAATTACTTCCGCCTGCGGGCGGGAATTCGAGGCGGAATCTCTGCTCGAGACGGAGGCCTGCCTCTTTTCGGTGCTCCCTTCGGGGGAGCGCGGGGCACAGCTCGTGCGCACGGAGACGGTGCCGCACATCGACGCCCTCCGCCGTGCGTCCTACTTCCGCATGGTGTTGAAGGCCATATGCGTCCCCCCCGAGAAGCTCTCCGTCGCCATCACCCTCGCAGAGCGGGCGGCGGCAGGCGCCCTTCTTCTCCATGTGCGGGAGAAGTACGGGGATACCCGCATCGAACTCGTCTACGATAGGGCGACGCCCAAGGTAATTGCCGATGAGGTGGTGCGCATCTTGGGGGAGGAGCTCAAGGATTACCTCTACGCCCTCGAGGATGTCTCGATCGCGGAGCGGCTCGTGGAGGCCCTCACCGTAAGAAGGAGGGTGCTCTCCACCGCGGAGTCGTTTACGGGCGGCGGCGTCGGGCGGGCGATCGTGCGCGTCTCGGGCGCAAGCGCCGTATTCTTTGAGGGGCTGAATACGTACAACTCGAAATCCAAGGAAGAGCGGCTCGGCGTCTCGCCCATCACCCTGAAGGCGCAGGGCGCGGTCTCCGATGAGACGGCGTATCAAATGGCAACGGGGCTGCTTGCCTCGGGCAACTGCGATATCGCCATCGCAACCACGGGCATTGCGGGGCCTTTGAGCGATGAGAGCGGCGCCCCCGTGGGGCTCTGCTACTTCGCCGTAGGCACAAAGGAAGAGGTAAGCGTATACCGCTACCGCCTCGCGGGAGACCGTGAGACCGTGATCGAGACGGGCATCAACCTCGCCCTCTTCCTCGCATACAAACAGCTGAAATTGGGATAAAACCGTAAGGAGCAAGATATGAACGAAGAAAAACTCAAGGCATTGGATGCCGTACTCGCGCAGATCGAAAAGTCGTACGGCAAGGGCTCTATCATGAAGCTCGGGCAGGACGGCGCCAACGACATCGAAGTCATTCCCTCGGGGTGCCTCTCCCTCGACCTCGCCCTCGGCATCGGGGGCTGGCCGCGCGGCAGGATGATAGAGATATACGGGCCCGAATCCTCGGGCAAGACGACGGTCGCCCTCCACGCCGTCGCCGAAGCACAGAAACTCGGGGGCATCGCCGCCTTCATAGACGCCGAACACGCCCTCGACCCCATCTACGCGAAGAAGCTCGGCGTCAACCTCGATGAGCTGTACGTCTCTCAACCCGATACGGGCGAACAGGCGCTCGACATCGTAGATGCCCTCGTGCGCTCCTCGGCGGTAGACATCATCGTGGTGGACTCGGTGGCCGCCCTCACCCCGAAGGCGGAGATCGAGGGGGACATGGGGGATTCCCACGTGGGGCTTCAGGCCCGCCTCATGTCTCAGGCACTCAGAAAGCTGACTGCCATCGTCAACAAGAGCAAGACGTGCGTCATTTTCATCAACCAGCTCCGCGAGAAGGTGGGCGTGATGTTCGGCAATCCCGAAGTTACCCCGGGCGGCAAGGCGCTCAAGTTCTATGCCTCCATCCGCGTGGACGTGCGCAAGATCGATACCATCAAGGATACGGAGGGGGCTACGGGCAACCGCACCCGCGCGAAGGTCGTGAAAAATAAGCTCGCCTCTCCCTTCCGACAGGCCGAATTCGATATCCTCTACGGCGAGGGCGTCTCGCAGGAGGGGTGCGTCATCGACCTCGGCGTGCAGTATGAGATCATCAAGAAGAGCGGCGCGTGGTTCAGTTATAACGACAACAAAGTCGCCAACGGCAAGGAGCGCATGCGGCAGTTCTTGAAGGACAACCCCGAACTCATGGAGGAAATCATCGCGAAGATCCGTGCGGCATCTAAGGGGGCATCCGTCGCCGATGTGGCGGGTTCGGAAGTGCAGTAAGCGGCTTTTTCTAAGGGAACCGGTATGAAGGAACAATTCTTAAAAGTTGCGGCGGTCAGCCCCGCACTCAGAGTTGCGGACCCCGCCTTCAATGCAGGCAAAATCATAGAGACGATCGAAGCGCAGCATGAAAGGGGGACGGAGCTTTTGGTATTCCCCGAGCTCAGCATTTCGGGCTACACCTGCGGAGACCTCTTTTTGCAACAGGCCCTTCTCGATGGGTGCCTGAAGGCCTTAAAGCAAATCGCAACGGCCACGGAGAAGAGGAAGATGCTCGTCTTTGTGGGGCTCCCTCTCCTGCATCAGGGCAAGCTCTACAACTGCGCCGCGGCCCTCTCGGACGGAAAGGTTTTGGGCATCATTCCCAAGACCTATCTCCCCAACTACGGGGAATTTTACGAGGCCCGCTACTTCTCCTCCGCACCCGCGGAGGGCTGTTGGCACGCCCTCGATCGGAATGACGACTACGGCGCTTACTTTTCCGCCGAGCTCATCTTCCGTGACGAAAATTACCCCGATATCGCGGTGGGCTGTGAAATTTGCGAGGACCTCTGGGTGCCTGCTTCGCCCTCCGTGCGGCTTGCCGCAAAGGGGGCGACCGTCATTGTCAACCTCTCCGCCTCCAATGAGACGATCGGCAAGCGTGAGTACAGAAAGACCCTCCTCTCCGCGCAGTCGGGAAAGAACCTCTGCGGCTATGTATACAGCAGTGCGGGCGTGGGGGAATCCACCGCGGATACCATCTTTTCGGGCAACAACTTCGTCTACGAAAACGGCACCCTGCTCTCTGAAGCTGCGCCCTTCTCGGGAGAGGCGGCGGAGGCCGAAGTGGATGTCGGCTTCCTGCTCTCCGAGCGCAGAAAGGTGAGCACCTTCCACGCCGAGACGGGGGACGATTACGTAGAGGCCGCCTTCGTAACGGAAGGGGACCTCACCCTCCGAAAGGTAGACCCGATGCCCTTCGTCCCCGCGGATGCGGGGGAGCGCTGTGCGAGGGCGGAGCTCATTCTCTCCATACAGGCACAGGCGCTCGCAAGGCGCGTTTCCCAAATTCATGCGGATTCCGTCGTCCTCGGCGTCTCGGGGGGATTAGATTCCACGCTCGCCCTCCTCGTCTGTTGCCGTGCCTTCGATCTCCTCCAAAAGGACCGCTTGGGGATATTGGCCTATACCATGCCCGGATTCGGCACCACAAAAAGGACCAAGCGCAGTGCGGATCTCCTCATGGAGGCGCTCAGCGTCACCGCAAAGGCGGTACCCATTTCGAGGACGGTGCTCTCCCATTTTAAGGATATCGAGCACGACCCCGCCGTATGCGATACCACCTACGAGAACGCACAGGCGCGCTATCGCACGATGATTTTGATGGACGTTGCCAACAAGCACAACGGCCTCGTGGTGGGCACGGGGGACCTCTCCGAACTCGCCCTCGGGTGGTGCACCTACAACGGCGACCACATGAGTATGTATGCCGTCAACGCGTCCGTTCCCAAGACGCTCGTGCGGTACCTCGTCGCCGCCGAAGCGCTCCGCCTCGGGGGAAGGGCAAAGAAGGTGCTCGAAGATATCCTCGGCACCGAGATCTCTCCCGAACTCCTGCCGCCCGATGCGGCGGGCAACATCGCCCAAAAGACGGAGGACCTCGTGGGCCCCTATGAGCTCAACGATTTCTATCTCCACTGCTTCCTGCGCCGCGGAGACCGCCCTTCCAAGACGCTCTACCTCGCCGAGCGGGCGTTTGCGGGCAAATACGATAGGGAGACCTTGAAGAAGTGGCTCATCCGCTTCTACCGCCGCTTCTTTAACGCGCAGTTCAAGCGGGATTGTGTGCCCAACGGCGTGAAGATAGGTTCCGTTTCGCTCTCGCCGCGGGCCGATTGGAGAATGCCTTCGGATGCTTCTGCCGCGCTGTATATTTCAGAGGCAGAGCAACTTTGAGGGCACCATGTCTGAATTCGTAATCAAAATTTGAAAAATTGGGGGTAATACAAATGGCGTTTCAAAAGGGATTTCGCTGGGGCGTTGCCACGGCTTCCTATCAAATCGAAGGCGGCGCGCACGAGGCAGATAAGGGCCTCAACGTGTGGGATGTCGCCTCGGCAACCGAGGGCAGGATCTTCGAGGGGCACACGGCGGATGTCGGATGCGACCACTTCCATAAGGTGAAGGAGGATGTCGCCCTCTTAAAGGAGCTCGGCGTTAACGCTTACCGCTTCTCCATCAATTGGGCGCGGCTCATCCCGAGCGGCACCGGGAAGGTGAGTGAGGCGGGGAAGAACTTCTATTTGGAGCTTTTTAAGGAGCTCAAAGTTGCGGGCATCGAGCCGTGGGTCACCCTCTTCCATTGGGATTACCCCTATGCCCTCTATGAGCGGGGCGGCTGGCTCAACGATGAGAGCTCGGATTGGTTTGCCGCCTACGCCAAGGTGTGCGCAGAGCTCTTCGGGGACTATGTAGACCACTTCATCCTCATCAATGAACCCGAATGCTTCGTGGGCCTCGGGCACTTTACGGCAGGGCATGCACCCTTCTTAAAGCTGTGCGTCCGCGATGTCGCCCACATCTCCCACAACGTCCTGCTCGCATGCGGCAAGGCGGAGAAGGCCATCCGCAAGGCGATAGCAAGGCCCGTGAAGATCGGTACGGCGCAGGCGTATTGGCCCGCCATTCCCGCGACCCATGAGGCAAAGGATGTGGAGATGGCACGGAAGGAGACCTTCACCTGCCATCACGATTTCGGCGGCATCGGGCTGTGGCTCGATCCCCTTCTCAAGGGGGAATACCCCGCCGATTACCTTGCATGGTTTGCGGAGAACGGCTTCGTACCCCCCGAAAAGGACATGGAAATCATCAGATCCCGCCTCGACTTCTGCGGCCTCAACACCTATTCGGGCAATCCCGTGAAGGAAGAGGGCGGCAAAGCCGTATACATCACCCCTCCGCCCACCGTCCCCAAGACGGATATGCGCTGGAATGTGTACCCCGAAGTGTTCTACTACGGGCCCAAGTATATCTATGATCGGTACAATCTTCCCGTCGTCTACACCGAAAACGGCGTGGCACTTGCGGAGTGGAAGGACCTGAACGGAGAGATTTGCGATGATTCGCGCATCGACTTCTTGAAGCGGTACCTCCGTGAACTGTACAGGGCCGCCGATGAAATTCCCGTAGAGGGGTACTTCTATTGGACGCTCTACGACAACTTTGAATGGACGGAAGGTTTCTCCAAGAAGTTCGGCCTCGTGCACTTCGACCCCGAAACCTTGGAGCGCACCCCCAAGAAGAGCGCCCGCTTCTTCCGCACCCTCGCGGAGACCAACGGGGAAGAGATTTGGAAGTAAATATGTTTACGGGATACTCCGCGGGCGGCAAGTGCCGCCCGCGGAAATTTTTTATAAAACTTTTCATAAACCGCTTGACAGGCGATACTATGCAATGTATAATATCATACAAAGAGGGGTGTACATGGATATCCAGATGAAAAAGGGGCTGCTCGATGTATGCGTACTCGCGCTCCTTGATAGGGGGGATTCTTACGGCTACGAGCTCGTGACCGAGCTTAGTAAACTTGTAGCCGTCTCCGAATCGACGCTGTATCCCATCCTCAAGCGGTTGGAAGCGGGGGGAATGCTTACGACGTACACGTGCGAACACGGCGGGCGGCTCCGTCGGTACTACCGCATCACCCAAACGGGGAAGGGGCGGCTCGGGCAGTTCGAAGCGGAGTGGGCGGAACTGCAGAAGGTCCACGATTTCATTACGGGAGGCAAGAAATGACGAAGCAGAAGTATCTGAAGAAACTCGGGAAAGCCCTCAAGGGCGTTCCTTCACGGGAGCGGGAAGATCTTGTCGCCTATTACGATGAGCTCATCGAGGACCGCTTGGAGCAGGGCAAGTCCACGCGCAGGGTCTTTTCAGAGCTCGAAGCGCCCGAAGTCGTGGCGGAGAACTACCTCCGTGAACGGGTGCAAGAAAGTGACTTTAATGAAAAACGGGGGTACCATGCCCGAAACGGAAACGGATTTTTGCGCTTTCTCGGCGGGATTTTTGCCGTCCTTTTCAGCATCGTCCTCGTGCTTCTCATTGTCTTGTTTGCGCTCACGGCGTTGGGGCTTGCGGCAGCAGGCGTCTATGTGTTCGCCATCTCCTTCGGGCTGCTCTTTGACGGCCATGTGGCCCTTTTCTTCGCGCAGTGGGGCATCGCATTCGGGGTGTTCGCTCTCGGGATGTTCTTCGAAGTCGTAACCGTAGCCCTCGCCAAGGGGTTTGGCGGCATGTGGCGGGCGGTTTCGGGAAGAGAAAAGCGGGAAAAACCCGTGCGCAAGGGGGCAAAACGCACCCTGATTGCGGGCTGTGCGGTGCTTCTCGGCGGCGCGCTCATGTTTACGGTCTCCTTCGGCGCTCTCGGGTTTGATTCCAAAAATCTCGGCGTCACGGAGGGGCTCACCGTCCACGAGGAAGTGCTCGAAATCACCGATGCAGTCACCCTCGAGGTGGATAATTTCACGGTTACGGTGAAGCAGTCTGAGGATGAGAAGTGCACCCTCGTCTACCGCGATTTTTCAGACAGCCCGCAGACCTTTTTCTTTACGGATGGGAAGGCCGTGCTCGGCGGAAAGAGCGACGGTATCTCGGTCATGGGTGCCTCGGTTGACCTCCAATGGCGGTACGGATTGCTCATCGGCGTCGCCGCGGGCGAGTTGCAACGGGCGGAACTTTATCTCCCCGCCTCCTTCTCGGGCGAGCTCAACGTATCCGTTCAGAACGGCGTGCTGTCCGTTTCGGATATGGCGCTGAAGAGCATCAGCTTCAGCACCACCAACGGCGTAATTTCGATGAAGAATATCGTTTCCGAGGCCGTATCGGCGACGACGGTGAACGGTGCCGTCACACTGCAAAATATCACGGCCGCGAGCGTCGGGGCAGAGACGACCAACGGCGCGGTCAAATTCAACAATGTTACGGCAGAGACGGTCACTGCGGAGGTAAAAACCGGTGCGATCAATTTGAAAGATGTCGCATGCACGCGCGTACACGCCTCCACGAGCACCGGCAAGATTTCGCTTGAAGATCTCCGCGCCGACTCCATCTTTTTGCATACGAGTACGGGAGACGTTGCAGGGACGGTTTCGGGCAAAGAGGAGGAGTATTCCGTCACAGCTTCGGTCGCCACGGGCAGCTGCAATTTACAAAACCGCACGGGCGGCTCCAAACAGCTTGACGTCCGCGTCTCCACCGGCTCCGTCAACATCAAGTTTGTGGAATAGTAAAGCATATCGTTTTTAGAATATAATATAAATAGGAATACGGAGTGCCCCGCGGGCGGTATCTACCGCCCGCGGGGCATAGAAAAAATTTTTAGTTCGCAATGGCTAACTTTTTTTGGAAAAGTGCCGAAAAACAGTTGACAACGGTAATTGCAAGTGATAGAATATGGATAGTTCGCAGATGCGAACTGACTTCCGCAGGAGGCGGAAGATTTTTTGAAGGTACGGTTCGCAATAGCGAACTCATAAGGAGATTTGTTATGCCGCTTTTGCTTGCACCTGTAGGTCAGGAAGTAAAAATCGTCAAGATCGTTGCGGACGACAAGACCAAGAAGCACCTCTCCAACTTGGGGGTGCTCGTTGAGGGAACCATCACCGTCCTCTCCACAAGTGGGGGGAGTGCGGTCTGCCGCGTCAAGGATGGGCGGCTTGCCCTCGATAGGATGGTGGCGTCCCGCATCTATGTGGCGTAAGAAATCGGAGGTGTCAATATGGAAACCAAGCCCTTAAGCGCGTTTGCGATCGGGGAGACGGGCACCGTCAAAGCGGTCGCAGGCGAGGGAAGGCTTCGCCGCCGTCTCTTCGATATGGGGGTAACCCCGGGCGCGCAGATCATGCTCCGCAAGAAGGCACCCCTCGGAGATCCGTTCGAGGTCACCATTCGCGGCTACGAACTCACCCTCAGAAAGAGTGAGGCGGATCTCGTCACGATGGAGGTGGGCAAATGATGAAATTTGCTTTGGCGGGCAACCCCAACTGCGGCAAGACCACCCTCTTCAACCTGCTCACGGGTTCGACGGCATACGTCGGAAATTGGCCCGGAGTCACGGTCGATAAGCGGGAGGGGACCTATAAGAGAGGGGAAGAGCCCGTAAAGATCGTAGACCTTCCCGGCATCTACTCCCTCTCCCCGTACACGCCCGAAGAGGTCATATCGCGCAACTTCATCCTCGATGAGAAGCCCGAATGCGTCATTAACATCGTGGATGCCACCAACTTGGAGCGCAACCTCTACCTCACCACCCAGCTCATGGAAATCGACGTCCCCATGGTGATCGCCCTCAACATGATGGATGCGGTCGAGAAGAACGGGGACGAGATCGATGCAAAGGAGCTCGAAGAAAAGATCGGGATCCCCGTCGTATCCATCTCCGCCCTCAAGAATACGGGCATCAAGGAACTCATGGATAGGGCGATCGCGGTAGCCAAAAAGGGGAGAGAGGGGGTGACTGTCCTCCACGATTCCCCGCTCGCCCACCTCGTGCGCGATGTTTCCATCGCCCTCAAGGCGGCGAAGGTCGATGCACCCCTCTTCCATGCGGTGAAACTCGCCGAAATGGATGAAATCGAAGTCAAGATGCACCCCGAACTCGTGGGCATGGTGGATGAATTCAAGGCAACCTTCGAAGATTCCACCTTCGGGGACGACCTCGAGGCCGTGGTGGCCGATGCCCGTTACCGTTACATCTCCGCCAACTATTCGGCGGCGTACCGCAGAAAGGAGAAGCGGGAGAAGCTCACGAGAAGCGATAGGGCGGATAAAATTATCACCAACAAGTGGCTCGGGATCCCCATCTTCATCGTCATTCTCTTCTGCATCTTCCACCTCACCTTCTCGGAGGATTTCCTCTACATCGGGGCATGGGCATCGCTCGGAAGCGGGCTTCCCACCTTGGAGGACCTCGGCTACGATATGGGGAATGCGGGTGTCACCCTGCTTGCCTGTTTCTACGATGGGGCAATTTTCTCCCCGGGCGTTATCATCACGAATATATGGACGTGGATGCTCGATTGGGTAGCCGAACTCCTCGGATTGATTACGGAAAATGCGCCGCTGTGGGTCGGAAGCTTCATCGGTGACGGCATTTGGGGAGGGCTCTCCGCCGTACTCGGCTTCCTGCCCCAGATCCTCACCCTCTTCCTCTTCTTCTCCATCCTGGAGGATTCGGGTTACATGGCCCGCGTCGCCTTCATTATGGATCGAATTTTCCGCCGCTTCGGGCTCTCGGGCAGGGCATTTATGCCCATGATCATGGGCTTCGGCTGTTCGCTTCCCGCGATGATCAACACCCGTACGCTCGCAGACGACAGGGAGCGTACCGCCACCATCCGCGTCATTCCGATGTTTTCCTGCGGGGCGAAGCTTCCCATCCTCACTGCCATTGCGGGCGGCATCGTTACCTACTTCGGCGTCGGCAATGCAGACCTCATCACCTTTGGGATGTACCTCGTGGGCATCGTAACCGCCATCGTATGCGTCATTCTGATGCGGAATACCACCATGCGCGGCGATGTGCCCCCCTTCATCATGGAGCTCCCGCCCTATCACCTCCCCCTCTTCAAGGGGCTGATGATCCACCTGTGGGATAAGACCAAGCACTTCGTGAAGAAGGCGTTTACCATCATCTTTGCCTCCACCATCGTCGTGTGGTTCCTCTCCAACTTCTCGTGGAGTTGGCAGTTCCTGCCCGAAGAAATTGAGGTGGAAGGGGAGGCCGTTCTCGTCAACCTGCATACGGACCGCAGCATCTTGGGCTCGCTCGGCATGCTCATTCAGCCGCTCTTCACGCCGCTCGGCTTCGGTTCCCAACTCTCGGCATTCGGGTGGGTATTCGCCGTCGCCGCCATCACGGGGCTCATCGCAAAGGAGAACGTGATTGCTACCTTCGGCACCCTCGCCGCATGCGTTGCGGGGCAGTATATCGCAACGGAGGACGGCGTCGCCGAAGCCGTTACCATGATACAGGCCACGGGCATCACCATCCCCGCACTCATTGCCTTCATCGCATTCAATATGGTTACCATTCCCTGCTTCGCCGCATGCGCTACGGCACGGGCGGAGCTCCCCGAGGGCAAGTTCAAGTGGACGCTCCTCTTCTGGATCGTCACCTCCTACATCGCGGGCACCATCATCTATCTCGTGGGCTCGTGGTGGTGGACGGTATTCCCCATCCTCGCGGTGATAGCAGTTGCCATCGTTCTCATCTACTTCTGGAATAAAAAACACCCCGCCATGAAAGACGAGGTACCCATGTCTGAAGAGGAGCCGCTAAAAGAAGTTGCGGCTGCCGATAAGGAGGAGCCATGAGCTGGTGGGAAATTCTGCTCATCATCGGGGCGGCGGCGTTCGTCGTCGCCGTGATCGCAGGGGCGATCATCCGCAAGAAGCAGGGCAAGAGTTCATGCGATTGCTGTAACTGCGCCGGCTGTTCCAAGTGCCAAACCCGTAGCCAAAAGAAATAACGCTCACAAACAAATCTCCATAAATCTTCGTAACCCCCGTGCGCACTGCGTACGGGGGTTACGGTTTTATAGAAGTTTTATTCCACTGCCTTGAGGGATTCATTCATATTGATTTTCACGATCTTGTGCCGAAGGAGGAGGGTGACGGCGAACACGAAGAAGAGGGAGATGAGCGGGGCGGCGATCCACACATACCACGAAATGCCCGCAACCGAGCCGAATGCCATCAGGCTGAAGATGAAGAGGCAGAGGAGGCTCCCGAGGGGAAGCCCCAAAAGAATGCCGATGCTGCTCGTGATGTAGATCTCGCGGTAGACATAGAGGGAGACCTCCTTATCGTGGTAGCCGAGCACCATGAGGGTGGCGAGCTCCCGTTCGCGTTCGGAGACGTTGATGTTGGTGAGCGTATAAATGACGACGGCATTCAAAAGGGCGGCAAAGAGGAGCACGATTACGCCCACGCCGATCATCGCAGCCGTGCCGATATCCTGGAAGATACAGCAATCCAAAACGGCAAGCCCCGCGAGCACCAAGGCCGTAGAGAACATCACGGCGACGACCGTCATCGCAAAGCGCATCTTGAAGCGGAGCACGTTGCGGAGGGTAGACTTATATTTGAAGGAAATTCTGTTCCAGAGCACGGGAATGCGCTCGAAGAATACCTTCTTGCCCGCCCGCGGGGCACGGGGCCGCATCAGCTGTGCGGGGACCGTCCTCGTCATGCGGAGCACCGCGATCATCGTGGAGACGAGTGTGGAGACGAGAATGACCGCACTCACGATGAAGTAGAAGGCGGCGGAGAAGCGGGTGGGATAGGGTGGCAGGGTGAAGTTCCAAGTAAAGTTGATGTAAATGACGTACGCAAGCCCCTGTGCCAAGAAATAGGAGCCTACGCCCCCGATGAGCGTCCCTACGAGGGCGAAGAGCAGGTATTTTGTGAGGATCTGGGCGGGGGAGTACCCGAGCGTCACGAGGCAGGCAATTTGGGAACGCTCCTCATCCACGAGCCGTATGAAGGTGGAGAGCACCACGAGCAGGGTGACGAGGAGGAATACGACCGTCATGACCCCGCCGATCGCCCCGATCTTATCCGCAAATTCGGAGAAGGATTGGAAGGTGAAGTTCTCATGCAGGGTCAAAACGGCGGCGTCCTCGCCTACAATTTCCTCGATTTTGGCCTTGTGCATTTCGAGTGCATCCTCGTAACCGCCTTCAAAGAGCACCTCTTTTTGCAATTCGGGTACCGAAATATAGAGGTTGTTGGCGGGAAAGGGAACCGTATCCATGATCTTGAATTGCGCCCCGAACACATAGAAGATGTTCTCAAGCTCCTCGTAATCGTCCGTGCCCTCCATTTCCTGCATGCTGATATCCTGCCGCACGGCGAGGTGCAGGGGGCTCGAGACGACCTCGCACACTTCAAACTTATAGGTTTCCGTTGAGGTCTGCTCACCGAGCATGGGAAGGGTGGCAGTCATAGTTACGGAAGTCTCGAAGCGCTCATGAAGTTCGTGGGGCTTGAGCTGAGCGGTCTCCCGCTCCACGGCGATGGAAAACGCCTCTTCGTCCTGTTTTTCGGCCTCCTCGAGGACGGTTGGCACATTGAGAAGATTGAGATCTTCCCTCGAATCGAAGAAGTAGACACGGTTGACTCCCGTGCCAAAGGTGCCACCCATGTCCGCATCGAAGCGGATATTTATGGGCATTCCCATCACCTCTGCCGTCTGCTCGGCAGAATAGGAATTGCCCTTGAATTCGAAGATCCCGCCCTTCACGACGTCGTAACCGAGCTCCTCCAAGGCATCCACATGCTCGGAAAGGTCTCCCGCCGCGCGCACGATGAAGTCACTCGCCTTTTGGTTATGGTAGACGTCGTCGAGGGCATAGCGAAGCTTATCGGTCGCCATGCCGATCCCGGCGCAGAAACCGATGCTTACGAGGACCATCAGCACCACGGAGACGAGCCTCGTCTTGTGGCGGCTAAACATCCTCCCGAAGGTTTTGAGGTACGTCTTTACCATTCGATCTCCTCAGGGGGCAGGGGATGTTCGTTGCGCTCGATGCGCTCCACTCGCCCGCTTCTCAGGTAAATTACCTTGTCTGCCATGTCCTTCAGGGCGGCATTGTGGGTCACGACAACCACGAGCCGCTTCGCCATCCCCGCAACATCCCCGAGGAGCTTCAAAATTTTCTTACCCGTGGCGTAATCGAGGGCACCCGTGGGCTCATCGCAGAGGAGGAGCTTGGGATTTTTGGCGAGGGCACGGGCGATGGAGACCCGTTGCTGTTCACCCCCCGAGAGCTGGGCGGGGAAGTTATTCATGCGCTCCTTGAGGCCTACGAGCTCGAGCGTGTGTTCGGGAGGAAGGGCATCGGGGCATATTTCTACGGCAAGCTCCACGTTTTCGAGGGCGGTGAGGTTGGGCATCAGGTTATAGAATTGGAAGATGAATCCCACATCTTTACGGCGATACTCGGTGAGCTCCTTCTTGGAAAAGGAAGAAATTTGCTTCCCGTCGAGGGTGATTACCCCCGAAGTCGCCGTATCCATCCCCCCGAGGAGATTGAGGAGGGTGGTTTTGCCCGCACCGCTCGAACCGAGCACGACGACGAATTCGCCGTCCTCGAGGTCAAAGGAGACATCGGTGAGCGCTTCCACCGCCACCGACCCCGATTGATACGTCTTTCCAACGCCTTGTAAAGATAGATATGCCATACTGCCTCTCCGCACGTAAATCTATGGATATTATAACCCCTCCCCCCTCAAAAAGCAATCTTTCCGCCCCCGATTCCCTTGATGAAATTATCTCACATTTCTTGCATCCCTTGCGTGACAATATATTATATACAGGTCCGAGAAAAACGCAAAGCAGCGGCGAAATTGCCGCTGCTTTTATTTTATTCATATTCTCCCGATATACGTTCGGTATGCGTTTTGTGTTCGCAGATGTACATAGAATTATCTAATCTATGTACATTTCCTAAGTATTATAGCGGTTTCCATGGATAAAGTCAACGGAATG
>CANQMQ010000011.1 GCA_947625025.1 uncultured Clostridia bacterium
TCTTGTGCTCTTTCTCTCGCAAAAATCCTCAAAAAATCTTCCCGCTTTTTACTTGACTTTTATTTGCAGGTCTTTTTTATTAAAACCCAATCCTGGATTTCTTCTGAATATTGAAGGTAAACTCTTTCTCTCCGCTGGCACGCACAAAATCGTCCTTTGTGAGTATCATCTCAGTCTTGTTCGCCAACTGGCTCCTCATGGCCGCCTTTGCCCAAGTGCGCTCGAACAAATTGCGGACAAACCGCGCATTGCTGAATTCTTTGGCATTGATGGTCTCATCGGAAAGGGATAAAAAATACTCATGCGCCGCATCGAAAAGTTTCTCATCGTACTTAAACCGTGCCTTTACCATGGAAACATAAATTTCATACAGCTGCTCTCGCGTAAAGTTGGGGAACTCTATCGTGTATGGCATCCTGCTTGCCAACCCCTGATTTCCGCGCATAAGCTTTTCCATATCATCGGTATAGCCTGCCATGATGACTACGAGGTCGCTTCTGTGATTTTCCATTTCCGCAATCAGCGTATCGATCGCCTCTCTTCCGTAGTCACGGTCATTATCATCGCCGCGATAGAGGGAGTACGCCTCATCGATAAACAATACGGAGCCATATGCATCCCGGCAAATGCTCGCCGTTTTGGGTGCGGTCTCGCCAATATATCTTCCGCAAAAATCTCTCCCCGCATATTCATAAAAATTCCCGACGCGCAAGAGCCCCTTTTCTTTGAGGATCTTTCCGATAATGCGGGCGACCGTCGTCTTACCTGTGCCGGGATTCCCCACAAAGCGCATATGGATACACGGCCTTTCCCCTGTATTTTGCCGGGCGGAAAGTTCGATTTGCGCGATCAGCTCCTCAACCTTCTTTTTGACTTGCTCATTTCCCACCAAACGGTTCAGCTGTTCCATCCCCGAGAGCGTATCCTCGACATTCGAACAGAGCGCCCGCGTATCGCCACAGTTGATGGTATGACCGGCTTTCTTCTTTCCCGCATTATCCAACTGCTTATTGTAAACGAGTTCACGGGCGACCTTTTTTACGGTATTGAGGCCGTAAAACTTGCCATCCCCCTTTTCTTCCATGATACGCGCCAACAAAAATTCCCACGCATTCTTGGAAACCGTAAACCCGTAGCTCTTAAGTTCGCGCTCGGCGCAGATCTTCAGATCCTCACGGGTAAACGGGGGGAACGAAATGGTTTTCACGCTCAGCAAATCGTTCAATGAAAAGCTGAGATCCGCCAACACATCCTTCTCTAAGAATGGTACCCTGAATACGATGATGAATTCACCCATCGTCTTTTCGATTGCCCGAAGCAACAGTTTGAATTGATGGCTGTCCGTTTTCCCAAGCCATTCGCTGATATCGATGCAGAGAACGCGGACCTTGTTTTTATCTCCGTTTTGCAAGGTCCGCATTACGCCCTCAAAGGGCTCCGTACCCTCTTTGTGCGGAGCGAGTTTCTCCTCCAAAACGGGGTAGGGATGCATGGAGCAAAGCTTCGTTGCGGATAGCGTCTGCGCAAGTAAATCGAGATACGTCGTAAGGCCGTACCCATCCCCGATGGAAAAGATATAGCTGCGGCCCTTAAATACCGCTTGCGTCTTATCCGCAATGAGCTGCGGCGCGATTTTTATGATCTCCCCGATCAAACTCTTGAATTCGCTTGCGCCCACCAATTCGGAGACTATTTCGGATACTTTGGAAACGTCATCCATCCTCTCTTTTTCATCCTCTCCCAAGAGCTCGGAGCGGATACTTTCCAAAAGGGTATCGTAATCGATTGCTCCCGAATTTGCTTCATCTTCGACCTGCGTTATTTCCAAATTGAGGATCTCTTCTATTTTTTCACCGGGGTAATGGGTTGCAAGAACCGTCTTGATATGGTCTGCTATCCGATCCGCATCCTGCATTTCACCCTTTACCAATAGCGTAAGGGAGGTCAGGGATGCATTTTCGACGGCCACATCGTCGCTCTGCAACAGGGATCTCAATTTGGCAATGGGCAATTCCTCATCTTCCCGATGCTTGAGCACCCACACGCCTTCGAGCTCAACAACGATCTTCTGCATCATTTTCCGTCCTCTTCAAAAACAAGTATTTCTTTCAATTTTACATCTGCAAGCTGACAGTAAAAAAGCATATTTTCCAATGAGACGGGCGTCTTTCCGTTCTCCCAGTTAAATATAACGCTTTCCGAAACATGAAACATCGCCGCAAGCTCAGGTCTGCTGATGCTGGTATCCATATCATATCTGCATGTTTCACATTCTCCGCTGCAATTGCCATCATCGCGACGCAACTCAGAGCATACATTTCTCCGCAAGGATATATTATCATTGCGGAGAAGCTGCAAGTTTTTACCTGTCTTTTCCCAATCAATGTATCTTTGTTTCTTCATACTTCGATCCCTTGGCGAATCCCGCCATAATTATTTAACATTCGTTCGGCTTCATCCCAAGCCGTATCAATAACAACATTTTGAAAATTGACGATGCATCGCATCATTCTGATGCCGATTCATCCCGGGCGTAAGGCCATATCAACAGCGTTGCATTCCATACTTGAACCCTTGCGTGTTACAAAAACCTTTTTTATTATACTCATTCCGAGCCCATCCGTCAAGACTTGACAAAAATTCTTCCGAAGATTTTGTAGGATCACAATGGATATTCGAGGGGATCAAACAGCAGCCTGCCGTTCATGATCGGCGCAACAACAACTCCCCGTGCGCCCACGGTATTTGCAACCAAAACTTTCATCGGAAATTTTTATGCGACGCCGTAACCCGTACGTTTTCCACATAAAAACCGTATAAAAAACCGTGCCGGGCAGAATGAATTCCGTTCGGCACGGCGCGGGGAGGACGAGAAAGGGTTGGAAAATTTTTGATAAAAATACACGAAACGCTTGACAAGGATACTTGGCAGTGATAGGATAGAGATGCCAAGCGTACTTGGCAAAGGAGTGGGGTATGCAAGAAAATGATCCGTTGACGGCGAAGCCTCAGGAATCGGAGCCAATACAAGAACCAATAGAAGAGGCGTTGCCTCAAGTAGCGCAGCCCGCACAAGAAACGGAACCCGTACAAGAAGTAAAACCCGCACAAGAAACGGAGCAGGAAAGGGAAGCGCTCTCGCGGGAAGAAGTGCTCCTGCGGGCGAGGGCGGAGAATGCGCACGGCGATGAGCGGCAACGTTCCCAGATGCAGTGGGGAAATTACGCGGGATTCATCGCCACCGAATTTGCCTGCATCGTCATCATGTTCGTCTACATCTTTACAGGGAGGGAATTTTCTCCAGAGCTCTTCTGTATTCTGTTTACGGGAATTTCGGCGCAGAATATCGTGCAGGCATGTATCAACAAGGGGAAGAAAACCAAGACGGTCTTTATCGTGTGTGCCGCCCTGATTACGGCGTGCACCCTCATGTATTGGGTCTTTTGGATCTTGGGGCTGTGCGGGATCAGGCCGTGAGGGAATGCCATGGACGATAAACTCATTCTTCACAACCGTCTCAAGGAAGTGCGGGCGGAGAAGGGCCTCTCGCAGGGGGACCTTGCGGGCATGGTGGGGGTCTCCCGCAATACAATAAGCTCGGTGGAGACGGGGAAGTACTGCCCCACCGCAAAGCTTGCCCTCATTCTGTGTATCGCGCTCAATAAAAAATTCGAGGAAATTTTTTACTTCTGAGGGTACGCTTCTGAAACCCGTAATTTCATTTCCGTCCCCGTAACCATAAAAACATATATTTGTTGTGTTTGGGCGGATAAATTTGTGGTACAATAGATGTGTAGGTATTTCTATGTTTGATTATTTGCTATTTTTACTCATCCTCATCCCCTTCATCGCCCTCTCGGGTTGGGCGAGCGCACGGGTCAACTCGACCTATGCCGCCTTCGACCGCGTTCCCAATTCTTCCCGCATGACGGGTTACGATGCGGCCACGCGGCTCATGCACAGCCGCGGCGTCGATGATATCACGGTAAACCGCATCGCGGGGCGCCTCACCGATCACTACCACCCCCAAAAGAGGGAGGTAAACCTCTCCCAGAGCACCTATGGCTCGGCATCGGTGGCGGCGGTTGCGGTGGCGGCGCACGAAGTCGGGCACGTCATGCAGAACAAGAAGGGGTACATCCCCTACCGCATCCGCAATCTCTTGGTGCCTGCCGCCAACCTCGGCTCCCGCCTTGCGTTGCCCCTCATCATGATCGGGCTCATCTTGGACCTCGCCCTCTTCTCGATCGGCTCCCCCGTCGGGCAGTACCTCATGTATGTGGGCATCGGGCTGTATGGGCTCTCCGTGCTCTTCATGCTCGTGACCCTGCCCGTGGAATTCAACGCCTCCTCCCGTGCCCGCAAGATGCTCTTAGAGGATGGAATTATTACGGATAGCGAGGTGCCTGCGGTGAAGAAAGTGCTCTCTGCAGCCGCCCTCACCTACGTCGCCTCCATGCTCATCTCCCTCATCTACTTCTTGCGGTACCTCTTCATCGTCCTCTCCCGTACCCGCAGAAATTGATGGTTATTGATGGAAATTATAGCCCGCGGCCCATGCCATTCGGCATGGGCCGCGGGTTTTCTTTTGAAATTGTGCCAACAGTGTTGACACTTTTTTATTCGGCATACGCACTCCTCCGCTTTCCCTTGGTGCCGAATACGGGGGAGGAGAGGATGCCGGAGGTAATAAGCTCCTTTTGCGGGCGGGGGGCAGCCCCCTCCTCGATGAGGGCACATAAAAACTTCTTGGCATCCGTAAGGCTTCTGCCGAAGAGGTAACAGGAGAGCGACCCCGGCACGGTGTTGAGCTCGTTGAAGTAGTACTCCTCCCCCACCACCAAGAAGTCTGCACGGACGACGCCCCGCCCGTCGAAGGCCTCATACAGCGTTCGGGTGGCCTCTCGGATGGCCTTTGCTATGGGTTCGGGCAGCTTTGCGGGGATCTCGCTCTCCCGCTTTCCCGCATCCTCGTATTTTTCGGAGAAGGTGAGGATGTCCCCACCCGAAAATACCTCTTCCAAGGGAGAGACGCAGAGGGTATCCCCCTTTCTCCAGACGGCGCAGTTGATATCCCGCTTGCCCTCCAAATACTTCTCCACGAGCGCCTTCTCGTCCAAACGGAAGGCGAGCTCGAGGGCGCGGGCGAGTTCGCCCTCATTCTTTGCGACCTTTACGCCGATGCTCGAGCCAAGCCTTGCGGGCTTTACGACGACGGGGTACCCGAGCGCTTCCACCTGCCGTGCCGCCCCCATTCTATCCCCCTTCCAATCCTTCTCATGTACGGGGACGGCGGGCACCGTCGGGATCTTCAGCCCCTCTGCCGCAAGTTTCGTGAGCGTTTTATCCATGAATACGGCGGAGATGGGCAATGCGGGGGATGCGGACGGGATCTTGTAAAACTCTAAGAGGGCAGAAAGGGTGCCGTCCTCCCCCATGCCGCCGTGGCAACAGTTGAGGGCGCAGTCGATGGAAACCTTCTTCTTGCCTACCTCCACTCCGCCCGTGCAGAAGTTCACCCGCCTCCCCTTTTTCTTTTCGGGATCCTTGAAGTATTCGGGGCTTCTCATCGAATTTGAGGTAACCATGTCCGAAGTCTCCGTCAAAAATATGGGGAGAACGCGGTAGCTTCCGCGGAGCAGGTTTACGGCAAGCATGCCCGTGATAACCGAAATTTCCCTCTCGTTGGAGCGCCCTCCGAAGAATACCGCCACCGTCTTTGCCATAAAAAAACACCTCCGAAGAAAATTTTTCCTCTTTGGTGCTTTCCTCGTTTGTGCTATTTTCAGCTTCTGTATTTATCGGGCAGGTCGTTCAAAAACAGCACGGCGTCCCCCGTTTGCAGTTCTTCCGAGAGAAGTTCCTGCGCCTTTTTCAGGTTGGGTACGACGCGCAGCCGCCCATCATCCCCGCCCGCGTCGAGGTACCCCTGCCGCACGCTGAGCACGAGGGTCTCCCCCACGAGAATGACTTCGAGCCCCACGAGCGAGGCCCCGAGGGCGCGGTTGGCCTCCTCTTCGAGGTTGCCGAGTTCCACGAGCCCCGGCGTCACCACATACTGCCTTCCGCCGAACAGCCGCAGCGTCTCCACCGCATCCTGCGCCCCTGCGACGTTGGAATTGTAGCTATCATCGAGGACGGTAACGCCCCCCGAGACAATTTTCTCGAGGCGGTGCTCCACGGGGCGGATGGCGGGAATGGCCGCCGCGATCTCCTCGGGCGTCATGCCGAGCATGTGCGCGAGCGCCGCCGCAATGGCGATGTCCTCCGCCGCATGCCTCCCTAAAAGAGTGGTGGTTACGGGAATGCGGGTATCCCCAAGGAGCAAGGTAAACGAAGTGCCCTCCGTGGTAGGCGTGACGTCCTCTGCGCCGTAATCAACACCGAAGCGGAGCGCCCCTTCCTTTTGGATATAGTCTCCCGTCAGCCCGAGCACGACGCGCTCCGCCTGCGCTGCGAGCACCCCCTTTTCACGGGCGATGCCCTCCACCGTGAAGAAGCTCTCGAGGTGCTGATTGCCGATGGCCGTAATTACCCCTACGGTGGGGCGGACGAGGTCGCACAGTTCCTTGATATCCCCCTCCTTGCGTGCCCCCATCTCCGCGAGGAAGATATCGCAGTCGAGGCCGTTATCGTTGACGAAGCGGGCGATGCCGATGGGCGTATTATAGGAAAGCGGGGTCGCTATCGTGCGGTACTTGGTGGAGAGCAATGTGGCGGCGTAGTGCTTGACGCTCGTCTTGCCATAGGAGCCCGTGATGCCCACCTTGATGCAGTCGCTCTCCGCGATATGCTTTGCGGCATTGCGGATGAATTTACGGTTGCGGGGAAGCTCGTAACACTTATCGACGGCGTTTGCGGCACAGAGGAGCACGGCGAAGAGGAGGGGCGCAAGGCCCATCGGGACGGGGCGCAGAAGGACGTGCGCGAGCGTCGTGCCGATGGCATCGGCGGCGAAATACAGCCCCATCTCCACCCCGAAGAGGAGGAGCGCGAGGAGGACGTAGAAGCAAATAGAGAGCCTGAGCACGCGGTTGGTGCGGTTCAAGGGCACCTTGAGGGCGTTGCGGAAGGAATAGGTAAACAGGATGCACATGGCGATATATGCCACCGCCGCAACGAGCAAGGCGATCTCGACGCCCGCAAACGAGAAGCAGAGCGCGGAGAGCGCGGTGATGAGCACGAGGACGGTCGCAAGGAGCTCATACCGCCTTCTCAAATGGTTGCCGCGGCGGTAGAACCACCGCACGGTGCCCCTTCCGCCGTAACCCTCCTGTTGCAGAATGCCGAAGAGAGGCTGGGCGGTGAGATACAGGAAGCAGGAGAGCACCAGGGCGTATGCGGCGCTCTCGGCATAGATTTCAAAGGTCGGCATGCAAAAATTCCTCCACCGCAAGCGAGAACGCGAGCGGATTTTCGAGATGGGTGAAGTGCCCCCCGTCCAAGAGAAGGAAGGAAGAGCCCTTCGTACAGGATTGCAGAAGTTTTACCTGCTCGGGGGGCGTCTCGGTATCCTCCCGCCCGCAGAGGTAGAGCACGGGGCGGGTGATGGCGGAGGCGTCCGCACGGAGATCCTCGTTGACGATTTTCTTGAAACTCTCCCGCATTACGGGGGAAAGGGAGCGGTACTCCTCGCTTCCGAAGCGCCGCTCCGCGTACATGGGTGCCACCTTTTTCATGAAGCGGTAAAATTTCACCTTCATGCGGTAGGAGAGCGTTCTCCTCTTTACGATGCCCGCACAGCCCGTGAGCGCCGCGCGATCTACCCTACCCCTTGCGAGGAGCTTGATGGAGACCCGCCCCCCGAAGGAATGGGCGATGAGGTTGGGATTTTCTACATGGAGCCGCGCGAGGGCCTCCTCCGTCCAATCGGCGTAATCGGAGACCGACCACGCCGCCCTCAAGGGTTCCGCCCCGCCCATCCCTGGAAAATCGAGGGCGGTCACGCGGTAAAACTTACCAAAGTAATCGATTTGCGGGGCAAAGCTCTCCTTGGAGGCGAGGTAGCCGTGCAAGAATACGAGATCCTTGCCCTCCCCCCGTTGCACAAAACTGAGATTCAATCGAGCTCCTTTCTCATGACGATCGCATCTTCCCCATCGGGATAGTAACGGGTACGGCAGTACAGGCCGCAAAATCCACACTTGAGGTAGAGAAGCAGGGCGGCCGCGTTGGAGACGCGGACTTCGAGATACACCCGCTTCACCCCCTGCCGCTTGGCTTCCGTAAGAAGGTCGTCCATAATTTTGTAGCCCCTGCCGCATCGGCGGTACATCTCGCTCGTGGCGATGAGCTGGATCTCCGCCTCATCCGCAACGATCGCCATGCCGCCATACGCCGTGATCACCCCATCCTCCTCGAGCAGGGTGCCGAAGAAGCGGTTGGAGAGGAAGGATTCGGCGAGCATACGGCGGGTCCACGGGTCCGAAAAGCACTCCCGTTCAAGGGCGGCGATCCCATCGAGGTCCTCCATTTTCCACGTTCTACCGTTCATCTTCCCTCCTCCGCCGAGGATCTCCTCAGATACACCGCCCGAAGCTCGGAAGCTGAAGTTGCCTCCTGCCCATGGGCGATGGCGTATGCCACAATACCCTTGCATACATCCACACGCTTGGCGCCCTCGATGGCCTCACGGCAGAGGAGCGCCGCCCCCTTCTCAAGGGCAAGCGCACGGACCTTGTCTGCGGGATAGTACCCCGCGGGGAGCGCGGCATCGCCGTAGCCCTCCGCATACCAGAAACCGTGCCCCGCATCGACTGTGGCGATCTTATTCGGGCTCTCTTCAGCGTATGCGATTGCCTGCAGGGAAGTGACGGCAAGCGCCGCCTTGCCCTCCGCAAAGCACAGCCCCTTTACGGTGGAGATGCCGATGCGGATGCCCGTAAACGACCCCGGCCCCACACAGCAGACAAGAAAATCACATGTGGGAAGGGAGAGGGCGGAGCGGTTCAAAATGCCGTCTACCTCTTCCATGAGGCGCACGGAATGCTGCATGCCGCAATCGAGGGCAACTTCTTCCCTCTTCTCCCCGTTCACCGCCGCAAGCACGAGCTCTTTAGCGCTCGTATCGATCGCAAGAAACTTCAAAATTCTATCTCCCTTGTCTCTCCGCTCCCCGTAATGCGCACCCGCTTTACGTCCTTGGGCAGGAGGGTTACGATATTTTGGCTCCATTCGATGAGGCAGATGCCGCCCCGTTCGAAATAATCCGCAAGGCCGAGGCCGTATGCCTGCCCCTCACTCTCGATGCGGTAGCAATCGAAATGAAAGACGTCTCCATACTCATTGACATACGCATAGGTGGGGCTTGTGACGTCGTCCGTGTACCCCATGCCCGCGATCATGCCCTTCGCAAGCACGGTTTTGCCCGCCCCCATCGGGCCATCGAGGCAGACGACGTCTCCCTTTTTGAGGCCCTTGGCGTACTCCTTTGCCCAAAGATAAGTCTCCTCTTCGGAATGTGAATAAAAAACAGCCATACGCATCCATTATAGCGCATATGGCCGCATTTTGCAAGAAGTTTCTGTAAATTCCCCAAAAACCTCAACGCTCTTCCTTCTCGGTGTGCGCCTCCTCCGTTTCCTCCTGCGCTTCCTCCTGCTCCTTTTTCCGCTTTGCGCCGTGCCCTTCGAACTTTTCACGGGTCGCCTTGATGAGGCGGGAGAGCGGCTTATAGAGGATGAGGACGACGAAGGTAATTGCCACGCTCTTGATGGCGTTGAAGGCAAGCACGAATACCCAAGCGGATTGGAAGGCGTCGGCAGCACCGTCTCCCATAAAGAAGGGGAAGTTGATGAAGCGGTTGACGGGCAGGCTCACCGCAATTTGCAGGATGCACCCGCAGACGAGGTAGAGCGCCACCCACTTCCTTCCCTTCTTGAAGCGGTAACAAATGGAGGGGATGAGGATGTATGCCGTAGACATCAAAAAGTTCGCAAGCTCCCCCACCCCGCCCGAAGAGGACTTCGCAAAGCACAGAAGCTCCTTGATGAGGATGGAGACGACTGCCTCCACGGGCCCGAAGAGAAAGCCTTCCACCATGAAAAAGACGTTGGCGAAGTCGAATTTCAGGTACGGGGCCGCGGGGAAGATGGGGAATTCCAAGAAGGTTACGACGAACGCAAGCGCCGTAAAGAGCGCCATATATGCGATGTGCGTAGCCGAAAAATGGCGGGAGAACATCTCCCTTGTCTTGTCTTTCATAGAACACCTCGAAAAATATTTCGGATATCCTTTGAAAAAGCGCCCCGCAAAAATGCGGGGCGCCCAAACTGCCGTTTGTTTCTTTTTCCATCCGGACTATGACCGTCGGTACGGGAATTTCACCCGTTCGGGGGGCATATGCCCCTTCGCAGACTATACTGCCGGTGGAGAATTTCACTCCGCCCCAAAGAATATTCGATTGCTTGCATTATACGCGGGTTTTCCTCAACTGTCAAGGATTTTCCGCAAGTTTTTTTACTTGAAGAGCAGGGTTACGGCATTGCCCTCCGAATCGGTAGCGGAAACATAGCCGTTCCCACCGCAGAGGATCGCCGAAGAGCCGGAGACATTGCCCTCAAACTCCCCGATTTCCTTGCCGGCAATGGTATAGAAGGTATATGTACCCTCCGCATTGACATAGAGAAGAATGTCCCCAAGAGTACCATATTCCTCGACGCCTAAGATCTCTTCCAACGTCTTGCCGGTCGGCGTACTCTTGGAGAATACGGCCAAATCGCCGTCCCGATTGCTGGTCAAAAAGCCGTCGCCGCAGACAACGCCATACGTTCCACGCCAGTACTGCATCCCCGCCATCACGACCTTACCGTCGAAATCTACGGCGAAGAGTTTTGGTTCCGCGGTCGAGCTCAAATTCCCTTCACAAAAGATGAGAGACTGTTCTTCCCAAACGCAGAGATTGCTGCTCGGGAGGGAAGCGACCATGCTCAAATTTTTGTCCAAAATGATGTTCCCCGAGAGATAGCGGTTATCCGAGAGGCGATAGAGGGAGGAAGAAATGCCCTTGCCCGTCAAATCGGCGGAAACCTTTGCCTCGTCGTCAATTACGAGCGTATAGCGAGGGGCAAAATCCGAAACGAGCGCAACGCCGTTGACTTCTTGATAGGCCGAGACGACGAGCTTATCCGCGTCGTTTGCGGTCTTATTGTAAAGGGTTAAGGAATTAGAGGAATATTGACGTTCGAAGAAGTAGTCGGCATCGACGACCTCATCCTTGTTTTCCACAATGTTGAAGCGGTGAAGGACTGCGTTGGCCTTCCCGTAGGAGGATTCCACGTTATAGCCGCTCGTTGCGTCTTGATTCACGGCCTGCATCTCATAGTAGTAGAAATACTTCCCGATCATGCCGAGCGCATTATTATTGTACACCGTGATCGAATTCAGCGCCTGATCGTTCTTATACAGCGTATATTTGATTACCGAGCCATCGCTATTTCCCTCAGCAGAAGCGCTGTAATCCTTATAGATATAATCGGGGTAAGTATCCAAGTTGAGAAGGGGGGTCTTCGTCAAGAGGACGTCGCCGATCTCATATCCGCTCGCCTGCGGATGCACCTCCGCTTCGGTCAGCTTCTTCCATGCGCCGTCTACATAGCCCACATATACGGTCTCCAACGCCGTATCCGTTGTTGCATAGGTGAGAGAGTAATATTGAACATATCTATTTTCGATACGGATTGAACCGCTATTCGGAGAAAAACTATCTAAATTATCAAACGCCTTTGTCGTAACCAACTCGCCCGTGGGATAGGCAACCAAATAGGTCGTGTCGTCATTCTCCTCGCTCTCTAAATAGATGAAAGGCGTATAATTGAATGTCGAAATCCTCGAATACCAACCCTCGAGGCTCTTGGCGTTCCTCAAATCGTAGAGGCGATATTTGCCCGCATTTTCGCCCGTGCCCACTTCTTTCGCGACATCAAGTGTGTTTCCGTCGTACGACATAGCGGAAAGTTGCAAGCTGAGCTTTTGCATGGTCTTGAATTCGGGGATCTGCCCGTAGTACTCGCCCCCCGTCGTTTTATTTGCGGGAAGCGCAAGGGCATAATCCGCCGCATTGAATGCCTTTCCATCGACCGTGACGGCATGCGGCGCGCTCACGATGGGTGCGGCGCCCTCTTCGTCGCAGGCGGCAAGCGGCGCGGCGCACAGAGCTGCCGCAAGTACCGTTGCCAAAATTGCTGCTTTTTTCATACTTGTTCTCCTTGTGAATTTTTTCCCTATTATACACCACCCCCCCCCGCTGTCAAGCATTTCACACAAGTTTTTTTGTCGGAATGCAAAATTTTTTCACGCGGATTTCATCAAAAAAGCGCCCCGCACGGAGCGGGGCGCATGTAGGTTTGAACTTTAGTCGTAATATTCGCTTGCGGCGGCCTTTTGCACGAGATCCTTGAATTCCACCCTGTATTCATCGGCGGCAACGTATTCCGCAATCCCTTCGAGCCGCTCCAAGACGGAGGCGAGGGAGGCCTCCCCCTTATATTTGGAATTGCGGAGGACGAGCCCGAATTCCGCCACGCAGGCGGCGAATGCGGCATCCGTGCGAGTGGAGGGCTCGCTCGAGATCTCCGCCTTCACCGATTTCTGCTCTTCGGTCTCCACCGATTTGTAGCGCACTTCCACTTCCCCGAGCTTGCCCTCTGCCCCCTCCTTGAGGGCAATTTCGTAGAGCGCCGTCACGGTGAGGTTGCTCCCGATCTCCCCCGCATCCTTGGAGGGATCGTTGAAATCATCCTCGGACATGGTCTTCATATCGTACCCGAGCATGCGATAGGTGGATACCATGTCCGCATCGAAGGTGACGCCCGCCTTGGCATCTTTGGCTACGGGGATGAGGGTGGAGGAGAGCTGTTCGGAGAGGATGCGCTTTGCCTCGCGGGGGGTATCGATGAAGCCGTAGTTGCCGTTGCCGCGGAGGGCAAGCGTCTGCATGAAATCATCCCGCATGTTGCCGAAGCCCACCCCGAGCACGGAGAGGTATACGCCCCCCTCCGCCTTCTCTGCAATGAAGGTTTCGAGTTTTTGGGTGCTCGAGATGCCCACGTTGAAGTCTCCGTCCGAGAGCAGAATGACGCGGTTATTTCCCCCCTCCGCATAGTACTTCTGCGCATTTTCGTAGGCGAGTTCGAGGCCGCCCGAGCCGTTGGTGGAGCCGCCCGCCCGCAAATTGTTTACGGCAGTTACAATCTCCGCCTTGCCCGCTTCGGTTGCGGGAGTGGGTTCCAAAACTTCCTTTACGCCGCTCGCATAGGTCACGATGGAGACGTAATCGTTGGCATCCAAAGACTTGGTGAGCTCCTGAAGGCCGTACTGCACGAGTTCGATGCGGGTCATTTCCATGTTTCTATCCTTCGTGAGCATGGAGCCCGAGACGTCCACGAGGAATACGTAGTTGTTCCGATCCGAATTTATCTTGCGCTCTTCGGTGCGCACCCCGATTGTTATGAGCTTGTGCGCCGCATTCCACGGGCAGGGGGCAAGGTATGCCGTTACCCCAACCTCGCCCTCGGGAGCGGGGTAATCGTAGGAGAAGTAGTTGATGAGCTCTTCCGTGCGCACCGAATCGGCGGCGATCTTTACGCCCGCGTTGATCTGGGCGCGCACCTGCGAATAATTTGCCGTGTTGCAGTCGAGGGAGAAGTAGCTCGAAGGCTCCGCGGAGGTATCCTTCTCCCCCTGTTCTATGACGGCATCGTACACATAATTGCCGTCCTCTCCCGTCTCCCCCGTCTCATAATCGGGGGCGTAGTTGGGCGGATAGCTCTCATAGCGATCCCCTCTGGGGGCTGCACACCCGACGAGCAGGCTGAGCGCCAGGAGCGCTGCGGTACTTACGAATAGTTTTCTTTTCATTGCGGTTTCCTCCTGTTTCTGTTATTACAACGTTTGGAAGCAGAGGTTTGTCCCGCTATTGCAGAAAAATTTCCATAAAATTCCAAAAAGATGCGTTCGATGCGGACATGGTATCCACATAGCATGCGGCGCCCTCCACTTCACAGGCCGCACGGGAGACATATTCTCCGCCCTCGAACTGCGTTTCGTAGCGATACTTTTTGTTCTCCTTTTTGAGGGAATCGTAATCCTTGAATTCCTCCGCCGCATACTTGCCCCCCGAAAGGTCGATGGAGACGGTCGCGCTCGTGCGGATGCCGTAAGAACTCATCTCGATCTCAGCCGTAAGCAATACTTCCTTTCCGTCCACGGAGAGGATGCGGTACTCCGCCGCCCCCCGCCGCTCAAAGGGAGCAAGGGCATCGGCGTATGCCTTGTGCGTCTCCGCGAGTTCGGTGTAGCCCACAACCGTCTCGGCGGCGTCCGCGATGGAATACGTCGTCTGCCCGAGCGTATTCCAAGGGATGAGCAGGACGGTGAGGAGCAGGACGGCGGCACACGAAAGTGCGGCAAGCGTAATTCTTCCCGCTCTCCGTCTCTTTGCCCTGCGCCCCACTTCGCGCTTTGCCTCCGTGAGGTCGATATCCGGCCTTTGAACGCCATCGAAGTAGGCATCGAAGCGTTGTTTTAAGACTTCATCCTTCATCTCTACCATTACAACGTTTTTACACCCCCTCTTGTCCCGCCAAAATGGCCCTTAATTTTTTTTCGGCGTCCTGCATCTTCCGCTCCGCCGCCGATTTGGAGAGCCCCGTCTCCTCGGCAACTTCCCGTACCGTCATATCGAGGTAATAACGGTAGTAGATCATCCGCTTCTCCTCCCCGTTGAGCCGTGCGATGGCGGCCTCTAAGAGGAGGGCATCCTCCCGCCGTTCGGGGGAGAACCGCTCATCGGTGAGGTGGAAGAAGCCTTCGAGGTCCTCCTCCGCCCGCACCTTGCGGCGGCGCAAGAGGTCGAATGCCGTATTGCGGACGATGCGCATGATGAGGGCATAGCCGTTGGTACCCTCACGGTACCCCCCGATGCCCCGCACGAGTTTTATGATGCTATCCGATACGACGTCCTCCGCATCCTGTCTGTTCTTTACGATGCCGAGCGCGAGCGCGAACATACGCGCCCCGACGATGGCGTAGATGCCATCGAGCGCGTCCGCCCTTCCCGCCTTCAGAAGGCGCAGAAGCCGATTGAGTTGTTCATGGTCAAGCGGCGGCATCGTATCCTCCTTATTCCAAATTATACCACACCTTCCCTTCGATTGCAACAAAAAAATCCCCGCGGCGCTTGCCGCGGGGACCGTAAAACTCTGCTTATTTGAGTTCTGCGAAGTACTTGATGGTGCGGACCATCTGGGAGGTGTAGGAGTTCTCGTTGTCGTACCACGCAACGACCTGCACCTGATAGGTCTCTTCGTCGATCTTGATGACCATCGTCTGGGTGGCATCGAAGATGGAGCCGTGGGTCTCGCCGATGATATCGGAGGAGACAAGCTGTTCTTCGGTGTAGCCGAAGGAAGCGGAAGCAGCGGCCTTCATCGCGGCATTGATGCTCTCCTTCGTGACGTCCTTGCCCTTAACGACTGCGACGAGGATGGTCGTGGAGCCGGTGGGAACGGGAACGCGCTGCGCGGAACCGATGAGCTTGCCGTTGAGGGCGGGAATGACGAGGCCGATGGCCTTCGCCGCACCCGTGGAGTTGGGAACGATGTTGACGGCAGCGGCGCGCGCTCTTCTGAGATCCCCCTTGCGGTGAGGGCCGTCGAGCACCATTTGGTCGCCCGTGAAGGCGTGAACGGTCGTCATGATACCCGAAACGATGGGGTATGCGTTGTTGAGGGTGTTCGCCATGGGAGCGAGGCAGTTGGTGGTGCAGGAAGCAGCGGAGATGATGGTATCCGTCGCCTTGAGGGTGTGCTCATTGACGCCGTATACGATGGTGGGAAGATCGTTGCCCGCGGGAGCGGAGATGATGACCTTCTTGGCGCCTGCATCGATGTGCGCCTGGGACTTCGCCTTCGAGGTGTAGAAGCCCGTGCACTCGAGCACGACGTCTACATCGAGCTCTCTCCAAGGAAGATTGACGGCGTCCTTCTCCTTGTAGATGCGGATGGTGGTACCGTCTACGGTGAGGGTGCCCTCTTCGTCGTTTGCGGTGACCTTGTCTGCCAAAGCATAGCGGCCCTGCGCGCTGTCATACTTGAGCAGGTGCGCGAGCATGCTGGGGCTGGTGAGGTCGTTGATGGCGACGATGTCATAGCCCTCGGCTCTGAACATCTGGCGGAATGCGAGGCGGCCGATGCGCCCGAAGCCGTTGATTGCAACTCTTACGTTTGCCATTTGATTGGTTCCTCCGATTTCTATTTGGGCGCCCTCGGGCGCTCTTTCTTTCGTGCACCATTATAGCATGCTTTTCGGCGGGCGTCAACGAATTTTCCGAAATTTTCCACCCGAAATGTTCCAAACTTTCTTATGCAGACTGCCCAATTTTATGCTGCGGCCTCCTCCGTGACCCCCCTTCCTTTTCATGGGGCGAAGCGCATTTCGTGCGAAGATTTCCGAAAAAAGGAAATTTATAAATTATTTTCCCGAATTTTCTCTACCCGCTTGCATTTTCTCCCCGTTCGCGCTATAATTGAGAAAAAGAACTCTGGAGGGAATCACAATGCCTTTGGTAACGACTACCGAAATGTTCAAGAAAGCGTATGCGGGCGGCTATGCCGTCGGTGCGTTCAACGTCAACGATATGGAGATGATCCAGGCGATCGTCGAAGCGGCCAATGAATGCCGCTCCCCCGTCATTCTGCAGGTCTCCGCGGGTGCGAGAAAGTATGCAAATCCCGTCTATCTTCGCCATCTCGTGCTTGCTGCCGTGGAGACGACGGATATCCCCATCGCCCTGCACCTCGACCACGGGGCAGACTTCGCCATCTGCAAGGACTGCGTAGACCTCGGCTTCACCTCCGTCATGATAGACGCCTCCTCCAAACCTTGGGAGGAAAACATCGCCATTACCCGCCGGGTGGTGGAATATGCACACGCACACGGCGTCGTCGTCGAGGCGGAGCTCGGCAAACTTGCGGGCATCGAGGACGACGTGAAGGTGGAAGCGCACGATGCGATGTTCACCTCTCCCGATGAAGTGGAGGAATTCACTTCGAGGACGGGCATCGATTCCCTCGCCATCGCCATCGGCACCAGCCACGGCGCCTATAAATTCAAGCCCGGGCAGGATCCCAAGCTCCGCATCGACATCTTGGAAGAGATCGGCCGCCGCCTTCCCGGCTTCCCCATCGTGCTCCACGGCGCTTCGAGCGTTCCGCAGGACCAGGTCGCCATCGTCAACGAATTCGGCGGGTCCATGCCCAACGCCATCGGCATTCCCGAAACCGAACTTCGCAAGGCCGCAAAGCTCGCCGTCTGCAAGATCAACATCGATTCGGACCTTCGCGTCGCGTTTACGGCTGCCGTCCGCAAGCACCTTGCGGAGAATCCTTCCCACTTCGACCCCCGCCAATACCTCGGCGACGCCCGTGCCAACATGAAGGAGCTCGTCAGGCACAAGATCATCGACGTGCTCGGCTCCGCCAACAAGGCATAACCGAAACATTCAAAAAAGCCCCGCACGGGGCTTTTTTTGTTGCGATAAATCCGAAAATTTTCGGTAAAATACCTTTGAAATGCCCCCTGAGCCGCCGCCCGACCGCAAAAGCGGTCGGGCGGCGGCTCAGGGAAGGTATTCCGCACCGTAAATTCGGGATTTTACTCGGTGAGGTCCTTCCAAATCCGATCGATTTCAAACTTCGCGCCTCCGAATTTGGGCCATGCGTCGATGCCGTCCCCTTCCTTTCTCGGAATGATATGGATGTGGAAGTGGGGTACCGATTGCCCCGCACTCTCCCCGCTTGCATGGAGGAGATTGACGCCGTCGTATCCCCGCTCGATACACTGATGAGAGACCTGCTTCACGGTATCCATGAGGCCGTGCAGGCTCTCTTCGTCGCAATCCAAAAGGTTTTTGCAATGCTTCTTCGGGACGGCGAGCATGTGCCCGTCCACATCCCCCGCAATATCCATGAATACGAGCGCGTGCGCGGTCTCGCATACCTTTCTGCACGGCACTTCGCCCCTGATAATTTTACAAAAAATACAATCCATCGGCTCCTCCTAAATCGCGCTCCCCGCCATGGATACCCTATAAATCAAAAAAATTATCCGCGAAGAAGTACCTGTTTACAACAGGCAAAAACGGCTCGTACTTTTCCGGGTCATAATCAAACAGCGTACCGTCCATAACGTCAAGCCACTGCTCTCCGCGCTTTACGGCAGGAATTAAGTTATGAGAAGACGTTGAATTCTCACTCGCCGGTGTCTCCAAAAAATACCGCCTCTCGTTTTCGATCCCCATGACCCTAAAATGACTCTTATAATAGACGATCGCCGTCCCGTCCTCATTCAAAATAGCCTCCTCGATGTATGCCGTATAATCCCCATAAATACCCGTAGCAGGTTCTGCTATCACACGGTAGGGGCGCCATGAGTCCGTACCGTACGTACGATCTCTTGCCATCGTATACATGCTCCGCCTGAAGAGCAAACTTGATAAAATAGAACCTTTATTGATTCTGACATACATGTAGCCTTCGGGTTGCATTTCTATCAGCGCATACTTTAATTCGTCATCCTGATTGTAGATGGGGTAAACCTCGAGGCTCGTATGCTCGCCTCCTTCCCACAAAAAATGGTCCTCGGCACGGGCACGGATCCTTGCAAGATGTTGTGACTCCGTGTAAAAAAAGCTATATTGGCTACAAACCAAAAGCACGGGCGCCGCGCGCATCATGAGCGCCAATAATACGGCCAATACGCACGTAAGAATTTTAGTTCTCTTTTTCATCGAATGCCTCCTGATTCCTTCCTCTATTACAACGTTTGGAAGCAGAGGTTTGTCCCGCTTATTGCAAAAAAACTCCATAAATTTCCAAAACGTGGCGCTCAGCTCCGAGCGTCACGCTATTTTTATTTCATTGAGAGATGCGCGTGAAGTTGCTCCGCGGGCCCCTTATATCAAATCGATTGAAGCCGCACCCTACCGAACTTATTTTTCTGCATTCTTTATCAGCTGCCCCACCTGTTCTTCGGTTACATTCTGATAGAAGATACCGAGCGTTTTGGGGAAAGTCACCGATTTTACGATAGTGGGCACATAGTAGAAATCCGTGATCCTTTCCACCTTGACGACCGCATATCCGAGAATATGGGATTCCTTTCGATTGATAAATTCAAACCAAAATACCTCTTTGGACGTCCCGAGCTTACCGGGGAAGCCGGAGGACCAATAAATGGTTGTGCCGCTTGCAACCGTTATGGATGAAGTATCCTTAGAAGCGTCCTTCAAATGGAATCCACCCTCGTTCCCCGCATCTTGCAAGCTTGTACAAACAAATTCCGATTCATCTTCCCCCGTTAACGTAATAGGATTGTGCAAAGTATAGGAGACGGCCATAGTATTGATGAGCGTAGATTCCATCTCTACCATTTCTTTGGCATCCTCTTCACGGATCCCCAATTCGTTCTTTGAGCCATTACACCCTCCGAAGGAAATGAGGCCAAAGGTTAACAGAGTTGCAAGCAGGATCGGAAAAACTTTTTTCACGATTCACCTCCTATTACAATTTATTTGACGTGAAAAGAATATCAAAAGATACTCTTTTTTTTATCCTCCTTATAAATCTAAATAACTCCCCATGGCCCAAAAAATAATACCGGCACTTGCGTATGTCCCCGAATGCGCGTTCGGATCGTAGTCGATTAGCTTCCCGTCCACAAGGTCGAGATACTGCTCTCCACGTTTTACGGCAGGAATGTATCCTGATGGGGTTCGTAAAAGGTAACGACGTTCATTTTCGATTCCCGCCACCTTGAAGTGGCTTTCGGAATAACAAATCGGCTCCCCGTTTTCATCCGTGAAAGCTACTTCTTTTCCATCCACTTTACGGTAGGGCGTCCAAGCGGTCGGCGTCTCATCAGACCTGGTATACATGCTCATTCCGCCGAGAAAGGAAAGATCAACATCACGGATTATTACGTACATAAAACCCTGCGGTTGCAGCTCAATGAGCGCATATTCGAGCTCTTCCTCCTCATTGTAGAGCGGATATACCGTGAGGCCCGTATACTCGCTCCCCTCCCCCAAGTAACGCCTTTCGGCGCGCCTCTGCACACGTGCGAGGTGCTGTGATTCTGTATAAAAATCACTGAATTGACTCCAAACCAAAAGCACGGGCGCCGCCCGCATCATAAGCGCCAACAATACGGCCAATACACAGGCTACTATCTTCACTGCCCGCTTCTTCTCCATGCTCCCCTCCTATCGCTGTAATACAATATAATTGTAGCATAAGTTTTTTCGGAATGCAAGCCGCGGGGCGATGATTTGCCCGACTCCGATACGTTATTTTTTATGCCCTCGATTGGGCTTCCCGATCAAAAAACACAAGAGCCCCTCCGCGAATGCGGAGGGGCAGAGCTCATTCGGTTTGCTCGGGCGGATGCTTTCCGTTGTGTTCTCTTATCACTTCACGGTAGGCCTGCGTATACATCTTTGCCGAATCCTTCCACGAGTAGTAGAGCTCCCTGTGCGCATTCCGTGCGATCTCCTCCGTCTCGCGGGGGTGTTCGAGCGCCCACACGATCTTCTCCGCGAAGTCCTCCAAGGTGTCCTCCGCAAGGATCGCGTTGTGCATATCCTGCGTGCCGAAAGCCGTATTGGAGCCCCTGATGAACAGGCCCGGCGTATTGAATGTGGCGGCCTCCACCTTGATGAGTGCAAAATTATCGAGAATGGAGGGGAAGAGCAGGAGCTCGGAACGGCCGTATACCATCTCCAGCTCCTCTTCCGAAAGGTAGCCCGTGATGAGTACGGAGTCCTCGAGGTGGAGCCTCTTCACCTGTTTTTTGAGGGCATTCAGGTAATTTCCCGTCCCCGCGATGAGGAAGCGGAAGCGGTACCCCCTATCATACACCTTCTTGAGGGCATCGAGCGTGAACTGCACCCGCTTACTGCGCACCGTCCTTCCGACGAAGCAGAATACCCGCTCCTCGGGCGCCAAGCCGAAGTGTTCATTTGCCCGTGCGCGGAGCCCTTCGTAATCGGCGGGAGGAACGAGCGAGGTGCCGAACGGAATGATGCCGCACTCCCCTTCGTAGCCGAAACTGCGGAGCTGCCGCTCGGTGGCCTCGGTGCCCGCGAACACCTTATCCATCCTCCCGTACCGCTTCCCCAAGGTGCGGATATACGGTTCATAGAAGCATTTCAGCAGCAAAATCCTCTTGAAAATGTAGCGATAATTGGTATGGAAGGTCGCAACGATGGGGATATTGCGCTTCTTTGCGATCTTCGTCAACAATTTACAAATCCCGAAAGGGGAATGGATATGGATGAGGTCGATCTCCATCTCCATGACCTTTTTTACGAATTCCTTATCGTGAGACGGGAAGCCGAAATCCACACCCGTAAACGGGATGCGGAAGGCGCGGTACCGCATGATCGGATAGGGATAGTTATCCACATGCTTCTTGGCCTTGGGGCCCACCGCGGTCGCGCTGACTTCGGGCGGATAGCTGAGCATGAGGTGGTGCATGCAGTTGATCACGCCGTCCATGAGCGGAAGGTAGATATCCATCGCCACTAAGATCTTCAGTTTTTTGCCGTCCTCTGCCTCGGCTTCGCACAATGCAACCGCTTCGCTCATACGAACAACTCCCTTTCGAGCGCCATGCAGAGGAGATGATAGATGCACTCGTGATATTCCTGTACCCGATAGGTCTGCTCGGTCGGGGCATTCAAGACGACGTCGCAGAGGTCGTAGAGCGCGCCGCCCTTCTCCCCCGTAAACCCAATCACTTTCATGCCGAGGACGCGGGCGACCTTCGCCGCAAGCAGCACATTCTTTGAGTTCCCCGAAGTGGAGATCGCGATGAGCACATCGCCCTCCCGCCCCAATACGTTGACGAGCTGGGCAAAGACATAGGCGGCATCGCAGTCGTTTGCGAAGGCGGAATGCAGGGCGGGGAAGGACGTGAGCGGGATACACGGCACGCCCTGTTGCAGCCGCGCGGCGATCTCGGCGCCCTCCTTGCCATATGCCTTTTCGAGGGCGGCGGAAAGGTCGGGCTTTATTTTACGCGGAAGGAGGAAGGATTTGAGCAACTCCCCCGCAATATGTTCACAGTCGGCATGGCTTCCGCCGTTGCCGCAGAGCAGGAGCTTGTTTCCCGCAAGCGCCGTCTCCTTCAGGAGGCGTACGCTCGCCTCTATCTTGTGGCGGATCGGCAAAAGGTCGGTATGTTCCGAGAAAAATCTCTCGTATATTTCATGTGTCCCCATTCTCTTTTTCCCCATTCAAAATATAGTTTACGGCTTCGTACAGGTCGGAACAGACGTACTCCGCATCGGCATGCCCCTCCGCGAAGGGCTCCCCGCAGGTGAGCCGCACCGTGTGGCACCCCGCCGCGATGCCTGCCGCGATATCTCTCCACGAATCGCCCACGCAATAGGAATCCTCGAGGCAAATGGAGAGCTCCTCTGCGGCCCTGAAGAAGAGCCCCGGCTTGGGTTTACGGCAATCGCAATCGATTTTCAGCGCCGCGACCTCCCCTTCGAATCCCCGATCGGGGTGATGGGGGCACACATACGTCCCATCGACATATGCGCCGCATTCGCCGAGCAACCGTTCAAACCGCCGCCAAATCGCCGCCATGCCCTCCTTATCCACCTCGCCGCGGGCGAGCACGGGTTGGTTGGAGACGATCACGGCGAGGTACCCGCTGCGGTTGATCCGCGCGATTGCCTCTGCGGCACGGGGCAGCAGCCTGAGCTGATCGGGCTTCGTTACGAAGCCCACGTATTCGTTTACGGTGCCGTCACGGTCGAGGAAGATACACCTCTGCTTGTGCTTTCTGTTGCGGGCGGAGACAGTTCCGTCCACGATATCCTGCCCCACCGATCGGAGGCGGCTCACGGTGCCCACATCCTTGATGTACTCCGTGGTGATGTAGGCATACACGTCCCCGTAGCGCTCCATGCGCCCCTTGACGACATCCTTCTCCATATCCCTGAATTCGGGTGCCGAAAAACAATCGAGCACGCGGGGAGAGACGAGGAAGAAGGAGGCGTTTACGAGGTTGAAATAGTCCCCCCGCGGCTCCTTCTTGCTGAGAAGGGCGGTGACTTTGCAGTCGTCGTCCACGACCAGAAGGTCGCTGTCGAAGGGGTGGGAATTGGGGTGGGCGAGCAGGGTGAGCGCCCCGCCCTTGCGCCTGTGGTAGGAGAGCATCGCATCCAAATCGATGTCGAATACCGTATCCCCGAATACGAGGAAGAAATCTTCCGCTATCTTGCCCTTCAGGTAATACAGCGCCCCCGCCGAACCGAGCGGCGTCTCCTCCGTGATATACTCTATCGTTACTCCGAACGCACCGCCGTCCCCGAAGTATTCACGGATCTTTTCCCCGAGGTGCCCCACGACGATATAGAACTTCGTGATGCCGCACCCCTTGAGGCTCATCAATTGGCGTTCGAGAATGGGGACCCCCGCGATGCGCACCATCGGCTTGGGGATCTCATCTCCCGTAACCGAAGAGAGCCGCGTGCCCTTGCCGCCCGCCATAATGACGGCAACGATCATACTGTCCAACTCTGGGCGCCCTCCTTGCAGAATTTGACGGGAAAGACATCTCCCTTCAGCTGTTTGAGGGCATTGAGCAGCCTCTGGCGGTTGATGGGGTTGCAGTACATCAGGATAAAGCCTCCGCCGCCCGCCCCCGAGAGCTTGACGGCCTCCGCCCCGTTGGCCTTGGCGTAATCGATAAAGCTCTCGATCTCGCTGTTCGTGACGACGGAGGAAGTGCGCTTCTTCTGTTCCCAACCCTCATTCAGAATGACGCCGATTTGCTTGACGTCCCCCCTGAGGACGGCGGCCTTCATCTCGATGGCGGCCTCCTTGATGCGCTTCATGGCCTCAAGGGTATCGGGGCGGTTGCTCGCCGCATTGGAAATTTGTTGGGAAATGACCTTGGAGGAATCGTGGCCCCTTCCGCCGTAAAACAGCAGGAGGGAGCACTCCATTTCATAGATGATATGCTTATCGACGCGCAGACCGTTGACGACTACACTTCCGTCCGGATTGAACTCCATGAAGTTGATGCCGCCGAATACGGCCGCGTACTGATCCTGTTTTCCGCCCTTGAGCTGCAGATCTTCGCGCTCGATCTCGTAGGCAAGTTTGGCAAGGCTGTATTCGGATAGCCCGAGGTTGAGCCAATGGTTGTAGGCTTCGAGGATGGCGACTACCATCGTGGAGGAGGTGCCGAGCCCCGAGCCGGGAGGGGCATCCGAGCTCGTGCTCATGAACAGGGAGAGCGGCTCTCCGCCGTGAAATTCCCTTACGATACGGTTATAGACGCCCTTGTGCAGGATGAGGGGCTCGGTGGGTTCGAGATACGGAGCCGCCTCCGTCTCCACACTCTCTCCCCGATCGGGTGCGAAGAAGCGGACCTTCCCATCCTCGGTGGGGATGATCGTACAATAAGAATACATGCCGATTGCGGCATTGAACACACAGCCGCCGTATTTATCGCTGAAACTTGTCAAATCGGTGCCGCCGCCCGCAAGGCCGATCCTGAGCGGCGCCCTTGAACGAATTTGCATTTCGGACCTCTTACTATGTTCTACCCGAATTATAGCATATTCTCGGAGGATTGGCAAGAGAAAAAAGTAAATTCTTTGTACGGCTTTTTTGACGAAAGAACGGAGGATTTCGGGATACCGCACTATACCGCACTATACGCACTGAGGCGCCGCCCGACCGCTTTTGCGGTCGGGCGGCGCCTCAGAAAATAGCCCGATGAAGTTTGGGCGTAACCTTATTCGTCATAGACGAACAGATAGCACTCTTCGGCGCCGTCTAAATAAAACGCCACGCCGCCCGCGGCATAGCTTAAAAGCACTGCGTTCCCTCTCCATAGGAAGCTAACCGCGTATTTCCCGTCAAACTCTCCGCAGCACTTTATTTTGATATCCGCTATAGCTTCCTCTTCGCTCTTATCGGGACTGAAATTGTGTGTAAAGTTCCGATAATACGCCCGCTTGATGTCCTGCTCGGTCTCCCCGCTCAATTCCCCGAGCGGCTTATCGGGCGTGAACTCTATACTTGTCCACAAACTACTCTGACAGCTCCCTAACCCATCCTCTTCGGGAGTCAGATAAACCCCTCCATGATAATAGGCGATGTGCATGATATCCCTTCGGGTGAGAAGCTGCATCCGATACGCCTCATCGATTTCATAGAAGGTGCCTATTTTATCCTCCTTGCACCCTCCGAAGGAAATGAGGCCAAACGATAAAACCATTGCCATCAAAACCGTACTTATTCTCTTCATGCCGCACCCCCCACCGCACTTATTTTTCTGCATTTTTTATCAGCTGCCCCACCTGTTCTTCGGTTACATTCTGATAGAAGATACCGAGCGTTTTGGGGAATGTGACTGCTTTTACGATAGTGGGATCGTGCGTCTTTGAAGCCTCTTCGGGGAGTTTCTCTAACCTGACGACTGCATACCCGATGATGTTCGAATCCTTCCGATTGATAAACTCGAGCCAAATCGTCTCGTTTTCTGCGAAGTATGTCCCTGTTCCGTCGTAATAGACATCCGACCAATAAATGGATGTGCCGCTTGCAACCGTTACCGAAGATGCACTTGAATGTGTATCCAACAAAAATAGCCCCTCTTTCTTCGGATCTTGCAACCTTGTGGAACAAACAAACTCCGATCCTTCTTCCCCTTTTAACGCAATTTCGTTCACTAAACAATAGGAAACAGCTTTCGAGCCGAAGAAGTTCATCTCTATCATTCCTTTGGCGTCCTCTTCACGAAACCCCAATTCATTCTTAGAGCCATTGCACCCTCCGAAGGAAATGAGGCTCAGCGACACTATTGCCGCAAGCAAAATTGTTACGATTTTTTTCATGATTTGCCCCCTTTTTATTTTTACTACCCCTGAGCCTCATTCCGCTTCATTGAACATAAATACTAAGAATTCAGGCCCCGTATTCGAAAGGACCCAAGAAATTCCCGCCACGGAGACGGCCGTAAGCATTGCACCGAATCCCACGCCGAAGTTCACCACATACTTCCCATCGAAGTTGCCGTAATAATTCATCGTCAAATCGGCAATCGCCGCATCCTCCTCTTCATCGGGATCGAAGTAGCCAAGGTCGTCCCTGTAATTCCTAAAAAACGCCCTCTTGATGTTGAGCTCCGTCTCTTCGTCGAGCGGAACAAGGGATTCAAGGGGCCCCGGTTGGAAGTCGATCTCTACCCACGAATCCCTATCGTACGGCCCGCCCATGCCGTCCTCCTCGGGAGTCAAATACACGGCACCGCAGTAACGATAGGAAACGAGCATGATATCTCTTCGGGTGAGGAGCTGCATGCGGTAGGCCTCGTCGAGGGCATGGAAGGTACCGATTTTGTCCTCTTCCTCCTCGCTGCACCCGCCAAAGGAAATGAGGCTCAACGACAAGACCATTGCCATCAAAACCGTAATGATTTTCTTCATGATTCCACCTCCTTATTTATATTGTATCATATTAAAAAGCGGATTGCAAGCCGCTGAACAATAAAAATTGAAAAAAGAACTATTAGAATTTTTAATGTAGTGTATAAGCATTACTTATAATGTTGCATAAGTGGCGCGATGGAGCCGCTCGGCACTATGCCCCGATGTTGTATACGTCAGAGCTTTCTCTTTTCGGGCGAGAACTGTTCGGGCGGAAAGAGGCGGACTGTACTTGTAAGAAATTCTCGTCAACTGCTTGCATTCAACGCGGCGCGGTGGTACAATTGAGATATAACCGTCCGAAAAAGAACGCTTCCCCCCTTGATGGAAACCCGTAACCCGCAAATTTGCCGTTTCCCCCTGTTTTTGGTACGCTTTTTGCAAAAAATGTGCTATAATGGTTGCGAAGCACGAATCACAATCGGAAAGGACTTTCACATGCCCACGTTGGAATGGATCGGAAAAGAAAAAGTAATCGATCATCATCGGGAAGTGCCCTATCGGGTTCTCGATAAAAAATATACCTATAACGGAGATGCTTCCGAGAATATGGTCATTCACGGAGACAATCTCCTCGCCCTCAAATCGCTCTTGCCGCAATTCGAGGGCAGGGTAGACTGTATCTACATCGATCCCCCCTACAACACGGGCAACGAAAAGTGGGTGTATAACGACAACGTCAACGACCCGCACATCAAGAAATGGCTTGGGGAAGTTGTGGGGCCCGAAGGGGAAGATCTATCCCGCCATGATAAGTGGCTGTGCATGATGTATCCGCGCATGAAACTCCTGCATCAGTTGCTTTCCGATAGCGGCGTCATTTTCATCAGCATCGACGATAACGAGCTGAGCAACTTAAAATGCATCTGCGATGAAATCTTCGGCCCCAAAAATTTTATCGCAAATATTGCAGTGGAAAATGATTCCAGGGCACGCCCGTATAATTCGATTTCGATCACGCACGAGTACATACTTGTTTATAAGAGATCCGATGCATTCTCGGCACAAATTCTGCACAACGGTTCAAAAAAATTTCGATTCTATGATGAACGCGGCGGATATGATTTGTATGAATTGCGAAACAGAAACAGCGACTTTAACATTTCCAACCGCCCGAATTTGTACTATCCCTTTTGGGTAAATCCGAACAAGACCTACGATAACGATTTATATGAAATAGATATTGAAGAACATGACGGCTGGATAAAATTCTATCCGCAAGAATCGAAGGGAATTAAAACGGTATGGCGTTGGGGGAAGGAGAAAGCGAAGCAAAACTTAAATACCGTAATTTTTGGCAGAAAAGCAGTCGGCGGTTGGCAAGTCGTCAAAAAATATCGGGGAGATGCCTACTCGTTAAATTCTGTGTGGACAAATTCTGAATTCAGTTCGGATAGCGGTACATTGACGCTCAAAAAGTATTTTGATGAAAAGCGCATATTCGGCTTCCCCAAGCCGCCTGCGCTCATCGAGCAGTGTCTCTCCCTCGTAGCAAAGAAAGACGCCCTCGTCCTCGATTCCTTTGCGGGGAGCGGAACGACCGCGCACGCCGTACTCAATCTCAACAAGCGGGATGGCGGCAACCGCAAGTTCATCCTCGTTGAGATGATGGATTATGCCGAAACCATCACAGCAGAGCGCATAAAGCGGGTGATCGCGGGGTACGGTGAAGGCAAAAACGCAGTCGAGGGGACGGGCGGAGACTTCGGTTATTACGAACTCGGGCTTCCGCTCTTTCGCCAAGACCATAGCCTCAATGAGGACGTCGGCCCCGAAGAGATCCGCAAATACGTCTACTACATGGAGACCAAAGAACGGCTCCCCGAAAAGAGCGAAGCATATTTCTTGGGAGAGCACAACGGTACGGCGTACTATTTCTATTACGAAAGGGCGCACGTCACCACGCTCAACCATGAATTCCTCTCAAACATCAAGGCAGCTGCCCAAAACTTCGTGATATATGCCGACGTATGCGTGTTACCGAAAAAATTTTTAACGCAACATAACATTACTTTCAAGAAAATACCGCGCGACATCGCAAGGTTATAGGAGAACTCCATGGAACTGAAACAATTTCAAATCCGGGCCCTTTCCGATCTCAACCGCTATTGCGAGCTCTTGAATACGACGGGGAGCGTCGTACGGGCATACCGTGATTTTTGGGCGGAACAATATGTAGAGATCGGCTCCGTTGCGCCCTATCAGAATGTGATCGAGAATACGCCGCGCGTGTGCTTCAAGGTGCCTACGGGCGGCGGCAAGACCTTCCTCGCCTGCAATGCGCTCAAAGTCATTTTCGATCATTTGCCGAGCACGAAGAGAAAGCTCGTCGTCTGGCTGGTCCCCTCGGAGGCAATTCTCACGCAGACGCTCGAAAATCTCTCCAACCCCAACCACCCTTATCATCAAAAGATTTGCGCCGATTTCAACGGACGCGTCCAAATTTACAGTAAGCAGCAAGTTCTCTTGGGGCAACAGTTCAATGCGACTACGGTAAGCGAACAGCTCTGCATCGTCGTGATGAGCTTCGATAGCCTCCGCATCAAGAATAAGGAAGGCAGGAAGGCCTATCAGGAGAACGGGAACCTCCTTTCCTTCAAAGATGTTCCCACCGAAGTAGAGACGCGTATCGACGGCGTAGACGATACCGCCCTCATCCAAGTATTTCATCGGCTGTCCCCCGTCGTGATCGTGGATGAAAGCCATCACACTGCGGGAGACTTGAGCGTCGAGATGCTCAAAAATCTCAACCCGAGTTTCATCCTCGACCTCACCGCCACCCCCCGTAAAAATACCAACATCATTTCCTATGTGGACGCCGCGCAGCTGAAGGCGGAGAACATGGTGAAGCTGCCCGTCATTGTTTACAACCGCCCCTCCAAGGAGGAAGTGATCGCGGATGCGCTCGACTTGCGCAACAAACTCGAGGAGCTTGCAAAGGGGCAGGCGGGAGGAAGATATATCCGCCCCATCGTGCTCTTTCAGGCACAGCCCAAACAGGCGGAAAATCGGGAGACCTTTCAAAAACTCAAGGAGCGGCTGATCGAGAGCGGCATCCCCAAGGAAGAGATCGCAATCAAGACGGCGGAGATCAATGAACTCAAGGATGTGAAACTCGATGGACCGTCCTGCAAGATCCGCTACATCATCACCGTGAACGCCCTCAAGGAGGGGTGGGATTGCCCGTTCGCATATATTTTGGCCACCCTCGCCAACAAGACTTCGACGGTAGACGTCGAGCAAATTTTGGGACGGGTGCTGCGCTTGCCCTATACGCAGCAGAACGACAGCAAGTTCTTAAATCTCTCCTATGTGCTCACTTGCTCCAACGATTTCCATGAGACCATCAAGAAGATCATCAAGGGATTGAACGATGCGGGCTTCAGCGAACGGGAATATCGCGTAGCCGAAGATGTGCCCGCCGCCCCTCAGGCTCCCGTACCCGTCCAACAGACCTTCCCGCCCGAGCTAATGCAAGATGAAGATTTCCTCCAATTCGACGATGAAAGCCTGAAGAACATGCTCGGCCAACGCGCCGAGCCCACCCCATCCCCCACGCTCGACTCCATGCTTTCGAGCGCCGAAACGAACAGCGATTCCTATGAGGCGGCGCTCCGCAGAAGTGAAAGTGAGGGATTCGGCAATTTATCTTCGGAGGTGAGAAACATGGTACCCACCTATCCCATGTATGAACAGTTCCGCAAGGAGGCGCTTGCCCTCCGTATCCCGCAGTTCTTTATAAAGATGCCGCCCAACCTGTTGTCCTTTGTCAACCCCGATAAAAAGATCCTTCTCGATAAGGAGCTGCTCGGAGACGGATTTCGGCTCAAGGATAAGGATACCGATATCGACTTCGGGGATGCGGGGGAGCCCGTCGTCTCCATCGATGTGGAGAGGAATGAGCGCCCGAAGTATCGCCAACTCCCCGGTGAGGAGAGTGAACGCTTCAAGGATATGATGCAATCCCTTCCTCCCGAAGGCCGCGTCAGGAACTGCAAAATAAAGCTCAAACAAAATTTGGAGCACCTCGACGGGGTCAGCGGGAAGGATTTAGCGGAATATATCGACCGCATTGTAGAAAACATGGGCGGCGATGAAATTGTCGGCATGCAGAAAAATATTTACGGATACACCGAAAAGATCCGTAAGAAGATCGTGGAACTTTTGACGAAGTACCGCAAACAGCAGTTCTACCATATGCTTGAAACGGGAAAGATCGAATGCCTGCCGTCCTTCACAGTGCAAAGTGAGATCATCCCGGGGAGTAAGTTCGATTTGCTCTCGAAGTCGCTGTATACCTCCGAACAATCGATCAACGGATTCGAACTCAAGGTAATCGAGAAAGTTGCCGCCCTGCCCAACGTCAAATGGTGGCATCGGAATATCGATCGGGTGGAGTTCAGCATCAACGGATTTATCAACCCCTACCCGGATTTCATCGTTATGACGCACAGCGGGAAGGTGGTTATGTTGGAGACGAAGGGCGGCCATCTCGCCACAAACGACGATAGCCGCGATAAAGCGGAGCTCGGAAAGGTTTGGCAGGCACAGGCAGGCGGGAACTACCGTTACTACATGGTCGGCGAAGCCGAATATGCCAACAATCCTGACGTGATCTCACTCGATACATTCATGAAAATCATGAAGGAACTGTAAAAAGAGAGCGCAATCGAAATGCAGAACTTGAATGCCCCCCAAGTGTTACCTTGGGGGGCATTTGATGTTGGGGAACGATCCCCTTTCTTTTGCGCATGCACATTCCTCTTACGGCTGCATGGTCGTTTTTTTACGGCTGTTGGCGGCGGGTGGCCTTGCGAAGAGGCTTCAGGGGAAGATGCAGTTTGCTCGGGGCCCGCTTGGTACGCGCCACCACGATGACTTCCTGCAGGGCGTTATCGGGCGACTTATAGAGCGCGATCTCGCCCTTTTCCCATTCCTTGCCATCGGGATCGAACCAATACACCTTCCTGCCGCGGCGGCGGAACATCACGCCCACGACGTCGATACCGTCCTCATCCTCATCCGTTTTCTCTTCCTCATAGGATTCTACGTCGTCGAGCTCCTGTTCGGATAAGTCCTCCACTTCGGGCTCCTCGGGCTCAGGTTCGGGTTCGGGTTCGGGTTCAGGTTCGGGTTCAGGCTCGGGTTCGGGCTCAGGCTCGGGTTCAGGTTCAGGCTCGGGTTCGGGCTGTGCTTCCTCTGTTACTTCTTCAATAACAGGTTCTTCAACAACTTCGGGAGTAGGTTCTTCTACAGGTTCGGGAACAACCTCAGGCTCGGGCTCCTCAACAACGGGTTGCTCCTCAACCACAGGTTCCTCTACGGGTTCGGGAGTAGGCTCTACCACGGGCTCTTCTACGGGTTCCGCAACGGCAGGGGCGACCTCTTCCGCAACTTCTGGAGGTACGGGTGTAGGACGGGGTGCGCCTGTACGGCGGCGGCGTGCCTTCACCATCTTGATGAGCCCCTCCTCAATGAGTTCATCCTCGGGCCGTACGGCAAGGTAGTAATCCTTCTCCTCCCTCTCGATGGCGGGAATGCCGTAGAGCTCCATGAGCATCCCGATAATTTCCTTCGCATGCTTCTCCTTCCTGTTCCCCGTGAGGCGGATCATGCAGGGCGTATCCACATACGAGCGCTGGTCTCCAACGTTCTCCACATGATACTTGGTCCCTTCGAAGGGAGCGGGGTCGAGGGCGAAATACATGCAGAGCGTCTTGCCGCGGAAGGAGAAGCGCATGAGCGCCTGCCTGCCGTGGTAGAAGGTCTCCCGCTTGAAGCTGATGCGCGAACGCATCTTCTCATACCCGAGGGCAGCGTTCTTCAGCCTGATATAGCGCATCTTTACGGTATCATCCGAGAGGATGTACTTGGCCTTGAAGCTCTTGACGGGGCGGAGGAAGTATTCATACAGGTCCTCCTCTTCGCCTTCCATGGGTACGAGGATGGGCATGGATACGGAATCTTCCTCGTCCTCTTCCTCTTCCTCCTCCTCATCCTCTTCTTCCTCATTCTCTTCGGATTCGGCCGCGGGAACGAGTACGGGCACGAATACGCGCTCGGGTTCGGGCTCAGGCTCGGGTTCGGGTTCAGGTTCGGGCTCAGGCTCAGGCTCCTCAATAACCTCGGGCTCGGGCTCAGGCTCAGGCTCGGGTTCGGGCTCAGGTTCGGGCTCGGGTTCGGACATGGGTACGGGTTCGGACATGGGTGCCACAGAATCGGCGCGTACGATGTCGATGGGATACATCGCGCTCATGTCCCGATGCGTAATTTGTATCATCACCCTGCCCTCGGCGGTCATATCGGGGACGGAGATGGCGTAATCCTCCACCTCCTCTTCAAACGGAGGTTTATCGAACATCGCCTTGACGACCAGCCCTTCATACGAAAATACTTCCCCGACGGTAAACTGCTTTTTGACATTGGAAGTATCCGCCCTCAGCCAAATGAGTTTGCGCTCCTCCGAAGGAGCGGGCACACCTGCAGGCATAGGCGCGGCGACGGGGATATAGATGGGCTCGGGTTTGCGCTCCGCCTCGGCTTTGAGGTGCTTGCCCCGCACGATCGCGGCGACCCCGATCGCGATGATTGCGGCGATCGTCACGATCTCAATGATGAGAAGTGCAAGATAAACCGTATCCTGGCTCCAAGGGAGTGTGATCCCGAAAAGTTTGATGGCGTTCAATAACATAATGTTCCCTCCTTATTTTCTCTTGCGGAATATGACCGCCGCGAATACGACTGTCAAAATGATTTCGATCCCCGTCAGCAGGAACGGCACCCCGAAATCGGGAAGGGAGGCATCCGCGGCCGATTGGATATTTTGGATCCCCTTATCCCGTTCGCCTTCCACTTCGTTCTTAGACTTCGCGCCGTCGATCTTATCCTTGGCCTTCTCGGCCTCTTCCTCGATGTTCTTCTTGGCCTCGTCCTTCTCCTCGTCCGAGAGGTCCGTGTCGGAATCCACCTCGTCTTTGGCCTTCTGTGCCTCGTCGTCTATCTTATCCTTGGCGTCCTGTTTCTCCTTGGCCAAATCGTCCGTTTCGGGCCCTGTGGGTTCGGGCTCAGTGGGTTCGGAGCCCGTAAACGTTTTCTTGGAGGCCGCATCCATCCGCGCCCTTCCGCCATCGAGTGCATCGAGGATGCCGTCTGAGGTAGTCGCATCCGAGATATCCTTCTCCGCAACTTCCCTTTCGTGCTCGATCTCCGCCCGAAGCTCTTCCTTCTGGGCATCCGTGAGCCCGTCACGCGAGGAGGCGTAATCCTTTGCGGCCTGCTCTGCCCGACGAAGCGCCTCGAGGGCGAGGTCCTTTGAGATGCCGATCTCCACGCCCGTGAGCTCGATCTCGCTATTTGTAATGACGTAATTATCGCTCGCACTGCCGCTGAGCGTGAGCGTGGCGACGACGGTATGGAGCCCGACGTCTGCACCGTCGAATACACCCGTTCCCGTCACCGTGACGGTATCCGTGCCGTACAGGCCGTAGACCGTCCACATAGAGGGATCGTTGAGCGTTGCGGCGGTGCCGCCGTCGTAGAGCTTGGCGAGCGCCCGGACGCCGTATACGGTGAGCGGGGCACGCTTCATCGTGTACTCGTGCGTGGGGTTGAGGAACTCGTAGTTCTCATAGCCCGTGGTATCGGCGACGAATACATACTTGGCTCCGCCGTTGTGCAGGAGGAATGCCCCCCGCGTTGTAGCGGGCAGGCTGACGACGTTTCCGTTGACCATGTTGAGGCTCGCCGTCACCTTATTGCTTTGGTCCCGCCCGTTATAGGTAAATTCGTCCGCCGCCCAAACGAGCTCCACAGACTTCTTGGAGATCTCGAACGAGATCACCTTCTCGGCCTGCATATACTGCGTACTGCCTACCACGGTGGCCTTCACATACCAAGTGCCTGCATTCGCGGGAGGATACGAGGTGAAGGCGCCCGTGGGCGAATCGCAATAGGTAAACACGGGGACGCCGAACTTCGCCGAAGCGGAGGGAACCGCGGGTTCCTCTCCGTACGTCCAACCCGAGATGGTGAAATCGAGAATTTCATTCTGCCCGGGAGCGATGGAGAACGAGTAGGTGAGCGCATCCGAATTGCCGAACGCCCACTTATAGTTGTCGGGATCGCGGAGTGCGACCGTTACGGCGTAGTCCCCCACCTCCGTGTATACATTTCCGCTGACGGTGTACAGCTCGCTCTGTGCGATGTGATAGGTAAGCGGTTGCCCCGTGTAATAGAACGCGGTCCCGTCCTCGGCGGGGCGCTGTACCGCCTTCTTGGCGATGTGGTATTCATGCGATTTGCCCGAAAAATCGTAGTTGCCATCCAACTTCGTCTCGTCTACGATGAAGGTATAGGCATTGCCGTTGTTGTGGTTGATGAAGCCGTCCGCGCCCTGCAACACGGCCGTCAGCTTGTGTTGCCGGCCATCGAAATCGAAGAACCAAGCGTAGACTTTGGCGCTCTGATCGGAGCCCGTGTACTCGAAGGTGTCCTCTGCCCAAAAGAGCGCATAGGAGGCACGGTTGATCGTAAACGTGGAGACAAGATCTTCGGAGGTCTCCTCCGTGCCCGCCCAACGGTAATTGGCCTTATCGCGGAGAGTTACCGTGACCTGTTGGGAACCCGCATCCGTACGGGTGTTGCCCGCGATCGTGTAGAAGTCCTCGTCCCCTTCGCCGATGATGTAGTAAGACTGCGGCTTTCCGTTATAGGTGAACAGGCTTGCGCTGACGACGGGCATGGTGACTGCAGCCTTGCGGATCACCCATGTGAGCTCCATCGTGAACTTGGGGGCCTCGTAGTTGGTCTCATCATAGATGAATCCCTTCACCTTTGCGGTATAGGTGCCAGCATCGGTCGCCTCCGCGCCCTCGAACTGCGCAATGACGCCCGCGGGAAGCCCCACAAGGTAGACGTTGTAGAGGGTGTTGTTGTAGTTGAACGGGCTCGAGTAGCTCCACGCCACCGCAGACATATCATAGGTAGCCCTTTGCATGTGATAGGTCTTGGTGTACGACTGCCCCACATCGAGGATGTAGTTGACGGCCGCATCCGAAGAGAGTTCCGCCCTGAATTCGTACCCCTCTTCCTTGCAGTTCATGAACTGCGTCGTGACGACGATGAGCTCAAACGTGCCGTCCCCGGGGACGCCCTGAAGGGTCGCTCGGATCTCGGAGGCGTGGTCCTTGCCGTCGTATACGAAGCGATCCTCCGTCCAAAGGATATCCGCGGGCGAAACTATCTTCTTCTCGATGACGAACGTAGCCGAGAGGGTGAGGTCGTCGTCGCTGATCGTGACATTGGAGGGAAGTTCTTCGGCCCAAGCGTAGTTGTAGACCGCGTAAGCTTCCCCGGGGTTACTGCCCACCGTATCCACCGAATAGTTGGTTTCGGCGAGTTTGACGGAGAACGTATACGTTCCGCTGACGCGCGGGTTCTCCTCGGTCGTTACGATATACCCCTCTCCCGAAGCGATCTCGGGGCGGTGATACGTCCCGTCGTACTCGACGGACTTCATATTGTTCTCGTCGAGCGGGGATGCAAGGGCCTTGGGCGCAATGACGACGATGAGATACGCGCTATCCACGGTGTAGTTCAAGGCATGGTCGCCACTCAGGGCGCTTATCCCATCCATGTCGCCGACCATGTAGCGATAGGTACCCGCGTTGACGGGCCAACCGTAGTGCTGTGACCAATCGCCGTTCTGTGCGGGATCGGGCGCAGTTTTGAGTGCACGGCGCATGAATGCGTTGAGCGTTACCTCGTCGCCCCCGATCACGCCGCCTTCGGCAAAGGTTGCGGCAAACGGAGCCTCCGCTCCCTCGGCGGTATATGCCTTCCCCGTATACGGAAGCGTGAGATTGCCCTCCCGCGCGGCCGCGGCATAATTTTCTGCAAGGAGCTCGGGCGTGAGTTTCTTTTGGGTGATGCTCACCTTGCCCGCCGAGCTATCCGCATCGTCCGAAACAAAGGTGATGTAGCGGTTGTCCTCGTTCTCGTCCTCGGCGAACGCGATGGAGAGATAGTATTTGAAGTTAACATTTCGGCTGAGCTGATATTGGTCGGCGTAAAGTTTTTCTACGGGAACGCCAAATTCATCGACGACGTTTAGGATGAGGTCTGCGGCCTTCAACTTCTCGATGGCCACCGCGATGCCGCTTGCCGTCCATTCATCGATGCCCGTGATGGATTCAATGACGTCCGTGCGGAGGAGCCATGCTTTGAGGGCGGCGGAGAGCGCTTCGTCGTTCCCGCGAAGGTATGTGCCGTATTCCGCGGTGAAGATGGGCGCCGTATCCTTGATCTTCACCACGATGCCTTCCTGCGTTATGGTAAAGATAAAGTTGAAATCGTAATCCTCGTGATTCTTCGCCGTGATCTTCCCTATCACGGTATAGATCGCAACGTCCGCTACGTGCGCGGGGCTGCTCCCCGCAGTATACCCATCCAAGGGCTTCCCGTCTTTGAGGACGGACGTATATTGGATCGTATACTCCGTCATGCCGCCCGCAAGTTTGGGAACGACGACAAGATCGTATCCCGATGCACGGTAGATGCGCGTACTGCTTCCGCGGAAGCCCGCCGTCATGACGGCGTTCTCGATGGTGAATACGCCGCATGTATCCTCGTATCCCCTTCCGCTGTAGGTGGAATTATTCGCATCCTTCCATGCACCCACGAACTCGACCGTTTGGTTCCCCGTGCCGTCTGAGAAGGTGCCGATGATGGGGTATTTGCCCACATCGCTGTATCCGCCTGCCATGACGGCGGGGGTGTTGAAGGCGAGCCCGTCCGTGCCGATGAGCTTCAGATCCCCCTCATACTCGAAGCAATCCGTGAGCGGTTTCATGGAGGCGCTGCCGAAGGTGCCGTTGTCGTCCCGAATGCGGATCTTGACCTTCCTCACCACTACCGTTACGGTGAAGTCGCCGTCCTCGGGCGTCGCAAAGGTATAGTTGGAGTTCGGATCGAGCACGACGCGGAACACGTTTGTGGAATTCTTGACGTCCGCCGTCGGGGTATCCAATGCCGCAAACGTCGCCAAGACTTCCTCCGAACCGATCACATTTTGGAAGGTGTAATAGATGAGCTCCGTCGTGGGGGCCTTGCCGTTGTAGACGTAGTCTACCTTGTTGCCGTCGAAGTTCTCCCAAATCACCCTATCGTCCGCCTTGGTGTTCGGGTCGTCCTGCACGTGCCATTCTACCGTGACGGTACGCTTTTTGAGCTCCACCGAAGTGTTGCAGAGCGCCTGCTCGGTGAGGAGTTCATAGTTCTCCGCACAATCGCCCGTGAGCGAAAGCCCCGAGATGGCGATCTGCTTGTTTACCCCTGCGGCGGGTGAGACGAAGAAGTAGGTTTCTACGGCAAGCTTCACGCTCCCGGTATCCTGCTCCAAGATGCCCATGAACTCCTGCGAGAGGACACGGCCGTTTTGGACGGTCGTCGTGCCGTCATACTCCCTGCCGTCTGCCGTAACTTCGGCGGACGACAGCGTGATGCCGCGCCTTTGGATATGGTAGGTGTGCTCCGCCCCGCTTCGGATCTCGTAGTTCTTTTCATGATCCGCGGGCAGGGTGACGGTGAACACATACCCCTCTGCCCTGTAATCTTTGAATGTACCGCTGCAGACGGGCGTAAGCGGCACAGACCCTTCGAGGCTGACAAAGTACGGCTTCACCTGCGCACTCTGATCCGTCCCGTCGTAGGTGAACGTCAACTCCTGCCAGACGACGTCTACGAATTTTTTGGTGATTTCGACATTCGATATCTTCCACTCCGTCGTCGTAAGGGTATAGTTTACCGCACAGTCGCCGCTTAAGATGAAATCCTTGACGATGACGGTGTGCATGCCGACGTCCGCGCCGTCCAATTCGACGGTATACCCCGTAATGACGGGCGGGAAGGCCTCATCCTCGGGGATCAGCCCCTCGAACGTGACGCCCGATACGTTGACGCCGATGCTCTTGTTGCCGTCGTACTCCTTGTTGTTTACCGTGATGCCGCCCGTGATGGTGAGCTCGAGCGGGGTGATGTCTGCCTCCGATTCGAAGATATACACATCCCGATCGAGAATGTAGTTCTCGGCGGCGCTTCCCGTGAGCGTGATCCCCGTTACGGTCACCTGCTTGTGGGTGCCGACATACTTATCGCTGAACGTTGCGGAGCCATACGCTATGCCGAGGTCGTCCCCGCTCACCTTGTTGTCGAATGTCACCTTGGAGACGTCGAGCGTCGCATTGTGGTTGCCGTCGTAGGGCTTTGTCGCTGCGGTGATGCCGCCCGTGATGAGGAGGTGCCGCTCTGCGATATGATAGGTAACCGAAATGGCTGCCGTATCCCCATGCTTGTCGCTCGAGACGGTGATCGTGGCCTGATAATAGCCCACTTTCAGGTAGGAATCGGGGGATACTCCCGATGAGAAGTCGTTCGTCTTGCTGTACCGGTATGTGATATCCGTCCAGTGGATCGCATCGATCGCACCCGCGCCCGAGAGCGCTTCCACGATCGAAGCCGTGTGGCGGGCGGCATCGTATACGCAATCCTCCGCGGTGAGCCTTACCGTCCCCCCGAGGCCGTATTCATGCATCTCGCACTTCTCCACCGTGCAGTAGATCTCTGCAACGGAAGGGTCGCTCGGCGATACGCGCACCGCCCAGGTGTGGCCAGGTGCGGCGATGGTGAACGTCTGCGGCTCCGCCGTGAACGTCTTGCCGTCGAATTCGATGGATGCGCTGACTTGCTCCTCTCGATCCGTCGTGCAGTCGCCCTCCACGAGCGTCTGTTTCTCGAACTTCGCATTCTGCGGCGATGTCTTTTCCTTACAGTGCGCGCAGGTGAAGGTCGCAGTCACGCCCGTATAGCCCTCCGCCCCGAGGGTCCAATCCCATGCGGGGTTGGGGGCGCCGTCCACTTCGCTCCGATCGTAGAGGTGCTGCCTCAGGTGCCCGAGCCCTTCCTCGATGCTCCAACAGTTGAATTCCTCTCTGTTGGAAGGGAAGCGGGCCTTCAGCGTCTCGATGTCGCCGATCAATTCTTCAAGTTGGGCAAAGCCCTTATCGTAGCTCTTCGCATTCGCTACGTCGATATCGAGATAGATCCCTAAGGAGGCCTTCTCGCCGAGCGCCGCCGAGAGGACTACGCGGATCCCGTCGCCGAGATACACGTCTCCCTTCACTTGCTCGGCCTTGTGGGTGTTCTCCTTGATGACGGGCTCCCCTTCGAGTTTGAAGTCTCCCGTCGCCGCGAAGTACACGCCGCCGCCGTTGCCGCCCGCGGTATTCTTCTCAATGACGCCGCCCTTTATTTCGAAGGTAGCCCCCTTGGAGACATACACGCCGCCGCCGTTTTCCTTGGCGGTATTCCCCGAGATCTCGCCGCCCTTCATGATAAATTTGCCCGCGCCGATGCCGTGAGCGCCCTCATTCTGCACGAGTACGCCCGCGCCGCTGTGGTTGCTCGTGTTGCCCGAGATCTTGCCGCCCGCCATCGTAAACACGCCGCCGTCCTCCACGATCACGGCCGATACGAGGCTATCCGAAGAGGTGTTGATCCCCGAGATCTTGCCGCCGTTCATGTTGAACATGCCGCCTTCGCCCATGACGCGCACCCCGTATAAGGTGCTTCCCGCCACGCCGACGATGGCGCCGCTCTCCAAGTTGAAGATACCGCCTTCCACCGAAATGCCGTAGCTTCTCGCCTGCAAATTCCCGCCCGTGCGCGCTTCGCCGTCCTTCATCGTGAACGTCTTTCCGTCCCTTATGATGAAGATACCGTCGCGCGAATTAAAGTCGTTGCTCAGCGTCCATCCGTTGAGGACGAGCGTCACGCAGGTTGCCTTGGCATTGCTATCGAGGACCAATTGCTCCTTGACGGAGGCATGCGAAAGCAGCGTAAGGCGCACTCTGCCCTCGGCCTTCAGCGCCTCTTGCCAGCCCGAGGCAAACACCGTGAATAATCGATATTCCTCCCCATTGAGTTGGCCCCACTCGTCCTCATGTTGCAGGACCACGACATTGGAGAAAGCTGCCGCGGATACGTGGCAACGGTCGCACTCGAGTACGCCGTCTTTCCACTTCCAATCGTGCCCCAACGCTTCGACCGTGACGGTGTGTGTGGCCGTATACGGCTTGCCGTTTACGTTGATGGTCACCCGGTATGTAATCGAACCGCTCTCGGTGCAACTTGCGGCAGTTTGGCTCTTTACGGTCGCCTTTTGGGTCTCTTCGAAGGGCCAATCGCAGTTTTTACACTGCATCGTGAGCTTGGCCTGATCGTCCGCGAGCCACAGCCAATTCTCGGTGTCTCCCGTGTATACGAATTCGTGGTCGTGCTTGATCCTGCCGCACGGGGTGCCGTTTACGCCCGTCTCGTCGAAATAGATACAGTTGAAATCCGCCCTGTCGGTATAGAAGTAGACTCTGAGCGTCTCTCTGGTAATCGAAACCTTATCGTCCACCAACACGAAGAGGCCGTCCCGCGCGTTGGTGATATCCATGTTGTAATAGAAGTATATCTTGGAGCCTTCCTCGAGCGCACCCGTCACGGCGATGATGCCGTTTCTCACCACTGCCTTATCGGTGGTGTTGATGAATACGTTGTTTGCGGTGGAGGCATCCGAAGAATTTACGTTGCTCTCGATCAGCACGTACTTTTGGATACAGAAATCCGCCCTGCAATAGACGCCGCCGCCGTTGCCGCCCGCGGTGTTTTCCGTCACCGTCAAGCGGGCCGCCGCCGTGAAGGTGCCTGCGGAATACACGCCGCCGCCGTCCCCTTGCGCCTTGTTGCTCGTCACCTGCAAGTCGCCGCCGCTCACCGATGTACGGGATACGGAATAGATACCGCCGCCATCCAAAGCCGCCTTGTTGCGAGAAATTATAACTTTCGTACCCGAAAACGTCAGCGTGACGTTGTTGCCGCCCGAATAGATGCCGCCGCCCGCATTCTCGGCCGTGTTATCCAAAATGGACTGCGCCTTCCCCGAGAATACGAAGCTACTGCCGTTGCCCGCGATATAGATACCGCCGCCGTTCCCGGATTCCGAATCGGCGACCTTCTTCGCCGTGTTGCCCTCCACCGTGAGATCGAGCGCCACGGTATTCACGAGGTTGAAATAAATTCCGCCGCCGTTGCCGCCGACCCCGCCTTCGCCTTTGAAATCGCCCGCGGTGTTGTTTTTCGCCGTGAGCGACGAGCGCAGATCTCTCTCTGCGGGAACGCTCTCCCCTATCGTCACGGGATCGTAGGAAAGCGTAGCGAAAAGATACAGCCCGCCGCCGTTGCCGCCCGCCGTATTTTCCTCGAGCGTCATGCGGGTCTGATTGCTGTTTATCGTGAGGCTCTGCACATACATGCCGCCGCCCGCGCCCTGCTTGGATGTGTTTTTGCTTACCGTGAGCGCCGCCGCACCCGTGAGCGTGAGGAGTACGTAGATATAGATGCCGCCGCCGTTGCCCACCGCCTCGTTGTTGCTTACGGTAATATTGCCGCCCGACATCGTGACATATGCTGCGGAGATCGCGCCGCCGTTCATCTGTGCCTTGTTCTTGTTGAAGATGAGCTCTACATTCGGATCGGTCACGGAGAAGGTGCTGTTGGTGTAGATCCCGCCGCCGTCGCCGTTCTGCGCCTCGTTGTAGTTGAAGGTGAACTTGCAAGTGCCCTTCGCCTCGAGCCTTGCGGGCGACTGAATGAACATCGCGCCGCCGTACGCCTTGGAAATGTTGTGGTTGAATTCGTAATTGTAGCACTGCAGGGTGACGACCGCGTTGCCCGCCGCAAACACGCCGCCACCGCCCATCGTCGCCTTGTTTCCTACCGCGCCCGCATTGGCGGTGTTGCGGGAGAGCTCGCCGCTCGGCTCTTCAAAGCCCGTGGACGTACTTGTAAAGGACAGCGAGCCGCTATCCGCATAGATGCCGCCGCCGCTGTTCGCCGCCGTGTTGTACACGATCTCGCCGCCGCTGATGTTCACCGTGGCGCCGTTCGAATAGATGCCGCCGCCGTTGCCGTATCCTCTGCCCGTCGCACCCGCTTGGTTGAGCACGGCGTTGTATTTGATCTTGCCGCCGCTGATGTGTGCGAGCGTACCTGCGCCATCCACATGCAGGCCGCCCCCGCCAAGCGTGGCTTTGTTGCCTTCATCCGCGCTCTCGCCGCCGATGATGCCGCTCAAAAGACTGAAGGATACGTTGGCGTTCACGAATACGCCGCCGTATTGCTGTGCCTGGTTGCCGTAGATCTTGCCGTCTGCGATCTCGACATGCGCGGAGACCGTGGCGCAAAGGCCGCCGCCGTAACGCGTAGCGGTGTTGCCGTGGATCTCGGCGCCGTTCATCGTGAACGTCAGACCGCCGCCCGTAAGGTATACGCCGCCGCCGTCCGTAGCCGTATTTTCATAGATGTCTGCGCCCTCGTTGAGGAGCACGCTGTAGTTGGTACTCGAGTTGACATAGATCCCGCCGCCGTAGGCGGTGCCGCCCGTAACGGTATTGCCGTGGATCTTGATATTGCCTACCTTGAGCTCGCCGCCGCTGCCTATGATATAGACGCCGCCGTTGTTGTTCCTGATCTCGCCGCCGTTGAGCTCGACAAGGACGTTTGTGCCCCTCAGCCGAATGCCGTAGCCGTTCGTGCAGTGCTGGATCACGCCGCCCTCGATGTGCACCGAGCAATCCGAATAGGCGGCATTATCCATAAAGACCGCATTGGTGAAGTTGTTCTCCGCGCCTTCCGCATCCGAGCCGATGATGCCGTTTCTCAGCGTGAAATGACTGTTTGAAGCCACAAACTGCACGGCGTACGAGCCCACCTGCAATTTGCCGCCGCCCTTCTTATCGTCGAGGATGAAGGAGCCGCCCGCGATGTTGAACATCGCCATGCCCGCCGTCCCCGTAATGGAACAGCCGTTCAGATCGAGGCGGACATATTTACCCGCTTGCAATGTTTGAACTGCGGCAAGCCTGACGTCCGCGAGGAGCACGATGGAGGCATAGTTTTCGCCGCTCGAATTCCTCTCGGCCGCCTGCGCCGCCCCCCATGCCAAGTCAAATGTTGCATACACGTCCACGAAGCCCGTCGCTTCGTCGTTGCTCATGTACACATACGCCACATAGCTTTCGTCCCTTGCCGCATCGTGTCCGCAATTGGTGCAATAGATGGAGCGGTCCTCCGCCTTCCACACCCAATTGTGCCCCGAGGCATATTCATGGACCGTGGTGGAAACTTCGAACTTCTGCCCATTGAAGGTGACGGAGGCCGTGTAGATCCTGTCGCCTTCCGTCACGCAGTCCGCGCCGCCCGTGCTCGAGATGTCCTCGGCAGACTCGGTATGCGATTCAATGCACCCCACATGCGTACAAATGATGGTGATGTTGACGCTCTTGTAGTCCGGGGACCAATCGCCCTGATCCTTCGTCGCATAGACGTGGGAGGACATATAGGCGAAGAGCTTATCCGCCGCGGGATCGTAGTAGATGCAGTTATACGTCTCGCTGTCGTCCGCTTTGAAGTATCCGCGCATCATCTCTGTGGATGTGAGATACCTCGCCGCGCCGTAGAGGAAAATGTTGTCCGGATTTGCCTCGGTCTCTTCAAACGTCACATAGATGGCGGAAGGCTGAAGGGTGCCGCTCACCACGATCATGCCGTAGTGCCTCGGAAGGTCCACCTCGCTCGTCACGGAGGTAAAGACGTTGGAAGGCGTATTCACATCCTCGGTGCCCTGTTTGTTGTCCGTGACCTTGACGGTGCCCTGCACGGAAAACACTTGCAGGACGTACACGCCGCCGCCCTTTCCTTCGGCACGGTTGCCGCTCGCGGTAAAGTTGGCGGACGCGGCGCTCAGCGTCAAGCCTCCCGTGCAGTAGATGCCGCCGCCGTTGCCCTTGGCAACGTTATTTTCAATGGTCACATTGCCTGCGAGCGTGGGCGTGGCGTCCTCCGAATAGATGCCGCCACCGTTGACGCCCGCCGTGTTTCCCTTCACGGTCAAATACTTGGTATTATAGAGGCTAATGACGCCCGCCGAATAGATGCCGCCGCCGCTTCCTCCCGCAGTGTTGTTGACGATATTATAGTCGCGGTGAAGCTGCGCGTATGCCCCGTTATTATATGTAAAATTCAGTGCGCCCGCCGAATAGATGGCGCCGCCGCTTCCTCCCGCCTCGTTCTCTTCGAGGGTGATATTGCCCGCAAATTGGATGGTGCCCGTGCCGTCGCCCGCAATGGCGCCGCCCTTATCTTCGGCAGTATTTTGCTTGAACGTCGCCGCGGAGTAGTCGGTAAAGTAGATGTCCCCGCCCGCCTGATAGAAGGCGCCGCCGTCGTTTGCCGCGCTGTTGGACGTAAACGTGACAGCGCTGTGGAAGATGATATTGGCATTGGTGTAGATGGCGCCGCCGTTGCCCTGCGAGGCATATTCGGAGGGATCCAAGGCCTCCGAAGAGGTCTCCGCCTTGTTGTTGGTAAAGGTAAACGTGCCCTTGGTCGCAGTTCCGATCACTGCGCCGAAGGTGATAGCCGTGCGCGCAAGGATGGCGCCGCCGTTCTGGTGCGCGGTGTTCTCTTCGAAGGTCATTTCGCCTTGGAACGTCACGCCACTCGCGTAGTTGACGACCATGCCGCCGCCCAAATTGGCCTCGTTTTGGGTGAAGAACATCTTGCCCGTTTCGGCTTCGGAGAGTACGCCCGTCACATATAATCCGCCGCCCGCCCTCGCTCGGTTGTGCGTGAGGTCTATCCTGCCGTTGACGACCATGGAGCCTTCGGTGTAAATCCCGCCGCCGTTGACGCGGGCCGTGTTGTCCTTGAGGAGAACGACTGCGCCCTCCCCTTCGAAGAGTTGGACGTTGACGGTAGCCCTCGTCACATAAATGCCGCCGCCGCTTCCTGTCGCTTGGTTGGAGGAGATCTCCGCCACGGGATTGCTCGAGGAGGAACGGGTGAAATTCAGCGTTCCGCCCGCGATGTGAATACCGCCGCCGTACACTCCCGTGTTATTCGTGATCTTTACGCCGTCGCTTACCGTAAGCACACCTGCGTTCATGTAGAGGGCGCCGCCGCGGTCTGCCGTGTTGTGGCTGATCTCGCCGACTTCCCCCGTTTTCCGCAAGGTCATTGTGCCGATATTGACGATCCCGCCGCCAATGCCATAGTAGAGCGGGAGGTTGTCTTTCTCCGTGACGGTATTGTAGCTGATCTCGCCGCCCGAGAACTCAAACACGCCCGTATTGTAGACGCCGCCCGCCTCCCGATCCGCGGTGTTGTGGGAAATGGAGCCGCCGCTCATCGCGACGTTTGCCCTATTTGAATAGAAGCCGCCGCCCACGCAGTTGGATTCGTTGTGCTCGATGCGCGTGCCGTCGAGAATGTTCACCCTGTGAATGTCCGCGAAGATCCCGCCGCCGCCCAAGCCGGTGGCTTTCGTCCCGAGCGTTTCTGCGGGGATCACCACCTTATTGTGCGCGATGAGAATTTCCTCGCTCCCGCCGCCGAACGTGGTCGTCATGACGTGCTCCTCGGCGCCGCTCTCGGAGGTAAGGTAAAGCCCGCCGCCGCTGTTATATGCCGTGTTGTTTGTGATCTCACCCTTTTCGATTCTATTGGTGTGGGCGAGCGCAGAGCCACTTTCAAGCCTCAAGAAGATGCCGCCGCCCAAGGTCGCGGTGTTGCCCGTCACTTTGCCGCCCGTCATTGTAAACGTGCCGCAACAATAGATCCCGCCGCCCCAGCTATATTGTCCGCCATCCGCGGTGTTGCCGCTGATCTCGCCGCCCGACATCGTGAATATGCAAATGTTATAGGCGATCCACACGCCGCCGCCGGGTTGGACCGAATGGTTACCCGAAATCGTGCCGCCCTTCAACTCGAATGTACCGTATTCAATGTTCACGCCGCCATATGTTTGATTTCCAGAGATCGTGCCGCCGTACATGATGAATTTCGCATCATTGGCACTTTTCGCAACATTGGTGACCCACACGCCGCGGTTCGAGTTGTCGCAGATCGTCGCGCCGTCGTACATCCTGAAGGTGCCCTTGTTGACGATCACGCCGTTCACGCCGTTTTTCACGCTGCCGCCCTTGAAGATGAACACGCAGTCGTTTGCCGTGCCGTCTAAGAGGATGCCGTTGCTGTTGACGATCGCGTCGCTCTTTCCCACACTCGTATCCGTAAGGGTGAACTCGGATTCCGCGCCCACCATGCGGAATACATCCTGGGCCGCATTGAAGCCCTTGATTTCGAACCCGTTGAGGTCCAAACAGACAAAGACGTTCGCGGGAATTTGCAGTTGGGAGGCCGTGGGCGTGAAACTATTCAATACATAGATGTTGACGGGCTTTTCCTTTTCGGTGGGGTGCCCCATCGCCGCATTCCAGACCTCGGGCGAGAGGGCGGCATACACCTGCATCTCCCCATCGAATTCCACGGCAATTACCATGCCGTCGTCCGTTGCCAAATAGTCGCAGACCGAGCACTTTACGGTGTGATCGGTAAAATGATACTGATGCCCCGCCGCGGGTGTAATCACTTCCGCAACGTCGGTATAGGTCTTTTGATAGATGCCCGTGCCGAGGGTCAGCGTCACCGTGTACTTATCTACCCCATCCTCCGTGCAGGTGGCTTTTTTGATGTCCACCCGGATCTCTTCGCCCTCGATGGTGCCCGTCTTGGTGAGCGTCGCCGCTTCGTCCTTGCAGTGCGGGCAGGCAAGCGTCGCCGTCACCGAAGAATGGTCGGCGTCCCAAGCGAATTCGGGGGTTGCGGGATAGGCATGCCTTGTCATATAGTAGTACAGGCTCGTATCCTCATACAGGCACTCCTGCCCCTCCTCGCCGTTTTTGATCTTATCCGAGAAGAACACTTTCCGCGCGGTATCGATACCCAAAAACGAATCGTCCTTGCAATAGGCAAACACATCTTGCCGCTCGCCGTTTGCCTCGTTGGCGGCGAGATAGATGCCGATGCGGCTCTCATTATGCAGACGCTCCGTTACAATGACGACGTTCGGCGTCTCTGTAGGCCGCCCCGCGAAGCCCGTACAGCTGAGGTAGAGGTCGCTCTGCACATTCTCCTTGCCGTCGCAAGTTGCGGTATTGTTTTCAATGTTGACTTTATTCTGTACTTGGATGATGCCGAGGACGCGTACGCCGCCGCCATAGCCGCTCCTTACCGTGCCCGCCTTATTGCCCGTGATGCTGACGGGGGAAGTGCCGCTCGTGGGCGCGACGAATGCGAGGTTGGCTCCCGCGTAGATGCCGCCGCCGTCCTCGCCTGCTTCGTTCCCTGTTACCGTGAGGGAGGCGTTTGCGCCGTTAAAGGTAACGTTGCCCATCGCATAGAGGCCGCCGCCCGAGAGCGTAACCTCGTTGCCGCGGAACGTGACGTTGGAATTTGCCCCGAACACGACTGTGGTACGGATGTATGCGCCGCCGCCCGAGGAGGCCGTGTTACCTTCAAAGTTGAAAGCTACCGAATGCGCGGCGGAGGTGATATCCAATGCGGTGGTGGTATAGAGGCCGCCGCCCTCCTTGCGGGCAGTGTTCCCTTTGAACGTGAAGGGCTCCTTGCTATCGTATTCCGCGCTTACGTTCAGCCAGCCGTTCACATAGATGCCGCCGCCGAGATCTGCCTTGTTGCCCTCGAACACGGTCGGGCCGTAAACGGACATATTGCCGTTTGAATAGAGGCCGCCGCCCTTGCTCTCGACGTTGTAGCCCGCCTCGTTGTTCTTGATTTCGCCGCCGTAGAGACGGGGGGTATAGTTCGCATTCGTCTGCGAGCAGTAAATGCCGCCGCCGTCCTGCCCCGCCGTGTTGCCGAGGATCAGGGCGCCGTCGTGCACGTCGAGTATGGTTTCCGAACAGATACCGCCGCCACTCGTTTCTGCAGTGTTTTCTTGGATGGTGACGTTGGCGAAAGTTACCTCCATTCTGGTGTAGATGCCGCCGCCGTTGCCGTTGGCGCCTGCGGCCTTGACGGCCTTATTCTTTGTGATGATGAGATCTCCGCTCGAAGCCGCTTCAAACGTGACGGCGCCGCTATAAACAAACAGGCCGCCGCCGTTATATGCGGTGTTTTCTGCGATCTTGCCGCCCGTGAGCTTCAGCGGCGTGAGATTGTAAATGCCGCCGCCGTTGTAAGCAAAGTTATGGCTGATCTCCACGTTTCCCGAAATGCTTACGGTGCCGCCGCTGTTGTAAATGCCGCCGCCGTGCGTTTCGGCGTTCGTGAGGTCGCCGCTGCCCGAAGGCGTGACGATCCTATTGCCCTCGCCCTCACCGCCAATGACTGCCTCGCCCGATATGTTGAGGGTGCCGTTCCACACATAGATGCCCGCGCCGTAGCTTTCCGCCGTGTTGCCCGAAATTTTGCCGCCCGAGATGTTGACGGTCGGCAGGTTGTAGAGCTCCAAGCCGCCGCCACACCACTTGACCGAGTTATAGCTGATCTCGCCGCCCGTCATGTTGAACCTTGTATTCGGGTTGGATACGCGCACACCGCCGCCGCCATCGCCCCACCTGAGATCGAGTCTGCTGTTTTGCCTCGTGATTTGGTTCTTTGTGATCGCGCCGCCGCTCATTTCAAAGGTGCCGCCGTCCACGCGCACGCCGCCGTCCGTGCAGGCCGTGATCTTGCCGCCCGACATCGTGAACATGCTATCCGCACCCGTCATGACGACGGCCGTCGCCATCTTCCGAATCGTCCCCCTCTTCAGGGTGAAGAAGCCCACCGTATTGAGGACCTGTACGCCCAAGCTGCCGCTCTCGATCGCACCCATGCCTGAGATGGAGGTATCGTCTATCACGAAGTGTGCGCGCCCGCCGAGGGTGAACATCTCGCCGCCCTTGCCCGTGACCGTCTTTCCGTTGAGGTCGAGCGTCACGTAGTCGTGCGCATCGGTGAGCTCGAGCTTCGAATCTATCATCACATCCTTGAGGAGGAAGATCTTCACGTTCCCCTCGACGGTCGCCATGAGGCTTGCGGCGCCCGCCCATGCGGCTTCGAGCGTATCAAAGACGGTGATGGCCTCCCCTCCCGAAGTCTTATCGATGAGGGCGGCCTCGCCCATGTCTGCCGCATCGAGCGTCGAACACTGTTTGCATTCGAGGCCGTGGTTGCCCTCCGTCCACGTCCACTTGTGGCCGAGGGCGGGCACCGTGACATGATGGGTCACCGTTACCGTCTTTTCCTGCTTTTCTGAGACGTCGTAGATTTTGACTTGTGCGCTGTATTCATCATATCCTTCGGCTTCGCAGGTGGCTTCTACCGATGTTGTATACGTCGCCGCATAGGCCTGAAGGTCGCTTGTGCCGTTGCCGGGATAGCCGTAATCGCCGTCCTCCAAGGGGCGGTTATACGTCTTGCCGCAACCGAGCGAGCAAGTCTGCTCCACTTCTACCGTTGCGGATTTTTTGGCCTCCGTCACCTCCCAGGTGTACACGGGCTCGTAAAAGCTGTGTTCGGAAGAGAGGATAATTGTGTTGATTTCCACCCCCGTCGCCGTAAGGTTGGGATGCAGGCAGGGATACGTCTCTTCATCGTCCGCAAAGAAATTGCTGTGCAACCGTGTAAGGTCTGCCAAATTATACGCGGCATTGAATTTGACGACGATGTTGTTGGGGTTGTAAGTCGCGTTGGGCACAAAGTAGATGCCGATCCTGCTATCGCCCGTCAGCCCCGCGCTTCCCACATAGATTGCACCGAAGTTGCTATCCGCATTCTCTCTATCCGCCACGGCGATATTTCTGCGCGATTCGAGGTAGACATCCGAAGCGACATCGCTTTCCTGCGTATTTTTCTCCACATGGACGTGTCCGCCGACGCACATACAGGTATTGATACCCAACCAAATGCCGCCGCCGATGCCCCCCGCGGTGTTTTCCCGCACGTCGATCTCCTCATTTAGGTTCGGCGCATAGAAACTGCTGCCGTTCACATATACGCCGCCGCCGTCGCCCCCTGCACGGTTTTTCTGCACCGTGAGCGTCTGCAACGTGGTGCTTGTGGCGCTGACTGCGGCGAAGCTGACGTAGCTACCCGCATATACGCCGCCGCCGTCTCCCCCTGCGCTGTTGCCCACAAAGGTCGCCGTGCCGCCGAAGATGGTATTTGCGAGAAAGAGATCCAGCGAGCCCGTATTCGCGGGCCCCTCCGAATACAAGCCGCCGCCGTTGCCGCTCGCCGTGTTGCCCTTGCCCTCTGCGCCGAAGCGGACGGTACCCGTCACGGTCAATTTCTGCGTCATATTCCAACCGCCGCCGTTGCCCGCGGTCGCCCGGTTGGACATGAAGTTTACGGTGGCGTTGACATAGACGAACCCCGCGGAGGAGCTGATCGCGCCGCCGTTCCCGCTCGCCGTGTTGCTGTCAAAATTGACGGTGTACCTGTTGGTATCCACGTTTGGCGCGGTGCTCTGGAATGTGACGGCGCCCGCCGCATAGATCGCGCCGCCGTCGCCCGCGGTCGCCTTGTTGTTTTGAAACGTTACCCATTCGCCCGGTTCCGCCGCACTTTCTGTCCACGCCTGAAAGAGCACCGTGCCGTTCGCATAGAGGCCGCCGCCCGCCTTTGCCGTGTTGTCCGAGATGAGGAGCTTGTTCTTGTTCTGCGGCACCGTGAAGGCGTGTCTGTTGGTGGTGCTCCCATTGTTCATATCGGCGAACACATATACGCCGCCGCCGTAGCCGTTCGGGGCGCTGTTGTGCGAGATCTCGCCGCTGCTCAAGTCCATGTAATAGTAGCCCGCATAGCTATCTACGGCTTCCGCAATGCAGATGCCGCCGCCGTTGCCCGAAGTGCGCTCGGCGGGGTTGCCTTCCGTAACGTTGTAAGTAATTTTGCCGCCATCGAGATAGATGCCGCCATGATAGCTATAGAGGCCGCCGCCGCTGTCCTTTGCCGTGTTGTGCGTGATTTCGCCGCCCGTCATTGTGAGGGCGTAGCATGCCCGTCCGGCGGAAGGATAATTTACCGATACGCCGCCGCCGCGATTTGCGGTGTTGTGCTCTATCTTGCCGCCCGACATGGTGAAGCTATAATTCGCCAACACGCCGCCGCCGAGCGAATTTTCCGCCTCGTTGTAGCTGATGAGCGTGCCTTCCGCGATCTCCACGGTGGCGACCGTGTATATACCGCCGCCGCCCGCGTTGTATGCAGTTGCGTCTGCTACTGCCGTTGCGATGTTGCCGTCTCCGTCTTTGCCGCCGATGGTCATGCCGTACAGCTTGACGGTGCCGCTATAAACAAACATGCCGCCGCCCGAGTAGGCTGTGTTTTTGATGATCTTCCCGCCGTTGAGATGTTCGGCTGCCGTTCCGTTTGTAATGTAAATTCCGCCGCCCTGAGCCACGGTCGGCGCATCGGTGCATTCCGCCCTATTCGAGGAAATGACGACTTCGCCATCTCCCTTGCTCGAAGTCATGGTGCCGCCGTCCGCGTAGATGCCGCCGCCGAGGGCGCTTATAGTCTCCGATGTGGCGACGTTGTGGGAGATCGTGCCGCCCTCCAACTTGAGGGTGCCGCGATAGAGATAGATACCGCCGCCGAACCGTGCCTTGTTGGCCTTGTCCGCAGTCTCGCCGCCGATGACGGCATCCTTTTGCAACGTGAACGTGGCGCCCGTGCTGATGAATACGCCGCCACCGCCGTTCTGGGTCGATGTGGTCAGCGTCTCGTTTCCGTAGATTTCGCCGCCGCTCATCGTGAAGGTTGTAGCTCCGTCGAGATATACGCCGCCGCCCGCACCGTTGTTGGCGGTATTCTTGTTTTTGCTGATCTCGCCGCCCGTCATATTGGCAACGACATAATCAGTCGCAAACCGTACCGCCGCAACGGCACCTTCATTTCCCGTAATTTTCCCGCCCGTGATGTCCACGCGCGAAGTACCTTGCGCGAGGATGGCGCCCTGCGTGCAGCCCGTGATCTTGCCGCCCGCAAGGGTAAAATGCGCCGTACTCGTTCTCTCCATTTGCACGCCGACATTTGCGGTCGCCGTAATGGCGCCGTTTTGGTCCGCCGTCGTATCCGTGAGCATGATATCCCCGCCGTTGAGGGTGAACACGGGCTTCGTCTCGTTTTTCAGGGTGTTGCCGTTGAGGTCGAAAACCACATGGAGATTTGCGTTCGTATCAACCGTCGTAGTCAGCGTATCGGCCGCGGTCGTCTCCTTCAACAACTGCACTTCGATGGGGTTGTTCGGGTCTGCACCGTCGAGCTGGGCCGTGAGATACGTCCACCCCTCGTCGATGGTATCAAAATAGTAGACGGCAACCGTGAGCGGCTCCGCCTGCGTCATGACGGAGATTTTGACGACGCTGTTGTCAGGGTCTTGCTCATGGGCCGCGTCCACGTTTTCCACTGCTTCCCGATCCGCATACGAAGCATACGCCTCCGCATGTGCGCCAACCGTCGGGCTCTCATTTGAAGCGCTTGGCCCAAACAGCAGGGCGCCCACCGCCACCGTGCACAGCATGAGTGCCGTGAGCAGGCCGAGAAGTACCTTCCTGAATTTCTGAATGTGAAAATGTTTCATAATTCCCCTCCAGGGTGAGGACGCCCCTCCGTAACCCCTTGTAGCTACATGTTACGATTTCGGCAAAAAACCACTACAGGTAGTGCAAAACGGCGTCTCTTCTGCGATTTTCGATGAACTTTTTCGGCGTAAAAACGTACGCGGAATATTCCATTCCGCGTACGTAATTCTTAATACATGTTCATAAAAATGTCTGAAATTTTCAAAAATCCTCTTGATTTTTTACCCGACATAAAGTATAATGCAAAGAAGAAGCGGGCCGAAGGACGATTTTTCGACAAAATCTCGTTAAGATTTGTTAAGATTTCGTTTTGGACACAATTTCCTATTGCTATAAAATTGAATAAGTGATATGATGGTACCAGGAAACTAAAAAAGTGTACATGGAATGGAATATTCCGTGTACACGTTGGGCGGGGCGCTTTTTCATAGCATGCCCGCCTTTTTTATTGTAATAATTTGCCGAGACGGTTCATCATCGAACGCTTGTGCTCCATCAGGCTGTGGGCGTAGCGGTTGAGCGTGACCGTGGGGTTCTTGTGCCCCAAGATCTCGGCGAGCGTCTTTACGTCCACGCCGCATTCCAAGGCACGGGTGGCGAAGGTGTGCCTCAGGGCGTGAAACCCCCGATGGGCGATGTGCAGTCTCTTTTGGAGCTTTTCGAAGGTGTTCTGATAGGCGCGCACGGATACGGGCCTATCCCCGCCCACGACGTAAACGCCTCCCACTTCCCGCCTTACCTTCTTCAACGTAACCAAGAGCTGCCTCGGAATGGGGATGAGGCGGGTGGAGCTCCCCGTTTTCGGGGGCTCCAAAATCTTTTTGTAGCCGTGCTCCCAACCGTCGTGGCAGGATTTGGTTACGGAGAGGGTGGCGGCCGTGACATCGATATCCGCCCACGTAAGCGCCAGCAGCTCCCCGATGCGCAGGCCCGTGTAGAGGCACAGAAGGATGCCGAAGAACTTGGAGGTCTCGCTCTCGAGGATGGCGGCTTCGAGCTTTTTCTGTTCCTCTTTGGAGAAGCATTCGATTTGCTTCTCCACTGCATGGGGGCGCACGATGCCTGCCGTAAACTCCTGCGGCACCACCCCGTAAGCAACTGCTTTTTTGAGGGAATTCTTAAGAACGGAGATGGCGACATTTACGGTATTGGGAGAAAATGAGGGTACCATGTCCGCAATCGACCGCTGTAAAATGGGTGCGGTGAGCTGTTCGAGATCGTAATCCCCGAGCATCGGAATGAGCCTGAGGCGGCAAATGCGTTCATATTTTTCATAGGTACGCACTTTCGAAGCGGGCCTGACGCACACCGCAAGCCACTCGTTGAGCCAATCTTTGTATTTCATAACTTCCTCCAAACAATGAGTTTTCTTAAAATTGTAGAGGAAAGTTTGAAAAATTCAACAGTTTGCATGAATCGTTGTTACGAAAACCCCGTCGGAATTTCCGCCGGGGCAGTTGTGTTTATCTTACTTTGTACCCGTTCCACGAGTTCTTTTGTACCATATCGACCGTAGCCGCGATATTGGGCATTTTTTATTTGACTTTTGGGGGGAAAGGGGGTATACTGCGCGTGGGATACGGGGGCGGAAGCACGAAAACCGTATAAAAAAATTCGGCCGAGCCGAAGGAGTACCAATGAAAAAAACCTTAATTTTAATGACGAAGTCCTATAAATACGGCGGATACTGCATCTCGGGCGTGGACCCGAGAAGCGGGGCTTGGATCAGGCTCGTCTCTTCCAAGGACCCATCGAAAAATGAAATTCCGAAGGCCCTCTTCGAGCCCTTCCGCTGCCTCGATATCTTGGAGGTCGGGGTGACGGAGGCGGTGCCGTATGGCTGCCAGACCGAGAACTTCCTCTTGGACCCCGCCCTGCCCCCTACGCGGGTGGGCGTATTCCCCAAAGAAAAACTGCTCACCCTCTGCCCCAAAAATACGGCGGCAGGCATCTTCGGCAACAGCCGTTCCCACCTCACCGAATTCGAGATCGCACGGCAGGGTTACTCGCTCATGGCCTGTCCCGTGCAAGATCTTTCCTTCGATTACTACGCGGATGAGGTCGAAAAGTGGCACTTTCGGTGCAGTTTTCGTTACGGGGGGCTTGCGTACTCGGATATTTCGGTGACCGACCCCGTCTTTCGCAGGGAGGCCTACGCAGGCGAGGGGTTTGCGAGGGCAATTCTCGTGGTGAGCCTGCCCGCCATCCCCTACTCCAACGGCTTCTACTATAAGTTCGTAGCCAAAATCTTTCCGCTCCCCACGGCAGAGGCGCAAGAAACGGAGGCAGTGTGGACGGAAAGCGAGGATACCGTACTCGGTGCATATCGAGTAGACTCTTCCGCAATGAAGCTTTGAATTACGGGAGCGCGGAGATCTTCCATT
>CANQMQ010000012.1 GCA_947625025.1 uncultured Clostridia bacterium
CCGCTCTTCCCCACGATGAATACCATGCCCCTATCCTGCAAAGTGAAGGATACATGGCTAAGTGCGACTACCTTCTTCCTTCCCCGTCCATAAACCTTTGTGATGTCTCTTACTTCAATCATGGTCTCAATTCCTTGCCTTTTTGATTACGCTCCCGTTAAAGGGCGCCCTCCGTAAACTTGAAATAGATGCCGTACCGCTCGGTGTGTTGGCGGAAATAGTAGGAATACACGAGGGCTTGGTCGGTATCCGAAAGGCGGAATTTGCCGTCCGCCCCCCGCTGAAGATGTTCCCCGATGGATGCCATGAATTCTTGCACGCTCCCCTTCACCTTCACGGTCTCGGAGAAGCCACCCATGTCCGCATTGGCGGGCACGGTTACGTTGACGCCCGTGGTCCCCTCAGACATGGTACCCTCCCCGAGCTCCGCCGCGAGCACATAGGGGCCGTATTTGAAGGCATAGGTATTCGGCGAATCGGGCAAGTTATAGGCCTTCACCGCCTTTTTCATGGTGACGGTTACGGTGTTTCCGCCCTCGACGGGCAGGCAATAGAAGCCATCCTTCTCTTCTCCCGCCGCCCTGCCGTCCACGGTGACTTCAAAGCTCTCCGCCCAATCGGGGATCCTGAGCCTGAGTTCAAAGGAGCCCTCCTCGATGTGCACGGTGACGGTATCCGAATTCTCGAGGTCTGCCGCCGTTGAAAGTTTTGCTTTATCCGTTTCGAGGGTGGAGGAGAGGTAGAGGGAGAGGGTCACGGTGTTTCCATCGAGGAAGTAGATGCTATCGTTGAGCTTGGTGAAGTTCTCCATGCCGCTCCCCGTGCAGCACCAGAAGTTGCCCGTGGGCGTCGAATACACCTTGAAATACCCCGTTGCCATCGATTGGAAGTAAGTCGTCATGCCCGTTTCGGGGTTTTGGGAGGCCCAAATATCGTTGAGATAGGCGTTTTCGTAATAATCTAAATACTTCTTCTCCCGCGTGGCCGCAAAGAGCATGCGGGAGAGCTTGAGCATGTTGTATACGTTGCACGTCTCGCAGTTGGCATTGGTGCGCTCGGCATCGAGGACGTTGTCGAGCCCGAAGTGCTCCCACTCCGAATTGCCGCCCGTGATGTAGGTGTGCCGCTCGAGGACGCGCTCCCAGAACTTTTCGGCCACTTCGAGGCAACGCTCCGCCTCCACCTTCTGCCCCCCGATCTTCTTGCCGTTTACGGAGAGGTAGCGGTTGAGGGCGCCGATGATCTTCGGGATGGTGGTGTTGGCGTGCACGTCGTTGAGGTAGTTGTCCCGTTCGGAAAGGATATCCTCGAAGAGGGCCTCTTCATCGAAGGCATGCGCGGCGATCGCATACTTCTGCTCCCCCGTGAGGCGGTAGAGGTTATACATGCAGTCGTTCATCCCCCCGTATTCCACATCGAGCACGGTGAGGCGGGTCACTTCATCCCACCCTTCGGTGCGCCTCACCACCCAATCCCCGAGGCCCTTTACGACGCCGAGCGCCGCCTTGCTGCCCGTATATTCGGCGACGTCGATGAGCCCCGCGATGAGCTTGTGCATGGTGTACCACGGCACCCAAGCCTCGGTGACGATGTTGGTTTTACCGCGTTCTACATTATCGAACTGCGCTTCGGGGGCAAGCCCAACCTGATGGGCGCCCCACAAAAAGCCTGCGGAAGCCCCCGCCGAGGCGGCGTGCTCCTGGCACTCCTTGAGGCCCTCGATGAGCGTATCGATGCGCTCCTTTACGGCCTCCCTCTGCGCCTCGGGCGTCATGGCGTTTGCATACGCCTTCGCGAGGGCGGAGAGGTAGTGCCCCATCGTATGCCCCCCGATGAGCGCCCCCTCCCAACCGCCGCCGTAGGGCGTGGCGTTCGCAGGGAGCCCCGCATTGGTGCGGAAATCGGCGAGCAGCCTCTTCCCATCGAGCGAGAGCAGGTATTCGAGCTCCTTTTTCACTGCGTTTACGGCATACGCATCGGAGAGCGTCACCTTGGAGACCGAGGCAAACCCCGCCTCTTCCTCATTTTTACAGCCCGCAAGCGTGGGGCAGGCGGAGGCCGTCATGGCCGCGGCAAGTGTCATTGCGGTAATTCTTTTGATGTTCATATTTCCCCCTTTTTTTGAACTTCTCTATTGTATCACGGTTACAAGGACATTGCGTGAAATCCTTCAAACAAATGTGAAAAATATTTTCACTTACCACAGGATAATTTCGCAAATCTCTTCCATGGACAGCTGCCCAAAAAGAAGGGCGGCTCCCTTTGGGAGCCGCCCCTTGGCAATCGTATTCCGTTTTCCGTAAACCGCACTGCGCCTACTTCTTACTGCATGCCCTGCCCTGCGGATAGAGAGGAAGCTCGAAGAAGCCCGAGCACACCTCCTGCGTATACTCCTGTGCGGGCGGAATGGCGCAGTAGCCATAGCTCGGCACGAGGAGCTCCACCTGCATCGCGATCTTGAGGATACAGGTGACGCATGCGCTGAGCACGAAGGAGCCCGTCGTCGCATCGAAACTCCCCTCGGGGGAGACGCACGAAGCCACCGAAGTCACCGTAAACGGCATCACGGATGCGGGCGGTACGTACATGAGGACGTCCTCGGTGAGGCTTATCGAGCTCTCCGCGACGCCCTCCGCGCCGTTGGCATCCACATAGACGATCTCGATGGGGATGGTGACGGTCGCCTGTACACGGGCACAGCAGCCCTCCGCCTGCCGCTCTACGTTCACATTGGAGACGGTCCCGATGGAGGAAGTGGAGCGGGCGCTCACGAAGGTGAGCGGATATGTAGGAGCGGCGGGGGTGAAATTTACGGGAACGGCGGTATAGTTTTCGAGGCGGGTCTGCACGATGCCCGCATCGAAGATTTTCTCCGCTTGGATGCACACCTTCTCACAGAGACCGTTTAAGGGGTTGCCCGAAATGGTCCCCGGGCAATGGTCGGATGAAAAATTGGAAAAAAATGACATTTGTTACCTCCGTATCAACCTTATCGGTTTACTCTATCGTATGCGGCGGAGCGCTTTTCGGGTGCATCAGAGCACGACCGTCTGCCCCACGTACAGCCGCCGCGTACCATTCTTTTCCTCAAACGCCTTCATGCTTCCGCAGAGCATGCTCCTGCTCTCCCCGCCCCGCACGCGGTAGAGATTGCCCGCGGGGGGAAGCTCCAAGATTTGCCCCTCCCAAAGTTCTGCGGTGAGATTATTTTTGAGGACGAGGAGGCGGGGGGTGGTGTGGAAGGTCTCTGCGACTTCGGAGAGGGTCTGCCCCCGCTTGACGCGGTAGTACTTGGGCGTTACGAGACAAAGTTTCATGCCTCTATCCTATGCGCCCGCTCATAAAAAGGTGACGCTTTTCATAAAATACCGCATGAACTTGTATAAGACGGCGGCGATCGTCACCCTCTTTTCCTTCTTTGAACACGCCCTCGGCTTCCTCTACCGCATCATCCTCTCCCGCACCTTGGGGCCCGAGGGGCTGGGCATCTATCAAACTGCCCTCTCCGTCTTTGCGGTCTTTCTCACCGTCTCCTCCTCGGGGCTGCCCATCACCCTCTCCCGCACCATCGCAAAGCACCGCGCCCATGGGGATGAGCACGGCGTACAGTCTGCGACGGCGGCGGCCATTCTTTTGACGCTTGCCGTGAGCGTACCCGTGACCCTCCTCCTCTTCCTCCTCCGCACCCCGTTTTCCGCCATCTTTTCGGACCCGCGCTGTGCGGACCTCTTCTACATCCTCCTCTTCGGGCTCTCCTTTACCTCCGTCTATGCCATCATCCGCGGAAGTTTTTGGGGAAATAAGCGCTTCTTTGCGTACTCCCTCATCGAACTCATCGAGGAGATCGTGATGATCGGGGTGGGGGTGGTGCTCTTGACGTTCTTCTCGACGGGCGTTGCCGATGTCAACAAGGCGGCGGTGGCGGTGCTCATCTCCTACCTCTGCTCCTTCACGATCGCCGCCCTCTACTTCTGGGCGAAGGGCGGTCGGCTCCGCCCTCCCAAGGGACAATTTTTACCCCTCCTCCGCGCTTCCGCCCCCGTAACCGCGATGCGTACGTGTTCCTCCCTCGTGGGCTCCCTCGTCTCCGTGCTCTTCCCCATGCGCATGATGGCGGCGGGGAGCTCCTCTACGCAGGCCATTTCCGCTTACGGGGTGGTCGGGGGCATGGTGATGCCCATCCTTACCATCCCGAGCTCGCTCATCAGCTCCATCGCCCTCGTGCTCGTGCCCGAACTCTCCGAATGTTTCTATCGGGGGGAGCGGGAGAAGCTCACCGCCCTCACCAAAAAGGCGCTCGATATGACGCTGCTCATCGCGGGCGTACTCGTCCCCTTCCTCATTGCATGCGGGGAGGGCATCGGCATTCTGCTCTACTCCAATGCGGAGAGCGGCAGGCTCATCGGGCAATTCGCCTTCATCCTCCTTCCGATGAGCGTTACGATGATCGCGACGAGCATGCTCAACAGCCTCGGCTGTGAACGGGAGACCCTGCTCTTCTTCCTCATCGGCTCCGCCTGCATGCTGCTCGCCGTGTGGGTGCTCCCGCCCTACCTCGGGAGCGCGGCGCTCCTCGTGGGTATGGCGGCCGATTATACCCTTACGGCGGTCTGCTCCCTCCTGCTGCTCATGAAGAAGGTGGGGCGGCTACACGCGGGCGGGTACGCATGCAAGCTCCTCTTGGTGACTGCCGTTTCCGCCCTCGTGGGGATGGGCGTGAGGGCGCTCTGTATGCAGTACCTCGGCTTTGTGCCCGCCCTCCTTCTCACCTGCCTCGCCGTGGGGATATGCGAACTCGTAGGCATACACATTTTCTCCCTCTTCGACTTTGCTTCCTTCTTCCGAAAACTGCTCTCCCGTAAAAAGAAAGGCACCCATGTCCGAAAGGGTGCCCTAAAAAGCGGTGATGTAAAATAGAAGCGCGCCCCGAACGGCTTGCCGTTCGGGGCGCTTGAAGTTCTCACTTAGACGATGGCATCGGGGTCGGAGGCGGAATTCTCGAGCTCCCTTCTCTGCAAATCGTAACCGGGCTTGCCGAGGAGGGCGAAAGTCGCCTTCTTGCCCGCTTCCACGCCGGGCTGATTGAAGGTATCGATGTTGAACATCGCCCCCGCGTAAGCCGTCTGCATCTCGAAGAGGAAGAGGAGCTGGCCGAGCGTATACTCGTTGACGGCGGGCAGGTGGATGGTGTAATTCATCCTGCCGGCCTTGGTGAGCGCAAACGCCGTCGCCCTGTTCTCCGCCTGGATGAGCTCTTCCATCGTATGGCCGCCGAGGAAGGAAACGTCGGGAATATCCTCACAGCCGTGCGGGATGGGCATCTTTTCCTTATAACTGCCTACGGAGAGGAAGGTAACGACCTTATCATACGGGCCCTCCGTGTAGAGCTGGACCTGCGAATGCTGATCGGTGACGCCGAGGGCCTTGACGGGCGTCTGCCCCACATGGCAGGGCTTGCCGTCGAGGGTGACGTTCTTGCCGAGCGATTCCGCCCACAGCTGCGCATACCAATCGGAGATGTAACGAAGGTTGTCCGAATAGGGCATGAGCACGCCGATGTTCTTTCCGTCATTCATCGCGATATATTGCAGGGTGGCGCAAAGAAGGGCGGGATTCTTGCGGAGGTCTGCCGTCTTGCAGCGCTTATCCATCGCCGCCGCCCCTTTGAGCATGGTCTTGATGTCGATGCCGAGCACCGCCGCGGGCAGCAGGCCTACGGGGGAGAGTTCGGAGAATCTTCCGCCTACGCCGTCGGGGAGCACATAGGATTTCACGCCGCCGAGGCGGGCAGAGATCTTCACGAGGTTGCCCCGTGCCGCATCCGTCGTAAAGATGACGTTCTCCTTGATGTTGACGCCCGCCTTTTGGAGCAGGTCGGAGATGATGAGGTACTGCGCCATCGTCTCGCTCGTGGCACCCGATTTCGAAATGACGTTGAAGCAAGTCTTGCTCACGTCTATGACGTCGAGCAGTTCCTTCATGCGGACGGGGTCTACGTTGTCCTCCACGAAGAAGCGGGGCCCCCTTCTCTTGGACTTGGGCAAGTCGTTGTAATGCAGGTGGCAGAGAGCGTTGAAGGCCATGATGGGGCCGAGGGCGGAGCCGCCGATGCCGAGCACGACGAAGTTCTCAAACTTGCGGCGCACGAGTTTTGCGGTCGCAAGGATATCGGCAACAATTTCATTCTGGTTATAGGGGAGCTCCGTCCAACCCATGAAGAGTTCATCTTTGCCCCTGTTTTCGGCTACGTATGCGTGTGCGGCCTTGGCGAGTTTCTTGTGCGCATCGAGGGTGTGTGCGGAGATGCCCTTCCCCCCCAAACGCTTGTCCGTCATGTTGGTGTAGTCAACGGTAATGCGCATCTCCTTGCGCTGTTCTTCACTCAGTTTCATATTTTCCTCCCAAAAATTCGTACATCACTTCGATGTCTCCTCTATTATAGCACGATTCTTTTCCAATAGCAAGGCGACAAGTTAAAAAAGTAAAAATTTATTGCATATAAAAAACTTGCGCGGAAGGGATTTCCGCGCAAGTTGATTTTTTGGGGCGTTACGCCTCTTCGTGCTCCTTGATCTCCACGTTATACTTCTTGCTATCCCGCGGGGTGGCGGCGCGCACGAGGGTGCGGAGCGCCTTTGCGATCTTGCCCTGTTTGCCTATCACCTTGCCCATATCCGAATCGGCAAGGAGAACGGTGACGGTGATCTCATCCTCCGTCTCTTCGACGCGGTATTCGATCTTATCCTTCTCTTCGGCAAACTGTTCGACGATGTACTTGATCAGTTCGAGCATACGTTGACCTCCCGTAAATCAGGCTTACTTCTTCTTTTTCTTGCCCTTCGTCTTGGAAGGGGAGAGCTTTTCGCTCTTCTCGAGCGCACCCGCACGGACGAGCAGGTTCTTCACGGTCTCGGTGGGCTGTACGCCCTTTGCGAGCCATTCCTTCGCCTTCTCGACATCGAGGGTGAGCGTCACGGGTTCGGACTTCGGATCATAGAAGCCGACTTTCTCGATGTACTCACCCGTTGCGGCCTTGCGTGCATCCGCGACGACGATACGGTAAACGGGAGATTTCTTATCGCCCATTCTTACCAATCTCATTTTGACCATAGTTGTAACCTCCGGAATCTATTGGTATTTTTTGGTTTCAAAAGGGAAATTTACGCCTGCCGCCCTTGAATTGCTTCATGAGCTGCTTGGTCTGCTCAAATTGCTTGAGGAGACGGTTGACATCCTGCAAACTCGTCCCCGAGCCTGCGGCGATGCGCTTTTTGCGGGAATAGTTGAGAATTTGCGGATTATCCCGCTCCTTGGGCGTCATGGAGAGGATGATGGCGCGGATGCGCTCGATCTGCTTCTCATCGACGTCGCCCTCATTCAGCTTCAGTTTGCCCGCCCCGGGGAGCATGCCCACCAGCGCGCTCGCTCCCCCCATCCGCTTGAGCGTTTCGAATTGCGTCAAGTAATCGGAGAGGGTGAAGGAGTTCTCGCGCATCTTGCGCTCCATCTCCTTTGCCTGCTGTTCGGTAACGGCCTCCTGCGCCTTCTCGATGAGGGAGAGCACGTCTCCCATCCCCAAGATACGGCTCGCCATGCGATCGGGGTAGAAGGGCTCCAAATCGGTGAGCTTCTCCCCCACGCCGATGAATTTGATGGGCTTGCCCGTCACCGCCTTGATGGAGAGGCAGGCGCCGCCGCGGGTATCGCCGTCGAGCTTGGTGAGCACGACGCCCGTAATGGCAAGGCGGGCATTGAAGGTTTCGGCAACGTTGACGGCATCCTGCCCCGTCATGGCGTCTACGGTGAGCAGAATTTCGGTGACGTCTACCGCCTTCGTGATGTCCTCGAGCTCCGCCATCAGCTTCTCATCGATGTGGAGCCGCCCCGCGGTATCGAGAATGACGGTATCGAAGCCCATGCGGCGGGCGTAGTCCACGGCCTCCTTCGCCGTCTTGACGGGGCTCTGGGTCCCCCGCTCCAAGACTTCGCACCCCGCCTTCGCACCCACGACCTTGAGCTGATCGATGGCGGCAGGGCGGTAGATATCCCCCGCCACGAGCAGGGGCCGTTTTCCTTGCTTTTTGAGGAGCATGCCGAGCTTGGCGCAGAGCGTCGTCTTTCCCGCGCCCTGCAGGCCGCACATCATAATGACGGTGGGGAGCTTCGGGGAGACTTCGAGCTTGGCATTGGCGGGGCCCATCAGGGCGATGAGCTCTTCGTTGACGATCTTAATGACCTGTTGGGCGGGGTTGAGGCTCTGGAGCACCTGTTGGCCCACCGCCTTTTCGGAAACTTCTGCGATGAAGTTCTTGGCAACCTTGATGTTGACATCCGCCTCGAGGAGGGCGATGCGCACCTCCCGCATGGCGGATTTTATCTCAAGCTCGGTAAGTTTACCGCGCTTTGTGAGCTTGGAAAAGATGTGGTTGAGCCGCTCCGAGAGCGATTCGAAGAGCGCCATTTATTCCTCCTCTTCGGCCACTACCGTATCACCGACCGATACCATGTCTGCGATCTCCCCCATTTTTTGAGAAAATTCGGGGTGCGCTTCCGCAAATTCTCCGAGTGTCCTTTTAACCTTCGTCATCATATCGGAGACGGCGAGGCTGTACTCCTCAGTCGATGCGCAGAAGTGCAGTTTCTCCTCAAAGGAATCGAGGAGCTCACGGCTCTTCTTGAGGGTATCCGAGACGGCCTGCTTGGATATCCCCTTCTCCTCCGCAATTTCGGAGAGGGAGAGGTCGCACATAAAATAGAGATTGCAAATTTCCTGTTGGGTCTCTGTGAGAAGGGGGCCGTACGCATCGAAATACTGCAAATATTTATGCTCTTTGCCGCTCGGGGCGAATTCCCCCGAGCCGATCACGGTGCAAAACGGCATGCTTCCCCTCCGCTTTTTCTCCATTATAGCAGAAATCCATACGCCCGTCAAGCAAATTCACTTGACGGGCAATATTTTTTTGGGTTACGAAATCTTTAGGAAAAGAATTATTGAAAATTTTCATGAACGGGGTTGACATTATCCCGCTCCTTTGTTATAATTTGAACACAACCTTTGTATGGGTAGAATTTCACGGGAGGTGTCAACATGACCACACTCAGAGAATTGAATGCTCTCATACCTGAAATAATCAGCCAACTGCAAGAGATCTCAGATAAGATGAGCCGTTATTCAAAGATCGATACCGATTTGAGGGCGCGCGGCTTAATGTCGGCGATCAAAGATAAAATCAAACAAATTCGTAACAATATGGAAGTTTTTAACGGAGATCTTATTACTTTTGCAAATTTTGATTTCGACGAATACGTTGCCGAACTCAGAAATTACGTCGTCGAGGCAGATTTGACATATCAAAGGATCAAGAGATTCGAAAAAGCTACCGATTATTATTGATAGAGATATCAAGGCGCAAAAAGCTCGCCCAACCGTCAGGCAGGGCGAGTTTTTTTTATTCCGCTGAAGTTTGCGCAACCGCTCAATCTTCCTTCTCCCAACTTCCCTTCTGCTCTTCGAATTGGTATTCCCTCGAAACTTTGCCGCATATCACGCACTTTCGCGCATAGCTGATATGCTTGTTGGTGATCTTTCGCCCATACCACTTGTGCCCCGTGCCTTCGTACCGCGTTCCGTCCAACACAAACTCCACGTGCTTGGAACTGTTTTCATCGGGTTGGTATTCGTAGCGGGTCGTCTCGGAGACTTCCCTATCCCCTGCATAGATGAAACAATGCACATTTTTGCAAGTGGGGCAACGCATCTCCTTGTAACGGCCCCAATAGGAGAAGAAATACCCGATCTGGACGATCCCCACGGCGGTGAGCGCATCCGTAAGATACATTCCCTTATGGAGATACAGCTGCTCCGTCTCCTCCACAAAGAGGGTCGCAAGCGATTCGCCGTATTCGAAGTATGCCCACACGATTACGCCCGCCATCACGAGGTGGATGAGAAGGGAGACCCACACCGCGATGAATTTTACATGCTTGCCGCGGGCGGCGCGCTTGATCCAACTGCTATCCCGCGGTTCTTCCAAGGGGGGAAGAATTGCCTCGGTATCCTTTCCCCAACCCATCAGCATGGAAAAGACACCGGCAGAGGAAAACCCTGCGACGATTGCGCATAGCCAAAGGGGATACGCCCCCGAGAAGATGGCTTGAAACGCATATGCAACGCCGAGGTTGAGGGCGGCGGCAACCACAAAGGCGAGCGCACAGAAGAGGATGCTCCGCACAAGATTGGTAAGGAAGATCCGTAACATGATACCTCCGTTTACGGGATGAGGTTGGGAGAGGAGGTCTCCTCAGCTCCTACGGAGCTTCGGGATGAGGAGAGGGTAAACTTTAGAAAAATCCTTCGACAAATTCTTCGGCGTCGAATAGCTCGATATCCTCTATCTTTTCGCCGACGCCCGCAAAGACGACGGGCACCTTGAGCTCGGAGCAGAGGGAGAACACGAATCCCCCCTTCGCGGTGCCATCCAATTTGGTGAGCACGATGCCGTCCAAAGAGACGGCGTCCTTGAATACCCGCGCCTGTGCAAAGGCGTTCTGCCCCGTGGTGGCGTCGAGCACCAAGAATTTGTAGAAATTGGCCTCGGGGTACTCCCGCTCCACGACGCGGTCCATCTTCTTGAGTTCCCCCAAGAGATTTTCCTTCACATGGAGCCGCCCCGCCGTATCCACGAGGAGCACATCGGTTCCCCGCGCCTTTGCCGAAGAGACGGCATCGTATACGACGGCGGAGGGATCGCTCCCCTCCTCATGCTTGACGATGCGCACTTTGGCGCGGTCTGCCCACACGGAGAGCTGATCGATGGCGGCGGCACGGAAGGTATCGGCGGCCGCAACCGTAACCGTCTTGCCCTGCCGCACAAAATAATGGGCGAGTTTGCCGAGCGTCGTCGTCTTGCCGACGCCGTTCACCCCGATAAAGAAGATGACTGCGGGGTACCTGATCTCGGGCACGGGTGCCTCCTCGAGCTTCTCTTCGAGGATGTCTTTCAGAAGGTCCGTAACGAACCCTTCATCCTTGATCTTCCCGCCGATGGCCTCCTCCTTGACTTCCTCCACGACTTCCTCCGCCGTGCGCACGGAGACATCCGCGGAGATCAGGATCTCTTCAAGTTCTTCGTAGAAGGCATCCCCTATCTTATTTTTGAGGAAGAGGTGGCGCATCTTGAGCGCTACCCCTTCCTTCGTCTTTTTCAGAGCTTCGCGTATCTTGCCGAAAAATCCCATACGTCCTCCGCTATGCGACTACGGTATCCCCGCCGAGCTTGCTCTCCACTTCGGAGAGTTTGACGGATACGATCTTACTGACGCCCTTCTCCTCCATGGTGACGCCGAAGAGCACGTCTGCCTGCGTCATAGTGGGCTTTCTGTGGGTAATGACGATGAATTGCGTATCCTGCGAGAACTTCTTGAGGTACTTTGCAAAGCGGTCTACATTGGCCTCATCGAGCGCCGCTTCGATCTCATCCAAGATACAGAAGGGCATGGGGCGGGATTTTAGGATCGCAAACAGAATGGCGATGGACGTGAGCGCCTGTTCCCCGCCCGAGAGGAGGGTGATCTTGGAGAGCTTCTTGCCGGGCGGGCATGCGATAATTTCCACGCCTGCCTCCAAGGGATCGGGGGCATCGGGGTCGAGCTGCATCTCCGCCCTGCCTCCTCCGAAGAGCTCCTTGAATACCACCGAGAAGTTTTGGTTGATCTCATTGAAGCCCTCGTCGAACTGCTTCTGCATGGTATCCCGCAGTTCGTTGAGCACCTGCGTCAGGTCCTCGATGCCCTTCTCGAGGTCCTGCTTCTGCGTCTGCATATCGGTGTAACGGGCGAGCAGTTCCTCGTAATCCTCGACTGCAGTCTGGTTGACGGGGCCGAGGGCACGGATCTTATGCCTGAGGCTTGCGATGTTGGCATCCGAATCCTTGAAGTTGTAATCGGGGTCACGGAGTTCGTTCGCCGTCTCATAGGTGAGGTTATACTTCTCATCGAGCTGCAGGCGCAAGTTCTCGAGGTCACGCTCTGCCTTGGCGATCTCCACCTCGGCGGCGTGCTTTTCCTCACTGCGCACGGACTGCCGCGTGATGAGGGCACGGCGCTCTTCGCTGAAGCGGAGCTGTTTCTCGTTCTCCGCCCGCTTGCCCGCCTCTTCCTGCTCGAGGCTTGCCCGCATCTTATCGACGGCCCGCTGTTCCTCATCGGAGAGGGCGACCTTTTCCTGTTCGCGCTCGGTCTGCTCGAGGGAGGTCTGCATGGCGGCGACCTTGGTGCGGGTCTCCTCGATCTCCTGCAAGAGCTTACTCTTCTCGATACGGAGCCGCGCGAGGTTTTCCTCATCCGCCGCCCGCGAGGAAGAGATGGTGGCAAGCTCTACCTGCAGATCGTGAAGCTTCTCCTCCGCTTCTGCCTTATCGAGGCGGAGCTGTTCACTGCGCCTGTTCTGTGCCTCAGCTTCCGAAGCGGCTTCGGCACGGATCTTGCTCAGAAGCTCCTCGTTCTCCGCAACCGAGCTTGCCTCCGATTCGAGGTCGGAGACCGTACTCTTCAGCCGCTCCAAGAGGGCGGTGTACTCGTTGACGTCCGATTCGGCATCCGAAACGAGGCCGGAGAGCGCCACTTCCTGTTGGGCGGCGGTGGCGAACTTCGCCGTCTCCTCCTGCACGCGGATGCGGTACGCTTCGAGGGCGGCACGGGTCTCTTCGAGCTCCTTTCCGCACGAGACGAGGGCCTCACGAAGGCGTTCCAAAGTCGATTTCTTGCGGGCGATATTATCTTCCGTCTCCTTGATGTTGCGCTCGCTCGCGAGCAGGTTTCCGCTCTCACGGCGGCGGGAGCCGCCCGTCATGGAGCCGCTCGTTGCGATGATGTCTCCGCTCAGCGTGATGATGCGGAACGCCCGCGGGTGCCGCCTCGCAATGGCGGTCGCACTCGAGATGGTATCGCAAATGAGGGTGTTACCGAGAAGGCTTCTGATGACGTTGTCGTAATACGAATTATAGGTGACGAGGTTGCAGGCAAGCCCGATGGCGCCATTCTCCCCGAGGGCCTGCGAAAGTTCCCTCGAATCGGGGCGGGGGCGGTGGGTCTCGACGGGCAGGAAGGTGACGACGCCGCCGTCCGTGCGGTGTAAGTATTCAATCAAATAGCGGGCGTCGTCCGCCGTATCGGTGACGAGGCTCTGCATGTTGTTGCCGAACGCCGTCTCGATGGCGACCTCGAATTTCTTTTCGGTCCGCACGATATCGGCGATGGAGCCCAAGATGCGCTTCTTGAGTTCGGGGTTATGGCGGGCATCCGTCTGCAGGCGGCGCACCGAATCCTTGTACCCGTCGAAGCGGTTCTTGAGGTTGCGGTAGAGTTCCAAATTGTTGGTGAGGCTGTTGATGGAGGTGTTGCAGTCTACGATGTCCTCCGAAATTTGCTGTTCGGAACGCATGAGGTCTGCGATTTCGGAATTGAACTCCTCCTCCCGCTTTGCCTTGCCGTCGAGGAAGGCCTCGTGCTCCCGCTTCTCCTTGGTCGCAGCGGCGAGCTGAATGGAGAACTCCTCCCTGCGGGCCTGTGCCTTCTCGATGGCGGCCTCCACTTCGGAGATCCTATCCTGCGCGGCATCCCGCTTGGCGGAGAGGCTTCCCGCATTGGCGCGGACGTCTGCCAAGTTTTCCATGGAGGAGAGCTCGCTCGCCCGCTTCTCATCGGAGAGCCGTTCGTAGACCGCAAGGCGGGCATCGATCTCCCGGATCTTTTCGTTGAGCCGCGTACGCTCCTTCTCGATCTCCGCGATGCGCTTATCCCACGCCTCCGCCTTCTTGGCACTGCCCGCGACGGTGTTGTCGATTTCCTTGATACGGAGATGCGCCACGCCGATATCGTTTGCGGCGCGGTCGAGCTGGCGGCGGTACGATTGGATGCGTTCGCCGAGCGCTTTGGAATCCCCCGTCTTTTCCGCCATGCCCACCTCGAAGGTGCGGAGGTTTAAGTTGAGGGTGCGGATCTTATCGTCGAAGGCGGCGATCTTCTGGCGGGAAGCCGTCTCCTCCGCATCGAGAAGGGAGAGGCGGGCCTCGAGCTCGGAAAGCTCGGCATCGGCAGAGGCGATGATGGCCCTCTGTACCCCCGTATCCTGCTCAAAGGTATCGCTTCGGATGAGGAAGGCGTTGACCTCCTCATACTTGAGCTTGGCATCGTATTCACGGCACTTTCGGGCGACCTCCGCCTGCTTTTCGAGGGGCTTTAAGGTGCGCTCGGTCTCATCCATGCGCTGGGCGAATACGGTGAGATTATCCTTCGCGCTCTCGAGTTTGCGCTCGATCTCGCCCTTCTTTGTCTTGAAGCCGATGACGCCCGTGGCCTCCTCGAAGATGGCGCGGCGCTCCTCGGGTTTGGACGTCATAATTTGCACGACTTTGCCCTGCCCGATGATGGAGTACCCCTCCTTCCCGATGCCCACGCCGTGCAGGAGGTTGGTGATATCCCGCATACGGCAGGGCTGCATGTTGATGAGGTATTCGCTCTCCCCCGAACGGTAGAGGCGGCGCGTCATGGCGACCTCTTCGTAATCGATATCGAAGAGGTGCTGCGAATTATCGAATACGAGGGTCACCTCGCAGAATGAAAGCTGGCGGCGCGATTCGGTACCCGCGAAGATGACGTCCTGCATGCTCGAGCCGCGGAGCGTCTTTGCGGACTGCTCCCCGAGCACCCAGCGCACGGCATCCGCGACGTTGCTCTTGCCGCACCCGTTGGGCCCGACAATGCAAGTTACGCCGTCCTCGAATTTAATCGTCGTCTTATCGGCAAAGGATTTGAAGCCCGAAAGACGCACTTCCTTAAAATTCATCGATGTCCCCTTATGATTTTGTCCCTTTTCTCAGTTTTTTGAGAAGCGCCTTCGCGGCGGCGGTCTCCGCCGCCTTCTTGCTGGCACCCATGCCCGAGGCCTCAGCCCCCAATGCGGACACGGTACACTCAAATTTCGTGCCGCTCCCGTGAACATGGTACCGAGGAATAGCCTTCTGGCGCTCCTGTACATACTCTTGCAAAATGGTTTTATAGTTGACGCTCTCCCGCTCGACGAGGTGCTCCTCCAAAAAGGCCTTGGCGGCAGGGAGCCCGCCGTCGAGATAGATGGCGCCGATCACTGCCTCGAAGAGGTTGGAGTTGGTCTTTCCTGCGATGTTGTTGTCCCCGCCCATGCGGCGAAGGTAGCGCATGAGGTTGAGCCGCCCCTCCGATTCGGTGAGCGCATCCCGTGAGACGTACTGCTTCCGAAGCTCGGTGAGGTCCCCCTCATCGGCACGGCGGTCTCCGCGCATGAGTTTTTCGGTCACGACGAGGGAGAGCACGGCGTCTCCCAAAAACTCCAACCGTTCGTTGCTCTCTTCCCCCGTGTGGTTGGCATACGAGGTGTGCGTAAACGCCGTCATGAGCAACTTCTCATGTTGGAATTTGTACCCGAGCAGGGCCTCGACCTCTTCCCGCGTCCCCGCCGTCCACGTCTCCCCGCTCGTCACTTGCCGTCACCCGCCGAGAGATGGGAGTGTTCCAACATTTCGGCAATCTTTTCAACGAGCCCGCCGCGGCTCGCATCCACCGTCTGGCAGACGGAGGCGGCAATGGAATTGGCCTTCGAGGAGCCGTGGCTCTTCACGACGACGCCGCTCAGCCCCAAGAATACCGAACCGCCCTGCTTGGAGTAATCGAGCATATCCTTGACCTTGGAAATTTGCTTGCGGGCACAGAGATAGGCAAACTTTCCGCCCGCCGACCGCGAAAATTCTTCCTTCAGGATGGTGCCGACCGTCTTTCCGCACCCCTCCATGGCCTTTAAGGCGACGTTGCCAGAGAACCCATCGGAGACGGCGACGTCGATATCGCCATACATGATATCCCGCCCCTCGACGTTGCCCACAAAGCGGATGCCCTCGGTGGCGGCAAGGAGCGCCCGTGCCTCCTGATGGAGGGGGTCACCCTTGTGCTCTTCGGTGCCGTTGGAGAGAAGCCCCACGCGGGGATCCTCGATGCCGTAAGCAATTTTAGCATACGCAGACGCCATCACGCCGAATTGGGCGAGGTAGGCGGGCTTGCATTCCGCATTGGCGCCGCAGTCGCAGAGGAGGGTCACGCCGCCGTGCACGTTGGGGATGGCGGGGCAGAGGGCGGGCCGAAGCACTCCTTTTATTCTGCCGATGTGCATAATTCCCCCCGTGAGCACCGCGCCCGTGGAACCTGCGGAGACGAAGCCGCCCGCATCGGGATCCGTCTTGAGGAGGCGAAGCCCCACCACGAGGGAGCTATCCCGCTTGGTGCGGACGGCGCTCGTGGGCGTATCGTCGTTGGTAATGACTTCTGTGCAGTGCACGACGTCTACGCGGGAGACATCGTACTTATATTTGGAAAGTTCGTGCATGACGAGGTCCTCCTCGCCCGTAAACACGACCATGAAATCCTTTCTCAGGTCGAGCGCCATGATGGCGCCCTTCACGATTTCGGAGGGGGCGTTGTCGCCGCCCATCGCGTCAACGACTATCTTCAGCATGCGTTTTCCTCCACAGCATCAATATACGGAACTATTATAACATTTTCCTTGCGAAAACACAATCCTTTGGGGGAAATTCATGAAAAAATTTCATCCGCAAACCAAAACCGTAAAAAGAATCAACGGCCCGGCGATGGGCCGAACCGTTGCATAACTCTTTTGGAATGATCACCACAGCTTTCCCGCAATGGCAAGCATGAACACAAACACGAGCGTAAACGCCAAGAGGGTGCAGAGCATGGGAACGATCATCTTCTTTACGACGGCGAAATACGTCCTTGCCTTTTCCTTGGCGGTGGAGCGGGGCTTGGGCGGGCCTTTCTTGAAGGTCCCGCTCATATCCGCAACCGTAGAACCGTCGTCGATATAGATGATCTTCTGCTCCTTCTTCTTTTCGGGCTCCTTGGGGGGCTCCGCTTCGGGCTCCTTTTCGGGGTCCGCTAACCGCTCCTTCTCATTCTTCTTGCTCATTCATCCTCCTGCGGATAGCAGTGGCAGGCAACGAAGTGCCCGGGCTCGTATTCCCGATACTTGGGCGCAACGTGCTTGCAGATCTCGGTCGCCTTCGGGCAACGCGTGTGGAACTTACAGCCGAGCGGCGGGTTTGCGGGGGAAGGGATATCCCCTTTGAGCACGATACGGTCCATCTTCACATCGGGGTTGGGATTGGGGACCGCGGAGAAGAGCGCCTGCGTATACGGGTGCATCGGGTTGGAGAAGATGGATTTTTTATCCCCGAACTCCACCATGGACCCAAGGTACATGACGCCGATCTTATCCGAAATGTGCTTGACGACGGAGAGGTCGTGCGAGATGAACATGTAGGTGAGCCCCATTTGCTGTTGGAGCTGACGGAGCAGGTTGATGATCTGCGCCTGAATGGAGACATCAAGCGCGGAGACGGGCTCATCGCAGACGACGAGCTGAGGCTTCACGGAGAGGGCGCGGGCGATGCAAATGCGTTGGCGTTGGCCGCCCGAGAACTCGTGCGGGTACCGCTCGTAGTAGTAATCGCGGAGGCCGCACTGCTCCATGAGCTGCATGACGTAATCCTTCACCTCCGCATTCGGCACGATTTTATGTACCTTGACGGGTTCGGAGAGGATGCCGCCCACCGTACTGCGGGGCGGGAGGGAGGAATACGGATCCTGGAAGATGATCTGCATCTTGGTGCGGAGGGGCCGCATCTCCCGCGGCTTGAAGTTTGCGATATCGGTGCCGTCGAAGAAGATCTGCCCGCCCGTGGGACGGTACAGCTTCAATACGGCTCTGCCCATCGTCGTCTTGCCGCAGCCGCTCTCGCCGACGATGCCGAGCGTCTCCCCTGCCTTCAGCTTGAAGGAGACGTCGTCTACGGCGCGGAGGGCAAGCAACGTCTTGCCCGAGAGGGATTTCTTGAGCGGGAAGTACATCTTGAGGTGGCGTACTTCGAGGAGGGCATCGGGGTCGGGCGCCTTGTCCCGATCGGCAAAGGCGGCAAGCTCGTGCTTCCTCGCCTCCATACGGCTCTCGGCCTCATCGTCGAACAGGGTGAAGTCCCCCGTCCGCTCACATTCACGGTTCTGATCGAGCTTGGCCTGCTCGGTCGCGGAGATGGTGGTAAGCTCTACGATGCGCTTTTCCTGTGCTGCACGCTTCTTTTCGGCGGCAATGGTCGCCTTGAGTTCGGCGCTGATGCGCTTCTGCTCCTCGGCTACCTCCTTCTCGTTGGCCTCTTCGGCACTGCGCTCTCTCGCCGCCGCACGGATCTCCTCCGTGCGCTTTACGGCTTCCTCGATGCGGGCACGGCTGGCCTCATCGATGGCCTGCTTCTTCTCACGGATCTCCGCCTTCGTCTTTTCGAGGTCCGCCCGCTCCGCCTCACGCGCCGCCTGCGCTTCGGCCTTTTGGGCCTCGCGGTCTACGGCGGGCGCTTCGGGGCTCTCTAAGGGAGGATCCTTTCTGTTCTTATCTTCTTCGCTCATTCGGTCTCCTCCTTTTCGTAGAGATGGCAGGCAACCCAATGGGTCGGGCTGACTTGGACCATTTCGGGGTAATCGCCGAAGCACTTCTTGATGCAACCCGAGCAACGCTCACGGAAGTAACAGTAATTCGGCATATCGATGGGATTGGGGACGTTCCCGGGGATGTTGAAGAGGGAATCGGTCTCCGAATCCATGGTGGGCTTGGATTTTTGCAGACCTATCGTATACGGGTGCATCGGGTGATGGAAGATCTCGGATGCCGTCCCCTTTTCGATGATCCTGCCCGCATACATGACGACGACGTAATCCGCCATTTCGGCGATGATGCCGAGGTCGTGGGTGATGAGGAGGATAGAGCCGTTGATGCGCTCCTTGAGTTCGCGGAGCAAATCGAGGATCTGCGCCTGAATGGTGACGTCGAGCGCCGTCGTAGGCTCATCGGCGATGATGAGGCGGGGGTCGCCCGCAAGCGCCATAGAGATCATCACGCGTTGGCGCATACCGCCCGAAAGTTCGTGGGGGTACGATTTATACACCCGCTCGGGCATTGCGATGCCGACAAGGTTGAGCATCTCGATGGAGCGCTTCTTCGCATCCTCACGGGTAGACCCCGGGAAGTGCAGGAGGGTGACTTCATCGAGCTGGTTGCCGATCGTAAACACGGGGTTGAGGCTCGTCATGGGTTCCTGGAAGATCATGGCGATTTGCCTGCCGCGGAGCCTGTGCATCTCCTTGATGGGCATTTGCGCGATGTCGAAGGTCTTTTCCTCCATCTCGAACTGCCGCGTGCCGTAGCTATCCCGCTTCTGCTTGGGCTCCGTCATGGGGTTGCCGTCACGGTCGAGCTTCGGGTTGCCCTTCTTATCGGTGACGGGCTCCATAATGACGTTGCCATCCGCATCCTTTTCATAGATGGGAATGGGCTTGCCTTGTGCGTCCCGCTTGAAATCGTACGACTTAAAGCGGATGGCGCCATCGTAAATTTGCCCGTACGGCCCCTGCAGGAGCTGCATGATGGACATACTCGTGACCGATTTTCCGCATCCGCTCTCGCCGACGACGCCCACCGTGGAGCCCTGCGGGATCTCGAAGGAGACGCCGTTTACGGCCTTCACCACGCCCTGATCGGTGAAGAAATAGGAATGCAAATTCTCCACTTCGAGGATGTTTCGCGCATCCTTCATCTCGGAGACGAATTCGGATTCCTGCGCCTTTCTATGCTTTTTCTTCTCGAGGACGCGGATAATTTTGTTATTGGATTTAACGATCGCGCGGATCTCTTTGCCTGTGAGGTAATGGCTACTCTTCTTTTCCTCCATACTTTACCTCCTTGCCTTCGGGTCGAGCGCATCTCTTAGGCCGTCTCCGATGAAGTTGAATCCGAGGACGGCAATGACGATACAGATCCCGGGCGGGCCCCAGACGTTGAAGTTGTTCTGGAGAACGCTCGTATCTTCGGTGACGATGTTGATCATGGTGCCCCATGCGGCATACGGTGCCTTGACGCCGAGGCCCAAGTAGGAAAGGGTGGCCTCGGAGAGGATCATGCTGCCGAGCGAGAGCGTCATGGAGACGATGAGCTGCGGAAGTACGTTGGGCACGAGGTGCTTCACGATCTTGCGCGCCGTAGAGAATCCCATGGCCTCCGCCGCGACCATGTATTCCTGCTCCCTGAGGAAGAGAATTTGTCCGCGGACGAGGCGGGCGATGCCCGGCCATGAGATGAGCGTTAAGAACAGCATCAATAGGTAGATACGGTACTGCGATTGCACGCCCCACGAATCGAAAAGAGTACCGATGATCAGCATGATGGGCAGGCTCGGCAGGCACATCAGGATATCGCAAATACGCATGATGACGTTGTCCGTTCCGCCGCCGAAGTACCCCGCTATGCCGCCGAATATGACGCCGAGGATGGTGACGGCGAACACGGACATGAAGCTGATGGTGAGCGAAATTCTTCCGCCGTACATGAGGCGGGTAAAGACGTCCATGCCCATCTTATCGGTGCCCAAAATGTGCTGTGCGGAGGGCGCATCGAGGATATTGATCTCCGTCTGGCGCTCAATGACTTGGTAGACGGTATACGTCTCCCCCGTTTCTGGATCGGTGGCGGTGATGGCCTCGCTGCTGTATTCGGTGCCGCCGCTCGTATCCTCCTGCGTCTCCCCCCATACGTGGTAGAACAAGGGGCCGAACCACGAGAGGAGCATGAGGGCAACGATCATCACGAGCCCGATGATGGAGAGCTTGGAGCGGAAGAAACGGCGGGCAACCATGCGCGCGGGCGAAAGCAGCCTGACGTTCTTATCGAGATTATCCTCTTCGGGGAGTACGGCTTCGTTTTCCGCGGATCCGATCTCGGGAATTTCGGGGAGTTCGGGATATTCATTGTTATTCTTTTCTTCCATGATCCCCTCCTTTAGTAGAGTTTGACGCGCGGGTCAACGATGGCGTACATGAGGTCGGATAGGAGTACGCCTATGACGGACAGGAAGGCGAGGAACATGTTGTACCCCATGATGAAGGGGATATCCGCCGCCTGCATGGCCTTGAGGGCAACGTTACCGATGCCGGGCAAATCGAACACCTGCTCGGTGATCATGGCGCCCGAGAAGAGGGAAGGAAGCACGCCCGCGAGCATGGTGACGATGGGGATCATCGTATTGCGGAAGGCATGCTTATAGATGACTTTGGATTCGGGGAGCCCCTTTGCGCGCGCCGTGCGGATGTAATCGGAGGTGAGTACTTCGAGCATGTTGGTGCGCATATACCGCATCGTGCCGCCCACGCTGAGGAGCACCATCACGACGAGGGGCAGGAAGATGTGGGAGAGATAGTCCCCGATGAGGGCCGCCCCCGAGAAATTCTGGGAGGCATCGGTGAGCCCTGCGGGCGGGAACCACCCGAGCCGCATGGCAAAGAGGTTCTGCATGACGCGCCCGAAGAAGAAGGACGGGAGCGAAATGCCGATCATGACGAGCACGGTCACCGTGTAATCCCGAACCGAATACTGGTGGGTCGCCGCCGTAACGCCGAGCGGGATGGCGATGAGATACTCGAAGATGATGGCGATGAAGGCGATGATGAAGGAGACGCCCATGTGGTTGACAATTTCATCGAGCACACTATTCTGTTGCAGCCAGCTCGTGCCGAGGTCAAAGCGGGCAAGGGCGCCGAGCCACGAGAAGTATCCGCTCAGGATACCTCCGAAGCTGTTGTCGCCCAAGCCGTACATCGCGTACATCGCCTGAATGGTCTCTTCGGGAATTTGTGCCCCGCCCTGATTCATCGCCACGATTTTCGCCTCGACGAAGGAGACGGGCATCATGCGGACGAGGATATAGAGCAGGAGCGAGACTCCGAGCAGGATCAGGATCGCATATAAAATTCTTTTGATGATGTATTTTAACATAAACTGCTCCGCAGTGAAATTTCGCGGGGCTTGCCCTACTCCCCCGTGCGGGGGAGAAGAGCCCCTTTTTTACTTCTTAAATTCGAGATCCCAGATCCTCGAGAGCGGGGAGGCATAGGAGTTGATGAGCACCTTGCCGTCTGAGCCCTTCGGGAAGGAATTTTCGTCAATGACGTTGGAGTTGTAGGCATACAGCGCCTTTCTCTGGTAGACGGGAAGCTCTACGGCGAGGTCGAGCACGAGCTTCATCGCCTGCTTATAGAGCGGCTTTCTGATTTCTTCATCCATCGTCTCACGGGCATCCATGATGAGCTCGGAGAGCTCATTGAGGATCCTGTTCTCATCGGGATAGGTGCTCTCGGAGGCGAGAATTTCACGGTAGCCCCATGCGTAGGTGGAGGAAGCGGTGGAGTGCTTATCGTACACCTGATACATATCGGGGTCGATGGTGGAGCCCCAAGCTGCCGCCCATACGGCGAGCGAACCCGTGGAGAGCTTGGTGAGTGCGTTGACGTCGGGCATGACTTCGACGCTCCAACCGCAGCTGTTCAGAAGGTCTGCCGCATGCTTGAATACCTGGAAGCAGGGGTGCTCGGTGAGGTTTGCGCCCGCGATGGTGAAGGTGAGCTTGAGCTCGGATTGGCTGTAATTGCCCGCGAGGCCCATGTACTTGTTGATCATCGCAATCGCTTCGGTATCGCCGAGGAAGGGACCGGCGTAGTCGGTGCCGTTGTCGTCGAGCTTCCGATCGAGGGGACGTTCGGGGTTATAAGTATAACCCGCCTCTCTCGGATATGCCCAACTGACGAGGGACATCGGCCAATAGATATTCGCCGCCGCGTCGCCGTAGTACTCGAGCGCGAGTTTGGTATTCATCGCCGCCATGATGGCCCTGCGGAGATAAATATTTTTTACCTTGCCCGCATTGATGCCGATATAGCCGTAGCCGAGCTGCCATGTATCGAGGGACTTGAAGCCGTCCTTTACCATACCGGTGAGCTCTTTATAGTTCTCGGGGGTGTACTGCGGTTCGACGAAGTGCACGGAACCAGATTTCAGCTGATTGAGGGCGTTGGACGAGGAGACGACCTGATAGCGCATATTCTCGATCTTGGGCTTGTTGGACGTCGTGCCGTCGAGCGAGAAATTCTCGTTGGCCTTGTAGTAGACGACGTTGTCCGCAATGAAGGCATTGCCTGCGGGGTTGTCGTTGTTGTCCTTATCGGTTGCCACATAGGGGCCTGCGCCGAGCGGCACCTTGTTCTTGCTCTGCCCGTTGGCATTGTTGCCCTGAATGACCTTGGTCATGAAGTCGAAGGAGCCCCACTCCACGCCGAACTTGTTATTCTTGATATCCATCTTGCAGGCTTCGCTCGAAGGATCCGAATAGTAGTGATAGGGTGCAACGGTGAAGCCGAAGTTCCAAATGGCCTTCGGGTCGGTGCCGTCTACCACGATCCTGAGAATATCGTATTCCCCTTCGTTGGAGGGCTTGCCGAAATCCTTGGAGGAGGCATCCTCGTTATGCGTCTTGGCGAGCTTGTAGGTGTGGTTGTTTACGGTGACTTCGCTTGCGGTGAAGCTTGCATCGTGGCCGAGGGAGGAAATGCCCGAAATGTGGTCGATCGCAAGCTGATTGCCCGTGAGGTTCTCGTGGAGAATGACGTCCCTCGCCTTGGAGGCAAAGTTCGTCCTCATCGTGCCCGCGGTCGCCCAATAGGAGAGGATGTTATCGAAGCTCGGCTGTACAGTTGCCTTGTAGACATGGTCGATCGCAGCGTCCTGCGTCGTGACGAGCTCGTTGTTGTAGCCGAGCGTAATTTTTTCGATCTTCGTTCTATCTTCCTTCTGCTGGGCATCCTTGCCGTATTCGACGGTGGCGAAGCCCTCCATGAACATGAAGGCGGTCACTTCATCGAAGCCCGTGCGGAGGAGCTTGGTCCCGCCCGTCGCATAGATCGGTGCGCTCTTATAGGGCTCTTCGGAGAAGGAATCCTTCGCGGCCTTGTAGTCGTTCTCGAGCTCGGTGCGGAACTCGGTGAGCGTATCGTTGTAGTCGGCGAGGAGCTGCGCACGTGCATCCGCATCCGAGATCTCACCGTTCTTGGCGATGGCCTTCTTGTAGCCGGACCCCTGGAACGCCCACGTGCTGATCTTATCCCGCATCTCCAACTCGGACGCGCTGTACGTGCCCGCGCCGGGCTGCGTTTCAAACGTATGGAACACGGCGATGAGCTCATTGATACGGTTGGAAGCTCTGCCGTTGGCCTGCGTCGTGAGCGCATCCTCTTCGGCGGTGCCGTCCCCCGAGACATTCCTCTGGGTACGGTAGCTCTGCAGCCCGTCGATCTTGGTGGAATACATCGTCGTCGAGCCCGTGTAGGCGGGGTCGAGGTAGACGTACATGTTGAAGAGCACGTCGTTCATCGTTACGGCATAGCCGTCCGAGAACTTGAGCCCGTTCTTGAGCACGAAGCGGTATTCCGTCCTCGCGGCATCGCCCGTGCCCGTCGTCGTCTGATCGTAGTCGAGCACGAGGCAGGGCTCCTCGTTGCCGTAAGAGACCTTCCCTTCGTTGTCCGTGGCAAGCATGCTGATTTGCGTCTGCCCGACGACGTCCATATCGGTGCCCGCCGTCGAATAGAAGGGGTTGAAGAGGCCGTTGAGCTCCTCCGTCATAATGACGAGGGCCCGATCGCCGTTGCCCTTGCAGGCCGCCAACCCGACGGCCCCTCCGCAGCCCAGCACACCCGCGAGGGCCACAGAGACGATTCTCTTCGTCCATTTACTTCCTTTCATTCTGATTTCCTCCGAATTATTTTCCGTTTGATATTCACTCCGCTGAAGCGGGATTGGGGTTGTGAGACTTATCGGCATTCTCGCTCACATGCACGGTGCCGTCTTCAAGAACCTCAAATGTGACGGGCCAACCCATGTTGGGATTGCCGGAATCGTCGTAGCCGATCGAAACCTGCTGCACTTCGACCTTGATATTCGCCGTCGAAATTCCGAGTGTTACGAGGTTGCCGCTCAGAAGCCCGATCGTGAAATTGGTGAAATTGTGCTCCTTCACGAGGTTTCCGAGGCGGATGGTGCCCGAAACTGTGACGTTTTGCACCGTTGCATCCCTCGAGATGTTGCCCGCGAGGAGGCCGTAGAGGCCGCCCTGTTGGCGGGTCGCCGTGCCGAGGTTGAAGGTGAGGTTCTCGAAGGTGATATACCTGATAGAGGCCGTTGCCTTGAGTTCCCCGAACATGCCGCCTGCGACGTTGGAATTGGATTGGGTGGAGGTGAGGTTGGAGATCTTCTTCACGCCTCCCTCGCCCACGATGGAGCCCTCGAAGCCCACACTCGAGCCCGGCCAGGATACATTCTTGAAATCGAGGTCCTTCAAGATCTCGTAGCTCCCCGTTGCGCTGAAACTGCTTGCGAATTGGTTTGCCGTGGAGATGCGGTACCACGTTCCTTCCCGCCATTCGGTGTAGACGGGCATGACCATGTTCGAGGAAGTGCCCCTTTCTTTATCGATCACCCCCGTGTGCACGATGGTCTCCTGCGTGCGGGTGAGGAGCTTATCTTTGGCGTACGGCAACGTCTTTGCTTCATCCTGATAGAGCGCGGTGAGGCTGTAATTCTCCCGTTTGGGGACGCCGCCCATCGTCAGCTCTCCCGTACCCGCATTCCAATTCGGAACGGCGAGCGTCTGGGAGATCTGCGTATACGAACCGTACTTCTCCCACTCCCCTGCCGATTTCTCATAATAGAAATCGTAGGTGTATCCGGGTGCCCATGCGGCATACAGGGTGAGCTCGTAGGAGGTGTTGCCCTCCTCATCCGTGACTTCGGTGAGATCGGGCATCGTGAGCTTGTTGACGGAGTAGCCGTCCTTGAATTCCCACAGCCCTTCGTAGACATACCCCTGCTCTTCGGCCTCGCACGGCTCCCCTTCATCGTTTAAGGGGTTCCCGCTTGCATCCACCCGCGGCGTCCGCTTGGAGTACCAACCGATGAGGTTGTACCCCGTGCGGTTCACCGTGGAATTCTCGGCGGGCGTCCTGCCGCGCACGTCAGACCCCGGCTCGAGCAGACGGGCAATGCCCTTTTCAACGTCCTCTGATTTCAATACGTCTACGATGTCTATTTTGCCGTTACCGAAGGAGCCGCCCGTTGCATCGTAGCGGACCTTCACGTCGCTGCCGTGGGAGTGGAGCAAGGGATACGGGTTCCCGCCCGCAGCACAGGCACCGAGGGTGGCCGCCGCCAACGAAGTCAGCGCCAGAACGGCGATAAGTTTGGTCTTTCTCTTCATAATTTACTCTCCGTCGCCCGTATTATCGTTGCCATCCGTCTCCTCGGGCTCTTCGGGGGTTTCTAAGGGCTCTTCGCTCGCTTCGGTCTCATCGGAGGTCGTCTCATCGGAGGTCGCCTCATCGGAAGTCGTCTCATCGGAAGCTGCCGTTTCATCGGAAGTCGTCTCATCGGAAGCTGCCGTTTCATCGGCATCTTCGGAAATTTCTTCCTCCTCCGTTTGGTTACGCTTTGCGAGCGTAACCGCCCAAGCGGTCGCAAAGGCGATTGCCGCGACGCCGAATACGCCGACGAAGATTGCAAGCACGATCTTTACGATGTCGTTCTGCGTTTCGGGCGTGGGCTCTTCGGGTGTTGTGGGTTCGGCTCCGCCTTCGAGGAACTTGATGGTGTTCTCTGCGGAGGTCAGCTTCTCGTAATTGGTGACGAGGGCCTGCTGTTCGGTCTCGGTGATCTGGTTATACAGCGCCCGTGCGGCCTCGACCGCCGTCTTATCGTTGAGAGTGATGGAGGCGGGCAGGGCATCGATGGCGTCAATTACCTGCAGGGTGAGTTGGCGGGGTGCCGCAGCGCCGTCGAGTACCTGCGAGAAGTACTGCCGCATGATGAAGGAATCGTAACCCGTTCCGTTCTTCGGGCGCACCATCACGATGTTGCCGATGTCGTTGCTGCCGATGCGATCCTGGAAGGTCGCTCCGTAGAAGATGACGGGCGCCCACGTCTTATAGGCTTCGTTTACGGGGAGCTTTTCAACCATGTAACGCTCGATCTGCTCCTCCGTGATGTCCTCATCGGAAAAGAAGGGGGCATATGCTGCGCCGAGCTTGAAGTAATCCTCATCGTAGACCTCTTCGAGGGCAGGAGCCTGCACGCTCTTGAAGGTAACAATGCCGAGCTTCTTGGCGCCGTAGAAGGCCCTATCGCCGATGGCGCTCACATAGAGGGAGAGCTCGACGGAGACGAGGTTTTGGCTACCCATGAAGGCACCCGCTGCGATGCGGCCCACCTTCACCCGTTCGGTGTACGTGCTCTCGTTGCCCTCTGCATCTACCTTTGTGAAGGTGTAGTCGCCGTTGGCAACGGTGAACTCCCGTGCCGTATCCGCGATGGGATAGGTGATGAGAACGTAGTTGCCCGAGGCCATCTTGCAATACAGGGCGCCGTCGATTACCTTTACGGTATCGCTGATCTGGAAGGTGTATGCCGTCTCTTCGCCGACCTTCTTGCCGTTGAACTTGATTTCCTGCGTCTTGCCGAACTTCTGAAGGCTGCAGCCCGCGAAGGGATTATCGCCGAGCCCTGTGAGGTTGCTTCCGAGGGTGACGTGCTCCACGCCGCTGTTGTTGAGGAAGGCGTATTCGCCGATGTAGGTTGCGGCGGAGAGGTTGAGTGTATCCGTGAGCGAAGCATTGGCGAATGCGCTTGCTCCGATGGAAGTTGCGCCCTCGAGACCCGTGATAGTCTTAATGGCCTTTCCGTATTCGAATGCGCCGTCTCCGATGGTGACGCCTGCCTTGAAGGCTACGGAAGCGAGCGTTCTATCCTTGAGCCCTTCGGCTTTCTCGTTCTCCTGAAGGTCTGCGATGTCTGCAAAGGCACCTGCGCCGATGGAATCAAAGCTTGCGGGAAGGCTCGTGATTTGGATGCGCTTGGGATCCTTGAAGTAGCCGTCCTCCGCTTTCTGCTCTGAATCGATCGTGCCGTAGACGGTCGTTGCAAACGCTTGGGCACCGATTTGCTTGATGCCGCCCCACGTGATGTTGGAGAGCTGGGTGCCGTAGAAGGCGCCGTCCGCTACGCGGGTAACTTCCTCCCCGAAGGTGACCGAAGTGAGGGTATCGACGTAGGCGAACGCCCCTGCCCCGAGTGCGGGGGTAGATTCGGTCTCTTTGAGGGCGGTGAGGTTGACGGAAGTCAACTTCGGCGCATGGGAGCCCGCGATGAAGAATTCAGACAAATCCGCGAGGGAAACCTCAGTTGCGCTCGTGATGTCACCTGAATAGAGGAGTACCTCGATCGGCTCTCCCGAGAAGGCGCTTGCCCCTACCGAGGTGGCCAAGGAGAGGTCGATCGCCGTGAGCTTTTCGCAGTTGTAGAAGGCGTAATCCCCAACCGAGACGGGCTGCCCCGTGACGGTTGCAAGGAGCATTTGATTCTCGAAGGCACTCTCGCCCACCGTGACGTTGCTGCCGAGCGTAACCGTGGTAAGCCGTGCGTTGGGTGCAACCAATTGGACGCGGAACACGTCGCCGAAGTTGGCCTCGTTGTCCAACACGTGCCTGAGATTTGCGGCAAAGGCGCTCGCGCCGAGCGTTGCGCCGTCCCCTACCGTAAGCGAGGTGATGGGGCAATTTGCGAAGGCGCCCTCGCCCACCGCCGTATTCTCGGGAATGTTTACGGCATCCCGAAGGGAGGTGCTATAGAAGGCATAGTTTCCGATGGAGGGATCGGTGCCGAGGCCGGGCATCGCCGAAAGGTTGCTGTACGCAAACGCATAGGCGCCGATTTCGGTGAGCGCACCGAGGGTGAAGTTACGGATGTTCGAATCGTAGAAGGCGTAGTCGCCCAACTTGGTGACCTTCGAAAGGCTGACCGTCGTCAAATTGGTGCCCGCGAAGGCGCCCTCGCCAACCGAAGTTGCGTCTGCATCGGTGAACGTACCCGTGACACCGGGCGCAACGAGGATGATCTCCTTCTCGCTGCCGCTCGTCTTTGCAATCGACTTGCCGTTTTGATCGGTCGTGAGGAATTCGTTGCCGCTTGCGACATTGAAGGAAGTCAGGCTCGTGCAACCGCCGAATGCGTTGACGCCGACGGACTGCACGTCCTTGCCGAGCGTGACGCTCGAAAGTTTGGTGCAGTTTTCGAACGTGCTATCGGGGATGGCGTCTGCATTGATGTTGACGCTCGTCAGCTGTGCATTGTCCGCGAATGCGCCCTCGCTCAGCTTGAGCTTGGAGGCGTTGACGGTGATGCCGATGAGGTTGGTGCCCGCAAAGGCATCCGAACCGATGGACATCGTCGTAGCGGGCAACACGAGATTCGTCAGCTTGGTACCGTAGAATGCCCTGTTGCCGACGCCGATGAGCTCTCCGCCCAAGGCGCCGAGGAAGTCTACGTTGTACAGCCCGACATTCTCGTAGCCGAGGATGGCATGGGTAGTTTCATCGCGGATGGTGCCGGGGCCGAAGGCATTCTCATTGATGAATTGCACGTGGTCGAGGTTGATCTTCCAGAGGTTGGTGCAGCCCATGAATGCGCCTGCCGCGATCTTATTGCAGGTGGTGGGGAGCACGACTTCTTCCAGGCCCTTCATGCCCGCAAAGGCATACATGCCGATGGTCTTTACGCCTTCGGGAATGATGACTTTTCTTACGTCCTCATTTTCGCCGAGATACCATGCCTTGCTCGTGTAGGGATCCTCTTCGGTGATGGGATCGCCGGGGTCCTTCGGGATGAAATCGTAATGCGAGAACGCATATTCCGAAATATCGGTGAATTCGAGGGAGGCGGGGATGGCTACGACGTTGTGCTCCACTTCGCCCGTTTCGGGATTCGTCCAATCATAGCCGCCGCCGCGGTAGCCCGTAAGGTAGGGGCCGTTGCGCTCGTAGGGATTCTTGACGGTGATCATGATGGTGCGTTCGTAGAAGGTGCTCTTATCGTTTACGTAGACGCTGACGGAGACCGAACCCGTGCCCTCTGCAACGGCGGTGATTTGGCCGTTGTCGCTGATGGTGGCGATGTTGGGCGTATTGGAGGTGAATCTTACCTCGGTATCATCGGGGAAGAACTCTGTAATTTCGTATTCGAGCGTGACCTGCTCCGTGGGGAACATGGAGAGGTGATACATCGTCGCGTTGGCGGAGAAATCGGTATGATAGCCCGTCTGGCTGATGTCGCGGTCCTCATAGGTGGGATAGTAGAAGGCCTTATCCGTCGTGTAGCCCGTGATGCGGAATGCGTCTACGGTGGGGGCATCGTATCTCACGTACCCCTCATCCCCCTCTCCGAGCACGTGCACGGTGAGCGTGGCAAGCGGATCTGCGGAGGGGGTGCCGTTTTCGAACGTCACGTCTGCGGCGTAGGCGGAGACGGTCGCATCGCCCTTTGCAAGGGGCAACAGTTTGCCGTTGACGATGCGCACGACATCCTCATTCGAGGAGACATACTGCACCGTCTCCCTCCATTCGGTGGCGGGATAGACCTGCGGTTCGAGGGTGTAGACCTCGTTGGGGCTGAGCGTAACCGTGCTGTCCTCTTCGGTGAAGTAGAGATACTTCACGTCGTCGGGCAGGCTCACCTCGTACATGCCCTCGTTCATCGCATAGTCGTAGAGAATGACGAGGAAGTCGTTCGGGGTGGTGGAATTGCGCATCTGCTCAAGGTGATCGGTGAGCTCGTAGGTGACGACGCTCGTCGAATTGAATTCGGAGAAGATGGGCGTGGGCGTGAGGGAGAGGGCCTCGAGGGCGACCTCGAAATTCTCAGGACCCACATAGGGAATGACTTGCCCTACCTGCATCGCCTGTGCATAATGATTATCATATATATAGAAGCGCGCGTAGAGCCTGTTCTTCTTATTGGTACGGTCGTACTCGGTGTAGAACTCGACGTTCTCCAAGACGGGAGCGGAGAAGTCTACCGTGAACGGGAACTCGAAGGTCCTTCTCAGGTTGTGGGCCACGCCGCCGTCGCCGTAGTCGAGCACCGCCTCCGCACGGAAGAGATACTGCGTGTTGTTCTTGAGGCCGAAATCGGCCACTCTGAAATCGACTTCCGCATAGGAAGGGCTGGCCTGGAACGCCTTGCGCTGCCCCTCCTTTACTTTGGTCCAAATGACTTCGCCCGTCGTCGTATCCGTGATCGACATGTTGAAGTAGCGTGCACCGCGGAGGAGACCCGCATAGAGCCCATAGATACGGTTGACGCCCGTAGTATCGTTGGTGAGGGCGATGTGATCCCGCGTCGCGGAGATCTTGGTGCCGCTGCCATCCTGATTGAAGGCATAGGCGCCGAGGTAGGAGATGTACTCATCTTCGAGGCCGCCGACGGGGGTCGTCGGGAAGATATCGGCGAGCGTCTTATCGAGCAAATCAATGGAGTCGTCGAGCTCATCCCGGTTGGTCTCAAAGTAATCGAGGTCGAAGGCGGGCGCCTGCGTCCAATCGCCGTAGAAGGCGAGGTAGGGAACGTTGAGCGCAATGCCGCTTGCATCCGTGGGAGCGAGGGTAACGTAGCCCTCGACATACATGCCGTTTGCGAAGGTGTAGAGGGTGTTGCCGTTGGCATCGACGCGGTCTGACGACTGGTCGAGATACTGCTTATCGGAATCCCCGAGCTGAATGCGGACGGTGACGGTCGCGGTGCCGCCCGTGGGCACGGTTACGGTGTTTTGGTTCTGCGAACCGTTCCCCTCCACTTTAATTACGGTAACCGTTGCGCCGTCGAGGAGATACCCCTCCTGCGTGACGACCTGGTCACCCTTGCTCGTTCTCGTCTCACTCACGCCCTCCGTCATGGCTATGGCATCGACGTTGTAGGTGAGGGGGCCGCTTCCGAGGGCATTGACGATGTTGAACTTCAGATCGTAGACGCCCGTCTTTTCGGGGTCGTCGCCGTATTCGATCTTCGCCTTATCGATGGTGGTATTGGTGAAGCGGGAGCCGCCGTCGTAGAGGTGTTCGTTGTCTACCCGCTCGAAGCCCTGGATGAAGGCGGGAGAGGTGGTAGCCTTGGTGAGGTTGGCGAGGCCTGCGCCCTGCTTTCTCACCGAATACGGAAGGCCGTTTACATTGTAGGCGATGTCCGCGGTGGACATCATGAGTTGGTTGACGTATGCGATCCTCTGCTGAGGCTGTAAATTCGGGAACTTGGAATCGACGTATTGGCGGATGAGCGCCGTGAGGCCCGCCTGGTTGGGGGAAGCCATCGAAGTACCCGAGAGCCTATCGTACCGCTGGCCGGGGACGGAGGAGAGAATTTCTCCGCCGTGTGCCGTGATCTCGGGCTTGATGCGAAGATCGGGCGTGGGGCCCCAGCTCGAGAAGTCAGACATGAACGGGCCCGCTTCCTGTGCACGGCTCACGTGGATGAATCCCGAGGGCTGTGCGGCGAGGAGCTTGCCGTTGTCCTGCGAAATGGAGCAGACGGCGCCGTTGATGGAACCGACCGTCATGGTGATGTCACCCGAGACGTTGTTGTAGATGATGATGCCTGCGGCGCCCATCGTGTTGATGGCGATGCGCGCCTTCTCTTCGAAGGTGTTGTCGCCACGGCTGACGAGGGCGATCTTGCCCTTGATCCTCTCTTCGTACCCCGTGTAGTCCGCAATCCTGCCGACGCCCGGGATGGTGATGTATTCGATGTCTGCTTCCTGCGTCCCTTCGGGGAGGATGTCGTTGACGAAATCCTTCTCCTTGGAGGCCGCATCGTAGGCCTCCGTGAAGTACATAATGGTATCGTTGAATTTGAGGTAAGGCGTCTTGACGCCGCTGATGGAGGCGACGGAGAGCGCCGCATTGTAGGTGGAAGGGGTACCGACCGTCGCCGTATCGGGGTTGGTGGTGAGGTCGAGGTTGCCGTTCTTTTCGGAGTTGAAGCCGGAGTTGTAATCGTTGGAGGCGGCGACGACGAGGCTGATGCCTGCATTCGTGATGTCGTCGTATACGTATGCCTGCCGCTGATCGGTCTCCACCGAGAAGCCCGCGGAGCTGCCGAGGGACATGTTGATGACGTCTACGCCGAGGCGTACGCAGTCCTCGAGAGCGGCGAGCAGCCACGTCCAACGGGCGCCCGATTCGGTATCCGAGAACACCTTCATGATGGCGAGCTGTGCATTGGGTGCGACGCCCACGATCTCGGGGTCCCCTACCTTATTTTTCTTGGAGCCGACGTTGTTGCCCGCAATGACGCCCGCGACGTGCGTACCGTGCTCCTCGCTCAGGGGGTAGACATCGGTATCGGCATCGGCGTAGTCGTACGCATAGGGAACTTTGACGTTCATATATACGTTTGCGGCGTTGAGCCCGCGGGTCATTTCCGCGGCGCGGAGCCCCTTCGTATTGATCGTCGTCTGCACCGTATCGCGGGTGAAGGTCTCCTGCCCTTTGAAGAGTTCGGGGTCGAATACGGAGTGGGCGTAGTCGAGGCCGGTATCGAGCACGGCGACGACGGTGCCCGTGCCGTCGTATTCGGATTCGGAGCTATCGAAAATACCCGTATCATATACTTTGACGTCGTTGGTGACGACCTTCGTCTCGCAGACGGCGTATTCCTCGCTGATGTAGGCAAAGGCATCCGTCCCCTCGAGGGCGGCGGAGAGGGCTGCGAAGTCTCCCGCCTTGGCTACCACTTCGAATCCGCCGAAGAAGGCGTCGTAAGAACTGCCGTAGGTGAACTTCACCCCCGTCTTTTCGAGGAGGCGCTTGGCAGCAAAGTTCTTATCCTCGATCTCGCGCGTGATGGCCTGTGCCGCAGAGGAGGCGGCATAGGAAGAGACGTCCGCATAGCGGGAGACCCCGCGCTGTGCGTTGTATGCGGAGACGATGCCCTTCTCCTTCGTCTCGACGACGATGGAAATTTCATCGTTTTCCTTGAGCCCGTCGGGGAGCTTCTTCACGACGGATCCGTCGTACGCGGCAGACCGCCCCGTATCGATGGAGCGGGTGTACGGCGAAACGACAGGCGTCTCGGCGGCAGTAACGTTCTCACTGCTCGCGAAGCTGCCCACGGCGGGCAGGATCTGGGAAGTGAGCAACAGCCCCGAGGAGAGTACGAGGGCGGCGCCGAGCGCCACCGCTTTCACCTTTTTTGCGTTCTTGGTCATATGGTTCCTCATCTTTGCGAATTTTCCATATCGCGTTTTGTTCTTTCTATCATCTATTTGTAGCGCACACATACGCGCCTTTATATATGTAGCTTTATGAATTATAACACGAAATTTGCATTCCGTCAACTGCATTTACCCCCGATTTGGATTTGGGCAAAATTGAAAATTTTTCACAAAAGTATAGCCGAACACTCATTTTATCGGGCAAAAACGGTATTTATTTACGAATTTCACCCTGTTTTCACCCCAAACGCCCCGTTTTTGGCGATTTCAATTTTTTGTTATAAGCTGTCCTTATAGGGGGTATAAGCAGAGGTTATAATTGCATAATATGCATATCTTTATGAGTATTTGCAAACGGCTCTTTTTCACCCGCGGAAAAATGTGTCTTAGCTCCCCCGCCCCCCCTTAAGCGAGGCACACGGCAAGGGCGGCAAGTGTATATTGGGAGACGCCGCGCTCCCTCAAGCTCCCCTCCTCGCCCCGTGCAAGGCGCAGAAGTTCGCGGGCAAATTCTCTCCCCTCCTCCCCCAAAAGGACGACGGGCCTCCCCTTCAGAATGGCGCAAATTACGGCATCCGTTTCAGACATGGGTGCCTCAAATTGCATGTAACCCTCAAATTCAGCAGGGAGCATATCGCGGGAAGGACAGAGGTAAATTTTCCCGAAACGGGTGTAGTGCCGATCGTCTATCCTGTGCCCTCCGAAGTCGCGCACGGCCTCTACGGGGCGGCTTGCGGGGGCGGCGACCGATTTTAAGAGCCGCATATCGTAGGGGGCGGGATCGGGCTCCCCGAAGAGAACTTTTTCCACTGTGGCCTTCTGGATGCGATCCCGCATGCCGACGGGCGCAAACACTTCCTCCCCCTCTTTCAAGGGGAAATCACTGCGGTACCAATAGATCTTATCGGCAAGGTTTTTATCCCATGCAAAGCGCAGGGCGGCAAAAATTTCTCGCATACCGTGCCTCCTTTTTTGTATTATACAACAAATTCAAACGAAAAACAATTGACTTTGCCCCCCAAACGCTGTATACTTGGAAAAGAAGTGAATATCCGTCGTGGGTGCCCCTCAAAAGGCTGAGATGATACCATTGGAATCGGGCAAGATAATGCTTGCACGAAAGAACGGTTGAAGGAATTTTTTCTGCCTGCGGTTTTTTCGCGGGCGGTTTTTTCTTCGGGACGGGTAGCACAAATATTTTTTCGGAGGTTTCGTATGTTACACCTGTCCCTCTTGGCGGATACGACGTGGTACCCCATCACGTTCGATTCTCCGCTCAACACCGTGCGCGGCATCTGCTTCTGGTTTACGGTCGCGCTCGTCCTCGCCGTGCTCATCACCTGCCTTATCCTCAAAGGGGAGGTGCGGAAGCGGTTTTTGAGGACCGCACTCTTTGCGGGCGTCGTCTACGCCTGCGGCATCGGGCTCATCCTTCTCATCATGACGTATTTGGAGGACGGCCTCACCCTCATCCTCTTCCTGCCCCTGCTCATCCTCATTCTCGCCATTGCGGGAAGCGCCGTTGCACTCAATAAAAAGCCCGCAAAGCTCACCCTCATCCTCGCCGCCTGCGTCGTCGGCGCCGCACTCATCGCCACCCTCGTCTGCATGGGCGTATATTTCTCTACGGGCAAGCCTGCGGAAGATAATTGGCTCACCAATGCCGATGTAGACCAAGTCGGGCTGTACATCTCGGCAGTCGTATTCGTCGCCGCCATCGTCGCCGCCGCCCTGCTCCTCGGGAGAGATGAGGGGTACGGCTTCGATAGCAAGTCCATCGCCTACGCGGGCGTGGCCATCGCCATGAGCTTCGCCCTCTCCTACCTCCGCATCGTGCAGATGCCGCAGGGCGGTTCCATCACCATCGCCTCCCTTCTGCCCATCTTCCTCTATTCCTACATGTTCGGCGTGAAGAAGGGCGTGTTTGCGGGCGCCATCCTCGGGCTCTTGCAGGCCATTCAGGATCCCGTCATTCTGCACCCCGCGCAGTTCATTCTCGATTACCCCGCCGCCTATGCCTGCATCGGGTTCGCGGGCGTATTCGCAAAGGTCAAGAAGCTCGATAAGCTCCCGCAGGTGCAGATCGCGCTCGGCGGCATCGTTGCGGGGCTTGCCCGCTTTGTCTCCCACTACCTCTCGGGCTGCTTCGCCTTCGGCGTCTTTGCTCCCGAAGGCCAACCCGTTTGGCTCTACAGCCTCATCTACCAATCGGGCTACGTCCTCCCCGATATCGCCATCGTCATTGCGGTGAGCATCATCGTATTCAGCTCCCCTGCCTTTGTGAAGGCGGCGAGGAAGTATCAGCCCAAGAAGAAGGCCCCCGAAGCGGTCTCGGAAGAGGCCTCGGAGGAGAGTACGCCCGAAGCGTAACCCAACATAGCACAGACGCCCCTGCCGATTTCGGCAGGGGCGTCTTTTTTAGAAGCTCTATACGAATTGCAAGATGTCTACGAGGACGGCGAAGCCCAAGAGGAGGAAGAAGCCCACCGTGTGGATGATGGCCTCCACCTTGCGGCTGATGGGCTTGCCGCGCACCCATTCGATGAGGGTGAATACCACCTTGCTCCCATCGAGGGCGGGGATGGGGAGAAGGTTGAATACGGCGAGGTTGACGCCGATGTAGGCAGAAATTTCAAAGAAGCCGCGCGCGCTCGACCCCGCCACCTGCGAAGTGATGGTGATGGTGGAGATGGGCCCGCCCAAGGCATTCAGCCCGAGTTTGCCCGTAAGCAGCTCCCCGATGACTTTGAAGATGGAGCCCGCGATCTTGAAGGAATACACGAAGGAGCGGCCGAGCATTTCAAAGAAGCCGAAGCGGTAGGAAGCGCTTGCGATGGAGAACGCGGTGCCCTCCTCGCTCTCCTCCTCCAAAAACCCGAGGGCGCGGTATACGCAGTCGAGGTCTGCACTGTTCTTTACGGAGACATCGGCGCGGAGCATGACTTCCACCGTCATCTCTTCACGGATATACTTCTTGGTCTCCTCGTTCTCCCCCGTCACGCGGGAGATGCGCATGGTTACGAGGTCGCCCGCCTTCTTGCCGTTGAGGGCCTTGGCGAGGTCGGTGGTGAGGTAGAGATCCCGCCCCTCCGCTTCGAGCAGAATATCGAGGTCCTTGAGGCAGTACTCCGCGGGAATTTCCTCGGTGGGGGCGGCGCGGTAGACGGCGATCATCGTCTGGCCGTACCCCGAAAAGAGCACGATGATGAGCACGAGCGCCAAGAGATAATTCATGAGCGCCCCCGCGATGAGCACCAAAATGCGTTGCCACGGCTTCTTTTCGGTGAACGCCCCCGGAGCGGGTTTGGTGGGTGCGGGAGCCCCCTCATTCTTGTGCTCTTCGGAAGCTGAATTCCCGCCTTCTATCAAATTGGTTGGGGGCATGTCTGAGGACGAAGCCTCATTTTCAGGTTCTTCCCCCACCGTTTCGGGGGGCGTTACGAGCACGGTCTCCGCCCCTTCCTGTTGCTCCTGCCCCTCGGAAGGGGATTCGGAAGGAGTTTCAGGCGGGGTTTCCGTTTCCGCAAACGGCTCCTCGGGCGGCTCTTCTAAGCCGTCCTCCCCATCGAAGGCGCAATACCCGCCGAGGGGGATGAGCCGCACCGCAAAGAGTTCCCCCGTCCTCTTGTTTCTGTGCTTGAAGAGGGCGGGGCCGAAGCCGATGGAGAACTCGTTGATCTTGAAATTCAGGAGCTTCCCCACGATATAGTGCCCGAATTCATGAATGGTGATCATGACGAGCAGGATGAGAATTGCAAGCAGGACGGACCCGATGATGTGCCAGACCCCTGCCGCCAACAGACTATTTGCCATAGATAAACGAGGTTGCGGCGGCACGCGCCATGCGGTCCGCCTCTTGAAGGGCGGCGTAGCTCTCCGCCCGCTCTGCGGGGATACGAGAGAGCACGTCTTTGATAGTTTCCGCAATCCGTAAAAAGGATATACTGCCTTCGAGGAAGGCGTGTACTGCCACTTCCCCCGCCCCATTCAAAAGGGTGGGGGCGGTACCCCCAACCCTTCCCGCCTCGACGGCGAGCCCGAAACAGGGAAATTTTTCCTCGGGAAGCCGCTCGAAGTGCAGGGCGCCGAGCTCCGCCAAATTCAAGGGCTTTGTGCAGGGCAGGCGGTTCGGATAGGTGAGGGCGAGCTGAATGGGCAGGTGCATATCGGGGTAACCGAGCTGGGCGAGCATCGCCCCGTCCTCAAATTCCACGAGCGAATGCACGATGCTCTCAGGGTGCACCACGGCCTCGATCTGCCCCTCCCCTGCGCCGAACAGCCACTTCGCCTCCAAGATCTCGTATCCCTTATTGAGAAGCGTTGCGCTATCCACCGTGATCTTTGCCCCCATCGCCCAAGTGGGATGGTTGAGGGCATCCCTTGCCGTAACCCCCTTCAACTGCTCCTCGGTGTAGTGCAGGAAGGGCCCGCCGCTCGCCGTTAAAATGAGCTTTTTGAAGGGAACATCGTGCCGCATGGAGAGCGCCTGAAAGATGGCGGAGTGCTCGCTATCCACGGGCACGAGCTCCACCCCCTTCTCCTTGGCCGCCCGCACCACGAGCTCTCCCCCGCATACGAGGGATTCCTTGTTGGCAAGGAGCACCTTCTTTCCCGCCTCGATGGCGGAGAGGGTATACGCAAGCCCCGCAAAGCCGCTTGCGGCAATGAGCGCCGCATCGCAGTCCGAGAAGAGGTCAACATCCTTCGCCTCCTCCGCACATACGGCGATGCGGGGGTGAAATTCCTCCTTTAAGGCTTGAAGGCGGTTACGGTCTGTGCCCGCGACGAGCGCGGTCACTGAAAAGAGGTCGGGGTAGCGGCGCACGACGTCGAGCGCCTGGCCTCCGATATTACCCGTACAGCCGATGAGTGCAATCTTCATATTCAAAAAATTGCCCGCCGAAGCGGGCGTTCCCTTTTCTATTGTATGCGGCTCAGCCCACGATCATGAGCCGAAGCACCATCACGGCGCACACGATGAGCCCCGCATAGAGGGCGCTATCGATACGGTCGAGGATGCCGCCGTGCCCGGGAAGAATTTTGCCCATATCCTTGATGCCCACCTTGCGCTTGATGGCGCTCTCCACGAGGTCGCCGAACTGCGAGAAGAGGGCGGCAACTACGCCGAGCCCCATGAAGAAGCAGAGGTTGAGGGCATCGATGGGGATATCGCGAATGACTTGCGCGGTGACGCCGATGCCGTCAAGCTGCATGATGCCGTAGTACATAAAGAACACAATGACTGCCCCGATGGCGCCCCCGATGAGGCCGCCCACCCCGCCGATCACCGTCTTTTTGGGGGATACCTTGGGGGCCATCTTTAAGGGGAACTTCTTGCCGAGGAGTTTCCCGAAGAAGAAGGCGAAGGCATCCGTAATGGGGGCGACCACGAATACGAAGAGGAGCGCAAGCTCCGAATAGCTCTGCAAATGGTTGCAGACCGAAATGACGACGAGGAGCAGGGAGGGGTAGACGTAGCAGAGAAGCGAATACCCCGTCGATTCGAGGGTCACACTCTCGTGTGCAAAGACGAGCAGGGCGAGGAGCACCGCAACCCCCGCGATGAACACCACGAAGGTGATGTGGAGGGCGTAGTTGCGCCCCGTGAGGGCGGCAATGGCATCGCTATTGATCTTGCCGTTCTCATCCAAAATACCGCTCTCGGGGAGGCGGACCTCCAACACATCCTGGAAGATGAAATCGGAGACGGCGTAGGCAAGCACCACGAGGATGGCGAACACCATCACGATGATCGTCTGGGAGGGGTGAAGTTTCTCCTTGAAGGCACGGGTCATTTCCCACGTCCCCACCCCCGCAAAGGCGAGCAGAATGGCATCAAAGAAGAGGTCGCACACGAAAACTTTGAGTGCGAATACGGCGGCGAGCGTCAACATATAGAGGACGCCCGTGATACAGCGAAGCCCGAAATTCCCGATCTTATGCCGCTCGGGCTGCGGCGCTTGTTGCGGTTGTGTTTCTTCCATAAACTCTTGCATGTTTACTCCCCGCCGAGTTTGCCGAAACGGCGGTCCCGCGCGGCGTACTCTTCGAGCGCCGCATCGAAGTCCTTATCCGAAAAATCGGGGAACAGTTTATCCGAAAAGAGCAGCTCTGCGTATGCCGCCTCATAGAGCAGAAAATTGGAGAGCCGCTTCTCCCTTCCCGTGCGAATGAGAAGGTCGAGCGCGGGCATGCCCCCCGTGGAGAGCATGGAGGCGAAGGTTTGCTCCGTCACGATTTGCCCGCGGCGCACCGCCTCGTTGCATGCGGAGAGGATATCCTGCCGCCCCCCGTAGGCAAGGGCCAGAACGAGCGTTTTCTCTCCGCTCGAATCCTCCTTCGCCTTCCCGATGAGCTCTTGAAGGTCGGGCGGGAGGAGGGTGAGGTCTCCAATCGTCTTTAAGGCGATGCCGTTTTCCTTTAAGCGGTATACGTTCTTGGAAAAGTATTCGCGGAAGAGGGAGAAGAGCTCTTCGAGCTCCTCCTTGGGGCGGCGCAGGTTCTCTGCGGAGAGCGCAAACACGGTGCAGCAGCAAACGCCACTTGCAAAAATGTGCTCCACGAGCCCCATCATGCGCTTCATGCCGGCACGGTGCCCTGCAGCGCGCGGAAGAAGGCGCGCCTTCGCCCACCTTCCGTTTCCGTCCATGATGATTCCGATGTGAACGGGAATGTTGCCCTTCATCAGACGGTAAGGAGCTCCTTCGACTTATCCGCCGTAATCTTATCGATCTTTTCAATCGTCTTTTGTACGGCTTCGTCTACATCGATCTCGCAGTTCTTGCTCTCATCCTCAGAGAGTTCCTTGCCGTTCTTCATCTTCTTGATGGCGTCCATCGCCTCGCGGCGGATGTTGCGCGCCGCAACTTTGGCGTCCTCCCCCATCTTCTTCACCTGTTTCACGAGGTCGCGGCGGCGCTCCTCGGTGAGTTCGGGAAAGACGAGGCGGATGACGGTGCCGTCGTTGGTGGGCGTAATGCCGATGTTGGAGGCGAGAATGCCCTTCTCGATGGATTTTAGAAGGGATTTATCCCACGGGCTGATCACGAGGCAGCGCGCATCGGCAACCGAAATGTTCCCGAGCTGGTTGAGCGGGGAGAGCATGCCGTAGGCCTCCACCTGCAATTTATCGAGAATATGGGGATTGGCACGGCCCGCACGGATGGCGGCGTAGTCGCTTGAAAGCACGCTCACCGTCTTTTCGAGCTTCTCTTCGAGGGTAAGAAAGATTTCCTCTACCTTTTCGTTGTCTACCATAATTATCTCCTTTTCCCCAATGGGGTTAGTCGTTGGAAATGAGGGTGCCGAGATGCTCTCCGCATACGGCGCGGAGGATGGAATCTTCCTCTGCGAGGGCGAAGGCGAGCACGGGGATGTTGTTCTCCATGCACATCGTGGCGGCAGTCGCGTCCATTGCCTTGAGACCGCCCGAGACGACGTCGCGGAAGGTAATTCTATCAAACTTCTTGGCATCGGGGTTGGTGCGCGGATCGCTATCGTAGATGCCGTCCACATTCTTTGCCATGAGCAGGACGTCTGCCCCTATTTCGCAGGCCCGCTGGGCGGCTGCGGTATCGGTGGAGCAGTACGGATTGCCCGTGCCGCATGCCATAATTACAATTCTGCCCTTTTCGAAGTGGCGGAGCGCCTTGCGGAGGATGTACGGCTCTGCGACGGAGACCATGTTGAGCGCGGTCTGCACGCGGGTGGGGACCCCTCTCTGTTCGATGGCATCCATCAGGGCGAGTGCGTTCATTACGGTCGCGAGCATGCCCATATGGTCTGCGGTGGTGCGGTCCATTTGGGTGCCCTGCCTGCCCCTCCAGAAGTTGCCGCCGCCGATCACGATGCCGATCTCTACGCCCATCGCGTGCACCTTGACAATTTGCCCGACGACGCGCGCGATCACCTCTTCGTTGAGCCCGAACCGCTGTTCTCCCGCCAAGGCCTCTCCCGAGAGTTTGAGCAGGATGCGGTGATACTTCGGCTCCATATTCTCCCTCCTTTGCCCATTTTTATCAGTATACCATATCCGCACGGAAAAATCAACCCTTTGCGGGAAAAACAGCCAAACAAATCCCCCATCCACTCAAATGCGGAGAAAATGATATGTCCGCATACGAATTCGGACAAGCCTTTCTCCCCCATTCGCATGCGGACATATGTGTTTCATGCTATACGGTGAATACGGGGCGGACGGCGCCGCTGTATTTTTCCGTAATGAAATCGTATACCTTCTTCGTCTTGAGGGCGGCAAGGAGCGCCTTCGTCTTGGCACTCTCCTCATTTCCCTCCTTCACCGCAATGACGTTGGCATAGGTCTGTGCGGCTTCGCCCGAGGCGTCCTCAAAGGCGAGCGCGTCCGCAGCTTTGAGGTTCGCCTGCAACGCATAGTTTCCGTTGATGACGGCGATGGTGCCGTTGTCGGATTCGTTCAACTGCGTCGCAACCGTCTGCGCCTCCACGGCCTTCACGGTGTTGCCGTTGGGGTCCGCGATGTCCGCGGTGGTGAGGGATTCGCTGAACGTCGTGGTCTTCAAGGTGAGATACCCTTCATCCTGAAGAAGGTAGAGCGCGCGGGCGAGGTTGCTTCCGTCGTTGGGAATGAGGATGGTGCGCCCCGTCTTGGTCGCCGCATAGTCCGCCGCGTTCACGTTCTTGCCGTAGACGCCGAAGGGTTCGTAGTGAATTTTGTCGACGGCGGCGAGGTGGGTTTTGTGCTCGCTGTTGAAGGTGTTGAGGTAGGGCGTGTGCTGGAAGTAGTTGGCGTCGAGCTCCCCTTCTTCGAGGGCGGTGTTGGGAAGAATGTAGTCGTCGAATACCTTGATTTCGAGCTTATAGCCCTTCTCTTTGAGGTCGTCCTCGATCTCTTCCAAAATTTCCGCATGGGGGGTCTGGCTGGCGCCGACCTTGATGATGTGGTCTGCGTCGTAGCTCTCGCCGCAGGCGGCAAGGCCGAACGCGGCACAGATGAGGGTTGCGGTTGCAACGAGGGTTGCAATTACTTTTTTCATGGTTTTATTCTCCTTTTTCCTTGATTTTTTTATTTTTATGGTTCCGACTTACTCTTTTATCGAAGCGCTTTGCAAGATACATGCCGCCCTCCTGAATGATCTGCACGAGAATGACGATGAGCGCGACGCACAGCCAAATGACATCCTGTGCATTGGAAACGCGCGCCTGCGTTACGGCGATGGAGCCGAGCCCCCCGCCCGCAATGGTACCCGCCATGGCGGAATAGCCGATGATGGTGACGGTGGAGATGACTGCGCCCACGATGAGCGAGGGTTTCGCCTCGGGCAGAAGCACCTTGCAAATGATGCCGAAGGTTCCCGTTCCAATCGCCCGCGCCGCCTCGATGACGCCCTTATCCACCTCCTTCACCGAACTTTCCACCATGCGCGCAACGTACGGCGTCGCCGCGACGATGAGCATGAAGATCATGGCTTCGTCCCCGATACTCGTGCCCACGATCGCCCGCGCCACAGGGATGAGGGCGACCATGAGGATGATGAACGGGATGCTCCGCAGTATGTTGACGATAAAGCCGACGATCTTATTCAGCCATATGATGGGGTGAATGCCGCCCTTATCGGTGACGCAGAGCAGAATGCCGAGAGGAAGGCCGAAAAGATAGGCGAACGCCGTCGAGAGCACGGTGTGGTACAGCGTGATGCCCACGCCCTCCAAAAACCCGCCTACGCCCAGCTGCCCGAACAGTTTGGAAAGCAAAAGTGCGTCCATCTCAAATCTCCTCCTTGTATGTCACGTGGTTTTTATCGAGGTACTGCTTCACCTTTGCCGCTTGTTTCTCATCCTCGGGAAGGGTGATGACCATGTGCCCGTACGTCTTTCCGTCGATGTTCTTGGTGTCGGCGTAAAGAATGTTCACGGCGATGCCGCACTCGATGGCGAGCCCCGAGACGACGGGCGTATCCGCCTCTTCGCCGTTGAACACGAGGCGGAGTTTGCTTCCCCCCGCGCTCTTCACCGTGCGGATGAGTTCGGGGATGATGAGTTGTTTTGCGATCTCCGATTGCGGGAAGGCGAACACATCGGCGACCTTTCCGCTCTCTACGATGTGGCTTTGGTCGATGACGGCAACATCGGTGCAGATGCTGTCCACCACTCTCATCTCGTGCGTGATGACGATGATGGTGACTCCGAGTTTCTTATTGATCTCCTTCAGAAGTTCCAGAATGGCGGTCGTCGTGTTGGGGTCGAGCGCACTCGTCGCCTCGTCGCACAAGAGGTACTTGGGGGAGAGCGCGAGGGCACGGGCGATGGCGACGCGCTGTTTCTGCCCTCCCGAGAGCTGCGAGGGATACGCCTTCGCTTTCTCCGAGAGCCCCACGAGTTCCAAAAGTTCGGCAACGCGCGCCTTTGCGGCGTCCTTTTTGAACTTGGCAAGCTCCAAGGGGAAGCGCACATTTGCCTCCACGGTGCGCTGTTCGAGGAGATTGAAACTCTGGAAGATCATGCCGATGTTGCGGCGAATTTCATATAGCCTCTTCGTTTTGACCTTCGTCAGGTCCTCCCCGTCCACCAAGACTTGCCCCGCAGTGGGTCTTTCCAACAGGTTGATGCACCGCACGAGCGTACTCTTCCCCGCCCCCGAAAGCCCGATAATTCCATAGATATCCCCGTCCTCCACCGTGAGGCTGATGTCCCCGAGGGCGGTTACGGGTCCCTCGGCGGAGGGATATTCCTTTGTTACATGCAATAGCTCTATCATAGATCTCCTCAACAAAAAAGCCCGTGGAAAACCCACAGGCACAAAAAAACGCCCGTGGGAACTCCCCCGGGCGTTTGCTTTTCACTCAGTTACCTCAGCATGCGGCAACGAGCCCTTGCAAAACTGCCCGGGGCTTGCGCATGCGCATCATTCGGTTGTTCAAGAAACTTGAACCGTACATCGTTTTTCTCCTTACCCTTTCAGTTTATCACAGAACGGGCGGGGCTGTCAAGAGTTTTTCGGGGATTTTTCCCCTCAAAATTCTTAAGCGGATAATTTCATTTCGGAAGGGGCGGGAGATCCCGCCCCCCCTCTTTGTTACTTTCTTGCAGCCTCTACTTGCTTTGCAACTTCTTCGGAGAGGTCCTCCGTCTTCTTCTCGAGGCCTTGGCCCATCACATAGAAGATGAAGGATCTGAGCTCTACCGGAACGCCTGCGGCCTTCGAAGTCTGCGCGATGAGCTGGGCAATGGTTACCTTATCGTCCTTGACGAACTTCTGGTTGAGAAGGCAGTTCTCCTCATAGAACTTCTTCACCTTGCCGTCTACGATGCGCTCAAGCACCGTCTCGGGCTTGCCGGCATTCTTCTCGTCGTTCATGGCCTCCTGCTTGAGGATCTCCCGCTCCTTCGCAATGACCTCTTCGGAGACTTCGTCCGCGGAGAGGTATGCGGGCTTGGAGAAGGCCGTATGGAGGGCGATGTTGTGCGCGAGTTCATGCGTCTCGGCCGTTTCGGGGCACGCAAAGTTGAGCATAACGCCCATCGTGCCGCCCATGTGGATATACGTCTCGATGAGCCCTTCGGAGGTGTACACGGTGAAGCGGCGGACGGAGATCTTCTCCCCGATGATGCCGACTTGCTCGGAAATGTACGTCTCCACGGTTTTGCCCCCACCCATGTCCGAGGTGAGGAGGGCATTTACGTCTGCGGGGTGCACGGCGGCGATCTGCTTTGCAACGACGCCCGCAACCTCATGGAACTTTTCACCCTTTGCTACGAAGTCGCTCTCGCAGTTGATCTCGAGGAGCACGCCCGTGTTCCCTTCGACGTAGGCATACACGATGCCCTCCGCCGCGATTTTGGAAGCGCGCTTTGCGGCCTTTGCGATGCCGCGCTCGCGGAGCAGTTCGCCCGCCTTCTCGAAATCGCCGTCCGCATCGACAAGCGCCCGCTTGCAATCCATCATGCCTGCACCCGTCTGCTCACGGAGCTTCATAACGTCCTTTGCCGTAAATTCTGCCATTTTGGGTTCTCCTTAATTGTTTTCCTCAGCCGCAACGACTTCTTCAATATCGGTGGGCTCCGTCTCTTCGACTTCGGGAACGGGCGTTTCGCCCTGGTTTGCCTCAATGACCGCGTTTGCGATCACGGAGGAGATGAGCTTGATGGCGCGGATGGCGTCGTCGTTGCCGGGAATGACGTAGTCAATCAAATCGGGATCGCAGTTGGTATCGGTGATGGCTACGATCGGCACGTGCACCTTGCGGGCTTCGGCGACTGCGATATCCTCATTGTGCGGGTCTACGACGAACATGACGCCGGGCATGCCGTGCATGTTCTTGATGCCGCCGAGGTTCTCCCGGAGCTTTGCCATCTCCTTCTTGAGGCCGAGTACTTCCTTCTTGGGAAGGAGATCGAATTCGCCGCTCTCCTCCATCTTCTCAAGCTTTTCAAGGTGATCGATACGGGAGCGGATGGTCTTGAAGTTGGTGAGCGTACCGCCTAACCAACGGGAGTTCACATAGAACTGCCCGCAGCGCTCTGCCTCTTCCTTGATGGCATCCTGGGCCTGTTTCTTGGTACCCACGAAGAGGACGGTCTTGCCCTGTTTTACGCTCTCTACGACGAACGCGTATGCGTCCTCGATGAGCTTCGCCGTCTTTTCGAGGTCGATGATGTGGATGTCGTGGCGGGCCGCAAAGATGTACTTCTTCATCTTCGGGTTCCACTTTCTCGTCTGGTGGCCGAAATGGACACCCGCTTCGAGAAGCTGTTTCATGGTAATAACTGCCATAATTCCTCCGTTTACCTCCCCCGTTCGCGTGTTTCCGCCCGCGATCCGCATGAATAGATTTACGGACACGGAGGGCGGCGCCCTGCGGGGTGCGGATTATCTGCATTTGCAGACTCTAAAATTATACCATAACGCGGCGGGAAAATCAACTTCTTTTCCTATCTTTCCGCCGATTTTTTAAGTGAGACACGAAAAAGGGAGCGCAAATGCGTTCCCTTTGGTGCTCTCAGACGAGCTCGATGATGGCGGCCTCTGCCGCATCGCCGCGGCGCTCCCCGAGAAGATAAATTCTCGTGTAACCGCCGCCCTGGCCGAGCTCTTCCTTCCTCTGCGCGTACTTGGGTGCGATCTCGTTGAACAGCTTCTCCATGAGGGGATGCTGCACTTTCCCTACGCGCTTTTTGAATTCGCTCTTCTTTTCGGTGAAGGGCTTCTTCTCCTGCAAGTCGTACGTCTTTGCCATGATGGCACGGCGGGCGGCAAGCTTCTTGGGGCCGTCCTTATAGGTGGTCGTCTTGATCTCCTTGCCCTTCTTATCCTTGGCAATGACCTCCACCTCAATGACGTCCTCATAGGTGTTGATGGCCTTCGTAATGAGTTTTTCAACGTAGGGCTGAAGCTCCTTCGCCCGTGCCTGCGTCGTTTCGATTCTGCCGTACCACAGAAGCTGCGAAGCCTGGTTTCTCAAAATCGCAAGTCTTTCCTTGGTCGGTCTGCCCAATTTCCCCGGCATGATTTAATCCTCCTTTTTTTCGAGCGAAAGACCGTACGCTTCGAGTTTTTGAATGACTTCGTCGAGGGATTTCTTGCCGAGGTTGCGCACCTTCAACATATCCTCCTCCGTCCTTCTAATGAGGTCTTCCACGGTGTGAATGTTGGCTCTCTTCAGGCAGTTGTAGGAGCGGACGGAGAAGTCCATATCCTCTATCTTCATGGAGAGAATCTGCTGCTGCTTGTCGTCGTCCGTCTTGACGAGGATATCCATATCCTTTATGGTATCCGAGAGGTTGACGAACAGGTTGATGTGGTCCTGCATGATCTTCGCGGCGAGGGATACGATCTCCTTGCCCGAGAAGGTGCCGTCCGTCCAGACTTCGATCGTCAGGCGGTCGTAGTCGATGTTCTGCCCGACGCGGGCGGGTTCGACGCTGTAGTTGACCTTCTTGACGGGGGTGTAGATGGAGTCGATGGGGATATAATCGAGGGGCGCCTGCGGATACTTGTTGTCCTTGGCGGGGTGATACCCCCTGCCGCGCCCGATGGTGATCTCCATATCGATCTTGCCGCCCGCATCCACCGTGCAGATGTATTGGTCGGAATTGATGATCTCTACTTCGGCATCCTGCGAAATGTCTGCCGCGGTAATGACGGCAGGGCCCTCTTTGGTGAGGCGCAAGACTTTGGTGTAGTCCTTATCGGTGATCCTCGTCTTGATGGCGAGGAGTTTGAGGTTCAGAATGATTTCGGTAACGTCTTCCTTCACGCCCGGGATGGCGCAGAACTCGTGTTTCACGGTTCCGTCCATGAATCGGATGCCTTGCGCGGCGGCACCGGGGAGCGCCGAAAGAAGGATTCTTCTGAGGCAGTTGCCAATCGTGAGACCGAAACCCTTTTCGAGCGGTTCAACGACGACTCTCGCGTACGATTTCTCCTCGTTTTCCGTTACCTCGATCTTGGGCATATCCATTTCAATCATAAGCTACCTCCTTGATGTTATGATTACTTGGAGTACAACTCGACGATCATGTGCTCGGCGATCTGGCTATCGACATCTTCACGGGTAGGAAGCGCCAACACTTTTCCTTCCAGTTTCTCGTTGTCGAACTCTAACCACTTGGGCAATGTTCTGCCCTTGGTGCCCTTGAGCTCCTCGAAGAATTTATTGTTCTTTCTGTTTTCCTTGACGGCAATCACGTCTCCCGCTTTCACGATGTAGGAAGGAACGGTGACCGTCTTTCCGTTGACCGTGAGGTGTGCGTGGTTGACGAGCTGGCGCGCCTGCGTACGGGAGACGCCGATGCCCATACGGAATACCACGTTGTCGAGCCTGCGCTCCAAGAGGGAGAGCATGTTTTCACCCGTGATGCCCTTCATGCGCTCTGCGACTTCGTAGTAATGGCGGAACTGCCCTTCCTGTACGCCGTAGATGCGCTTGGTCTTTTGCTTCTCACGGAGCTGTTGGCCGTATTCGGAAACCTTCTTCCTGCCTGCGCCGTGCTGTCCGGGAGGAAGGGGGCGCTTATTGAAGGGGCACTTTTCGGTGTAGCACTTATCCCCTTTGAGGAAGAGCTTGCCGCCCTCTCTCCTGCAAAGTTTGCATTTTGCTTCTCTATAAACTGCCATGTCTTACCTCCTTAAACTCTTCTGCGCTTGGGCGGACGGCAACCGTTGTGCGCGACGGGGGAAACGTCTGAAATGAGCGTGACCTCCAAATCGCAGTTGGCGAGGGCGCGGATCGCGGATTCTCTGCCCGCACCGGGGCCCTTCACATACACTTCAACGCTCCGAAGGCCGTGCTCTTTGGCGGCCTTTGCCGCGGTCTCTGCCGCCATCTGTGCCGCAAACGGCGTACCCTTACGGGAGCCGCGGTATTTGAGGGCGCCCGCACTCGACCAAGAAATGACGTTGCCCGCCATATCCGTAATGGTGACGATGGTGTTGTTGAAAGTAGATTGGATATGGACTTGTCCCCTATCTACCTTTTTCAGTTCCTTGCGCTTACGCGAAACAACTGTTCTCTTCTTTTCAGCCATGATCTTCTCCTTACTTCTTCTTGTTCGCTACCGTGCGGCGCGGTCCCTTACGGGTTCTGGCGTTACGCTTGGTGCTCTGCCCGCGGACGGGGAGCCCCTTTCTGTGGCGTACGCCGCGGTAGCATCCGATTTCCATCAGACGCTTGATGTTCAGGCTTACCTGGCTCCTGAGTTCGCCTTCCACCGTGATGTGGTGGTCGATATATTCTCTAAGCTTGGAAACATCGGTCTCGGTGAGGTCCTTCACGCGGATGTCGGGGCTGATGCCCGTCTCCGCGAGGATTTTCTTGGACGTCGAAAGACCGATTCCGTAAATGTAGGTGAGACCGATTTCAACTCTCTTTTCTCTCGGTAAATCCACACCGGCAATTCGTGCCATTGACTTTGTAACCTCCGTAAATGTTGGGTAAAATAATCTATTTCTTACGGCCTGCGGGGAAACAGTGGAAAATATTTCCTGTACGCTGCCGTTTTATTTTCCGCTTTAAGCGCAAAGTAAGCCGACTTCCCGCAACGCTTTTTGCGGAAATTCAGCCTGTTTTGCGCTTCAATTTGCACTTTTTTCCAAAGGCGCAAGTAACATTATACCACGCCGCGTGTTCTGTGTCAACTGTTTTTTAGCCCTGTCTTTGCTTATGGCTCTTATCTTTCGAGCAAATTACCATCACTTTGCCGTTTCTCTTGATCACCTTGCACTTATCGCACATGGGTTTCACGGAAGGTCTGACTTTCATTGCAATTACCTCGTAAATAATTTTTGTGCCGCGGGTCTAATGCGGGCAGTTAGTTTTTGCTTCTCCACGTGATGCGGCCCTTCGTCAGATCGTAGGGGCTCATCTCGAGCTTGACTGCATCGCCTTCGATGATGCGGATATAATTCATGCGGAGCTTTCCCGAAATATACGCCGTTATGATGTGGCCGTTGGAAAGCTTTACCTTAAAGGTTGCGTTCGGGAGCGCTTCGATGACCCGTCCCTCTGCTTCTATCACGTCGTCCTTCGACATACTTCCTCCTCGCTCACAGGGTGAGAATTTCCACGCCGTTCTCGCGTATCACGACGGTGTTTTCGTAATGCGCCGCGGGGCGCTTATCGAGCATGACTGCCGTCCAGCCGTCGTCTGCCACTTTTACGCGCCATCCGCCCGCCGCGATCATGGGTTCTACGCAGATCACGGCATTTGCGGGGAGCCTGACGCCCGTGCCCTTTCTTCCCACATTGGGGACGGAGGGGTCCTCGTGCATCTCCCTTCCGATGCCGTGCCCCGTATAGGAGCGGATCACCGAAAAGCCGTTCTCCTCGGCATGCCTTTGGACGCGGTAACCGATGTCGTAGAGCGGAGTGCCCGCCTTGAGCCCTTCGATGCCCTTGAAGAAGCACTCTTCGGTGACGCGGACGAGCTTATCCTTTTCGGGGCTCACCTTTCCGATGCGGAAGGTTCTTGCGCCGTCTCCGTGGAAACCGTTCTTGTAGGCACACAGGTCTACGCTCACGATGTCCCCCTCTTCGAGGACGCGGTCGGACGGGATCCCGTGCACCACGACCTCGTTTACCGAGACGCATGCGGAGGCGGGATAGCCGTAGTACCCGAGGCAGGAAGGCTCGGCACCGCTTGCCTTGATGAAATCATAGACAAGGGTATCCACTTCCTTGGTCGTCATACCGGCCGAAATGCGTTCGCCGACGAAGGCAAGGCAATCGCGCACGATGGCGCACGGCTCCCGCATCAGCGAAATTTCTTCCTCACTCTTGACGAAAATCATGGTCAGCCGATCAGCTTATCGAGCACCGCCCGCACTTCCTCGAACAGCACTTCGGCGGGTGCCTCCGTGCCCGTGAAGTTCAGGATGATGCCCTTCTTCGTATAGTAGTCGATGAGGGGTGCCGTCTGCTCGTTGTAGACGGCGAGGCGGCTTCCCACCGTTTCGGGGTTGTCGTCCTTCCTCTGGTAGAGCTCCCCGCCGCAACGGGCACAGGTGGTGGCGCCGTTGAGCGAAGAGACGTGGTAGCTCTCCCCGCACTCCCTGCACACTCTCCTGCCGCACAGGCGGTCCATGAGGAGGTTGTGGTCGATGTTGATGTTTACGACGCCGTCGATGTGGGCGAACTTATCGAGCTCCTCTGCCTGAAAGAGATTGCGGGGGAACCCGTCGAGGAGATACCCGTTCTTGCAGTCGTCCCATGTGAGGCGGTCGCGCACGATCTCGCACGTCACTTCATCGGGTACGAGCATGCCCTTGTCCATATAGGACTTGGCGAGCAGCCCGATCTTGGTGCCGTTCTTGAGGTTGGCACGGAAGATATCTCCCGTGGAGATGTGTACGAGCCCGTACCGCGCCGAAATCTTGGTTGCCTGCGTCCCCTTGCCTGCGCCGGGAGCGCCGAGTAAGATAAGGTTCATGTTTCCTCCTGTTGAACGCCGATGTGTACGGATCGGTTCGGTTTTGAGCAAGCCGGGCTGCAGGGAAGCGGGCAAGCACGGAGCGTTGCGTCGCTTCCATGGAGCCGAATTATTTCCAGAAGCCCTTCGAGTTCTTCATCATCAGCTGCGACTGCAATTCCTTATCGAACTCGAGCGCAACGGAGACGACGATCAGGATACCTGTCGTTGAGAACACGTTGACGAGGTTCTGCGTCCCCGTGCCGAACATCGTCGTCCAGCTGAACATCACGGACGGGATGAATGCAACGAGGGTGAGGAAAATCGCGCCGAACAGGGTGATGCGGCGGTTGATCTTGCGGAGGTACGCCGCCGTAGGCTTGCCGGGGCGGAAGCCCTGGATGAAGCCGCCGTTCTGTTGGATCTGCTTTGCAACGTCGTCGGGGTTGAACTCGATCTGCGCATAGAAGAATGCAAATGCAAAGATGAGGATGCACAGTGCGAGCGCGTAGAGCACCTGCCCGTACCAGAAGGGAGAAGAGCCCGAGAACCAATTGGTGAGATTGGTATGCGCGGGGTTATCCTGCGGCACGAACAAGCTGATGATCATGGACGGGAAGGAGATGATGGCGAACGCAAAGATGAGGGGCATGACGCCGTTTCCCGTGATCTTCATGGGGATGATGGAGCTCTGCCCGCCGTACATCTTGGTGCCGCGCACCTGCTTCGCGTACTGCACGGGGATCTTCCTCTCCGCGAGGTCTACATAGACGATGGCGAAGAAGATGAGCACGGTGAGCACGAGGAAGAGGCCGATGGAAAGCAAGCTCGTGAGGTTGCCGCCGAAGAGGCTCTTGAACTCTTCGAGGACGGAGATGCCCGCCGTCGAAAGGATACCGATGAAGATGATCATCGAGATCCCGTTGCCGATGCCGTAATCGGTGATGCGCTCGCCGAGCCACATGACGAGGCAAGCCCCCGCCGTGTAGACGATCGTCATATACACTCCCGCGAGCCAAACCTGCCCGAAGAAGAGGTCGGATTTGATCGCGTTGCCGCTGTTGGCGAAGTTGACGATGATGCCGACCGATTGGATGATCGCAAGGACGATGGTGAGAAGGCGGGTGTAGAGCGTGATCTTCTTCCTCCCCTCTTCGCCCTGTTTGGAAAGTCTTTCGAGATACGGGATACCCACCGTCAACAGCTGGATGATAATGGACGCGTTGATGTACGGCCCGATACCAAGCGCAAAGAGGGTACCGTTCGCAAGTGCGTTACCGGTGATACCGCTCATGAGGGTGAGGAAATCGTTTCCGCTGACTGCCGTTTCAAACTCACTCCTGAGGAGCCCGGGTACGGGAATGTAGCACCCGATACGGAACACGAAGAGAATGAGCAGCGTAATCAAGAGCTTCTTGCGAATATCCTTATTCCGAAAGGCGTTTTTCAATGTTTCTATCATGGTTCACTCCTTTCTGAACGCCGAGCAGCGTGAGCGGAAGTTATTCAACCACTTCCGCGGTGCCGCCCGCGTTCTCGATGGCGGACTTCGCCGTCTCGGAGAACTTCGCCGCTTTCACGGTGAGCGCAACCGTGAGGTTGCCTGCCCCCAAAACCTTGAGCCCTGCGTTGTTCTTGACTTCCTTTGCAAGCCCGTTTTCGAGCACGAAGCCGTAATCCACCACCGTCCCTGCGGGAAGGTTGTTGAGTGCGGATACGTTTACGATCACGTAATCCTTGCCCCACTTATTGTGGAAGCCGCGCTTGGGGATCCTGCGGGCGAGGGGCATCTGGCCGCCCTCAAACCCGGGGCGGACGCCGCCGCCCGAACGCGCCCACTGGCCCTTGTGGCCCTTGCCGGACGTCTTGCCGAGGCCCGAGCCGATGCCTCTGCCGAGGCGCTTTACGGACGTTCTTGCTCCCTCTGCGGGAGAAATCGTATCAATTCTCATTCTTCAACCTCCTCGACTTTCACGAGGTGCTCCACCTTCTTGAGCTTACCGCGGAGGGCGGGGCTATCCTGAAAGGTATTGGAGGAGCGGATCTTTCTGAGCCCGAGGGAAGCTACCGTCTCCTTGACGGACTTCACTTCGCCGATCGTGCTCTTAATAAGCGTAACCTTAACCATCGTAATCCTCCTTAGCCCACGATCTCTTCCACGGTCTTGCCGCGGAGAGCCGCGATCTGCTCTGCCGTGCGGAGCTCTGCGAGGCCCGCAACCGTCGCTTTGATGCAGTTGCCGGGGTTCTGCGTACCGTGAGACTTGGTTCTGATATTCTTGATGCCTGCCGCTTCCATGACGGCACGGACGGGACCGCCCGCAATAACGCCGGTACCTTCGGCAGCGGGGAGCATGAGTACGGCGCCCTTGCCGAACGTTCCGAGCACTTCGTGAGGGATGGTCGTCCCGACGATCGCAACGTCGATCATGTTCTTCTTGGCGGCCTGCGTCGCCTTCTCGATGGCTTCGGGAACTTCCTTGCTCTTGCCCGTTCCGTAGCCCACTTTGCCGTTACCGTCGCCGACGACGACAAGCGCCGCAAAACGCATGTTCTTGCCGCCCTTCACCGTCTTGGATACGCGGTTTATCTCAATCAGCTTCTTGATAAGCCCGTCATTCTCTTCCTGACGTCTCTGGGGTCTGTTTTCTCTTGCCACGTTCGTCTCCTCCCTCTCAGAATTCAAGTCCGGCTTCGCGTGCGCCGTCTGCGAGCGACCGGATGCGCCCTGTGTAGTTGTAACCGCCCCTATCGAATACGACAGTCGCGATCCCCTTCTCCTTGGCGCGTTCCGCGGCGATCTTGCCTACGATCTTGGCCGCTTCCGTCTTCTTCTTGCCCGCAACTTCCGCCTTCACGCTCTTCTCGAGGGTGGAGCAGGAAGCGAGGGTGACGCCGTTTACGTCGTCGATGAATTGGACGTAGATATTCTTCGAACTTCTGTATACGCTCAAACGGGGACGCTCTGCCGTGCCGGAGATGTGCTTCCGGACGCGCGCGTGGCGGCGCTGTCTGTCTGCGTTCTTATCGATTCTCGTTATCATGGTTTCCCTCCTGATACAATGTAATTGACCTGAAAAGAATTCGGAAGACACTCTTTTCAAAGTTCCAAGACCTAAGCTATAAT
>CANQMQ010000013.1 GCA_947625025.1 uncultured Clostridia bacterium
AGAGTGACGTTACCGAGTGCGAAGTCGATATCGAACGCCTTCAAGAGGTCGGTCCCCGCAATGGCAAGCTCGAGCGTTTCCGCATCTTCGGAGAGCTTCAGAACTTTGCTGAAATCGAGGCCAAGTACCTGTGCAATCAAATCTTGAGACTGCGTATCGTTTGCGGGAATGCTGACAAATTTGGTTACAAACTCAATGGCTTCCTGAATGCTCGCCTTGGCTTTGATTCCCTCTACGCCGAGGTAGACGGTGCCGTCCTTGTAAATGACGGTGAGCTCCTTCGCGACTTTGCCGTAGGCAATGTGAAGTTTGGCCTGAGCGACAAGCGTTTCGAGATCGAGGTTTACGCTACCGGTTACGTTGAGCTGGCCCTTCTCGAAGGCGATGTCCGCCGCAAGGTAATGGTTCTTATAGAGCTCTGCGACGGCATTCGCGTACGGCATGAGGTCGATGTAGCCCGTGGTGTCGGGGTCAACGGCTTCCTTGAGGGCGGTGATCGTAAGCGAGGTGAGGCCGATAGCCTCCGCACTCACTGTAATCTTACCTTTGTTGGTGACGGCTACGTTGACTTCTCCAAGTTCGAACTCTACGCCGAGGGCCTTCAAAAGGGCATTGCCGTGGACGGCAAGCGTGAGGGTATCCTCCTTCTCCGAAATGCCCACGAGCTCCGAAAGGTTGACGGAGAGAACTTTGGTGAGAAGATCCTGCGTATCGGTGTCCCCTGCGGGGATCTCCATGAATTGCCCAACGAGCGTAATCACATCGTCGATGTTCGCATAGACTTGGATCCCTTCGAGGGAGACGTAGACGGCATTCTCTTTATAGATGAGATTGACAGTCTTTGACTGTCCGCCGTATGTAAGTTCAAGCTTTGCAACGGCGACGAGGTTCTCAATATCGAGCTTCACCGTGCCTTCTGCCTTGAGGCTATCGCCCTCGTATTTAACTTCCGCCGAAAGAGCGCCCGCCTGGATGAGGTCGTAAACGGCATTCGCATACGGAAGGACGTCGATGTAATCATCGGTTTCGGGCGTGAAGAATTCGCCCTTCTTGATCGTAAGCGTTGCGCCAAGTTCTGCGGCGGTTACGGTGATGATGCCATCTTGCGTTACGTTGAGAGTGACGTTACCGAGCGCGAAGTCAATATCGAACGCCTTCAGAAGTTCGTTGCCCGCAATGGCAAGCTCGAGCGTTTCCGCATCTTCGGAGAGCTTCAGAACTTCGCTGAAATCGAGCGAAAGTACCTGTGCAATCAAATCTTGAGACTGCGTATCATTTGCGGGAATATCGACGAATTTGGTAACAAATTCGATTGCCTCTTCGATACTCGCCTTTGCCTTGATGCCTTCCACGCCGAGGTAAACGGTGCCGTCCTTGTAAATGACGGTGAGGTCTTTCGCGATTTTGCCGTAGATAATATGGAGTTGGGCCTCTGCGACAAGGGTTTCGAGGTCGAGCTGAAGGTCGCCGCTTACGATGAGCTTATCTTTTGCGAAATTGATTTCTGCCGCAAGGTAATGGTTCTTATAGAGCTCCGCGACTGCATTCGCGTACGGCATGAGGTCGATATAGCCCGTGGTGTCGGGGTCAACGGCTGCATTGAGGGCGGTGATCGTGAGCTCTGCGCCGAGGTCGGTGGTTACGGTGATAGTGCCGCTCTTGGTGACGTTTACGTTGACTTCGCCCAATTCGAACTCTACGCCGAGGGCCTTCAAAAGGGCATTGCCGTGGACGGCAAGGGTGAGCGTATCCTCCTGCTCCGAAAGGCCCACGAGCGTAGACAAATCTTTGGTAAGAATGCTCGTGAGAAGATCCTGCGTATCCGTGTCCCCTGCGGGGATCTCCATGAATTGCCCCACGAGGGCAATCACATCGTCGATGTTGGCGTAGACGTTAATTCCTTCGAGGGAGACGTAGACGGCATTCTCTTTATAGATGAGATTTACGGTCTTTGTTTTTTCGAGATAGGTAAGTTTGAGCTCCGCAATGGCGACGAGGTTCTCAATATCGAGCTTCACCGTGCCCTCTGCCGTAAGGCCATGGCCCTCGTATTTAACTTCCGCCGAAAGAGCGCCCGCCTGGATGAGCTTTGCGAGGGCGGTGGCGTAGGGTATGAGCTCCGCATACTGCTCGGGCTGTGCTTCCACGGGGGCATTGCCTGCCGTAATTACAGCGGAGACGCCATAGGCATTTGCCGTAATTTCGCCCTCCCGCACGGTGGCTTCCACATTGCCGAGGTCGAAGTCGATGCCGAGCGCATTCAGAAGTTCGGTGCCCGCAACGGTGAGCTTGAGCGTCTCGTTCTCCGTTTTGAGGGAGAGCACATCGCCGAAGTTGAGGCCGAACACTTCTTCGAGGAGGTCTATGCTCTCTCCACCCTCTTCGGACCCGCCGATGAGCTCCATGACGAGCGCCGCCGCCTCTTGTGCATCGGCAGAGACGCGGATGCCATCGATTTCAAGGTATACGGTGCCCTCTGCATAGATGATGTTTACGGTCTTTGCGATGTCGCCGTATGCGGCGACGATCTGCCCGGATACGGCGAGGGTTTGAAGGTCTAAATCGAGCTCTGCCTGTACGTCAAGCTCCCCTTCCGCATACGCCGCCGAAAGGTGCAAATATTCCGATTGCAGGAGCGCCACGACCTGCTTTGCGTAGGGCAGGATATCGAGGTAACCCTCCAAATCGAGGGTGGGCACGGTGCCCTTGGTGACGGTGAGCATGGCGCCAAGGGCCGCAATATCGAGCTCTTCTTCCCCAACGGTGAGGGTGACATCGCCGAGGGCGAAGTCTACGCCGAAGGTGCGGAGCAGTTCGGTGCCCTTTAAGGTAACCGTCGTCCCGTCCGTCCCTTCTCCGAGGGAGAGCAGGGCGCCGAAGTCGAGCCCGAGCACCTGTTCGAGGATATTCGCTTCCCCGCTGCTTTCGGGGACATCTAAGAAGGCGAGGACGAAATCCATGGCCTCCTGCACATTGGCCTTGAGGCGGACGCCGTCCACATCGAGATAGAGGGTATCTTCCGTGTAGGCGATGCCGAGCTGCTTTTCGGCACCCTTGTAGCCCACGGTTACGGTCCCCGCCACGGTGAGGGTGGGGATATCGAGATCGAGGGAGGCAACGGCCGTGAAGGTATCATCCGAATAATCCGCACGCACGTGCACGGCCCCTTCGAAGAGGTCTATGAGGGTGGTTGCGGCGGGAAGCAAATCGAGGTAGCCATCGGTGGGAACGGTAAATTCTTTGCCCGCGGTAACCGTTACACGGGCGCCGAGCGCCGCTGCGCTGAGGGCACCCTTCTCGATGCCGACGTATACCGTACCCAAATCGAAATCGACGCCGAATTCCTCCAAAAGTTCTGTTCCCTTGACGGCGATGAGCAATTGGTTTTCGCTCTCCACGGCGCCGAAGTTCTGTGCAAAATCGGGAGAGAGGATATCGGATACGAGTTTTACGAGGTTGAGCGAGGACTGCTCTTCGGAAAGAGGAAGATACTCCGTGACGAGGGCGACGGCGTCCTCCGCGTTGACCTTCACCTTGATGCCGTCGAGATCAAGAAGGATATCCCCGTCCGCATAGGCGAAGTAGACTTCCTTGGAGCTCTGCCCTGCCGTAAGGGTGAGGAGGCCCTGTGCATGGCTATCGAAGATGCTCGCATCGGCATAGCCCGTGACGGCAATTCCATTGCCCTCATAGGCGACTTCGGCGTGATAGTTACCCGCCATGAGCAGGGCAAGCACGTCGTTTGCATACGGGATGAGGTCGGGGTAATCCCCTTTCTCCGCTTCAGTGAGCCCATCGGGCGCCTCTTCTCCAAAGGTGACAACGGCAGTGATGGGCGAACCGTCTGCCGTAAGGGATACCGTGGCATTGTTGAGGGAGGCCGTGTTCTCTTCATCGAGGAAGAATTTGAAATCCATCCCGATGGAAGTTCCGAGAAGGGGCAATGAAGTGTTGAGCTCTGCGGAGACGCCCGTCTCGAAGGTGAAGTCTCCGTTCATGAGTTCGGAGAGGATGTCGGGCTGTTCGGTTTCGGCGTCTGAAGTATTTTCCGTTTCGGGAGCGCTCTCTCCGCTTACAAACTGCGTTGCAACTTTCATGAGCTCGGGAAGGCTGAGCGAGACGCGGACGCCGCCGTACTTCAGATACGCCCTTCCGCCATCCAGCCATAGGCTGAGGGCGGACCTGCCGCTCGCATCCTTCAGGTGAAGGCGGACTTCTGCCTCCGAAATGATTTTGTTGACGTCGATCGCGGACATATCCAATCCGCCGAGGTCTACATAGAGGGCGCCCGTATACTTGACGCCGTCGAGGTCTACGGAAAGGTCGAGCACGGTGGGCTCTGCGAGCAGGGAGCCGAACGCATCCGCAAGCGAATTGACGGCGGAGGGTTCCCTTACGACGTCGCCCGAGCTCAGCGGCCCGTCGACGTAGGGAGCGAAGTACTTATCGAAGTACTCCTCCATGAACTCCCCTTCCTGCCGATCGTGCCCCGTCCAATCGGAGAGGACTTTGTTGTAGGTGAATTCGGTGCGGGAGGTGGAGGTGCAGGGGGCGGCGATGGGGCCGTACTTTGCGCTGTAACTCTCTACGATATCGGTAGAGAGCACCTGCCAATCCGAATTGAAGGTGAAGCTCACCGTAATACTGCTAAAGACGGGCGCTTCCGGCAGCCCGCCTGTAAAGACCATTTGGTTTTCGTAGTAGACGGAGGCGCCCTTTGTGATGGTGTTGCCCGCCTCATCCGTCTCTTCCCAACAGTTGGGGTTGAGATCGTAGAACACCGTATAGGTGCCGTCGCCGTTGATTTCCAAGCGCTCTGCGGTGACCGTCTGCGGCTCGATGACGTAGACGCTCAGCTCATAGGCGGGGAGCCCGTTCTTGGCCTTGAAGCCCTCCGCCCCGCTGATGGACATGTTGCGGTACGGTGTGCCCGTCGTCCAATCCATCGAGAGGAAATCATCGGGGGTGACGGCGGTCGTGGGCTTCTGCCACATCACGCGGTCGTAATCCTTCATGTAGCAGAAGAGGCTTGCCGAGTTGATGACACTGCTTGCCGTGAGGTCTGCCGAGATGAGGACGCCGTTGTTATATGCCTTGTAGGTGCGCACCTCCTGGGTGACGACGGTATTTACCGTTCCCTGCATTCTCGCCGTCCAATAGGGCTGGTTCATGAACTTCCAATTGAGGCGGCCGAAGATATCTACGGCGCCGTACTTATCCTCTCCCCCCTCTTCGATGTACTTATCGGGGGAGAATTTTTCGCCCTCTTTGATCTCATAGACGACGGAGCCGTATTCGAGGTCGGTCACATTGAGCTCGGCCTCCGAGAAGAGAATGTTGGCAACGAAGAAGCCCGCGACTGCCACAATGACAAAGGCGGAGAGCACGGCACAGAATTTCATGAGGCGGGAAGCCTTTGCGCTCCCTATCCCCGAGCCGCGCGCCGCACGGCCCTTGCGTTTATCGGAACTGCGGAGGCGGCTATGGTAGGCCTCCATCAGAGCATTTCGGTTTTGATTTTGATTTTTTTTCATCGCGTTACCCTCTCTTTCCCGCCCCGATGATACGGCAGTCACCGGGCGAAATGACAAGTGTAATGTAATTCTATGACACCATTCTACCACACTTATGACATCTTGTCAAAGGTTTCAGAGAAAAAAGTTTGAAATTTTTTTTGTTTCACGGATCTTGTACAAAAAAAGACCCCCTATAAGGGGGTACTCCTGATTTTTACGGAATTTTCCGCGGATTTTTGTGGTTTTTTCGGACAAGAAAATTTGTCATATCCGTTTGTGGCGGACTATGACAACGGTTCCCCCTCCCGCATGAGCGCGCGCACGAGGCGCTCTTCGGCGGGTTGCGGCTTCAAAAAATCGCGGGGGAGGGGCCCTTCGATGCGCAGGTCGAGCACGAGGGAGCCGTGGGAGAGCACGAGGGCACGGTGGGAGAGAAGGGCTGCCTCGTGCACATCGTGGGTGACGAATACCACCGTCTCCCTTCCCCCCTCCGCAAGGTCTGCGACGAGCTCGATGAGGGATTTCTTGAGCGCCAAATCGAGGGATGAAAAGGGCTCATCCATGAGGAGGGCCTCATGGGGGAAGAGGAAGGCACGGGCAATGGCGGCGCGTTGGCGTTCCCCGCCCGAAAGCTCCTTGGGGTAACGCCCCTCCTTGCCGCTTAGCCCCACCCTCCGGAGCATGGGGGATATTTCCCCCCACTTCTCCTTGGGGAGCACGAACCTGAGGTTGCCCTCAACCGTGAAGTGCGGCAGAAGTTTTGCCTCCTGGAAGAGGTAGGAGACGGGCACGAGCTCCGCCTTTCCCTCAAAGGGGATGAGCCCCGCAAGCACGGAGAGAAGGGTGGTCTTGCCCGCACCGCTCTCCCCGAGGACGGCACAAATTTTGCCCTCTTCGAATTCCACGCAAACGTCGCTCAGGGCGCAGGTATCGCGGTAGCGCTTGGTAACGTGTTCGAGCTTCATCTTCTCCACCTCACAAGAACGTGCCCGATGAGAGCGCACAGCCCCTCGAGGAGAAAGCCTAAGACAAGGCATACGAGGGTGAGCGCCATGAGCCGCGGCATTTCGAGGAACATCTTCGCCTCCTGCATCATGCCGCCGAGGCTTCGGTAGGTGTTGGAGAGCACCTCGCCCGAGACGGTAATTTTGAGCCCCATCGAGAAGATGGAGCCCGCCTGCGAGAGCACTGCGGGGGCGGCGAGCGGCGTATACAGCCTAAAAACCCGCTTGGCGGCGGGGATGTGAAAGGCCTGCGCAAAATCTCCGTATTCCTCCCCCACCTCATCGAGGGAAGAGAGCGCCGCGGCATAGAAGGCGGGCAGGAGCACGAGGAGGGTAACAATGACGGGCGCGACCTTGGGAGACGTCCACAGAAGCAACATCAAAATTACCGCCATCGTGGGCAAAGTGCGGAGCACAGAAACGATGGGTGAGAGAAAAGCCCGTACCCATGTCTGAAGGTGAGCCGCCAAAGCGAGGCCTATGCCGAGGACGAAGGAACACAAAAATGCCAAAAAAGTGCGGAGCAAAGTATTGCCGAAGGCACGCCAAAAGGCGGCATCCGCAAGGAGCCGCCCGCACTCCTTCACCGCATCGAAGAAGGATGGAAGGACGTAATCATTGCCCACGAGATAGTAGGCGGCGACCCATGCGAGCCATAAGAAGAGGATGGCCGCCGCCGAAAAGAGCAAGTTCTTTTTCAAAGTTACCCCATATAGAAGAAGGCATCCTGCGGGAGGGCGGTGCTATCCGCCTGTACCCCGATGAGTTTTTGAAGAAAAGCCGTAACCTGCGCCTTGCAATCCTCGCTTGCGATAAAGCGCACCGAACAGTTTGCAATGACGGTGGCGTTCAAATTCTGTGCGTTGAAGGTGGGCTGCAATCCGTCTTCACGCTCCTCTTCGAGGAGATGGAGTACGGTCTCGGGGGTTACGGTTTTCAGGAAATTCTCACTGCCCTTGAGGTATCCGAGGAAGGTGTTTAAGTCCGCCGCACGGTCTGTAATGACCGATTTCTTTGCGACGACTGCCGCCTGCGGGTACCCATTCCCCTTGCCGTACAGCTTCTGCAAGTCGCCCGCGAGGTGGAGAGGCTTGGGCGCGGAGGCCGTTCCCTTCACCTTGGTGGTGGCTGCGGGCTCGGGGCAGAGGTAGTAATCACAGCCGAATGCGGGGGTTACCTCGGTCGCATCCTTGAGTGCCACGAGGTTTACCTTATCGGCCGCGGCCTCGGCCTGTACGCTCTCAATGACCTGATAGGAGGCCTCGTAGTCCCCCAATACGGCACGGAGGGTGAGCCCGGGCACGTTCCCGAGCTGGACGACGCCCACCTTTTTGCCCGTAAGTTCCGTTTTCAAGTTCTCCTTGGTGAGCGCGGTCTCCCCCGTGGAGAGGAAGAAGAGGTTGCCCTGCGTAACGGTGCCGAGCATTTGGTAAACGGTTCCCTTTCCGAGTACCTTCGCGGCGGCGTTGACGGGGAGCACGCAAATATCGGCTACGGGGTTATTGCCCGTCACCTTGGCTACGATCGTGTCTGCCGACACGATATCGAAATCGAAGTTGGATTCCTCTAACTTCTCTTCCTCTGCGATGGCATTGAGAAGGGCAAGGGCGGGTGCCCCATCGGGGGCGTACACATTGAGCTCAGACGGCTTTTCCTTTTCGCAAGCCGCGAAGCCGACCGCCGCCGTGCACAGGAGCACACAGGCGGCAATTCCTGCAAACAGTCTTTTCATAGGACTCTCCTTAAAAAAGTATTTCAAAATTTACTGAACAGCGTCTTGGCGGTGACGCCCGCAAGGCTACCGAGCTTTCCCGTGAGGGCGTTGATGGCGGTGGGCGGAGCATCGAGCACCACAGAGAGCACCGAGATCCCCTTCTCGCGGTAGGGAATTCCCATTCTGCCGACGATGTACTCCCCGTATTCGGAGAGAAGGGCATTGAGCCGCTCGGATTGCCCCCTGCGCTCCCCCATCTCCACAATGACGGAGAGCACCGCGATGCGCTTTTCTTCCACAGTGTTCCTCTCTTCCATAAAAAAATCTCCCTTTGCGCAGGGCAAAAGGAGAGAATGCCTCTATTCTCTTACGGTTGCCCTTTGCGGTCAGAACGCTCTTTCCGTTCAGGTGCCTTCATTATAGCATACCTTGTAACCGAAATGCAAGTACTTTTCACTCTTTTTACAAATACAAAAAACGCCCGCCGTGCGAATGCACGACGGGCAAGAACTCTTTCAGCACGTCCGCTCCCCAATGCGGGCTTGCCGTTTTCTCCGTTTTGATAATACTTATTATAGCGCAAACCTGTGGGAATGTCAATACCCTTTCCGAAAAAAATTCTAACTTTCGTCTTTTGAAGTTTCTTCCCCTTCGGGGCCTTCGGGGATTTCGGGCACTTCGGGGTCCTCGGGCGGCTTAGGAAATTCTACCCAGAACCTGCTCCCCTTGCCGACTTCGGATTGCACCCCAAACGGGCAGTGTTGGTTGACGAGGATGCCCTTCACGATGGAGAGCCCGAGTCCCGTACCCTTGACGGGGCGCTTGTGCGTCTCCTGCATGCGGAAGTACCGATCCCAAATGGTATCGATTTGTTCGGGCGGGATACCTTTGCCCGAATCCACCACTTCGAAGATGGCGCCCTCCCCCTTGTGGAGAAGGCGGATGTGCACCGTTTTATCCTCTCCCGTGTAGTTGACGGCGTTGCTGATGAGGTTGTACAGGGCCTGTTCGATGCCGCCCCTATCTGCAAAGGCGTAGATCTCATCCTCGATCTCCGTCTCGAATTTGTATCCCTGCATCTCCTTCAAATAATCGAATTTGCCTGCGATCTTATAGACGAGTTCGGTGAGGTTGAAAATGACGGGAGCCTGCCCGCCGACACCCGCACGGATCTTGGAGAGGTCCAATACGTCCTCCACGAGGGAGGCGAGGCGGTCCGCCTCCTCCTCAATGACTTTGGCGTGGGCGTTGCGCTTGACGGGGTCGTCCCCCGAAATTTCACGGATCATGGAGGCGTATGCCTTGATCATCGTGAGCGGGGTGCGGAAGTCGTGGGAGACATTCGCGATGAGCTCCTTCTGCATGGCATCCGCCTTGGAAATCTCGGAGCGGGCGTAATCGAGGGCATCCGAGAGCTCGGTGAGCTCGGAGAAGAAGTATTTCTGCTTGAAATCGTATTCATAGTGCCCGCGGGCAATTTCCTTGGCCCGCTCGGTGACTTCGCTGACGGGCTTTGTGATGAGCATCGCGAAGAAGCCGCTTGCGACGAAGGCCAAAACGACCGAGAAGAGCGCCGTTGCAAGGGAGCCCCATAAAAGTTCGCTCGAGAGGGCGGCAAACCGCGCCACCGCGCTCCATACATAGAGGAAACAGGGCTTGCCGTGCAGGGTGAAGGGCACGGCGTAGGCAAGTTCATCGTCCCCCTCGATGAGGGCCTCCTTCCTTCCCGGGGCGAAGAAGTTGGTGAGCATCTCCGCAAGTTCGGGGTATACCTCCCCCGTTTCATCTGTGGCGGCAAAAATGACGCCGCCGCCCTCCGCATAGATACTGCGGACGTTGACATCGTACTTCGTCTCCAAGGCAAAGTATTCGGGGGGGAAGGGATCGCCCGTCTCCTCGTGCTCCTCAAAGAAGAGAAGGGCCTCCTTGGAGGCCTGCTTTAAGTTGATGATGATCTGTTCACGGTAGTGGTGCGAAAAGAGGATGTTGAGGAAGGCGACGAAGAGCGCGATGAGAATGAGGGCAAACACTGCAAAAGTTGCCCACAGAATGAGGTTTAAGCTGCGCGCGGATCTCCGCCGCGCTATCTTGTCTGTTTGCTGTTTCATCGCTTATATCGCGGACATGGATGCCCCGTTTTTCATCAAACCTCAAATTTGTAGCCGAGACCGCGCAGGGTGACGATGTACTTTCTGTACTGCTTCAAGTTGCCGCGAAGCATCTTCACGTGGGTATCGACGGTGCGGTCGTCCCCATAGAAATCGTACCCCCACACTTTATTCAAGAGCCGCTCCCGCGTGAGGGCGACGCCCGCATTCTGCACGAAGTAGAAAAGTAGCTCATACTCCTTGGGCGTGAGCTCCGCCTTCGCACCGTCCACATAGACGTTGCGGCCCTTCATATCGATTTTGAGGCCCTCGAATTCGTAGGTATCCTCCTGCTCCTCCTTGTGCGCCCCGCGGCGAATGACGGCGTGGATGCGCGCCATCACCTCCTTCGGGGAGAAGGGCTTGGTGACGTAATCGTCCGAACCTATCTCGAAGCCGAAGAGCTTATCGTATTCCTCCCCCCGTGCCGAAAGCATAATGACGGGCGTCGTGGAGAATTTGCGAATTTCCTTGACGGCCGAAAAGCCATCGAGTTTGGGCATCATGACGTCCATCAAAATGACGTCGTACTCATTTTCACGGCACTTGAGCACTGCCTCCATGCCATCCTGTGCCTCGTCCGTCTCGCCCCCCTCGAATTCGACGTACTCTTTGAGTACCATGCGAATCATCTCTTCATCGTCTACGATCAGTACTTTCATCCTTCCCTCCGCTGTGCCCCAAATGCGGGGCTTTTCGTGAAGTGTATTCTCTTGTACCCATTATATCACACTTTCTCACAATATGCAAGAAATTTTTCCCAAACATAAGTTTAATTTTCACAGAACAAACGTTTGACATTTTTCGTATGCCGTGGTATACTGTAACCATGATTTCTGCCGAGACACTGCAAATTTTAACGGAGAGCGCGAAGTACGATGTCTCCTGTTCCTCTTCGGGGAGTGCGAGGAGGAACGAAGGTGGCATGGGAAACGGTTACTTTGCGGGGTGCTGCCATTCCTTCACCCCGGACGGGCGGTGCATCTCCCTGCTCAAAATTCTTATGTCTAACGACTGCATCTTCGGGTGCAAGTATTGCATGAGCCGCTGTGACGCCGATGTCCCCCGTGCCACTGCCACCCCCGAGGAGATCTGCGAGCTCACAATAAGCCTCTATAAGCGCAACTGCATCGAGGGGCTGTTCCTCTCCTCTGCCGTGCACAAGACCCCGAACTATGCGATGGAACAGCTGCTTCTCACCGTAAAGAAGCTCCGCACGGAATACGGCTTCCACGGGTACATCCACGTGAAGGGCATTCCATATGCGGACGAAGGGCTTGTCCTCGAGGCGGCGAAATATGCCGACCGCATGAGCTTCAACATGGAGCTCCCCTCCGAACAGAGCCTGAAGCTCCTTGCCCCCCAGAAGAGCAAGAAGAGCCTTCTTACCCCCATGCGCAATTTGCAGTCGGCGCGCGATACATTCCGTGCGGAGAAGCGGAAGGGGTACTTCCTCCCCGCGGGGCAGACGACCCAGCTCATCGTGGGCGCCTCCCCCGAAGCAGATGGGCAAATTCTTCGCCTCACGCAGTCGCTCTACCGTGCCATGCAACTCAAGCGGGTGTACTATTCCTCCTATATTCCCGTGGTGCACGATTCCCTCCTGCCCGAGCGGCCTGCGGGGGAACTCCGTGAACACAGGCTGTATCAGGCCGATTGGCTGCTTCGGTTCTATGGGTTCTCTGCGGAGGAGATCGTGGAGGAGGACGGAAACCTCTCCATGGAGTTGGACCCGAAGTGTGCGTGGGCGCTCCGCAACATGCACCTCTTCCCCGTGGAAGTAAACCGTGCTCCCCTCGAAGTACTCCTGCGGGTGCCCGGTATCGGTTCGAGGAGCGCCTATAAAATTACAGAGGCGAGGAAGTATACCTCCCTCACCTTTGAAGATCTCAAGAAGATGCGCGTCGTTCTGAAGCGGGCACGGCACTTCATCACGGCAAGCGGCAAGTTTTACGGTGCGGCGGAGAACGCCATCCGCGGGCTCCTCATGGCGGGCGAGGCCTCGGAGACGGGCGTACAGCTCAGCCTCTTCGGGACGGAGGCGGCGCATTCCGCGCTGACGGGGCAGTTATGATCTACTTCTACGACGGTTCCAAAGAGGCCTTTCTCACGGCCTTCTGCACGGCCTTTCCGGATGCCGACGCCGTGCTCACTTCGGGGAGCAGCCAGCTCGGCATCGGGCAGGAAGCGGTATTCATCAAGGCGGACCCCGCCCGTGCAAAGCGGGCGGAGCGGCGGCTCCTCTCCTTCGACCCCGACTGCATGCGGGACCTTACCACCATTCTGCGGAGCGGGAATCCCGTAAAGGATATGATAGCCTTCCGCTATCTCCGCCTCATCGCCCTCAAAAAGCGGCCCGTGCGGGGCATGCTCGCAGACGACGCCGTCATCGACGCCGTGGAGTGCATGCGGCGGGTGAGCTTCGAGATCCACCGCTTTCACGGATTTTTACGGTTTATGGAGAGCGCGAGCGGGGCGCTCTACGCCCCCATCTCCCCCGACAACGACATTTGTGACCTGCTCGTGCCCCACTTCAAGGAGCGGCTTCCCAAGTACCCCTTCGTCATTCACGACGTGGGCAGGAAGAAGGCGGCCGTCTACGATGGGTGCGCCGTATTCATGGCCCCCTTGGAGCGGGCGGAAGTGCTGCTCTCCGCCGATGAAGTGGGTTGGCAGAAGCTCTGGAAAACGTACTACGCCGCCGTCAACATCCCCTCCCGTGAGCGGCTCAAACAGCAGAAGGGGTACCTTCCCGTCCGCTATTGGAAATTCATGCCCGAGATGCAGTGAGCGCCTCCGAAAGATGGGCGAGCTCTTCCCTCGTCTTGTGCAAAAGTTTTCCCGCGAGCTCCTCTACTTCGGGGCATTCGGCCGTCCGTTGCATGGTGGAATAGCTCACACAGAGGGAGCGGAGAAGGGCGATATCCGCCTCGAGCATGGCGGGGTACGATTTGGCGTAATCGACGCCCGACGCCGAAAAGTAGGATACGGGATAGGGCGGGCATGCCGTAAACAGCGGATTCACCCCTAAGGAGGCGAGGAGGGAGGCGAGCTGTTCCAATTCGAAGAACTTTTCCCCCGCCAACTTTTCAAGCGCCCTCCCCTCTTCCCTTCGGCCCATTGCCCCGAGCGTTACCGCCTGATACACATATTGGAGCGCCGCCGTAAGCACACTCTTCTTGCCTGCATAGACTGCCGCGACCGAGCGCAGCGCCTTTGTATCACATCCCGCATATTCCATTCGGTTTCCCCCTCTCATTTTGAAGTATTCGGTTCTGCATTCTATGCAAAATTGCCGTAAACGGTGCAAAAAATGCCCTTCATGCGCTTGCATTTCGAGGGCAACTGTGATACAATTTAGTGGACTTTCAAAGAGAGGGTTTTTTATATGGAAGAGAAAAAAATGTACGTTGCAGGGCAATGGATGGATGGGGATACCTTCAAGCGGCTGATGTCCAATAAGGACCGCGCGCCCGACCCCATGCGCTTCAAGAAGGAGATGAATTACCGCAATGCGGGAAAGAGCGGGCTGAAGCTTCCCGAAATTTCCCTCGGATTCTGGCACAACTTCGGCAGTATGGACAACTTCGAAGTGATGCGGGATATGGTATTCACCGCCTTCGACAACGGGATTTGCAATTTCGACCTCGCCAATAACTACGGCCCCCGCGGCGGTGCCGCCGAGGAGAACTTCGGAAAAATTATCCGTGAAAATTTCTCCTCCTATCGGGATGAGTTCTGCGTCTCCACCAAGGCAGGGTTCGGCATGTGGAAGGGCCCGTATGGCACGGGCGGGAGCAAGAAGCACCTTACGGCCTCCCTCGATCAGAGCCTCAAGCGCCTCGGGCTTCCCTATGTAGACATCTTCTACCATCACCGCCCCGACCCCAACACCCCCATCGAGGAGACGTGCTACACCCTGCACCGCTTCGTGGAGCAGGGCAAGGCGCTGTACATCGGCATCTCCAACTACAACCGTGAGCAGACGGAGGCGGCCGTTGCCGTATTCCGTGAACTCAAGACGCCCTTCGTCCTCAACCAGGTCTCCTATAACCTGCTCGACCGTTGGGTGGAGAAGGATGGGTTGAAGGCATACGCAGAGCGGCAGGGCTTCGGGCTCATCGCCTTCTCCCCCCTCGCGCAGGGCTTGCTGACCGATAAGTACAAGGACGGCATTCCCGCAGACAGCCGCATGAAAAAATCCTTTACCCTCAAGGAAGAGGTCTTAACGCCCGCTCTGCTTCAAAAACTTGCCAACCTTCGCGCCTTCGCCGAGGGACGGGGGCAGACCCTTGCGGAGCTCGCCATCTCGTGGGTACTCAAGGACAACGCCGTCTCGAGCGTCATTATCGGGGCCTCTTCCTCCAAACAAATTTTGGAGAACATCAAGATAAACCCCGTGTTTACGGCAGAGGAACTCGCAACGATCGAAGGGATTTGCGGGGAATAAGGGATAAAAAATAGACTGCGCCGCCCGCAACAAAGTTGCGGGCGGCGCAGAGTTTTTACAACACACGGTAGCCGAAACTATCTAAATCTTCTTTGATCCGTTGGGCTTCGTTCCAAAAATCCACATCGGGGTGTTTCCCTTCGTTATAGACGAGGGTAACCGCAGACCCCTCCCGCATGGGATATCCGAACTCGACCCGCTCAAAACAGCCGAATTCCATGATATGCTCCTCGATTCGCTTCCTGCAATGGACGCAGTCGGGAATCAGCACGAAGAGTATGATACTTGTCTCTTCTCCGTTTTGTTCCTTATAATATTTCATTCCTTCCTCCCTGCGGGCAAACAATAAGGACGCCCCAATATGGGACGCCCGCTTCAGTAGTACCCCACATTGTAGCGACACAATACCTAACCACATTAGGAATAAGGATACACCGATGCCATTGTGTATCTAATGTGGTTAGCCGTTGGTATTATTCTATTGTGCCGCTGATTTTAGTATAACACACCGCAAAAATTTTTGCAAGCATTTGGGGAAATTTCTTTGATAAGAAGAGAGAACGCAAGGCGCCGCGGCAATGCCGCGGCGCCTCTTTCTTATGACTCCGATTCGTAATGGCAATCGGCAATTTGCGTAGGGGGCATCGTTTCGCCTTCCCCGACGTACACGGTATTCACCACCTTCCCGTTGCCATCGATCACCTTGTATGCACCCGTCTTGGGGCACACATCGCCGCAGTTCAGTCTCATGGTTCACCTCCACAAGCAGTATGGGCGGGGCGAGGCGAATTATGCGGATTACAAAATGCCGATGGCATTCAGCCAAAGGGTTACAAGGGAGAGCCCGAAAAGGTACGCCGAAAACCACTTATAATTGGCCCGCTTCATGAGTTTGCGCATGAGTTTGATGGCAAAAAATCCCGAAACTGCCGCGGCGACGACGCCCACGGCGATGCCGACCACTCCCACGCCCCCGACTTCCAAGAGTTCGGGCTCCCTTCCGACCTTCACCGCCCCCAAGAGGACGCTCCCCAAGATGATGGGAATGCTCATGAGGAAGGAGAACTTCGTCACCTCCTCCGTATCCCCTCCCGCAAGGGTGCCCGCCGCGATCGTGGAGCCGCTTCTCGAAATGCCCGGGAGCACGGCTACGGCCTGCATGAGCCCCATGGCCGCCGCGCTCTTCCTTCCGATGGGGTTCCCCCGCTTGGGCATAAACTCACAGAGGAGGAGCAGAGCCCCCGTAACCATAAAGCACACGGAGAGCAGGGGCACCCCATAGGGCCCTGCAAACAGCCCATCGACCGCGTCCCCCAAGAACAGCCCCACGAGCCCCGCTGGCAGGGTAGCAAGGGCAAGGAGCAAAAGCTCTTTTGGGGTTCTAAAGAGGGCTAAAAGTTCCTTCCGATAGACAAAGACAACAGAAAACAGCGTCCCGAGGTGAAGCATGATGTTGAGAAAGGTCATGCTCCCCCCTTCGAGGGAATACCCGAAGAGACGCTGCAACAGGACGAGATGCCCCGAAGATGAAACGGGCAGGAACTCTGTGAGTCCCTGCACCGTACCGAGTAAAATCGATTGAAGAATTTTTCCGAAAGCTTCCACTTTCCACCCGCAAATTACGATTGCGAGTCAAGCCCCGTGAGATCGGCAAAGCGGTCGTTGTAGACCGTCGTGCAGGCATCGACGTATTCATTGATGGCCGCCGTCTGCATGTTGGTGGAATACGCGCTCACCGCATCCGCCTTCCGTGCCTCGAAGTAGTTATACGAGAAGGTGCCTTCCTTTTCGATATCGGCGTAGTTGAATGCGTACGGCGAATTTGCGCCCGTGGGCGTATCGTGGAAGGAGAAGGTGCAGTAGATGATGTGCCAGCCGTAGTCCGTGGGAACGACGTTGAAGGAACCTGCGCCGTTTTTGACTGCCCGTTGTGCCGCATACTCGAACTCGGGCATGTAGCTCGTCTTGAAGGGCGAGATACTGTATCCGAGGTAGGTGTTGAGACCCGCTGTATCCGTATTATACGCGAAGGAGAGTTCGTTTATGACGGAGAGCGCGGCGTTTTCCCAACTGCTTGCATCGAAGAGGCTGTTGATATCGTAAGCGTCCCCGTCTGTGCTCTCGATCTTGCCTTCGGCATAGATGAACTTGCTGTAATCTACGGTGCCGTCGTCATTATAGTATTTCTTCGCGGTATCGTAGTAACTCCCTGACTCATTGTATTCCTTGTAGCTTTCCGCGATCCGGAAGCCCTTCGCGGTGCCGACTGAGGTGAGGTAGTCTTTCATTTCACTCAGGAACCCGTCGATGGAAATCTTGTTGGGCTTCAAGACGTACTCATCTTCCTCCGTTTCGGGAGCCGTTACGGTGCCGTTGTAGGTGTACTTGCCGTAGTAATTCTTGAGCGCTTCATACTGCTTGCCCTCCCCCGCATTCTTGATGCTGTTCTCGAAGAAGAGGTATTGGCGCGCCGTGTTGCCGCCCGTGAAGGCGCCGTCAGCAGTCTCTGCCTTGTAGGAGTAATCGGTCTCCCCTGTGAACCAAGTGCCGCGCTGATCGGTGGCCTTGAGGTTTTGAAGGAGCTTGGCGCGGGCGGCATACTTGTTGCCCTTCGCATCGCCGAGGTCGCTCGAGTAGCCGTTGAGTTCCTCCGTCTGCACCGTGGAGAACGGAAGGAGGATGTTGATGACATAGCCGTAGTTCTCGTAACTGCCGTCCGCCGCCTGCGGCGCCGCAAAGACGAAGGAGGAATCCGAGATGGCATCGAATGCGGTCTCGAAGGAAGTCTTATCGTCCTGATAGCTTGCCCTATCCGCTTCGAGATCCTCATTGAAGCAGGCCTCGAGCCATGCCTTCGTGAGCTTCTCCTCTGCCTCTTGCTCGAGCTTCTTGGACATCTTATCGACGAGTGCGCTCTCGAAGAAGGATTTCTTCTGCATTGCAAAGTACGTCATGCCCTCGAAGTCCGCCGTGTTTTCCCCTTTATCGAGGAGGTTGTTGGCGCGGAGCTGGGCGAGATACTGCGTGTATGCCTTGCGGCGGGTGGTGGGCGTGGAGTTCTCTACCTTCTCATAGCCCGAAGGAATTGCCGAAGAACCCGTGTAGATGGCGTAGTCCTTATTGTAGTAATCCTCGTTTTCGGTATCCGCTCCCGTGGGAAGGGTGCGCACCGTCTCGGTGGAGGTCTCTTCCTCATCGGTGTGGGCGAGGGAGATGATGCCCTCTTCGATGGAATCGAGGGAGTCGTTTACGGAGACGCGCAGATCGTAGAGCGCCTTATCCCGCTCTGCCTCGGTGAGGAAGTACTCGAGCCCCGCCGCCTCCTTGGCGGCTTCGGTGGCCTCGGCGCCGGCCCCGGCGACCGCCGCCTTGTAGCCCTCTACCGTATAGCGTTCGCTCTCGGTGAGCCCGCCGTTCTCGGCAAGGTACACCTTCGCGTACTGCACATAGACCTGACGGTTGACGAGGGAATCGCAGATCGCATTGAAGGTATCGAGATAAGACCAGCCGTACTGCTGTTGTACGCTGTATCCGTTGGAAACGTAGCTCGCAACCATATCGCGCTTGACGATGGACGTCTTGCCGACAATGTCCTTATATGCGGCGTACTTGCCGCCCTCTTGGAAATCCGTACTTTTCGAGAGGTCTACTTCGGCAATGACTTGCTGATAATCTTTGGAAATGTTGGTCGTCGTGAGTGCGTCGCAACCCGCGAGGCCTCCGCATGCCATGATCGCGGCAAGGGCAAGGGCGGCTGCTCTCTTTTTGTTCTTCATATTTACTCCTGACAATTACTTGCGGGGATACCCCGCGCCGTGCGCACATAGGGGCGCATGCTTTGAATCTTTCCTATTATACCTTATTTTTCGGAAATGTGCAAATCATTCACGGGGCATTTCAGCGAAAAGTTGACGCAAATTTCAAAAATTTCGTCATGAGTACCATCGTCTTGCCGCTATCCCCCACATTTTGGAAGCGAATGACGGGTGCGCTCGTCATATCGAGGGAGACGTATACGCCGAAGCGCTCCATCGCCGCGGCTACCCGCGCATCGGAGAGGGCGGCAAGTTCGGTAAACTGAAGCGCACCGCCCTTGTTGCCCACCGCAATTTTGCAGACCTTGAGGGACGGGGCATAGCTCTTCATGAGGGCAATGACGAGGAGGTTGAGGGTGGGAGGCGGGATGGGGCCGTACGTCTCCTCGAGCGAGGTGCATACCCGCTTGTAATCGGCGGCGCTTCTGATCTCCGCAATTTGCTTGTAGCAATCCATCCTGCCCGCATTGGATTCGACGTATGCTTCTGGAATGAATGCCGTTGCCTTCACATCGAGGTCCACCGCCTGCTGCCGCTCGCCCGTGATCTCTTCCTTCAGGATCTTCGCATACAGCTCGTAGCCCACCTTATCCATGTGGCCGTGCTGCTCTGCGCCGAGCACGTTGCCCGCCCCGCGGATCTCCAAATCCCGCATGGCGATGCGGAAGCCCGAACCGAGCTCTGTAAACTGCATGATGGCCTTGAGGCGCTCGGTGGCGTTCTCCGTCATGACCTTTTCGGGCTTGTAGGTGAAGTACGCATGGGCGAGGCGGGTCCCCCGCCCCACCCTTCCGCGGAGCTGATAGAGCTGGGAGATGCCGAGGCGGTCCGCATCGATGACGATGAGGGTGTTTGCATTGGGCAAATCGATGCCGTTCTCGATGATGGTGGTGGTGACAAGGATATCGTATTCCCCACGGTAGAAACCGAACACGTTGTTTTCGAGGCTGTTCTTCTCCATCCTGCCATGGGCGAGGGTGACGCGGGCTTCGGGCAAAATTTCCCCGATCCGCTTTGCAAAGCCGCTGATGGTCTCCACGCGGTTGTAGAGAATGAATACCTGCCCTCCCCTTGCAAGTTCACGGATACAGGCATCGCGGATGAGCGTCTCGGTCTCCTCCGCGACATAGGTCTGCACGGGGAGGCGGGCGACGGGCGGCGTCTGGATGGTGGAGATATCCCGTATCCCCGAAAGGGAGAGGTGCAGGGTACGGGGGATGGGAGTCGCCGTGAGCGTGAGGCAATCGACGCTGCGCTTCACGTTCTTGATCTTTTCCTTGTGCTCTACGCCGAAGCGCTGTTCCTCATCGAGGAGCAGAAGGCCGAGGTCGTGGAATGCGACGTCCGAAGAAAGCAACCTGTGGGTGCCGATGACGAGGTCTACCTCCCCCTTCTTGAGGCCTTCGAGGATGGCGGCCTGTTCCTTCTCCGTACGGAAGCGGTTGAGGCAGGCGATGCGCACCCCGAAGGGCTCCATGCGTTCACGAGCGGTGCGGTAGTGCTGTTCGGAGAGGACGGTGCTCGGGCACATCAGGGCTACCTGCCGCCCCGCGAGGACGCATCGGTAGGCGGCGCGGAGGGCTACCTCCGTCTTGCCGAAGCCCACATCCCCGCACAGAAGGCGGTCCATCACCTTATCCGAACACATATCCGCTTTGATCTCCGCGAGCGATTGGAGCTGATCGGGCGTCTCTTCGAAGGGAAACGCCGCCTCGAACTCCTGCATCTCTTCGGGGAATTCGGGGAAGGCGTACCCCTTGCGCTCCCCCCGCTCGGCATACAGTTGGCGCAGGTCAAACGCCATCTTCTTGAGGGAGGCCCTCACCCGCGCCTTGACGCGTTCAAACTCCGCCCCGCCTATTTTGGAGAGTTCGGGATTGTCCCCGCCCATGTATTTGGAGAGGACGTCCATCTGTTCCACGGGGACGTACAGCGTATCTCCGCCCTTATATTCGAGGGCGATGTATTCCTTGGTGCCATCCGTGGTCTCTATCTTCTTGGTGCCCGTGATCCGCCCGATGCCGTGCGTCTCGTGGACGGCGTAATCCCCCACCTCGGGGGCGACGAAGAGGTCTCCCCTCCGCCTTTTGATGCGCCGCGCCGTCTGCGTCCTCGTGAAGAGGTCTCCCGTTCCGATCACGGCAAGTTTGCAGGTGTGGAGCAAGAACCCCTGCTCGAGGGTCTCCTCCGAGACGGTGATGCCTTTCAACCTCAGGAGGGCGGAGGGCATGGGGACATCGTGGAAGCCCTCATCCGAAAGGGCATCCTGCAGCTTCTTCTTGCGCTCCGCGGAGCCGCTGTATACGAGCACCCTGTAGCCCGTTTTCTGCCATGCCCGAAGGTCTGTGAAGAAATCGGGCATGGAATTTAAGTATCGCCTTGCGGGTACCGAATTGAAGTTGTAGATCTTTAAGGGGTTGAAGAAGCCCACGTCGCCCGCAAAGGTCTGCAGGGCGAGGCACCGCCATGCGTTGAAGGAGGAGAAGCTATCTTCGGGGATATATTGGAAGGCAGAGAAGAGCATGCTCTCTCCGCCCTCATAGAGGGTCTCGTGCCGCCGCGTATGCTCTGCGTACAGCCCCTTGAGCTTATCGCGGATGGGCTTGCACTCATCAAAGACGAGGAGGGTATCTTTGGGAAGCAGTTCGAAGATGTTGGTCGTGCTCTTGAGGAGGGGCAAAATGAAATCACTGCCGCCGTTTGCCAAGATGTCGTCCGCAATGGTACGCATGCGGTCGTACGCGGCCGCATTGGGGGCACGGCGAAGTTCTTCCTTGAAGGCCTCCTCCACATGGGCGCGGTCCTGCTCCTCGATGCGGGCATCCGTTGCGGCAATGATATCGAGGGAGCTTACTTGGGCGTACCGCTCCCCCGTGATCTCATCATACGGTTTAATGGCCTCCACTTCATCCCCGAAGAAATCCACCCGCACGGGGTGCTCGCAGTTGACGGGATAGATATCGAGGATATCCCCCCGTACTGCAAGCGCTCCTTTACCCTCGACCGAATACTCTCTGGTATAACCCCAACTTATAAAAGTGTCGATGAGGGCACCCATATCCGTCTCTGCCCCAACCGTGAGCGTGAGGCTCGGAACGCGGTTAGGGATAAGCTGAATGAGTGCTTCGACGTCGGCAATGAGTACATCCGCCCCCTTCTCCCATTCATGGAGGGCACAAAGCCTTCTGAAAAGGGAGTCCTTGGAGTACGCTTTTCGGTAGGTAAGCACCTCGTCCTTTGCGGAGAGCAGGGCGCATTTCTTCCCCGAGAGCGCGGAAATCGCCGCCGCAGCCCTCTTGGCGGAGATAGCGTCGGCGGTGATGTACAGGGTGCGCCGTTCGGTGACGGCACCCACCAAATATTTTACGGCATCGGATAGCCCGAAGGCCGCCACGGGCACTCCGCCCCTTAGATCCGCACCGAGGAGCGGGAAGTCCCCGCCGAGTTGTTCAATCGAAAAGAAACTCATCCGTTATACTTCGTCATTACAAGGTCTATCTTCTCCCCCGAAGCGATGGCGAGCGCGGCCTGTGCCGCCCGCTTGCAGGCCTCGGAGAAGAGGTCGTAATCCTCCTTTTTTACCTCGGAGAGCACGTAAGAAAGGAGGGGGATCTCGAGCTCGGGGTCACGGATCCCGATACGGATACGGGCGAATTCGGAGATGCCCGTCTCCGCAATAACCGAGCGCATGCCGTTGTGCGTCCCCGCACTTCCTGAGGGTCGGATGCGGACATGCCCCTTGGGTAAATCATAATCATCGTAAATTACGATGAGCTCTGAGGGGGAAATTTTATACTTTGCCATGAGCTGCTTCACGCTCCTGCCCGAGGCATTCATATAGGTGAGCGGGCGGGCGATAATTACCTTCTCCCCCGCAAGATACCCCTCCGCAATGCTCGCCTCGCACTCCCGCTTCTTAAACTTCGTATGGAGCGCTTCGGCACAGTCTCCCGCGGCGAGAAAGCCCATGTTGTGAAAGGTCTTGAAATACTTCTCCTCGGGATTCCCGAGGCCTACGATTAGATACATGCCACTCCCTTTTCAAAACGAAAGCCGCCCGCAGGCGGCTCCCCTCTTCGCTTAATCGTATATTTTACTCATCGGCTTATCGAGGTACACATTCTCGATGGCAGCCGCCCAAATCTCCGCCGTCGAAAGAATTTTCATCTTCGGCAGGCGCTTCTCCTCGGGAAGGAGAATGGTATCAAGCATCACGAGCTCGTCTATGGGTGCATCCTTCAGCCGCTCCACGGCAGGCCCCGAGAGCACGGCGTGCGTACAACAAGCCTTGATTTCCTTGGCCCCTGCGGAAACGAGCGCCTCCGCACCCTGCACGATGGTGCCCGCGGTATCGATCATGTCGTCCACCAAAAGGCACCGCTTGTCCTTCACGTTGCCGATGATGTTCATCACTTCCATCACATTGGCACGGGGGCGGCGCTTATCGATGATGGCGAGCGGGCAACCGAGCCGCTCCGCAACCTTACGGGAGCGCGTCACCGAACCGATATCGGGGGAAACCACGATAAAGTCCTCCGAAAGCTTGTCCTCATAATAGTGGTAGAGGGTGGGCCCGCCGAGAAGGTTGTCTACGGGAATGTTGAAGAACCCCTGGATTTGTGCCGCATGGAGATCCATGGTGAGCACGCGGTCCGCACCCGCACTCGTGAGGAGGTCGGCTACGAGTTTTGCCGTAATGGGGTCCCTCGAGCGTGCCTTGCGATCCTGCCGTGCGTAGCCGAAATACGGCATGACGGCGGTAACCCTGCCCGCAGACGCCCGCTTCGCGGCATCGATCATGATGAGCAGCTCCATCAGGTTGTCGTTGACGGGGTGCGAGGTAGACTGGATGATGAAGAGGTCTCGCCCGCGGACCGTCTCGCCGATGTGGACGGACGTCTCGCCGTCGGAGAATTTAGTCACTTCTACTTCGCCCAAACTCGTGTTGAGCTTGGCGGCAATGGCGCGCGCCAAAGGCAGGTTGGAATTACCGGCAAAAAGTTTGATCTCGTTTCCGTGGGTAATCACGCTCTTTTGTCCTCCGTCGTAGCTCCTCTATTTTATCCCATTTTCGCCGTTTCGTCAATCGTTTGGACGGAAAAATCGCAAGCTCGGGGAAATTTTTTCCTTCCGCTTTTCGCTCAATATTATACGTATAAGTTTTACTTATACCCCCTATTAAAAATTCTAATACCACAAATTTCGAAAAAGCGCCTTATTTTTTTGACAAACCGCATTCAGTTTGGTAAAATATAATAAAGTATCCAAAATTTGGAGGTAAATGATGAAAACTTGCACAAAGCGGATCGCAACTGCGCTCCTTGCGCTCCTCGTTCTTTTCAGCGGCATCCTTGCCCTCACCGCCTCTCGGCCCCAAAAAGCCGATGCAAACGCGGCCGAAGCGGCAACCGCTCAAATTTACTATTTTACCGATTACTATCCGACTATCCCCTATGAGGAGTTAGAAAGTAAATTCGGTGGCCTTCAAATTGCCTTCGTTCATGATTATATTGACGTTGAAACATTCAATTTGATGGTTGAGAAAGGTTATTTTTCGCAATACATGAATAGTAGCGTCGTGGTGATGGATATCAAAACCTTTATGCCCGAACCTGACTATTTAGAGAAATTGTTTGGGCAATTGAAAAGTTCAAACAATAGAACAATGTATATATCGGCCTATGATTTGACCGATTTTCCCGACTTAAGATTTATGGGTTATGTTGATGAATTTATATGCGACAAAGAGATGTCAACGCTATCTTATTATTTGAAGGATTCATTGAATAATTATACTTCAATGGACAAGTATCGATTATATGATACCGCATATTTGATTGACAGTAACCTGATTCCTCTGCATACACAACAGAATTGGGATCGGTTTCAGAAGGAAGGGATTGTCTATCTATGCCGCTATTCACCACTCCTCAGACGTTTATTGTTGCAAATAGGCGAAACAACCCCCTATGGAAATCTGCCCAATGAGTATGATTATAACGCATACGAAGATCTTGCTGCGTATTTATATGATCGTTGGGGTGTCAGTTTCTTAGCTTGTATGAAGGACGGTATTTATGTAAATCTATTAACAAGACAAATGATTACCTTAAATGACGTCGGAACATTTATGAATGAGGCCGGAAGAGGTATCAATTCTCTCTGTGCATTCGGCTTTTGGACTCTTAGTGAAGCAAGCTATCAAAGTTGGTCTGATATACAACATGACACGGGGAAAAGTGTTCCTGCTGTATACATTTTGGAAGTAGATGAAATCATCCATAATCCAAATGGATTGATGATCAATTACAATCCGGTTATGACATATTTTGCAGAGGATAGAGTAGCCCGTATGGCATTAGATCGCCTGGGTTCCTTATTATGATACTCATTACGGAGGTAATCAATGAAAAAATTTTCAGCCCTTTTAGTTGCGCTCTGCCTATGTATTTGGCTGTGTGCTTGTGATACATATAAGGAACAGCTGCCCGCTCCTCAAAATCTACACATGGAGAGCAAGGTCCTTGTTTGGGATAGGGTTGAACATGCAACAGAATACCGCGTATACGTTGAAAATGTTGGGCACGCCACCCCGTTCCTACATTACGACCTTTCTGAGCTCAGCGTTCCGGGGACATATGAGATATCCGTCATGGCGATTGGCGATGAAAAGTATTCCAACTCTGTACGGGCACATTTTACATATACCGTTACAGCCCCTGAAGAGGAAGATTCTTCTTCCTCGGGGGGAAAGGACGACGACTCCGCTAAATATGATGAAACGGGTTTCGAGTACAATTTGTTACCGGATGGCTCGGGCTATGAAGTTTCCGCAGGAAAAATATCAGCTTTCCCCGAACACTTAGAACTGCCCGATACGTTCAAAGGCCTCCCCGTCAAATACATTCCGAAATATGCCTTCTCCGGCCCGGGATGGAATGTGGGTAACGTCATTACCACGAGCATTAAACTCCCCGCGCACCTTGAATCCATTGGGCAATTCGCATTCAAAGCCACGATTCATCTCGAAGAGCTTGTCATACCCGATTCGGTAAGCGAAATCGAATATGGGGCTTTTTCAACCTGCTTTAACTTAAAACACGTGAAGCTTTCCAAAAACCTGAAGGTGTTGGGTGGCGCTTGTTTCTCAGGGTGTGCTTTGGAAGAAATTGTGTTACCGGACGGCTTAGAGGAGATCGGGGAAAGTGCATTTCGATCGGATAAAGAATATTATCCACAGGCATACACGAGTATCGCTATTCCCAATTCAGTTAAGCGAATTGAGACGCTTGCATTCGCTTGTGAGGCCCTGCAAGAAGTCACATTGTCAACGGAAAATTTAGAGTGGATCATCACGCCCTTCCGTGGCTCAGCATGGGAGGATGCACTGCCGGCGGGCCCCATAATCATCGGAGACCTTCTTTACAAGTACAACAAAGACAATCCGGAAACCTATACCGTTCCCGCAGGCGTCAAAAAAATCGCCGGAAGAGCATTCGCTGAAGCCGGCACGGATTCGCACATCGTCGAAGTCGCGATCCCCGACGGTGTGAAACTCATTGGGGATTGCATATTCGATTCGTGTGAAAACTTAAAGCGTGTGCGTCTCCCTGCCGATTTGACGGAGATTCCGGAAAGGATATTCAGCGGTTGCGAAAACCTCACCGACATAGTAATCCCTGAAAGCGTAACAACCATCGGAAACTATGCATTCCAATATTGTGAAAATCTTTCTGGCATTTCGCTTCCTGCGGGATTGGAAACACTTGGAGATTGTGCTTTTGAGTATTGCATATCAATGAAAGACATTGTGATCCCTGCTTCTCTTGAAAACCTTGGCAAAGATGTATTTAATGATTGCGATGCACTTGAAAAGGTCTTTTATGAGGGAACAAAACAGCAATTAGACGAACTCATAGCTCAGAATAATGCACCTATTGAATATCCCAATGGGGTTGTTCATGAGTTCTCTCCCTTTGCGAATGCAACGGTCTATTGCTACGCCGAAACCAAGCCCATTTCGGGCAACTATTGGCACTACGTTAACGGCACCCCCACCATTTGGTAATCCGTTACCATATCCCCCCCACTACGTTTTTACGGAGGTAATCTATGAAAAAAATTGTATCAATCCTTTTAACCGTTCTTTTGTGTTTCTCCCTCTGTGCTTGCAATACGGAGAAGCAGCCGCTCTCGGCACCGCAAAACTTACATATGGAGAGCAAGGTGCTCGTTTGGGATGAAGTAGAGCATGCAAGTGGCTACCTCGTAGCGTTTGAAGATTTTGAACATGAGACAAAGTTTTTTCATTATGACCTCTCGGAACTTGTTGTTCCGGGCACCTATGAAATTGACGTAATGGCGATTGGCGGGGGTGGGTATCTCGATTCGCAGTGGACAAAGTTCTCCTATACTGTTGCGCCTCTCGAAGAGAAGGAAGATGAACCTGCCCCTGCTGAATACGATGAAGAAGGGTACGAATATCACTTGCTCGCGGATGGCTCGGGCTATGAATTTACTCAAGGGAAGGCCGATTTTGTTGAAAATTTGGTGATTCCCGATACCTTCAAAGGCCTTCCCGTCAAACGCATCGCGGAGTTCGCCTTCTATGTTAAGCAAATGTATTATGGTAATGCAATTAAAAGCATCCAATTCCCCGCTCACCTTGAATCCATAGGGCATGCCGCGTTTTCAAAATCAGTCTATCTTGAAGAACTCGTCATTCCGGATTCTGTGACGGAGATTGAATCAAGTGCTTTTAGTGTATGCCGTAGCCTAAAACATGTAAAGCTTCCGAAGAACCTGAAAGTGTTGGGGGCCTATTGCTTTGACAGCTGCTCATTAGAAAAAATTGAGTTACCGGATGGCTTAGAGGAAATCGGGGAACAAGCGTTCATGACGGATCTTAGTCTTGATGGGTTTTATCCACCGCAGAAATATACAAGCGTCGTCATTCCCAATTCCGTAAAGCGAATTGGCACGTTCGCATTCCGCTCTCCGTCCCTGCAGGAAGTCACACTTTCAACAGAAAATCATTTGGAATGGATGGGCGCGTTGGTCTTTGCGAATTCGGCATGGGAGGAGGCCCGCTCGAATGAAACCATCATCATAGGCGACCTACTCTATCAGTACAACGGCAACGAACCCGTGGACACTTATACTGTCCCCGCAACCATCAAAAAAATTGCAGGCAGAGCATTTGCCTACAAAGATCTTAACGAAGTTCATATTTCGAACGGAGTAAAGCTCATCGGAGAGGAGATCTTTATGGGCTGTAAAAATTTGAAAACCGTGCGCCTCCCCGCCGATATGACGGAGATCCCTAAAAAAGCGTTCACTAGCTGCAAAAACCTTTCGGAACTCACCATCCCGGAGGGCGTAACAACTATTGGTGACAGTGCTTTCAGCAGTTGTGAAAGCCTTTCGGAAATTTCACTTCCAGCAGGTCTACAAACATTCGGAACGTTCGCTTTCAGCCATTGTACATCACTTAAAGAAGTCGTGATCCCCGCTTCGCTTGAAAACCTCGGCGCGCGTGTATTTGAAGGTTGCGATGCGCTTGAACGGGTCTTTTATGAGGGCTCAAAGCAGAAACTCGGTGTGCTGAAGGCACAGCAAAACATAATCCAACAAACCAACGGCACTTTTGAGTCGGCTGTCTTTGCGGATGCAACGGTCTATTGCTATGCCGAAACCAAGCCCATTTCGGGCAACTATTGGCATTACGTCAACGGCACCCCCACCATTTGGTAATCCGTTACCATATCCCCCCCACTACGTTTTTACGGAGGTAATCTATGAAAAAATTGGTATCAATTCTTCTAACGGGCCTCCTATGTATCTTACTTTGTGCTTGTAATCCACAAAGGCAACTTCTATCCGCCCCTCAGAACTTACATATGGAAGATGAGATGCTTGTGTGGGACGAAGTAGAACATGCAAGCGGTTACATTGTTTACTTTGAGGACGAAGAACATGAGACGACATTTTTTCATTATGATCTCTCCGAACTTACCACCCCGGGAACGTATGAAATAGATGTTATGGCGGTTGGGGATGAGAATTATATCGATTCCCAATGGAGCAACTTTTCTTATACCGTCAGAGGGCTCGAGCCCGAATATGACGAAGCGGGATATCAATATCTACTGCTTCCGGATGGTTCGGGTTATGAGTTCTCATTGGGGAAGGGCACTTTGGGCGAGAACTTGGTAATCCCCGATACCTTCAAGGGCCTTCCCGTCAAGCGCATCGCCGCTAATGCTTTTCCGACTTCTTCTCAATGGAATGTATATAATGTCCTCACAAAAAACATTCAATTCCCCGCACATCTCGAATCCATCGGAGACGGCGCTTTTCTCAGGATGTCCAACGTTGAAGAAGTTGTCATTCCGGATTCCGTGACAGTAATTGAACGTTACGCATTTGGAGAATGCATACATCTAAAGCATGTAACGTTTCCGAAGAACCTGAAGGTGTTGGGCGATTGGTGTTTCGCTGAGTGCTCATTAGAAAAAATCGTGTTGCCGGATGGTTTAGAGGAGATTGGGGAATGGGCATTTTCGGCAAGCAACTCATCTATGGCACAGCCGACGTTTACGAGCGTCATTATCCCCGATTCGGTGAAACGAATCGGGGCGTGCGCATTCCGCTCCGTATCCTCCCTGCAGGAAGTCACCCTACCGACCCAAAATTTGGAATGGATGGGCTACGCAGTCTTTGGGAACACGGCATGGACGGAGGCCCGCTCGGATGAAACCATCATCATCGGAGACCTGCTCTATGAGTACAACAGCGATGAGCATGGGGAAACTTATACCGTTCCTGCGGACGTCAAAAAGATTGCAGGCCAAGCGTTCTCCTTCAGTGAATTTAACGAGGTTCATATCCCCGACGGCGTGAAACTCATCGGGGAAAATATCTTTACGAACTGCAATAACCTGAAAAAGGTACGCCTCCCCGCCGATTTGACGGAAATTCCTGAAAGAGCGTTCAATTGTTGCAAAAATCTCACCGATATAGTAATCCCGAAAAGCGTAACAACCATAGGAGAAGATGCTTTCAACCGTTGCGAAAGCCTTTCGGGAATTTCACTACCCGAAGGATTAAAGACGATTGGAGAGGGCGCTTTCTCATTTTGCCTGTCGTTTACAGAGGTCGAGATTCCGGAAAGCGTTGTGTCCTTAGGCGGCTCAGCCTTTAGCGGTTGCGAAAGCCTTTCGGAGATTTCGCTTCCCGAAGGCTTGGAAATGCTTGACGACTATGCTTTCAGCCATTGCACTTCGCTCAAGGAAATCATCATCCCCGCCTCTCTCAATTACCTCGGCGAGCGTGTTTTTTATGAATGCACTACGCTTGAGAATATCTATTTTGAGGGAACAAAGCAGCAGCTCGGCGTGCTCAAAGCGCAAAATGACTACCCCACCACTCTATACGATGGCACCACTTATGCCTCCGTCTTATTTGCCAATGCAACGGTCTATTGCTATGCCGAAACCAAGCCCATTTCGGGCAACTATTGGCACTACGTCAACGGCATCCCCACAATTTGGTAACCCGTTACCATAACCATTTGGTAATTCGTTACCATATCCCATTTGGGAATCATCATAGGTTTTCCGCACCAAAAAACCCGCTCGGACATCTCCGAACGGGTTTTATCTTCAACTTTACCGCCGTGCAACGCCCGTTGTGCGGGCTGCCGCGGCAACGGCACGGGCAACTGCCTCGTGGGCGCTCAAATCGTAGGCGTAGGGCAGAATGTGATCCTTGGAGAGCTCCGCATCCTTCACGCAGGCGGCAATGGCCTGTGAGGCGGCGTAACACATCTCGAAGTTTATCTTCCTTGCGCGGACGTCCAATGCCCCGCGGAACAGCCCCGGGAACACGAGAACGTTGTTGATTTGGTTGGGCTTTTCGGAGGAACCCGTACCCACCACTGCCGCCCCTGCCGCCAAGGCGTCCTCACGGGAGATCTCGGGGGTGGGATTGGCGCATGCGAATACGATGGCCCCCTCCTTCATGGAGGCAACCATCTCCTTCGTGACGCAGTTGGGGCCCGATACGCCGATGAATACATCGGAAGCTTGCATCGCATCGGCAAGCGTACCCCTCCGCTTCTCGCGGTTGGTGATACGCGCCATCTCCGCCTGAGCCTCCGTAAGCCCATCTTCCGCATTCAAAATTCCCTTACGGTCACACAGGATGAGGTCGCCCGCCCCCATCTTCAATAGGAACTTTGCAATGGAGATGCCAGCCGCCCCTGCTCCGTTGATGACGACGCGGACATCCTCGATTCTCTTGTTTACGAGTTTTAAGGCGTTGATGAGCGCCGCCGCCATCACCACGGCCGTTCCGTGCTGATCGTCGTGAAAGACGGGGATATCGAGGTCCTCGATGAGCCTCTGCTCGATCTCGAAACAGCGGGGTGCGGCGATGTCCTCCAAGTTGATGCCCCCGAAGGAGCCCGCAAGCAACTCGATGGTGCGGACAATTTCTTCGGTATCCTTGGAACGGATACATAGGGGGATGGCGTCTACCCCGCCGTACGCCTTGAAGAGGGCGCACTTGCCCTCCATCACGGGCATGCCTGCCTCGGGGCCGATGTCTCCAAGCCCCAAGACGGCGGTGCCGTCCGTAATCACGGGTACGGTATTCCACCGCCGCGTGAGTTCGAAGCTCTTTTCGGGGTCCTTCTGAATGGCGAGGCAGGGCTCTGCGACCCCGGGCGTATACGCGAGCGAGAGCTCTTCACGGCTCCCCACCCCGACGCGGCAGACAGTTTCGATCTTGCCCTTCCACTCCCCGTGCAGACGGAGGGATTCGGCTCTGTAATCCATAACATTCTCCTTGTTTGTATGCAAATTATACACAATTTCCCTGCCCTTCGTCAAGCAATGCGAGACAAAAAGCAAAAAAATCCCCCCGCCGAGGGGGGGAATCTTTGAAGGTGTTTACTTGGTATGCAGGCGGATGACGTTTGCGCTGTACGCCTTCACCGTGTAACCGAACTTGGAGGAGACGCTCGAGAGTTTCTCCGATTGCGGGGTGACGGGCGACTCTTCGAGGGTGTTCTCCGCATAGATGTCTCCGCAGAGGTAGTTGACTTCGCCCGAAGATTTCACGGTAGAGCCCTTGAGGTCTACGTTGACTTTGAGGTCGTTCTTGCCCGCATTGACGAGCTTTACGATGATGTCTCCCGTGGCTTCATCGTAGCTGACGACGGCGAAGAGCCGATCTATCACCTCGACGGCGGCCTGCGATTCCAACCCCGTGGTGGCGCTCCCGCCGTTCTCATAGACGATCTTGGAGCTCAATACCTTGGTGCCCGTATTGGGCATAAAGAGCTGTTGGACGTAGTAATTGGGGGTGAGGAGGAGCTGCGTGTTGGTGGCGTACATCATGTCTACATCCCAATGGTTGGCGGCGTCGTCATGGGTGACGCCATCCGAAATGCCGAACATGGGCGCATACGCCGCAAGCCGCACGACATCGCCGTTGCGCTCGAGGGCGGTCATGTACGCGGCCTCGGAGAGGGCGGTGATGAGGCTGTTCATGGGGGCAAGCATCTTGAGCCCTGCCGCGCCGTTCCGATCGAATACGCCGCCCGTCTTGATATAGCGGGTCGCGGATTCGTTGGCGGAATACTCCCCTACGAACACTTCATATTTCTCCCCCTCTTCACGGCTATATTTATCGTAGATGTTGTTCTCCCCTGCATAGTAGAGGAAATCGTAGTAGTTCAAATAGTAGTGATGATCGACGATGCCGTACTCGGAAAGGTCTGTGATCTTGCCCGAATTCTTGTAGCTCGCCATTGCCGTGCGGGCGAGGCCGAGGCCGTTTACGCCTTCGCAATCCCCGAACTGGGTGCCGTTGCCGACGATGGGCGTCACGCTCTTATAGATGGGGTTGGGATCCGCCTTGAAGGCTTCGAGGAACTGCTGATAGGCGCCGTAATACGTAGAGCCCCATTGCTCGTTGCCGATGCCGAGGTATTCCATGTGGAAGGGCTCGGGGTGGCCCATGTCCGTGCGAACCTGCGCCCAATACTTTTCGGTTTCATCGGTGGAGGTTACGCTCCCGTTTGCAAAACAAATGAGGTCCTTGGCATCCTGAATGAAATCCTTGATCCCGTTGCCGTGCCTGCCCGCATAGGCGGCGCCGCCGTTGCCTACCCCGCCCATGCAGCCGAGACTGCAGTTGAGAATGGGCACGGGCTTCGCCCCGATCTCTTCACAGAGACGGAAGTATTCATAGAACCCGATGCCGTATTCCATGGCATAGTAGGGAGTGCCCTGCCAGAGGTCGGTGTTGGGTTTACGGGAGGCCTCCTCGTTACGGGTCTCGATTTCGGTCACGGTGCCGTTCCTGTTCTCCTTGAACTTGAGGGTGGGAACGACGTCGTCCCCATTTTCGGCTACGGCGCCCACCGAGTTCTTCCAATCGTAGACAATTTCGCCGCCCTTGCCTTCGATGATGCATCCGCCCGGGAAGCGCATGAATTTGGGATGAAGATCCTTGATGGCGTTGAAGGCATAGTTCTTGATGCCGAGCGTCGCATCCTTGGTCTCAAATTGGACGGCATCGAGATACAGCGTGCCCGCACTCTCGAAGTCGATCTCGAAGTCGAGATTTTCCGTGGCAGTCTCCGAAGCCTTGCCCGTGACGACGTATTTCACCCATTCGGTGCTCTTGGAAACGGAGACGGTTGCGGAAAAGTAATCGTGTTCGACATCGGTCACACGAATTTTGAGGTTACCCGCGTAATCATCGGCACGAATAAAGGCCGAGAATTCGTATTCGGTGCCCTTGGTTACGGCGATCGGAAGCTCCGCATGCCCCTCGTTGAGAAGATAGTCCCCCGCAGAAACGGTGAGCTTCGCATAGCTCGCGGGCCCCGCGAAGAGCCCGCCCTCCGTCTCCTGCGAAAGATTCTTGGCTGCGGTCGCCTGCCACCTATCGTTAAAGGTATGCCCCGAGGCACCCTCGAAGGAGCCGTTGGCGAGCAGGTTGTCGTCCATGATGTAGGAAGCATAGTTGATATCTTCGAGGAAGATCCCGAAGAGGTCACCCGAGATACTGCGGGTGGCGGTGGAGGCCGTTTCACTGACTTGCACGGTGATATCGGGATCCCCGAACGCCTTGGCGCTCACGCCGCACCCTGCGGCAGAGAGCAGGACGGCACAGCCCGCAACCCCTGCAAGACATGCCGCAATACACTTTTTCATAACAATTCCCCCCTTATCGGTTGTTATGGTAAGTATAGCACAGTTTTAGAAAGAACGCAAGTGTTTCATGAAAATCTAAAATATTTTTTTACAAAAGGGCCACACGAACGTGTGGCCCCATGGTTTGATACGTTTTCGAATGGAAGAAGGTTACGGTTCGCGGAAATCGCGCACCGAATGGCGGATGATGAGCTCGGATTGCAGGGTGATCTTCTCGTTCTCGCCGCGCTTTTCGATGAGATTGAGCAGAAGGCGCATCGCCTCCTCTGCCATGCGGTACTGCGGGATCTCCACCGTCGTGAGGGAGTAGGGAAGGATATCGAGGTTGTCAAAGCCAATGACGCCGTAGTCGGCGGGCACGTACAGCTTCCGCTTCATCAATCCGCTGATGACGGCGCAGGCCAACAAGTCATTATAGCAGACGAGAAGGCTATCCCGCGGGCACTCCGCGACGATGCGCTCCGCCGCGCCATCCCCCTCCGCCGCAATGACGTTCTCTTCTCCGAACGGAATTCCGAGCCGCGCCGCTTCATCGGAGATGGCGCTTCTCCGCCGCTCGTTGAAGAGGCCGTGTTGGTTGGTGACGTAGTAGAGGTGGCGGTATCCGCAGCGGACGCCGTAATCCACCGCCGCCCGCGCCCCGCTCTCATCGTCCGTGGAGATACAGCTCAGGTTAGAGGAGACGTCCGTACCGAACACAACCGTGGGGATGGAGGAGGCGACGAGGTCCCGCTCGATCGTCTCATCGTTGCCAAAGAAGTCGAGCACGATGCCCGAGACCATCATCGCCTTCATCAAATCGATTCCCTTGCGGGTCCGCTTGGGGTCGCCGCCGAGGTTATAGAAGAGGGTCTGATAGTTGTTGGCCGTTGCAATCTTATCGATTGCACAAAAGACGTTGGCGTAGAACGGATTGGTCAGATCGCGCAGAATGACGCCGATCGTGCGGCTATCTCCGCTCGCAATGCTCTTCGCGTAGAAGTTGGGAATATACCCCATCTCTTCGGCACGGCGAAGAATTTCCGCACGCGCCTCCTCCCCCACGCCCTCCTTGTTGTTGAGTGCGTAGGAGACGGTGCTCTTGCTGAATCCCGTAATCTTGGCAAGGTCGTTTATCGTTACTTTCTTCATTCTGCGCGGCCTCCCGTTTGCTTCTGCAATGTCCCATTTCGTACGGGGGCGCGGTGCCCCCGTACATTTTTCGGACGAAACGGTTCTGTTACGGATATTATAGCAAATTTACGACCCCGTGTCAAGATTTCCGCTTCTTTTTCCTCACAATCCCTATGGTTACACCGACTGCCGTGCCCACTGCGGCAACGCCCGCTGCGATCCCGACGACTAACCCTACGGGGAAGGGGTTCTCGGTCCCCTCTTCCCATGCGGCGTAGAAGGTGAGGTTGGAAGCGGAATCCGCCTTGACTTCGGTGACGGGGTCGCCCGTCAGCCCTTCGTTGGTATACCAACCGATAAACTTATAGCCGCTGCGGGTGGGTACGGGAAGGGTGAAGGCCTCCCCTGCCGTGTAGGTCTCTTTGGGATTGGAGAGGGTGCCGCCGTTGAGGTGATAGGTGATCGTGTACTGCCCTTCCCCGCCGATCGGGGTATCGGCCTCGAGCGGACGGGTGGAGAGCAGGCGGACGTCGTCTATGACGGTATCGCAGCTGTAGCCGAGCGTGTTGTTGTAATAGGTTCCCCAGAAGCCGATCTTGATATACTTGAGCTTGGTCCAATCGAAGGAGCGGGGATGGGAGGCGTCGTATCCGCTGTAATAGGTCTGTTCGGTATAGGCATCCGCCGAGAAGGGAATTTCTACCTTGTTCCAACCGACGAAGCCCAAATTGTTGTTGGTGCCCTTTTCCGTCACCACGGAATCGAATTTAACTTCGAATTCCGCGCTGTCGCTCTGCGCCACCTTCACCCAAAAGCCGAGTTCACCGGGTTCGACGTAGGTGGTGTTATACAGCCAAAAGCTCATGCCCTTGATATCCTTATCGCCGTTGAGCTCCATCAGATCGCCGATGTCGATATAGATTTCCGTCCAACCGAAGTCGTAGAGGACGTTTTCAAACCGATAGGAGAGCGCACCCGTGCCAACCTTGGCATGGCCTGTGGGCTCCATCTTCGCCTGCGTACCGGAAGCCTGCGAGATCCTCCAGCGCACCACATCGGAGACCGATTCGAACCCGCTCACCAAGTGGGAGTAGATCTCCTTCTGCGCCGTTGCCGCCTGCACGGCGAGCCCGCTCACGGACGCCGTATAATCTCCGTCAATTGCAAAGGAGAGGCGGAGGCCCGTTACGTTGGCGGGAGTGACGTAGTAAGGAAGGGTCGCAAGGTTGACGGTGACATCCTTTTCGGAAGTATCCGTGAAGGAGACCTTGGTTGCGAGGCAGAGCGCGGGGACCTTGGAGCCGTCGTCGTAGAGGACGTACACTTCGAGGGCGTTTTCGCCGTACGCAGCTCCCGGTTGGACGCTGAAGGTAAGGCTTCCGTCCGCTTCGGTGAAGAGGCCTTCGAGCGAGCGCTCCATATAGGCATTGCCCTTCGCCGTGAATACGAGCGCATCTTCGCCCGCGGTGAGCGCCGCTTCGTGTGCGGCTTCGAGCTTGGTATAGTTTTCGGCATTCGCCTCTACGAGCACGGTCTTCCCGGGCACGTTGACGAGCGGCGCCGAAGCATCGTACACTTCGAAATCCGAGAAGTAGAGCTCTGCTTCCGGGGTGCCCCAAATCCCGAGTTGGAATTCATTTTGGGCGATGTCGGCCGCGGTGAGCGGGATCGTGTATTTGCGAAGCCCCGTATAGTTGAGGTTGCGGTCCGTACCGCTCTCGCCGTTTTCGTTTTCCCAACGGACATTCGTGCGCTCGGTAGCCCCGAACTTAAACATGAGGCCGCCGCCGCTCGCCATCGCCTTTGCGTTGTACAAATAGAAGGAAATCGAGGTCGGATTGATGGCTCCCGAGCCAGAAATCACCTGCGAGAAGGTCTGCATGTAGACGGAGGAGAAATCGCTGCCGCTCGCAGAAGCCGTTCTCGAGATGCCGATGTATGCCTCGCCCTCCTCGTGGGAGTAGGTCGCATTGGTGCCCTCGAGCTTTTGCATGATGCCCTTGGTGCTGTAGTTCGTGAACTTCAGATCCGTAATCTTGCCGAGCGAGACCGCCCCGACGACGGGCCGCGCTAAGTCGATAATGGAGAAGGAAGAGAGATATGCCGAGAGGTCGGAGGTGCAGCCCCAGAAGCCGATCTCGAGATTCGTCCCGAACTGCGCTGCGTCGAGCGCAATTTCGTACTTGCGGAATCCCGTGTAGTCGAGGTTTCTGTTGTTTGCCTTTTCGGGCATCTCTTCGCCGTCCTCACCGAACACCTTAATGCCCGTCTTGACTTCTTTGCTGTTTGCCTTGAAGAGCAGACCGCCCGTCTGCGCGACGTCGTTATACACCCAAAAGGAGACCGCCTGGGGGCTCGTGAGGTTGAGGGACGCTACCGCATTCGGGGTCGGGAAATAGAAGGAGTAAATTCTGCTTGCGGTTGCGCCCGTTCCGGAAACGGTCGCATGCAGGGCGCCGCCCGCGCTCTCCTTACTCTTCTGCGTCTCGGTGACTTTATCCTGCTTGGCAGTCGTGCCTTCCGCCCCGCCGTATTGGAAGGTCGTGAAAGTGATATCGCCGATCGCCGCGGCGGGAACTTCGGTGCGGACGGGGTCTGCGGGCTTCTCATCGCTGTAGAGAAGGCTGATATCGGAGACGGCGAAGGAGGCGTCCTCCTCCCCCTCGACGCCGAGCGTGAGCGTCTCGATGTCCTCAGGCTTAACCTCTTGCGGCAGGTAATCGAAGGGTATCTCGATTTCCGTCGTCTCGGCCTTAGTAAGGTTGGGGAGCTTCCCCGAAGTTGTATCTTCGGCCGCGACTGTCCACGTTTCATCCTCGGCCAATCCCAACCGAATGGTGAAGATATTCCCTTCAGACAGGGCTTTCTTATTCTCGATTTCAAAGGACAATCCGATAAGGTACCCCCGCGTTTCGGCCTCTGCCGCGATGGCTTCCTTGAGTTCGGTCTCTACTCCGCCGAATGCCCTTCCTTCCTTATCCACTTCGACCGTCAGCATGTCGGGCTCCCCCGATTGTGCCGAGAGGGTCACGGTTGCCGAACCGCCGCTCGTGGATGTTTCCCACTTTGCGGCCTCCGCCGCGTTTGGCTCCCATGCCTCCGCCGCGGCGCGCTTCATCGTGAGGGACGCCGGAACGAGCCCGAGTGCAAAGACGCCTGCGAGAGCAAGTGAAATGCATTTGTTCATAATTTTCCTCCTTGAATCGTTATCTTCACGCCGTCGAGATTGCCGTGCAACACTTCAACGTCGCAATGATCCCCTTGAATTTTGCAGAGCCCGAAGGCGTCTGCGGTGGTGAAGAATGCGAGATAGGGCCGCTCTTGTGCCTTGAAGGAGATCTCCCTCTTGGCGGCATCGAAGCGGTATCCCGTAAAGGCGAGCAACAGCCCGTAGCTTGCGAGGCTTCTTGCGTAGTGGTTGCCGCATTCGTTCTCGTTGAACGGGTTGCGGTTTTTCCCGTTGTAACGGCCGCGGACGGCACGAACAATTTCGAGCGCCTCCTCTTCGTACCCCTCATACACGAGGCAGGTTGCGACTTGATATTCGATCCCGGACCACACTTCATCCGCATAGATGAACGGGATGCGCGGGCGGGTGGTGCCCTGCGGCCAACTGCATACGAGCAGGCCGCTCTCCTCGTTGAGCGCGTAGGCGCGCTGTACGTTTACAAAGTCCGCAAAGGATGCCCTGAAATTGTTGTCGTAGATACACTTGATTGCCGTGTGCACATGTTCGGGCGGCAAGATGTATCCGAGGCCGTTGAGATGGGCGAGCGTCTGCCCGAGGAGCTGATCGGAGAGACACCCGTCTCCGTATTGGAAGCGGTAGCGGTCGAGATCGGGAAGGGATTGAATGTAGTAACCGCCCCGATAGAGCTTCTCATCCATACGGGCGCTCCCGAGCGTAAACGCGGTGCGCCAACGCTCGGCAGTCTCGGTATCCCCGATGTGCTCCGCCATCTCGGCTCCCGCCTTGAGGGCGGCGAAGAAGATGGAATTGGTGAGCGAATTCTCCCCGTAAAATTCGATGTCGTAGGTGTTGTGTTGGCAACCGTCGAGGACGAAGTCGCCGTCCGTATCCCAATAGGTGAAGGCGAAGTCGAGCGCCCGCTTCATGCCCGAATAGCAATCGCGGAGCAGGGCTTCATCGCCCGAGAACTTCCAATCGCGGTACAGCCGCACGACGCAACCGAGTTGCCCGTCTGCCGCGGGAAGCATCTCCCACTTCTTATCGCCGAATACCTGCATGGTGCGGAAGGCCATGTTGCCGTCCTCGCCCGTCTCGAGCATAAATTCGGTCCTGCGCATGCTCTGCTCGAGGCGGGGGAAGAGGAAGGCGAGCGCCTGTGCGTAGTTCCAGACATGGGTGCAGTTTCCCTCACAACTGCCGCGGTGATCGAAGCACCCCTCCCAACACAGGAAGGTCCCCTCCTTTCCGATACGGAAGCAGGTCGTGGAGCGGAGTACGGGCAGGGTGCCGTTGATCGCATCGATCACCTCCCTATCGAGGTCGCTCGAGAAGAGGGCGTCCGCGAATGCGGCGCTCTTTGCCCGAAGCATTTCATCCTCAGAGGCAAGTTTCTTTGCGGCGGCATAGGCATCGGGGTAGGCGTAGGCGTAATGATTCTTTACGGTCTCGTCCTTACAATCACGGGCGGGGCAGATGTGCCCTTCCCAACTGCGCGGGCGGTTGGGGAAGCACCATGCGAGGATGAAATCGAAGCTCTTGCTCTCCCCCGCAAGGAGGGTAGCGCTACATGCGACGGAGCCCGTCTTGAGGCGGCAATCCGCCTCCAACTTGCCCCGCTCGGCCTTCAATTCGGCACAGGGCGTGAGTTTGCCCGTGCGGGTGAATTCATCGATGAAGTCATGGATGCCGTCGCACCAGCCCCCCGCAAGCCATTCAGGCTTCATGCTCACCCCGTCTGACGTCGTCGCAAGGCACATCGTCCCGTAGCGGCGGCTCTCCTTGGGGGCGGAGGAGGAGTAGAAAATTCCCTTCATGTGCCCGTCGTCGAAGGCCTCATTTTTGAGGTCGTCCTCGATGATGAGGTTCCCAAAGAGGTCGCTCCCGCTGTGCGAGGTGAAGTTGGAGAGCGTTCCGCAGACGGAGACCATGCACGGCTTGTCCCCAGTGTTGGTTACGGTATAGCGGAAGGAGATGGCGGGGATGCCGCTGTTCTCCTCGTCCGTAGGGATGAGGGGAGAATAGGCCGTGAGCGAGACGGCGAGCGGAAGGGTCTCCTCTTCGAGCTCGGCATGAAAGAAGGGCCCGCGGCCGTACGTTCTGATGTGCGCAAAGCGCGGAATGCCCGCCGCCTCGAAGCTCGGGTAGCCCGTCGGGCGATAGAAGGGTGGTTGCAGGCGGGCTTCCAAAATGCGTACCTGCCCCGCCTCGCCCTCTACCTGCGAGAAGAGCGAGAAGAAGGAGTAGGGATAGGGCGTGTTCTTGTTGGGGGCGTTGAAGATCTCCCAATCGCGGAGTTCTCCCCTGCTTCCGAGGGAAATGCTTCCCGTCCCGATGCCTCCGAGCGGGAAACGCACCTCGCTATCCCGCTCCGTGTAGGTCTTTGTATTTTTCAGTATCTTTTCACGGTCGATAAAACGCATAGATTCCTCACTGGCCGAATGAAATATCGTGGAATACGGCTTTGTTGTAGCCGAGTGTGTTCTTGTTCGCCGCCATGACGCCGACGAGAAGCTCATCCGCAAGGCCCGCAAATTCCTGCTCGCTCACCTTCTTGTAGGCGGCGCCGTCCTCGGAGAGGTAGGCCACGAGCACGTTGCCATGCCGCTCGATCCTGAGGTAGGTTCCCATTTGCGCCATGCCGTAGCGGTCGTAACCCGCGGGCGTCCCCGCCGTCTTGCGGTAGAGTGCGGCGAACTCTCCCCCGTTGGAGCATCCGAGAAACGCCATGCGCGCCGCCGATGCAAGCCCGTCCCGCACCATGATGCCCGCCTTTGCGCCGTTTGCGGAATAGTTTGCCCTGTCGAGGCGGGCGGTGAAGGTGAAGTCGCCCCTTATTCTCCGATAGGCGAACCTGCCCGCATCCGAAGTGCCGCCGATATCATACCCATTCGCGTACAGCGTCACCGAATCGGCGTCCTGCCGCGTATACGAGGAGAGGGGTACGAATCCGCCGTCGTCGTTGCCCGAGTACATGTTGTAACTCTCGAAGTAGACATCCGCATGCACGAGTTTGACGGCGATGTCCTTGCGGAATGCGGGATAGGGAAGGGTCAGAACGCCGTTTGCGTCCGCAACTGCCGAGGTCTCGGAGAGCATGGCGCCCCTGTAGGTATCGATCCATTGGGCGATGTAGCTTCCCGCCTTCATGCCCTCGATGCGTACGGTGCCCTCCGCCATCTCGTCGCCCGCGTAGCCTTCGAGGGTCTGGGGGTAATCATAGAGGCTATCCTTGATCCAGAGATAGGCGCGGTCCGTCTGCTTCTGCCCCATATACCATACTTTGCCCGCGGCGGCGGGTTCGGAAAGGTTATCGAAGGCGGAAGCCCCCGTAAGATCCGCTTCTCCCAAGAGGAGGGCTGCTCCGCGGTAATGGGGATAGAGATTGTATTCATCGACGTAGGAGCCCCAATTCCAGGACATCGCCGTCCCGAAACTGCCCGCGAGCACGGAGGCGTACAGGGCGTTGTGGAAGGCGACCCCGTCCTTATCGAACTCCCGCTGTGTACTTCCCGCAGGAGAGATGGCGAATTCGCCCGCAACGGTGGGCTTGCGCGTGGATGAAATTCGCCCCGAGACGAGCGATTTGAGCGACTTCACCGTTTCATAGGGCATCTCGTTCCCGCCCGCGTTGTACATCGTATAGCGGTGGAAGGTGGTGACGTCCATGTCGTCGATGTCCCAGAACTCTCCCCCTGCGGCGTAGTTTGCACAGCTCGTCGTCACCATGTGGGCGTTGACGTCCGTCTCCTTGAGGTAGGCCGCCATCTCCTCGTGCCAACTGCGGAGATCGGAGAGGCAGGAGGCGTAACTCTTGGAAGTCCCCCATGCCATGTCCGGGGCGTCCACTTCATTGAAGAGTTCATAGAACATCAGCGAGGGGCTGTATCCCCACCTTGCAACGGAATAGCGGAGATAATTCTTGACGGCACGGCGGGCGGTCTCGTCGCGGAAGAAGTCGCCTACATCGGATACAGGGCCGCCGTTTCTCACGTTGTACGGGTTACGGCTCCAACCCCAATCGGGAAAGCTATCCGTCTCAGTATCGAAGTCCTCCCAATGGAAGAGGGTGAAGCGGTAGAAGAGCCCGAGCGCATCGGCGAGCTCGACCTTTTCATCCGTCTTTGCCGCCGCCTTCTGGTTGTAGACGCCGAGCCCGCCGTAGCAATCGCTCCATTCGAGTTCGCCCTCCTTCGCCGTCCATTCAATTTGGTCGCCCTCGCAGAGGTCGAACTGCGTCATGTTTGCGCCGTTTTCGGCGAGACTGTGGAACCAACGGCCGTAATCGTAGGTGCCGCCGCCGTTGTCGTCGCCTGCCCATTCCCAACCGCAAAAGTTGTTGCCGATGCCGATGAAGGGCCTGCCGTTGTCAAAGACGAGCCGCGTCCCGTCCTCTGCTACGGTGAGAAAGCCGTCCCGCGTGCCCGCAGCGGCGACAAAGGAGAGCGTGCCCTCTTTCGGGTAGCGGCTCTTTACTCCCCCCCGCTCGACGATGTTGATATAGAAGTTGTACTCACCCGCAGTGCGTGGCGTGAAGCGGAAGCGGAACTGCCCCTCCCCCGTTTTGTACATCTCTTCACGGGTCCCTACAAGGCGGCTCTCGTATTCCTCATAATAGAACATGGGCACGTCGTAGCCATTTCCCGCAGCATCGCGGATACATGCCGTGACGTTGACATCCGCCGTATCGTAGACGTTGAGGCCTTCGCCGATCGGGATCGTTATTCCGAACTCGGCGAGAGAATTTTGCCGCGCATCCTTTAAGTTGGAGTATGCGGTCTGAATGTCCGTTCCCCCGCCCCCGCCCGCACATGCGGAGAGCGTACCTGCCGCCGCAGTGAGAAAGAGCGTGAGGACGAACAGAGAGAGATATTTTTTCATGGAATTTCCCCTACATTTTGATTCCCGTAACCGCGATGCCCGCGATCAGCTTGTTCCTGAATACGAAGAACACGATGAGGACGGGAATGCAGGTCATGGTGAGCGCCGCCATGAGGACGGTCGGGTCTTGCGTACGAAGTGCACCCATTATTACGGTAAGGCCGACGGGCAGGGTCATCGAACGCTGCGTTTTGAGCATGATCATCGGGGTGAAGAAATCCCCCCATACGCCGTTGAAACAGAGGATCAGGTTGACTGCAATGATGGGTGCGGAGAGCGGCGCCACCACATAGAGGAAGTTCTGCAGGGCGTTGCAACCGTCGATCTTTCCCGCCTCCTCCAATTCACGGGGGAGCGTCGAAAAGAACTGCTTCATCAGATACAGGCAGAGCGGCGAAAAGATGCCGAGCAGGACGAGGCTGTTGACGTTGTTGAGCAGCCCCAACTTTGCAATCGTGTTGTAGTTCTGAATGATCGTGAGCTGCCCCGGGATCATCATGGATGAGAGGAAGAGCACGAAGATCAGGTTGCGGAAGCGGAAGCGTAGCCGTGCAAGCGCATACGCCGCAGGCAGGCAGACGGCGGTCTGCAAGATCGGCACGAGCACGGAGACGTAGATGCTGTTCCCGAAGAACCCGCCGAATACGTCTATCTTTTCGAAGATGGCGGAGTATCCCTTGAAGGAAAAGGCGTGCGGGAAGAAGGTAGGCACCGCCTGCATGTATTCCTCCATCGTCTTGAAGGAACTCATCAGCATGTAGTAGAGCGGGAAGAGCATGAGGGTGCATATGACGATACAGACGAGGACGACGACCGTCCTTCCCGCATAGTGCAGAACTTTACGCTTCATACGCATCGCCCTCCACCAATACCTTGGGAAGCAGGAATTGCAGCAGCGTCATTGCCATGACGATCAAGAAAATCACGATGGAGACGACGGAGGCGTAGCCGACATCCCGATAGAAGAACGCCTGTTGCCAAAGCATGTAGCTTATCGTGATCTTGGTATCCCCGAACATGCCGTTGATCATGATGTAGATGGGGTCGAAGATCTGGAACGAGGAAATGAATGCGGTGATGAACAGGAATACGATGGTTCCCCCGATCTGCGGGAGGGTGATGCTCCAGAATTGCCGCGGCTTGGAAGCGCCATCGATTTCCGCCGCCTCGAAGTACGCCTTCGGCACGTTGCGGATCGCCACAAGCGATATGAGGAAGAAGAAGCCGATGCCCTTGAAGATATCCACGACGATGATGGAGTTGAGTACGACATCGGGGTCGCTCAGCCAGCCCACGGGATCGATGCCCACGAGGCGCAAAATGCCGTTGAGGATGCCGAATTCGGTATCGTACATCTTATTGAATACGAGTACGACGACGGACATCGGAATGACGATCGGCATGAAGAGCGAGCTCTCCATGATGAACTGCCCTACCTTTCCCTTCACGCGGGTCGCGACGAAGTTGGCGAGCAGGACGCCGAGCCCCACCTTCGCGAGCACCGTAATTACCGTGAAGTAGGCGGTATTGCCGAGCACCGTCGTAAACTGTTCGTCGCGGAAGAGCTTTACGAAATTGTCAAACCCGACGAACTCCATGTTCGGGCTCAACAGGTCCCAATCATAGAACGCGAGGCGGAAGGTCAGTACGGCGGGGACCAAGACGAACGCCGCAAAGAACAGGAACGCCGGCAAGACGAAGAGATAGCCGATGTTGTCGTACCGCTTGCGTTTTTTGGGCGCGGCCATCGTCACGCTCCGAGGAAGCCGCGAATGGTCTTGGCAAGCGTTTCGAGGCTATTGTTTCCGCTTCCCGTGAGCGTGAAGCCGTCCGTATTCGCCATATAGCCGCCGAACCACCGCCGCACTTCCAATTCAACGGCGCTGTAGGCCGTGGGTGCGGGCACCATCGTTGCATTTTGAAGGCTTTCGGCGAAGAGTTTGCCGTTTTCGGGGAAGAAACCTTTTTGGACAAGGATATCGATCGCCGAATTGAGCACGGGGATCGCCCAGAGGTTTTCGGTCATGAACTCCGTTTGGAACTTCTTGCCCGAGAGGAACTTTGCGAGTTTCCACGCCTCTTCCTTGTGCTCGCTCGTCTTGAAGATGGGGCAAGCGCCTACGCCGATCGTCGTATGCACCTTTCCGTCCACCGAGGGGAAGGAGACGACGTCGTACCCCTCCTTCAATTTGGAGACATTGCCCGCCGAGTTGTTGAACCCGCCCGTGTAGAGGTTGTAGACGTAGGGAAGCCCGTTCGCCATAAACCCGAGGCGGTTGGAATAGAAGAGATCGTACTCCGCCGTCCCGCCGAACTTGGGGCTGTATTGTTTGGTAACGTCCTCGTTGTTGAGCATGCCGTGAAGCATCGAGAAGCAGTCCTTCGCCGCCTGCCCGTCGAGATTGGTATCCTTCCAATCCTCGGTGAGTACGGAGGTGCCGTAGGCGTTGAGCCACGGCTCGATCGTCAAAAAGTATTGGTTCTGGATCTTGTACCCGTACTTGTTGCCCGTACCCGAAACGACATTCTTTGCCGTGATCTTATCGCAGCAATAGAGGAAGTTCTCGATCGACCAACCGTCGTGCGGGTAGTTCGGGTCGTCGGGCGTCACACCGGCAGCGGCGAGTACATTCTTATTATAGTATAGGCACATGTTGTTCCACGTCGTCGGCAGGGAATACATCTTGCCGTCGTACTTGTGGGCATTGTAGAGCACGGGCTCCATATCCGCAATGACGTCGCGCAGCTCCTCCTCGTCGCGGGCGAGGTAACTATCGATGGGCTCGAGCAGGTCTGCCGCCACGAGGGATGCCATCGCCTCCGTTGCAATGTCGCCGCAATCGGGCAAGCTTCCCGAATACGCCGAGGTCGAGAGCTGTTGCACGAGTTCTCCCCAACTGTTCGCCTGGATGCCCTCTACGCGCACGGGGATCCCCGTCTCCTTGGTGAACTCCGCGAGGCGCACCTCGAAGTCGGCGAGATAGCCGTTGTTGCACCAGAATACGAGTTCGGCGTCCGAACCCCCTCCCCCGAGCGAGCCCGGGGTACAGGCGGCGGGTGCAACGACGAGCGCCCCGCACAGGACCGCCGCGCATGTCTTCAAAAACCTTCTGTTCATACTGTCCTCCTTTGATTTACCGAAACGGTTCGGTAGACGAAAAATAAAAATCCGAGCAATTCGGTCCCAATGCTATAACGGCAGTTTGGGAAATACGGCCGATTTTTATCCCCCCGCATCCCTTTGTACCGTTGAAAATGTACCGAACCGTTTCGGTACATTGATTATAACACAATGTTCCGATAATTGCAACAGTTTTTACAAAAAAAGTCCGAAAATTTCTTTTCGGACGATAAGATTGAAATTATATGAACAAATTGTTCATTTTGTCTTTGCGTAGAGCGGCCCAAATGCGGCGCATGCGCGGTAGTCCTGCCCTTCGGGATCGGAACCGTAAGCATTCCAGACGGCGGGGCGGAAGATATCCTCCTCGGCGACGTTGTGCATGCAGACGGGGATCCTTAGCATGGAGCAGAGGCTGATAAGGTCTGCGCCGATGTGCCCGTATGCGATGGCGCCGTGGTTGGCGCCCCATGCGTTCATCACCGTGTAAGCGCTCTGGAACTTGCCCTTGCCCGTGATGCGCGGCGTGAACCATGTGCACGGCCAGGTGTAGTCCGTCCGCTTCCAGAGGACGTCCGTGACCTCATCGGGCAGGTGCACCGTCCACCCTTCTGCGAGTTGCAGGACGGGGCCGAGCCCCTTCACAAGGTTGATGCGGACCATGGTAACGGGCATCTCCGCACGGGTGACGAAACGGGAGGAATACCCGCCCCCGCGGAAATAGCCGAGGTCTGCGTAGCACCACTCCGTCGCACGGAGGCAGGCCTCGACGTCCGCCTCCCCCATTTCCCAATGGGGCTTTACGGCGGGCTTGCCCGCTTCATCCCTGCTCTCTCCGCAGAAGTCGAGGGCGGAAGCGCCCGAATTGATGAGATGCAAGAATCCGTCCGCACGGGCGGCATTGCCCGTGAGGCGGTAACCCGTTACCCGCGCAACGCTCTCCCCGCTCCAATAGGTGCGTACATCGGAGAACATCGCCGCCCGCCCCGTAAGCAATTTGCAGAGGAGCATGGAGGCGCCGTTGAGCGTATCGTTTTCGGTGGCGAGAATGAGTGGCTCCCGCGCACCGTTCCAATCGAAGGAAGAATTGAGGATGGCTTCGGCGAAATCGGTGTTGGGCAGGAAGTCCGTCCACTGCCGCTGGCCCTGGAAGCCGCCCGCAATTGCATTGTGCCCGAGCCGCTCCTCCGCATCCTTCCCTAAGGCAAGGTTGCCCTTGAAGAGATCGCGAATGACGAGCGCACACTTCACCGAAAATTCGAGGTCGTGCGCCTTCTGCTTGGCGTCTCGGCGGAGGGATCCGGGATTCTTATCGAGCCCCTCAGGGCAGTTGGCCTTGGTCCACGCGAGTGCGCGGGCGTACTCCCGCTTATCGTAAATGCCGAGTTTGATACGGCGCAATACCTCCACTTCGTCTACCGATTCCACCCGCATCCCGAGGTAGTCCTCGAAGAAGGAGCAATCGAGGAAGGAGCCCGCAATTCCCATGCAAGGGCCGCCAATTTGCAGGTAACTCTTGCCCCGCATCCCGACTGCGGCGAGGGCGGCACGGCCGAAGCGCAGGATCTTCTCCGCTACGTCTGCGGGAATGGTGCGGTCGTCAGCATCCTGCACCTCATGGCCGTAGATGCCGAAGGCGGGCAACCCCTTTTGGGCATGGGCGGCAAGGACGGCGGCGAGGTATACCGCCCCCGGCCGTTCGGTCCCGTTGAAGCCCCACACTGCCTTCACGGTGGAAGGATCCGTATCCATTGTCTCCGAACCGTAACACCAACAGGGCGTGACGGTGAGCGTGATCTCCACCCCCTCCCGTTCAAATTGTTCACGGCACAGGGCCGCCTCGGCCACACGGCCAATCGTCGTATCCGAAATCACCACCTTGGCGGGTGTGCCATCGGGATAGCGCAGGGTCTCCAAGAGCGCCTTTGCCGACTGCGCCATGCTCATCGTCTGCTCCTCGAGGCTCCCCCGCACGTTGAGGGCGCCCAAACGGGCATCGATCACGGGACGGATCCCTATTACGGGTTTTCTGCTTTCACCAACCAAAGTCTCCACTTTTCTCATGGTTTCTCCTTTACCGAACCGTTTCGGTAAAGACAGTATATCCGATTTCGAAGGATTTGTCAATGCTTTTCGAAAAAATTTATGGTGAAAGGGTTGACAAATTGGGAAAAGGGTGGTAAAATAAAATCACAACAAGGGTTTTGATCCTGCTTAGCGGTCAGCTCTCGTGTTATTACAAAGAATAACCGCCGAACTTACCACGTTACGGGCGGTTATTTTTTAGAGCGTTTGATCGCGATGTATTCAATATCGAGGCTAAATTATAAAAAAGGAACGGCGGGGAGACGAATGACGTCTCCCCGCCGCGGTTTTTTAGAAGCCCACCCCTTCCGCCCCCTTCCCCTCACTTCGTTCGGGATGAGGTGAGGGAGGGTCCCTCAAGGGGTGGGCAAGAGACGCGCGCGGGGTGGGTGGGCGAGAATCCTCACTCAAACAGGAATTTGGAGGGGAGGACGGTTTGGGAAATCATCGAGGTGAGGGAAGCGGCAAGATTTTCTACTGCTTCGCCATTCGCATTGACGCCCGAGCCATCGGGCCACTTCACACCCTTTAAGGAATTCTTGAGATTCTTTATGTGATCTTCTCTTTCACCGATGAGCGAATAGTCACGATATACTTTCTGCATGTGCCAAAGAATATGCGCTTCATTTTTCTTATCGTAGCTCTTGTATTCACAAAGCAGACGAATATAGCGTTGATCGGTGAAAATCCCATCCATACTATTGCGAGTAGCACTCATTTGGGATCCTGCGACCGTAATGTTCCCGCCCTCCATGGTATTCAAATAATTATAAGTCCATGCGAAATAATGTTCTCCAAATGTTGGCGCTAAATTCTTATTTACGATATTTCTATTTCCTGCCATCGGTACGGTATTGGTTGCATTAAGTATATAGCCGCCTGCATTTTCATCCCATGAGGTCACTTTACCCGCCAAAGAATAGGTCGAGTAAATCACGACATTCACATAAAACTTGTCAATATCGGTACCGCTCATACTTGCTTCCGAGACCGTCTTTCCATGCCACTCTACAAAATCTTTAATTTCAGGCACAACCATACTGAACATTTGGCCCATCATTTTATTGGTCATATTATCAAGTCCCGTCTTGTTGTTATAGTCGAGAATGTCAATATCGCCCTTAAAATAAATGTGCGCATCTTTCTTCATGCTTGTCGCATTTTCTCTACCAAACTCAACAGAAATTCCCGCTCCGCATTCAACAATCGTAATGTTTTCAGCATACAGACTTTGACTATAATAAATCTGAATCGCTGTCTTGGGAACACGAGAGAACACCGTATTTTTTACATATAGATTATGAGGGTCCGCACTATCACCTATCGGGGCAAGTTTCCAATAATACTGCAAGTCGCAATAATAAGCATAATTCACATGGAAGTAAACCTTTTGCGTTTGTTGATTTAACGTATTATTCGGATTATCTCCCATGAGCTTCACATTGTAGAGATTAGAGAACCCTATAGCTATACTTTCGTTTTTATTTGGCAACCCCTTATTATACGCAGCGATGTTGACCTGATAGCCGTTGCCGTAGATCGTGGTTTTGTTGACATTGGTCGCCAGAGTCAAAACCTGCTCGGAAGGAGCCGAAGGATTTTCATCCGGACCATATAGATCCTTTTGCAACACGATATTGCTATTTGCATAGTACCCTGCGGCGTTGAATACGTTGACAAGGGAATCATCGGCAAGGACGTTGAAGTTGAAATGGCCAATTTCCGTGCTAAAGTTCTCGCCTACATGCGCACTCACCCGAAGGAAGGTGTAAGCATTGGGAGAAGGCGTGAAGATTCTGCCACTTTGGTCATTCACATTGGCATTCGGCTGTTTCCAAGTTGTTTCATCCGTCTTGCCGTCGTACTCGTCTCCGAAATCGCCGAAGTAATCATTCTGAATGTCCGTTTCGGAGAGGCCGCCGAAGTCGCCGAAGTAAAGATGGGCATAGCCGGGTTCGGAATAGACGTCTACCCACGGCACTTTGGTATCCCCAACATACTTGCCGTTTTCATCGACGATGGCGACACTGCCTTCCTGCGCTGTCCATATATCGCCCGTAACCTGTGCAGGCTTTAAGGTCCAATACTGATTGCCTGATGTTCCACTCTCCTGTACGACGATATAGTTAGCGTCATTGTAGGTAACATACTTGCCCGTTTGAGACAAAGTGAAACTCGTCGGCGTGTCGCCCTTGTAACCCGTGAACTTCCAATTGAAATTTTGAATCGAGGTGTCATTCTCGACCAACTGCCCTCCTTGGAATGCTTGGATGGGCAATTTGAAGTAATCGACGACGTTGCTTACACCGCCCTCTGCGTAATCGCTATGCTTTGCGAACACGCGAACCTGCTGATAGCCCTTGTAGATATCGGAGGGGTTACTGCTATCGAAGCCGGGGAAAGCATAATCGCGAACGACATGCGTGAAGGTTACGGTGACGGATTTCCCATAGAAACCTGCTTTGCATTGCATTGTGAATTCGGAGGAATCTTGCGTGCTGAAAATGATTTGCCCATTCGACGTCTCAGGGGTATTCCACAACGACTTCAGGTCTACTTTGTCACCGTCCTTCATTTTCCATGCGTCTAAGACTTGAGCATTTAAGTTGTCTGAGTTAACGCCACCGAGATATGTCTCTGCATCCAAGAGCTCGATTTCAAACGTAATGCTGCCGTCCATATCTACGGGAAGCACATAGGGAAACTCTCGATTCGTGCCGATGAGGAAGGATTCGATGGTCGCAAAATCATTCCTTCCTGCGTCCCCCATAACGAAGAGGTTGAAGTTG
>CANQMQ010000014.1 GCA_947625025.1 uncultured Clostridia bacterium
GGGGTTCGCGCGAGCGAAGCGAAGCTTTCGAGCCCACAGGGCGAAGAAAATCCCTTACGCTTTGGAGCGGTTCAAGCGACAAAGCGTAATCGTGTTCAAACATCAAAGCCAGTGCCTCACCAGAAATGTTGCGGCGGGGCACGAAAGTGCCCCGCCGCAGCTCGTAAAAACAAAAGCAGTGAGGTCATATATGATTTATATACCACTCACCAATAAAGCGATGCGGATAGCATATGAAGCGCATCAAGGTCAAGTCGACCAAAGCGGGCAGCCGTACATTTTTCATCCGTATCATTTAGCCGAACAAATGGAAGATGAAATTTCGGTTTGCGTTGCCTTGCTTCATGACGTAATGGAAGATACAGACGTCACCTACGAAATGTTGGCAAAAGAATTTCCAAAAGAGGTTATGGATGCCTTATTGCTTCTGACGCATAAAGAAGGGACCGATTATTATGAATATGTTCGAGCCATCAAAAGGAATCCGTATGCAAAAACCGTCAAACTTGCTGATATAGCTCATAATTCAGATCAGACAAGAATGGCAGGGTGTGAGAATGTATCGGAAGAACAGCTTGAATATTGGCGCAAAAAGTATGATAAAGCAAAAGCTATTCTGAAAGATCAAAAATTTTTGAAGTGCAAGAAGTTAAGAATTTCCAAGACGATTAAAACATATAATTCTATCTTTGGGGGCGCTCGCACGTTCTCTATGCCGTATAGGGTCGGCATACGCATCACTCAGTGACGCGAAATGATCCCTCGACAGATCCTCCAAGGTCTTCGTCAAAAAGCAGAAAAAGAAAAAACAAGCTGTTGCGGGAAATTCCGCGGCGGCTTGTTTTAATGTTACAGTGCGATCAGGGGAGGGAGCGCTTTTCCTTCTCGCGGGCGCGCATCTCGGAGAAAAAGGAGGTGAGAATGTTCGAACACGCCTCCTCCATCACGCCCCCCACAACTTCCACCGTGTGGTTGAGCAGGTTGGCGTGGGCGAGCGCGTCGGTCAAGCTCCTCCCCTTTTGCTCGTAGGCGCCGAAGTACACGCGGTCGATGCGGGCGTTGAGGATGGCGCCCATGCACATGGGGCAGGGTTCAAGGGTGACGTAGATTTCTGCGCCCTCCAGCCGCCACGAGCCGAGTTTTTTGCAGGCGCGGTCGATCGCGCGGACTTCGGCATGCTGGGTCGCCATCTGCAATTTGGTGCGAAGATTGTATCCGCGTCCGATGATCTTGCCGTCCAAAACGACCACGGCGCCGATGGGGACCTCCCCCGCCGCCTTCGCTTTTTGGGCAAGACGGAGCGCCTCGCGCATGAATTTTTCTTGCATAATGACCTCGTCCGACCCACCCATGTCCGAGGATGAGCCTTCAAAACATCGCAGAGAGCGCGGTGAGCGCCTCGCCGACCTCCCCGAGGAGGGAAGGAAGATGCTCCCGCCCGATGGGGTGCGTTAAATTGCCCCGCCCCACTTCCACCGTGAATGCGGGGATCTCAAACTGTTGGACGCACCAATCCTTGTAGCCGCCCGCCGAATTGCCTGCGCTCGCGAGCGGATAGCCCGTCGCGCGGGAGAGGGCGGAGGCGAACTGTTCATCCCGCCGTCTGCGGTCGGGGGGCTGGTGGAATTCCCAATAGATCTCCCCGCCCTTCGTGTGAAAACTCACCGTGTACGCGGGAGAAATGCGCTCCGTAAAGCGGCAGAGCGCCTCCGTCTCCCCTTCGGAAGCGGGGCGTGCGCCGACGAAATTTTCAGAGGCGGGCGAGAAAACGTTGTGCTCCCCGCTCCCCCAGCGCGCATCGAAGTTGACGTTCAGATCGACGCCCCGCGCGTTCGCCTTCCAAAGGCGGAAATCGCTGCTGCCGTTGATCCGCAGAAGTTCTTTCCTCCATGCCGAGGAGACGGAAGAAAGCCCGATCTCGGAGAGAAGTGCGCCATCGGGATTGGTAAGCGGAAGTACCCAAATGCCGCCGCGTGGCACTCCCCTTCGGACATGGTATAGGGCAATGATGCCTGTGATCCACTCTCTGCCGTGGATCGCGTACTGTGCGATGCCCTGCGCGCCGGTGCTTTTTCCGACGTGGAGCGCATAGAGATCTCTCCCCTCTGCGCTCCTGCCGATCACCTGTTTTTCGCCGCCGTAGCTACGGTAAAAGTCGCTGACTTCCTCGTACACGTTCACCCTTTACTGTATGCAAAGGGCGGGCGGTGCGGCTCCCTTTCCGCAGGCGTCCTGCTTTCGGGCGTCCTAATTTTTGGGACGAAGGATGTCGACCGCGCCCGACTGCTGCCCCATGATCTCGATGAAATAGGGGTCGTTCGAGAAGTCGCGGAGCTTGGTATACTCCCCTCCCAGCGCCTCGATGGCATATTTGAGTTCCTGATATTCGAGGAAATTGATGTCGTCGCGGTCGATGGTCTCGAGGAGGGTGCCGAGGGCGCGGGCGTCGCCGAATGCCGCAAGGTAGCTCGCGCGCATGGGCATCTCCTCGCCGCTCTCGCGGAAGGCGCGCAGGAGGATGTCGAACACGGCGTCGTCCTTCCCCGTCGTGCGGGACAGAATTTCGAGCATGAGTTCGGGACGGATCCCGCGCGCGTAACAGGCGAGGGCGCGCTCCTTGGCGGCATCCGCGTTCCCCTTGAGCTGTTCGCAGACCGCCTCGACGACGTCTTCGTCGGCGTCATCCCGCTCGAGAATGGAGAAATAGCCGCCGAAACCCTTGGGATCGGAGCCGATCAGGTTGACGGCGAGAGTGAGAAGCTCGGTGTCCGTCTCCCCGAGGAGGGCGACGAGGGCGTCGGGGCAGCGCCTGCTCTCGAGCTCGCGGCAGAGGAAATCGGAGGCGGGCACCTCCTCCTTCACATGGGCGGCGAGCGCCTCGACGAGTTCGCTGTCCGACATCTCCGCATAGTACTGCTTGGGCGTTGCACCGGCGGCGGGGATGAAGGTGTCGCCGAACTGCTTATAGAGCTTGGGAATGAGCGATTCCCACTGCTTCTCCGTATATTTGCCCGCATTGATCTGCATATATTCGGCGAGTTTTTCGTCGAACAGCCCGTCAAAGTCGAAGAGTTTTTTCATCGCGCACCTCACATGACATAGTTGAGAATGGATTTTGTGACGAGTTCGTTAGCGTCGAACAGTTTACAGACCTCGTCGATGGAGTGCTCGCCGTTGGGAAGGCGGGACTCGCGGTAGATCGCCGCGGCGAGCGCCTCACGCTCGTCGAAGAGGTCCCACGCGGCGCCTTCGGAGAGGGCACTGTAGATCTCCTCCCCCGCGTCGCAGATCTTGAGTTCGCTCTCTTCGCCGAGGAGGGCGTACTTTGCATAGACGTCTGCGAAGGCGAGCAGGAAGGGAATGCTCTTTTTGCTGCCGATCTCGAGGCGGTGGACGGGCAGCTCTTTGTAGATGTTGAGAATGACCGAGCCGTAGGAGTTGTCCTCATTGCGGCAGACGAGGTCGTGCAGAATGGAGAGTTTGACGACTTCGTCCCCCTCGCTGTTGAGGAGAACCTCGCGCAAAAGTTCGTCGGCGCGGCACTTGGCTGCGACCTTGGAGGCGAGGAGCTGGAGCTTTTCGTCGTGCCCCTCCATCTCGTCGAAGGAGAGGTGGAACGCCTCGATGAAGGCGGGGTCGTCTGCGAGCCCCTCCTCGTCTGCGCGGGCGGAATCGAGAAGATAGGCTGCGATGTTGCGGTATTCCGATTCCGGGAGGCGATAGAAATAGGTCATCGTGAACTGCTCGCTGTCCCCTTCGTCGCGCAGGGAGCGGAGATGTTCGAGGTACCAATTCGCAACTGCCTTGCGGGGATAGAGGGTGGTGAGCGTCTCGAGAGAGGCGATCGCTTCGTCCAGCTTTTGGACATGGTACCCCGCAACGGCGTGAAACCAGAGCACGTTCTCATCGTAGGGGAGACGCTCTTTGAGCAAGTTCAGCTTTTCGTAGGCGCGCGCGTGCAGCCCCGTCTCGCACAGGGCGGTGGCGATGCGGTAGAGGTCGTCGGTGTTGGAGACATCCAAGCCGTCGAGACGGCGCGCGACCTCCTTCGCCTCCTCCCGTTTCTCGAGTGCGCCCAACACGGCGCAGTAGGTCGTGAGGATCTGCACATTGTCGGGATGGGTCTGCATGAGCTCCTCGCACGTCTTCTCTGCCTCCGCTTCCTCCCCCATCATGAGGGTGCACATCGCCGAGAGCCCCGCGGCGGACGCATAGTCGCTGCTCTCCTCGGGGACGGCGGAGAAAATTTCGCGCGCCTCTTCGAGATTGCCCGATTTGAGCAGGGCGAGCCCCTCGGCGAGCTCCTCGGTGTTGGAAGTTGGCACGCCCTCCGCGTGGACGACGCGGAGCTCGGGCTTGGGGGAAGGGGGCTCGTCCTCCCGCAGCATGGCGGGAAGGGGGTCGTCCCCCTCGGCGAGGGCGCGGCGATAATAGTATTCCGATTGAAACTCGTTCCCCATGTTCATGAACGCGATGGCGAGCCCCTCGTACCCGTCGGAGAACTCCTCGGTGGAACAGGTATCGAGAAAGCGGAACCACGCGTCGGCGGCGAGCTGCCACAGCCCGAGGGTCTCATAGATGTCGGCATAGATCTCATAGGCGTCGACGATCGGTTTGTTCATGCGTTCCCGCTTGTTGAGAATGGTGAGCGCGCCGAAATAGTCCCCCTCTTCAAAGCGCTTCTGGGCGCTGTCGAGGAGGAACTCGTCGTCAAATTGCAGCCGTGCTTGTTTCATGGTCTCTCCGTCCCGTCGAAGAGCGCGAGCGTCTCTTCTTCGTTGAATTGATAATTGGTATTGCAGTAGTGGCAGTAAACCGAGATGCTCCCCTCGTCACGCAAAATGGAGAGCGCCTCTTCCCGCCCGAGGGAGAGAAGGAGCTGCCCGATGCGCTCGCGGGAGCAGTGACAGCGGAACCGGACGGGACGGGTCTCCGCCCTCTCCGTGGGGGCGAGCATGCGCAGCACTCCTTCGCACCCCTTCTCCTCGATGAGGGAGGAAATTTGGGTGAATGCGCTCATCTCCCGTTCGATGCGCGAGAGGATCTCTTCGCCCGCGCCGGGAAGGGGCTGCAAAAACAGCCCGCCCGCGGCGATGCAGTCGCCCTGCGTGCCGATCTTGACGCCGAGCGCGACCGCCGTCGGACGCTGTTCGCTCGTGAGGAAATAGGCGGAGAAATCCTCGGCGATCTCCCCCGAGACGAGTTCGCTCGTCCCGACGAAGGGGATGCCGTCGCCGTCGTCGCGGATGACGGTGAGGGTGCCGTGCCTGCCCGTGAAGGAGCCGACGTCGAGCTTCCCGTCCGCGCGGAGAGGAAGGTCGGCATCGGGGTGTTCGCAGAAGCCGCGCAGGTTGAGGTCGCCGTCCCCCGCGACGCAGATCTTACCGTCCACGCCGTCCCCCTTCACGGTGACGGAGAGGGAGCTCTTCCCCTCTTTGAGCCAGCTGCAAAGGTACGCTGTCGCGGACATGGTACGCCCCAATGCTGCCGCGGCGACGGGCGAGAGGCGGTGACGGCGGATCGTCTTGCGCACAAGATCGGTCGTGTCGAGCACGGCGAGGGAGACCGAACCGTCCCAGATGAGCGTCTTTGAGATCATGCTTTCCTGCATACAAAATTCCACCGGTCGCTCCCCGCTTTCTGTTCGCCGAGGTGCCCCTCGACGCGCAGCAAACGCAGCCCCGCACTCTGCAGGGCGGAGACGATCGGCGCCTCCTCATGGATATATTGGGTGTGGACCTCGTCGTAGCGGAAGAACCTGCCGTCTTTTTCGCGCACGAAGAGGGTGACGTTCATGATGACCGCGTCCCCGCCGCTGCCCCTTTCCAGACGGTTGAAGGAGAGGTAGGTGACGTCATCGCGGTCGTCTGCACAGACAGTATCTGCAACTTTTGTGCGAAGTTTGCACGGGGAGCTGACGTCGAACCAAAGGATCCCTCCCCGCCTGAGGCAAGCCGCCGCATGGCGGAACGCCCCCGCAAGCTGCGCCGTCGGGAGATAGTTGTAACAATCGTTGGGCGCGAGGATAAAGTCGAAGGGGGAGGGTGTGCGCACCGTGCGGGCGTCACCCTGCAAAAAAGAGACGGAAAGCCCCTCCTCCGCGGCAAGGCGCGCCGCCTTTGTGAGCATGGGTACGGAGACGTCCATCCCGGACATGGTATAGCCGTTTTTCGTCAAGAGGCGGCAAAATGCGCCGCTCCCGCAGCCGAGCTCGAGCCCGCGTTTGCCCGCACCAAGCTCTCCGAGACCCCGAATAAAATACTGCGACCACTTTTGATAGTCGCAGTCATCGTTGAGATATTCGAACCATTCGGCAAGATATTCGTATGCCATCGTTATTTCCGCTTGTTGAGCATCTTCGGGGGCTTCGGCGGCTTTTTCTTCTTGCCGTTCTTCTCGTCTTCGCCCGCGAGCGCCTTCTCGCGCTCCTCGAATTGCTTGTTATATTCGACATACTGCGCGTCGTTCATGTGCTCCTCGACATACGCCTTGCTGTCGTCCTCGATGATCTGCTTGCTCTCGCGCAGCTTTTGAAGGTCTTCGCGGGAGAAGGACTCGGGGAGCTGGTAGATCTCGAGCCCGTCGTCGATGGGCTTGATGGGACGGGAGACGAGGGTCGACTTGCCTGCAGCCACGATCATGCGGCGGTATTCGCGCATGGCGGCACTGTCCTCCGCGGGGGGCTCTGCGGACGGGGCGCTCTGCTTGCTCTTGTCCTTATTATAGAGCCCGCGCCCGACTTCGAACCCGAAGTTGGGGTTGACGTATTTATCGAACGCCCATTGGGCAAAGTCGAGCCAGACCAAAAAGAAGTAGGAGATGCCGATGAGGGCGAGGATGACGACACCGATGGGCGTGACGAAACTCGATCCCCCGAAGATGACGAGCAGGACGGGCCAGCCTGCAAGGAAGGCGAAGAAGACGGTCTGCGGGAAGGTCCCCACCGTCATGACGACGGCGTTCCTGAGCAGCGCCCACGGTCCCTGCTTGTAGCTGATCCCGAGCGCGATCATCCAGATGCAGACGAGGAAGGCAAAGGCGACCAAAACGTAGCCGAACACTTTGGAGGCGATCATCCACCCCGCGTAGGGAGAGCCGACCGCCACGAAGAAGTCTGCAAGGTTGCCCATCGCCCTCGCCACAAAGAGGAGAAGGGTGAAGATGAGGACCGCCTCGGCGACGTTCCAATAGTTGCGCTTGATGCCCCGCAAAAAGTCATTCGCGACGAAGATACCCTCCGTCCAGATGAGGTTGCGGATGATATACGCACCGCCGGAGATGCCGACGGCAGCGATCAGCCCGCAGGGGATGAAGAGGGCGAAGAAGACGAGGTCGCTGTAGAGCACGTTGATCTCCGCCGTCCCCGCGATGTTGGGGATGACGGGATAGCCCACGCCGAGCCCCGCGCCGTAGGGACCGAGGAGCCCCTGCGAATAGATCTGAAGAATGCGCCAGATGACGACGGCGACGACGGGCAAAAAAGTGAGAAGCATGAGAAGGTTGGTGAGCATCAACCTCCCGATCCTTCCCTTGAGGATGTCCCAAAAGAGCGCCCAACGGTTGGTCGGGAGCGTACTGCGCGCATAATCTTCGTCGCGCTCCTTCCCCTCCAGCCAACGGGCGACCAGACCCTTCCGTTCTCTTTCCGCCATAATTTACTCCGTAAATGTCCTTTCGTGCGGACGGGCAACCGCCGCGTTCTCTATTATATCACATGCGCAAAAATATTTCAATGAAAATCGGGGATTTTTCTTGATTTTTCACAGGGCACATGATAAAATTATCGTTGATACGGCTGCCCGCAGACTTCCGCGGGAGGGAGGGCGGCTGCGGACGGAGGCCGCCATGAAAAAGTACAGGGTCGGCATCGTCGGGGCGACGGGAATGGTCGGGCAGCGCTTTGTCTCTCTGCTCGAACATCACCCTTGGTTCGAACCCGCCTTGCTCGCCGCAAGCGCAAGAAGCGCAGGAAAAACATATGCCGAAGCGGTCGGTCCGCGCTGGTCGCTTCCCCTCCCCATGCCCTCTTACGCGGGGGGCATGTCCGTGTATGACGCCCGAAATCTCGATGAGATCGCAGATTCGGTCGACTTCGTCTTTTGCGCGGTGAACCTCCCCAAGGAGGAGACGCGCGCCCTCGAGGAGGCGTATGCGAAGCGGGAGATCCCCGTCGTCTCCAACAACTCGGCGCACCGCATGGACCCCGACGTCCCCATGGTCATCCCCGAGATCAATCCCGAACATCTCGGCGTCATCGAACGGCAGCGGAGCCGCCTCGGCACCAAGCGCGGGTTTATCGCCGTCAAGAGCAACTGCTCGCTGCAATCGTACGTTCCCCTGCTGCATCCGCTGCGCGGGTTTGGGATCGAAAGGGTTGCCGTCTGCACCTATCAGGCGATCTCGGGCGCGGGGAAGACATTCAGCCGCATGCCGGAGATCGACGACAACGTCATCCCCTACATCGGCGGGGAGGAGGAAAAGAGCGAACGCGAACCCCTGAAAATCTGGGGGCACATCGAAAACGGGCATATCATGTCCGCGGTCTCCCCCCTCATTTCGGCGCAGTGCGTCCGCGTTCCCGTCTCTGACGGGCACACCGCGGCGGTGTTCGTCGCCTTCGACAGGAAGCCGACGAGAGAGCAGATCCTCTCTGCGTGGGAGGGGTTTGAAGGGGAGCCGCAGCGGCTGCATCTCCCCTCTGCGCCCGCAAAATTTTTGCACTATCTCGGCGAAGAGGACCGTCCCCAGCCCAAGCTCGACCGCCTCTGCGAACGCGGTATGGCGATCACGGCAGGGCGGCTGCGGGAGGACCCTGTCTTCGATTGGAAGTTTATCGGATGCTCGCACAACACGTTGCGGGGGGCAGCCGGCGGCGCAGTTCTGCTGGCGGAGCTCCTTGCGGCGAAAGGATATTTTGACCGGGGGTAACCAAATGACAGGATTTCTGAAGGGAAGCGCAACGGCGATGATCACGCCTTTCTGCGGAGAGGATGTCGATTTCGAGAGTTTCGGCGAGATGATCGAGTATCAGATCGCAGGCGGGACGGATGCCCTCGTCGTGCTCGGGACGACGGGCGAGCCCAGTACCATGTCCGAGGAGGAGCGCATCAAAACGCTCTCCTATGCCATACGAAAGGCTGCGGGGAGAGTGAAGATCGTGGCAGGCGTCGGGAGCAACGACACGGCAAAAGCGGTCCGATTTGCAGGGCAGGCTGCGGCGCTCGGCGCCGACGGACTGCTCGCCGTCACCCCCTATTATAACAAGTGTACGCAGCGGGGCATCGCCGAATACTACCGCACGATCTGCGCGGCGACCGACCTGCCCGTCATCGCATACAACGTCCCGGGGCGGACGGGGGTCAACCTTCTCCCCGAGACGGCGGAGGCGATCGCCGACATCCCCAACCTCGCGGGGATCAAGGACGCGAGCGGGAACATGACGCAGACGCTCGACACGATCCGCCGCATCCGCGGGAAATGCGATCTGTATTCGGGCGAAGATGCGCTCAACCTCCCCATCCTCTGCGCGGGCGGCACGGCGGTCATCTCGGTCGTCTCCAACCTCGTTCCCGCGGCGGTGAAGGCGCTCACGGTCGCCGTCGAAAGGCGGCAGCTCACCGCGGCGAACAAGCTCGCCGACCGGCTCTTTCCCCTCGCGAAGGCTTGCTTTACCGAGGTCAACCCCATCCCCGTCAAGGAGGGCATGAATCTGCTCGGGTTCCGCGCGGGTGTGCCGCGCGCCCCCCTTACCCCTCTCGAAGAGAAGGACCGCGAGCTCCTGAAGGATGCGTTGCTCGCGTTCGGCATGGAGGTGAAGGCATGAAGGCGATCCTTTGCGGCGCCTGCGGGCGCATGGGGAGGGCGGTCACCGAACTCGCCGCCGAGCGGGGCACGGACATCGTGTGTGGCGTCGACCTCTTCCCCCAGCCGAGCCCTTACCCCGTCTACGCCTCCTTTGCGGACGTGAAGGAGGAGGCAGACGTGCTCATCGACTTTTCCTCGGCGGAACGGCTCGCCGAACGGCTCGCATTTGCGGAAGCGCACCGCCTCCCCGCCGTGCTCGGCGCGACAGGTTACACCGATGCGGACGAGGAGCTCATCCGCCGCACTTCGGAGCGCATCCCCCTCTTCAAGACGGGCAATCTGTCCCTCGGGATCAACCTGCTGCAACTGCTCGCAGCCAAGGCAGCAAGGGCGCTCGAAGGGTTTGATGTGGAGATCATCGAGCGGCACCACAACCAGAAAAAGGACGCCCCCTCCGGCACTGCGCTCATGCTTGCGAAGACGGTTCGAGAGGCATCTTCGGCGCGTTCCGAGATGGTCTATGGCAGACATGGTATGGTCGGAGCACGTAAGGCGGAGGAGATCGGCATTCACGCGGTGCGCGGCGGAACGATCGTCGGCGAGCATGAAGTGATGTTCGCGGGCGAGGATGAGATCGTGACCCTCTCCCACTCCGCACGCAGCCGCAGAGTGTTTGCGAGCGGCGCCCTGCGCGCGGCGGCATGGCTCGTAGGTATGCCCGCGGGGCTCTATGACATGAGCGACCTGCTCGCAGACATCGTAAACTGAGCTAAAACTGTTTGAAAACAAAAAGAAAACTCCCATATCGGGAGTTTTCTTTTTTGGAGCTGATGAGCGGACTCGGACCGCCGACCTCATCCTTACCAAGGATGCGCTCTACCTGCTGAGCTACACCAGCAATTCTCAACAATACCTATATAGTATATAAAAATACGGGCGTTTCGTCAAGCAATAACGCCCGTATTTTGTAAATTTCAGGCAAAGAAATTTTTCAGAGCTCTACTTAGCCTCTCTCCATCGCATAGGCGAAGGCGCCGTAGACGCCCGCATCGTTGCCGAGGGTTGCCGTGGTGATCTCGAGGGGAGCGTAATCCGTACCCACATAGATATTCTTCTCGACGTACTCCCTCACGCGGTTTACGAGGTATTCCCCCTCCCCCGCCACGCCTCCGCCCAAGATAATGACCTCGGGCCGCAATACGTTGACGAGGTTTGCGATGCCTTCACCGAGGCACTCCACGTATTCGGAGACGATGCCCTCCGCAACTTCATCCCCCTTCCTTGCCGCGACAAAGGCGGTCTTGCCCGAAAGTTCGTCTACGGAGGAGAGGCCCTCCCACATCAGGGTATCTCTGTGTTCCAAGAGGGCGCGGCGGGTCTCACGCTTGAGGGCGGTGGCGGAGGCATAGCATTCGAGGCACCCCCTCCTTCCACAGGTGCAGGGGTATCCGCCCCGCTTTATCACGATGTGCCCGAGTTCGCCGCCCGCCGAGCGGTATCCCTCGAGGAGCTTGCCGCCGAGCACGATGCCGCCGCCCACCCCCGTGCCGAGGGTGATGAGGGCGCTATCGCGATAGCTCTTCCCGCTCCCGTATTTGGCTTCTCCGAGCGCCGCCGCATTGGCGTCGTTGGTTACGAATACGGGAAGCCCAACCTCATCGGAGACGAGTTTTGCAAGCGGAACATCCTTCCAACCGAAGTTGGACCACTTCACGACTACCCCGCGGGCGCTATCGATGACCCCGGGAGAACCGATGCCGACGGCGCAAAGTTCCCCATCCTGAAGGGGACACTTCTCTTTGAGCTCCCTTATAAGTTCGGAGAGCTTGTGTGCCGTACCGATGGCGCCATCGCCTGCATTGGTCTTACGGCGCAGTTTGCCGTAAATCGTTCCCTTCTCATCCGCAAGCGCCGCAACCGCGCTCATGCCGCCGAGGTCGATGCCGATGTAATATCTCATGCCTTTTTTCTCCTATCTCGTTTCATGATACGGGAGAGCCCCGTAAAAAATTTTCCGTTAAACATTATAATGAGCCCTTCCAAGGTCTTGCGCTTCATGCCCGCAAACTTTGCGATGCCGCGCAGGGGCTGATCGATGAGGCTTGCGGATATGGTATTCGCCGTGCCTTTCTTATAGAACAGTTTCACGAATACGAGCCCGAAGCGGCACATCCCCGCAAACGCCCTGCCCGCAAAGCCCTTCGCATGGCGGAGATCCCCCACTGTGGTGTTTTCGGTTACGACAAGGGGGCCCTTCTCTTCCTTTGGAGGCTCCGCGTTTGCAAGGCGGTAGAATTCTTCGGGAGGCACTTCCTTCATCCGCCCCTCCATATAGGTGGGGAAATCTTGGGGTTGGGGAGAAATGCCATCCACGTGAACGGAACAAGTAAGACGAATCTCTTCGGAGGAGGCCCCGATGAGGACCTCGTAATCGCCCCCCTCCACCTGCCATGCGCTTAAATTGACATCGAAATAGGAGAAGGTGCGCTCGCTGAACGGGATGGTTACCTCCGCACGCTCCCTTGCCTCCAAATGCACCCGCGCAAAGCCCTTGAGCTCCCTTGCGGGGCGGATGATGGCGCTATCACGCTTGGAGAGGTAGACTTGCACGATTTCATCCCCCGCGATCTCCCCCGCATTCTCCACGGTTACGGTGACGGAGGCAGGCGTTGCCTCTGCGGATATGTATGCAAACTTCGTGTAACTGAGCCCGTGCCCGAAGGGAAATGCCGTGCGGAGCTTGGAAGTCGTAAAATAGCGGTAGCCCACGAAGGGCCCCTCGCGGTATTCCACCCGATCCCCGCCCGAAAAATAGGCGGAAGTGGGGTAATCCTCATACTTCTCCGCCCAACTCTCTGCAAGTTTTCCCGAGGGGTTGACGGCGCCGCACACGATATTGGCTATGGCATACCCCCCTTCTTGCCCCGCAAGCCCCGCAAAGAGGAGCGCGGAGGCCCCTTCCGTCCACGCCGTCTCCACGGCGCCGCCGCAGGAGAGCACCACGACGACCCGCCGCCCCGCCTCTACAAGGGCAGAAAAGACGTCCTTCTGGTTTTGTGGGATGGAATAGGTCGCCCTGTCCGTCCCTTCTGCCTCCGAAGCCTCATCGAGCCCCGCAAAGAAGAGCGCAACATCGGCGCCTTCGGAGACCTTCAACGCCTCTCTTATAAGCCGCCTGCTCGGTTTTCCGAAACGGCGAAAGCCCCGTGCGGTGCCGATGAGATTGACGCCGACTGCCCGCAGTGCCTCCTCCGCAGAGCAGAGCGCGGTGGGGTTGACGGCGGAGGAACCCGCACCCTGATAGCGGGGCGTAAAGGCGAAATCGCCGATGAGGGCTACCTTTTCCCCCTGTTTTAACGGAAGGGCGCCGTCGTTTTTGAGGAGAACGATGGATCTTTCGGCAACTTCCCGCGCAAGGGCACGGTGGGCCTCCCTATTATAGGGAGAGGGATCCTTATCCTTGGAGAATTCCGCAAGGCGGAGTACCCGCTCCACGCTCTCATCGAGGAGCGCTTCGGGCAGAGTTCCCCCTTCAACGGCCTCCACAAGGTCGTCTGCGCCGTATTGGCAGCGGGGCATCTCGAGATCGCTCCCCGCCATGAGCCCGCCCGTACGCGTATTACTTGCCCCCCAATCGGTGACGACCATCCCTTCAAACCCCCACTCCTCCCGCAAGATCTCACGGAGCAGGTGGAGATTTTCATCGGCGTATACCCCGTTTATGCGGTTGTACGAGGACATCACGGCATGTACGCCGCCCTCCTTTACGGCAAGTTCGAATCCGTAGAGGTAGATCTCCCGCAGGGTGCGCTCATCGACGATGGAATCAGACGTCATGCGGCGCAGTTCACGGTTATTGGCGGCGAAGTGCTTGACGCATGCGGAGACATGTTTCTTTTGAATGCCCCTCACGGCCGCCGCGGCAAGTTTTCCCGCAAGCAGGGGGTCTTCCGAAAAGTATTCAAAATTTCTGCCGCAGAGCGGATTACGCTTGATGTTGAGCCCCGGCCCGAGCAGGACATCGACATCCATCGCCGCCGCCTCTTCCCCGAGCGCCTCCCCCATGCGCTCCAAGAGCGCTTCATCGAAGGAGCATGCGGAGAGGGATGCCGTAGGAAAACAGGTGGCGGGAAGGCTCTTTCTGAGCCCTAAATGGTCGGAAGCGGCGCCCTGTGTACGGAGCCCGTGGGGGCCATCCGAGAGGCGCATGCTGCGGATGCCGTGTTCGGGGTAATCGCGCGTCAAAAAGAAGGCCTTGCCCGTCAATAGTTCAGCCTTCTCCCTGAGCGTCAACCCATTCTTCTCGGTAACTTCCATGCGTCTATCATACCATTGACGGGTGGCTTTGTCAAGATTTCCATCCAAAAAAGCGCCTTTTTACAGGCGCTTTTCGTGGACATGATAGCCGTTATTCCTTTTTGAGAAGGTCGCGGATCTCCATGAGGAGCTCTTCTGCGGTGGGAGCGGGTGCGGGAGCGGGCTCTGCGGGCTTTGCGGCCTCTTCCGCTGCCTTTGCTTCCTCTTCGGCCTTCAGCCGCGCGGCCTCAGCCTTCGCCTTCAGCGCCTCTGCATGCGCATGGATGTGGTTGACGATGTACACGATCGTAAACAGCATGAGCGCCGTAAGCAGGAAGGTGACGATCGCGGAGATCACGATGCCGAAATCGAGCACGACTGCGGGAGCGACCTCTACGCCCTCCACGATCTTTGCATCGCGCAGGACGACCTGCAAGGCGCCGAAGCCGTCTTCGCCGACACCGATCATTTGCAGGAGCGGGGTAAGCACACCGTTTACGAGTGCGGTGATGATCGCCGTAAATGCGCCGCCGACGATGATGCCGACTGCCATGTCGAGGACGTTTCCACGCGTGATGAATTCCTTGAATTCACCCAAGAAGCCCTTCTTTTTTGCCATTTGTTTTACCTCCGATATAATTTTATCAATTTTTTCAGCCGCCGCATCGCACGGTGGGCGGGCTGTTTTTTGAGGCGGAATGTCCAATTTTCCCCCTCCGTTCCGGGGGTGTTCATGCGGAAGCGGTCGTCGAGGCCGAGGATATCCTGCACGGGGATCACGGCAAGCTCTGCCTTGGAGCTCATCGCAAGCTGCAGGAAAGCATTCCGAAGCCCTTCGTTGCCCGCACCCATGCTGCTTCCGCCCTGTGCTTCCAGGGACTGCGCCACGCGGGAGCGGAAGAGAATGAATTCCTCTGCGGAGAGCTTGTCCGCATAGCCGATGGCGGTATCGTTATCGTGGGTACCCGTGTAGACGACGCAGTTCTCCACAATATTTTCGGGGGCGTTTTCGTTGTTCTCCGAGCCATCAAAACCGAAGAGAAGTACCCGCATCCCGGGAAAACCCGTCTTTTTCAGAAGAGTACGGACGCCGTCGTCCACGTTGCCTAAATCCTCTGCGATGATGCGCCCCTTGCTGTGGATATTTGCAAACAGCTTCTCCTTGGGGCCCTCCTGCCATACGCCGTGCTCCGCCGTATCGCTGCCCGCATCGATCTCATAGTAACGGTCGATGCCGCGGAAGTGGTCGATGCGGACGACGTCGTAGACCTTGAGCGCATTCTCGAGGCGGGCCGTCCACCAAGCGAAGTTTTCCCTCTCATGAGCCGCCCAATCGTAGACGGGGTTGCCCCAAAGCTGGCCCGTTTTCGAGAAGTAATCGGGCGGGACGCCCGCGACCTTGGTGGGACGAAGATCTTCCCCGAGCTTGAAGAGTTCGGGATGCGCCCAGACGTCTGCACTGTCGCAGGCGACGTAGAGCGGGATATCCCCGATGAGCTTGAGGCCCAAGCGGTTGCAATCTTCCTTCAGGGCGTTCCACTGCCCCCAAAATTTATATTGCAGGAAGTGCCAAAAGAGGTACTCCTCATGGTAATCGGTGCGAAGTGCTTCCAAAGCTTCGGGGTCCCGATGCTTTAAGGGCTCGTCCCAATCGGGGAAACTCCCCCCGTAAACCGTCTTTGCCGTCATGAAGAGGGCGTAATCCTCAAATTCTCCCCTCTTTACGAAGGCACGGAAGGCCTCGCCATCGAAGTTGAAGCGGGAGAACGCCTTGCGGAGGAGCGGATACCGCTCCTCATAGAGCCTTCCGTAATCAAGCTCTTGCGCCCGTGCCCCTTTGAGCTCCTCCTTCGTGAGCAGCCCTTCCTCCTTGAGGAGGGGCAAATCGATGAAGTAGGGATTGCCCGAGGTGCACGAGACCGATTGGTAGGGCGAATCGCCGAAGCCCGTCTGCACCAACGGCAAAATTTGCCAATAGGTGACGCCGCTTTTTGCAAGCAGTTTTGCAAACTTATGCGCTTCTTTCCCGAGCGATCCGATCGCGTACTCCCCGTTGAGGGAGGAAATGTGGCAAAGTACACCGGCTTCCCGTTTTCCGTTCATTGTAAAAACTCCAAAATTCGTTGGCATGCGCGCGCAGTCTCTTCGAATGGCGCAAATGCTGTCAGTCTCAAATACCCCTCACCCCGTGCGCCAAAGCCGCTCCCCGGTGTCCCCACGATGTTCGCGCCATTTAGCAGGGCCTCGAAGAAGGTGTTGCTGTCTCCGAACAGGCATTTGAGCCATAGGTAGGGCGAATGAATGCCGCCCGTGTGCCAAATTCCAAGCGCTTTCAAACACGCTGAAATCATCGTTGCATTCCGCATGTAGTAGCGGATATTCTCTGCAATTTGCCGTTCCCCCTCTTCGGAGAGGGCGGCAACTGCCCCCATTTGGCTGATATAACTTGCGCCGTTGAACTTGGTGGCCTGCCTCCTTGCCCACATGGCATTGAGGGATACGCCTTCCCTCTTGAGTTCATGCGGCACCACGGTATACCCACAGCGCACTCCCGTAAACCCCGCCGTCTTGGAGAGCGAACAAATTTCGATGGCGCACTCCCTCGCCCCTTCTATCTCGAAGATGCTGTGCGGGATCTTGGGGTCTGCAATATATGCCTCGTAGGCGGCATCGAAGAGAATCACGGCGCCCCTACCATTGGCATAATCCACCCATGCCCTGAGGCCCTCTCTATCGTATACGGCGCCCGTAGGATTGTTGGGGGAGCAGAGATAGATGAGATCGGCCTCCTGCCCTTCGGGAAGGGGCAAGAACCCGTTCTCCTCCGTGCCGTCCAAATACAAGATCTTCCTGCCCGCAAGCAGGTTGGAATCCCTGTATACGGGATAGACGGGATCGGGAACGAGGGCGGTGCACCTTTCGGAAAAGAGCTCAGAGAGGTTGCCGCAATCGGCCTTGGCGCCATCCGAAATGAAGATCTCCCCGCTTTCGAGAGTGACATTTCGGCGGGTATATCGGCCCTTGACGGCCTCGATGAGGGCGGGATAGCCGCCCCCTGCGGGTGCGTAGCCTTTGAACGTCTCCGCGCGGGAGAGGTCCTCTACGGCCCTCTTCATCGCCTCCACCACGGCGGGCGGGAGCGGGCGGGTCACATCCCCCAAAGAGAGCTTTATCACATCACGTTCGGGATGTTCTTTGGTAAAAGCCGAAACCCTCCTTGCGACCTCGGTGAAGAGGTACTCCCCCTTGAGGGCAAGGAAATTGCGGTTGAGCTCCATACAAAATCAAAAGAATAGTTACTTCTTTTGTTGGTACGCGACCGCGGCTCTCACAAATTCGCGGAAGAGCGGGTGGGCGCAGTTGGGACGGGATTTGAATTCGGGATGGAATTGGACGCCGACAAAGAAATCACAGCTATCCACTTCCACCGCTTCACAGAGGGCGCCATCGGGCGAGGTGCCCGCGATCTTCATGCCTGCCTTTTCGAAGGCGGCGCGGTACTCGTTGTTGAATTCGAAGCGATGGCGGTGCCGCTCATAGACGAGGCTCTTGCCGTATGCCTCCATCAGGCGGCTTCCGAGGACGAGGCAGGGATAGGCGCCGAGGCGCATCGTGCCCCCCATCTTCACCCCGTACTGATCGGGCATCAAGTCTATCACGGAATGCTTGCCCTCGGGGAAGAACTCGGAGGAGTTGGCATCCTCGATGCCGAGCACGTCTCTCGCATATTCAATGACGGCTACCTGCATGCCGAGGCAGATCCCGAGGTATGGAATGTTGTGTTCCCGCGCATAGCGGCAGGCCGCGATCTTCCCCTCGATGCCGCGTACGCCGAAGCCTCCCGGGATGAGGACGCCGTCTACTCCACAAAGCACGGCCCCGACGTTGGCCTCCGTCAGCTTTTCGGTATCCACCCATTCGATCTCCACCTTGGCATCCGTCTCGTAGCCGCCGTGCGCAAGCGCTTCGGCGACGGAGAGATAGGCGTCGTGGAGCTGAACGTACTTCCCGCACAGGGCGATTTTCACCGTCTTGCTCCGTGCATGCACGCGGGCAAGCATCTCCTCCCATTCGGTGAGGTCGATGGTACGCGGGTCGAGGCGGAGGATGTTGCAGACGAGGGTGGAAAGATTGCTCTTTTCGAGCATCAACGGCGCCTCATAGAGCACGGGAACGGTGAGGTTCTCGATACAGCATGCGGGCGAGACGTTGCAGAACATCGCGATCTTTTCGCGGATGGAATCGGGCATCGGGGCATCGACGCGGGCGATGATGATGTCCGGGAAGATACCCATGCCCTGCAATTCCTTTACGGAGTGCTGGGTGGGCTTGCTCTTGAATTCGCAGGAGCCCGAGATATAGGGCACGAGGGTGACGTGGATGAAACAGCAGTTCTCCCTGCCCACTTCGCGGGCGACCTGACGGATGGCCTCGAGGAAGGGTTGGCTCTCGATGTCGCCCGTCGTCCCCCCGATCTCCGTAATGACGATATCGGCCTTGGTCGCCTTGCCTACTTGGTAAATAAAGGATTTTATCTCATTGGTGATGTGGGGAATGACTTGCACGGTCTGCCCGAGGTATTCCCCCGCCCGCTCCTTGGTGAGGACGTTCCAATACACCTTCCCCGTGGTGAGGTTGGAGAACTTGTTGAGGTCCTCATCGATGAAGCGCTCGTAGTGTCCGAGATCGAGATCGGTCTCTGCGCCGTCCTCGGTGACGAATACTTCCCCGTGCTGATAGGGGCTCATGGTGCCCGGGTCGATGTTGATATAGGGATCGAGCTTTTGGGAGGCCACTTTATAGCCCCGCATCTTGAGAAGCCTGCCGAGCGATGCCGCGGTGATGCCCTTCCCGAGCCCCGATACAACGCCGCCCGTCACAAAGATGTATTTCGTCATATGCACCCCCTTATACTTCCGTCTCTCCCCAGAATGCCACTTCGGCGGGGCCCGTCAAATATACTTCTTCCTCCGCGTAGAGCACCGTGAGGTCCCCTCCCCTCAGATGGACGGTGATGGGCTCCTCTTCCTCCGCTTGGCCCGTGAGCACTGCCGCGACTGCCGCCGCACATGCCCCCGTTCCGCAGGCAAGGGTCTCCCCGCTTCCCCGCTCCCATACGCGCAGTTTGAGCTCGTTTTTACGGATCACCTGCACGAATTCGGTATTTACGCCTTCGGGAAATACGGGATGGTCCTCGAAGTACGGCCCGATGCTCTCAAGAGGGATGAGATCGGGGTCGTCTCCGAACACCACGCAGTGGGGATTGCCCATCGAGAGGCAGGTGACTTCATACGTCCCCTCCCCCGCATTCATGGGAGCATTTACGACGGCGCCCTTCCCCGAAAACAGGGAGGGAATATGCTTGGGTTCAAAGATGGGCTTGCCCATCTCTACGGTCACCGAGGTTACCCTCTCCCCGTCTAAAAAGAGGCGGAGGGTACGGATGCCCGCGGGCGTCTCCACGGTCAGTTTTTCCCGTTTTACGCCCTTGTACTCATAGAGAAATTTTCCGACGCAACGGATACCGTTTCCGCACATCTTCCCCTCGCTGCCATCCGCATTGAACATGCGCATCCTGCAATCCGCAACTTCGGATGGAAGAATCAAGATGATGCCGTCTCCCCCCACCGAAAGGTGCCTATTTGAGAGGCGCATCGCGAGCGCATGCGGGTCCTCGGGGACCCACGAAGAGCAATCGAAGAAGATATAGTCGTTGCCGATGCCGTGCATCTTGATAAATGGTCGAATCATCTCAGTTTGACGACCGCATCCCGTTCGGCACCCACTGCAACGTAAGAAATTTTACACTTGCATGCCTCTTCGATATAGCGGACGTAATCGAGCGCTTCCTTGGGAAGCTCCTCCTTCTTTCTGCAATGGGAGATATCGGTATGCCACCCCTTCACTCGCTCGAAGATGGGTTTACAGCGATCGAGGGCATCCGGATACGGGAATTCGTGAATGACTTTGCCGTCGAGCTCGTAGGCGGTGCAAACTTCGATTTCCTCATAGATGGAGAGGATATCGAGCTTAGTGAGCACCACTTCATCCGCCCCCTGGCAGCGGATGCCGTAGGAGGAGGCCACGACGTCGAAGGGGCCCACTCTTCTCGGCCTGCCCGTGGCGGCGCCGTATTCCCCGCCCGCGGCACGGAGCGCTTCGGCCTTCTCGCCGAAATATTCCGCCGTGAAGGGGCCTTCGCCGACGCAGGTGGAGTATGCCTTCATCACGCCCACCGATTTATCGAGCTTGAGGTTGGGCACTCCCGCCCCGATGGGCGCGTATGCCGCGATCGTCGAAGAGCTTGAGGTATACGGATAGATGCCGTAATCGATATCGCGGAGGGCGCCGAGCTGGGCCTCGAATAAAATTTCCTTGCCCGCGGCATTGGCCTCATGGAGCAGGAGCCCCGTATCGCAAATGTAGTCCTTCAAGGGCAACCCGTACCTTTCAAAGTATTCTATAACTTCGGAAGTTGTGATAGGCGCATGGCCGTAGCCCTTCTCCACCGTGAGATTTTTCCAGGTGACGATATCCTCAATGCGGGCCTTCATCCGCTCGAAATCGAGCAATTCCCCCATGCGGAATGCCTTCTTCATGTACTTATCCGCATACACGGGCGCGATGCCCCTTCGGGTGGAGCCGAATTTCTTATCGGCGAGCCTCTCCTCTTCGAGGCAATCCATGAGGACGTGGTAGGGCATCGTAATGACGGCCCGATCGCTTATTTTGAGGTTTTCGGGGGTAATGACGACTCCCTTTTCACGGAGCCGCCCCACTTCCTCGGTGAGATGCTTGATGTCGATCACCATGCCCGCTCCGAGGACGTTAATAACGTTCTCCCGCAGGATGCCCGAGGGGAGCAGGTTGAGCACGAATTTGCCCCGCTCGTTGATGACGGTGTGGCCCGCGTTGTTTCCCCCCTGATAGCGGCAGACGATATCGGCATGCTCGGAGAGCATATCCACCATCTTGCCCTTGCCTTCATCTCCCCAATTGATGCCGCAGACGGATATCAGCATACACATTCTCCTTCCGTATGGGCAAAACTTCAAATTTTGCCCAACAAAATTACGTTTTATTATACTATATATTGCCTCTGATTGTCAAGCAGGTTTATAGCCTTTCCGTAAACATTCTATTGAAGAACGTATGAAGAGCGTATTTGGAGGGCGGAATCCGATAAAGTAAGAAAAAATTGTTCTTTTTATGCTTTTATTTCACAAAAAGGTATTGACTTTTCCGCTCCCGAGGTGTAAAATAAACCAAAAAACGGGAGGAGAATGCGATGTTTTGCAGGGACTGCGGCGAAAAGCTGTCACTTCGGTTTATGGAAAACGAAGGCCTTGTGCCCTACTGCGACAAATGCGGAAAGTTCAAATTTCCCTTCTTCCCCGTAGCCGTTTCTATGGTCGTCGTCAACAGGGAAGGCAGTAAAATTTTACTTGCCCGCCACGCAGGGGATGAGGACTTCAAGCTGTTTGCGGGGTATATCAAGAAGGGTGAAAGCGCGGAAAAGACCATTCCGCGCGAACTCAGGGAGGAGACCCGCCTTACGGCGATCCGTTGGAAGTACCTCTGTTCACGCTACCACGACGCAAAGGATATCCTGATGCTCGGGTTCATCGTCACCGCCGATGAGGGTGAGATGAGCTTCAATGAGGAGATCTCCGAGGCGCGTTGGTGCACCTTTGAGGGAGCAAAAGAGATCATTCGCAAGAATTCGACGGCGGAGTATTTCTTGAATGCCGCCATTTCCGAACTTTCGAGAAAGAAGTAACCGTTCTGCCGCGGCACTGCGGCAAAAATCACCATGAAAAAATCCCCGCACGGGGGATTTTTTCGTATTTAGGGGTCTCCCCCGTTTATTCCTCTTCCTCGTCCTCGGGAAGGTCTACATTGTGGTAGACTTCCTGCACGTCGTCGTTCTCATCGAGCTTTTCAAGCATCTTGGTGAACTGCTCGAGTTTCTCCCCCTCGAGGGTGATCTTGCTCTGCGGGATCATGGTAATTTCCGCCTGCATGAAGGTGAGGCCCTTCCCTTCGAGATACTTTCTCGCCTCCGAGAATGCCTCTGCGGAGGTGTACACTTCGAAGGCGTCCTCCCCCGCTACGACGTCGTCCGCACCCGCCTCGATGGCGTATTCGGTGACTTCGTCCTCGGAGAGATCGGGCGTGCGCTCAATGACGATGTAGCCCTTGTTATCGAACATGTACGAGACGCAACCCGTCATGCCGAGGGAGCCGCCGCACTTAGACATGATGGAACGCACGTCCCCCGCGGTGCGGTTGATATTATCGGTAAGCGTCGTGATAATGACGGCGGAGCCGCCCACGCTGTACCCCTCATAGGTGAGCTCTTTGAATTCCTTGCCCGCGAGTTCGCCCGCCGCCCGCTTGATGGCGCGCTCGATGTTGTCGTTGGGCATGTTCGCCGCCTTCGCCTTTGCAATGACGTCTGCGAGCTTGGAGTTGGTGGAAGGGTTGGGATTGCCCTTTGCCGCAACGGCAATCTCCTTGCCGATCTTGGTAAACAGCCGTCCGCGTGCCGCGTCCGCCTTCCCCTTCTTTGCCTGTATGTTGTGCCATTTGCTATGACCGCTCATATTCCTATCTCCTTGTTCTTTTTCAAAAAATACATCAGAATGCCCGCCGAAACTGCCGCATTCAGGCTCTCTACGCCCCCTTCCATCGGAATGGAGACGGTGTACTTTGCCCGCGCTCTCACCTGCTCCGAGAGGCCGTTGCCCTCATTGCCGATACACAGGCAGAAGACTTCGGGCGGCGTAAACGGAAATACGCTCTCCCCATCCATATCCGCCGCGATCATGGGCACCCCATCGAGGGCGGGAAGCAGCTGCTCCCTCGTTCCCCGCATGAGCTTCGTGCGGAACACGCCGGACATGGAAGCCCTTACGCTCTTGGGCGCATACGGATCCGCACAGTCGGCAAGGTAAATTTCACGGTACCCAGCCGCAGCCGCAGTCCGCAGGATGGCCCCCACATTGGCGGGGTCTGCAACGCCGTCCAAAAAGAGGCAACTCTTCTCGGGAGGGGCGATTTCGGTTTGCGGGATCTTCACTTCGGCGGCGATGCCCTGCGGCGTCTTTTCATCGCAGACGGCGCGGAAGGCATCTTCCCCCAAGAGGAGAACTTCTCTCCCCTTCCATTTGGCTTTGAAGGCATCGGTCTCCGCAAGGGCAAGGCGCTCTTCGGTTGCGAGGAGGGCGACGCGCACGATCTCCATGCCGCTCTCCGCGCATTCCGTAACCATCTTATCCCCCTCGACGAGGAAGGTCCCCCTCTCCCGCCTGCCCTTCTTCTCCTTGAGGGAAGCGAGCTCGCGTACGGCAGGGTTGCGCTTGGAAACAATTACCATAATGCAAAAAAGCCCTTCACGGAAAGGCTTTTTTTGTTGGTTAAAGGGCCGCCTTCGCCTTCCCGCAGAGGGTGGCGAACGCATTCTTATCGCTGACGGCGAGCTCGGAGAGGGACTTGCGGTTGAGTTCGATCCCCGCAAGCTTGAGACCGTGCATCAGCTTGGAATAGGAGAGACCGTTTACGCGCGCTTCGGCGTTGATACGGGCGATCCAAAGGCTTCTCATATCGCGCTTTCTTCTCTTTCTGCCGACATAGGCATACTGCAAAGACTTCATCACCGCCTGGCGTGCAATGCGGTAATTCTTGCTCTTGCAGCCGAAATACCCCTTTGCGAGACGGAAGATCTTTCTGCGCTTCTTCACTGCATTTACTGTTCTCTTAATACGCATCTTCGTTTCCTCCCGTTAGTCCTTATAAGGGATCATGTTCTTTACCGTCTTTTCCTGCGTCGAGGAGACGAGGACGACCTGGCGGAGACTTCTCTTTCTCTTTCTGTTCTTGGTTTCTGCCTTATGGTTCTTGCCGCCGTGGGGACGGTTTACCTTCCCCGACCCGGTAAGCCAGAAGCGCTTCTTGGAACCGCTGTGCGATTTCTGCTTGGGCATTGTTGTATCCTCCAATTTACGTTTTCGAAATTTATTTCTTTGCGGGGCCGAGGATCAGGATGAGGTTACGGCCCTCCAAGTTCAAGGGCTTCTCGATCACCGAGATCTCCTTCAGCGTCTCGCAGAAGTTCATAATGACATCGCGGGCAAGGTTGGCGTGTGCCATTTGCCTTCCACGGAGGCGGATAGACACCTTCACCTTGTTGCCCTGCTCCAAAAATTTGGTGGCCTGCTTGGCTTTGACGTTCAGATCCCCTACGTCGATCGTCATGGAGAGCTGGACCTCTTTGAGCTCTACGACCTTTTGGTTACGCCTGTTCTCCTTCTCCTTCTTCGCCTGTTCGAACTTGAACTTGCCGTAATCCATGATCTTGCAGACGGGCGGCACGGCGTTGGGGGAAATTTTTACGAGGTCGAGCCCCTCATCTTCGGCAAGGCGGAGCGCCTCCCGTGCGGACATGACGCCGAGCATTTCACCTGTCCGGGAAATTACGCGCACTTCGCGGTCGCGGATCTCCCCATTCGTCTGAATTTGATTTTTAACTGCCATATTCCTCCCGGGAAAATAAAAATAACGGGTTTCGCAAGAGCAAAACCCGAAATCATCCCAAAATGACGCGCAAAACCATGCGTTTCACCTGAAAAAATCTTGACCCGTAAACCGTGAGGCGTACGGAGAGAAGGGTCTGCTTCTGCTTTACTGCATAAGAATACCACACTTCTCCCCGCTTGTCAACTGTTTTTCAGCCCCTCATGCGATTTTTACAACTTTTTCAAAAGTCTCAGAAGATTACTTTGTCGTCGGTTTCTTGCTTGACGAGGGCGAAGAAGGCTTCCTTCTCCATGGCGCCGATGTCGCCCTCTCCCCGCTTTCTCACGGAGACGGTGTGCTCTTCCACTTCCTTATCCCCCACCACGAGTTTGTAGGGTACCTTCTCGTTCTCGGCATCGAGGATCTTCCTGCCGATCTTCTCATTGCGGAAGTCCGCCTCGGCACGGATGCCGAGCATGGAGAGCCCGTCTACGAGTTCGGCGGCGTAGTCGGCGGCGCGGTCGGTGATCGGGAGCACCTTCACCTGCACGGGCGCAAACCACAGCGGGAACGCCCCCGCGTACTTCTCGATGAGCAGGGCGAGCGTGCGCTCGTAGCACCCGATGGAGGAGCGGTGAATGACATAGGGCGTCTTCTTTACGCCGTCCGCATCCACGTACTCCATTCCAAAGGAATGCCCTGCGGCGAAGTCGATTTGGATGGTGATGAGGGTATCCTCCTTGCCGAACACGTTCTTGGCCTGCACGTCGAGCTTGGGGCCGTAGAAGGCCGCCTCATCCTCTGCCTCCACATAGTCGAGCCCGAGGTCGTCCAAGATCACCTTCATCATGGCTTCCGTATTATCCCACGCCTCGTCGTCGTCGATGTACTTATCCGAGCCCTTCTTCCGCTTGGAGAAGCGGAAGGAGACATCATTTCGCATGCCGAGGCAATCCAAAATGTAATAGGAAAGGTCGAGGCAGCGCTTGAATTCCCCCTCCACCTGCTCCTTGGTGCAGATGATGTGCCCATCGGAGAGGGTGAACTGCCTGATACGGATGAGGCCGTGCATCTCGCCCGAAGCCTCATTACGGAATTCGGTCGCCGTCTCCGAATAGCGGCAGGGAAGGTCTCGGTAGGATTTGAGGCCGTTCTTGTAAATTTGATATTGGAAGGGGCAGGTCATGGGCCGGAGCGCCATGATCTCCTCCTCCTTGTTCACCGCTTCGCCGTGCTCATCCACTTCCCCGAGGATGAACATCTTATCGCGGTAGTGCGCCCAGTGGCCCGAGATCTTATAGAGATCGGATTTTGCCATGTTGGGGGTGCGGGTCACCATAAACCCGCGCTTCGCCTCCTCATCCTCGACAAAGCGGGTGAGTACCTGCAAAATTTTCGCCCCCTTCGGCATCAGGATGGGAAGCCCCTGCCCGATGACGTCACTCGTCATGAACAGCCCGAGTTCCCTGCCGAGCTTATTGTGATCCCGCCTCTTGGCCTCTTCGAGGGCCGTAAGGTAGGCATCGAGCTCCTCCTTCCTCGAGAAGGCGGTGCCGTAGATACGGGTGAGCTGCTTATTCTTCTCGCTCCCCCTCCAATAGGCACCCGCAATGGAAGTCAGCTTGAAGGCCCTGATCTTTCCCGTGGAAGGAAGGTGCGGGCCGCGGCAAAGATCGGTGAATGCGCCCTGCTTATAGAAGGAGAGCTCGGCATCCTCGGGCAGATCCTCGATGATCTCAACCTTGTAATCCTCGCTGTACTTCTTCATGAGGGCTACGGCCTCCCCGCGGGAGAGGGTGAAGCGCTCGATGGGAAGATTGCTCTTGATGATTTTCTTCATCTCGGCTTCGATCTTGCCGAAATCCTCCATCGTGATGGGGGTGTTGAAATCGACGTCGTAGTAGAACCCGTTCTCCACGGTGGGGCCGACCGCAAGTTTGCAGGTGGGATAGATGGTTTTCAGTGCCTGAGCGAGCACGTGGGCGCAGGTATGGCGGTAGACCTCGAGCCCTTCCCTATCCTTTAAGGTCACGATTTCGAGCACATCTCCCTCATGGAGCACATGGGAAAGATCGACGAGGGTGCCGTTTACCTTTGCCGCGACGGCGGCACGGGCAAGGCCCTCGGAGATGGCATGGACGGCATATGCCGCGGTTGCATCTTGCTCAACGACAAGTGTATCGCCGTTTTTCAGAATGATGTTCATAGGTAAATACTCCTTTGAAATTTCAAATTTGGTTATTTTGCAGTGTATTATGCCACGCATAGCATATCAATTTTCACTAACTATGCCTGACATAGTACCTTGTAAAGCCGTAAAAATAAAAATTCCGCCCTCAAAAATCCCGCTGATCGCAGAAAATTTAAGGACGCAAAGACTTTGCGCGGTTCCACCTTAATTGCCTGAAAAGGCCGCTCATATTCGTTTCTGATGAAAGGGTGGTTTCGCTTCCCCGCTCCTCCCGAGAGCCTCTCATCCAACGGCTCTCTCGCTGTAAGGGCACCTGCGGCGCTACTTGTCTCTTTCACAGAATATTGTACGCCGTTCCTCTTCGTTTGTCAAGAAAATACGGTGCGCTCCGCATAATATTTTTGTAAAAAATCAAAGACGCCTTCGGGGACCTCTCCGAGGCAGTAGACGAGCCCCGCATCGGAGAGCATGATCTCCACTTCGGTGCTCTCCTCCCCCGTGAGCCTGCTCAGGCGCAGCGGCCTGAAGTTCTCCGCAAACACCGTTTTCCCCTGCACATAGATCTTATGGCGGCTCTCCCCCGCAAGGAAAGCGCAGAACTGCTTTAAGTCGGTTACGGAAAATGCGGAGGGGACGAAGTCGATGATCCTCTGCCACTTCTCCCTGAGGCTGTTTAAGCGGAAGTTGTAGACGCCGTCGATGCAGATTTCGGGAAACAGGTTGAGCTTGGAGTGGATGTAACCCTTATCCCCCTCCAGATCGGCGGCGATGAGGGCGGCGATGAGGAGCCTCTTCTCCCTTGCGGGCAGAGCTACTTTCAGTTTCTCCTTGAAGAAGGCGTACTTATACCCCACCGCAAGGATCTCCGAAACCTTATCGTAGAGCAGGCGCTCGAATTGCGTATCCCATGCCGTATGCAGCCGCAGGACGCAGCGGTCCTCCGTAAACAGCAGGTCCCCCTGCCCGTTGCGCCCGCGGAGCCCCTCCATGAGGGAGCCGTAGAGATAGGTGATGAAGGAGCTCCGTGCGCTTCCGTCCGATACGACAATTTCTTCCACACGATTATTGTATGCTTAAAATTGCGTTTTATTTATGGGCTTTACTTGACTTTGCCCTTGAAATGCAGTATAATGACAGGGATATGGACATAAAACAGGTTGAAAAGAAGTGGCAACAGCGCTGGGAGAAGGCCAAGCTCAACGGCTTCGACCACAAGTCGGATGCTCCCAAATACTACGTCCTCGAGATGTTTTCTTACCCCTCGGGCGCCAAGCTCCACGTGGGGCATTGGTATAACTACGGCCCTGCCGATAGCTTTGCCCGCTATAAGCGGATGCAGGGGTACAACGTATTCCAGCCGATGGGCTTCGATGCCTTTGGGCTCCCCGCAGAGAACTATGCCATCAAGACGGGCGTACACCCCAAGGATTCCACCGAAAAGAACATCGCTACGATGGAAAATCAGCTCCGTGCGATGGGGGCGATGTTCGATTGGTCTGCGGAAGTAAAGACCTGCAACGAGGAGTACTACAAGTGGACGCAGTGGATGTTCTTGCAGCTCTTCAAGAAGGGCCTCGCCTATCGCAAGGAGGCGCCCGTGAATTGGTGCCCCTCCTGCAATACCGTGCTCGCCAACGAGCAGGTGGTAGACGGCAGGTGCGAACGCTGCTCCACCGAAGTCGTGCGGAAGAACTTAACGCAGTGGTTTTTCAAGATCACAGAGTATGCCGAGGAACTGCTCACGGGGCTCGACGACTTGGATTGGCCCGAAAAGACCAAGAACATGCAGAAGAATTGGATCGGGAAATCCACGGGCTGTGAGATTGAATTTGCCACCGAGAGCGGGGAGAAGATACGGGTCTACACCACCCGCTGCGATACGATATTCGGCGTCAGCTATGTGGTGCTCGCCCCAGAGCATCCCCTCGCCTTAAAGCTCACCACCCCCGAACAGCAGGAGGCCGTAAAGAATTACATCGAATACGCCGCAAAGGCAAGTGAAATTGAAAGGCTCTCCGTCACCCGAGAAAAGACGGGTGTGTTTACGGGTTCGTACTGCATCAACCCCTTAAGCGGGAAGCACATTCCCATCTACCTCGCCGATTATGTGCTCGCCTCCTACGGGACGGGTGCGGTGATGGCGGTGCCCGCCCACGATGAGCGCGACTTCGCCTTCGCCAAAAAATACGGCCTTCCCATCGAGAAGGTCATTCAGAAGCAGGGCGGGGAGACGGTGCTGCCCTACTGTGAGGACGGCATCGTCGTCAACTCCCTCGAGTTTGACGGCATGGTGGGCGAAGAGGCACGGGATGCCATCGCCACCCACATTTCCAAGCTCGGCAAGGGCGGCAAGAAGATCAACTACCGCCTCCGCGATTGGCTGGTTTCCCGCCAACGCTATTGGGGAGCTCCCATCCCCGTCATCCACTGCCCCAAGTGCGGTGCGGTGCCCGTACCCGAAAAGGATCTCCCCGTACGGCTTCCGTATGACGTGGAATTCCGCCCCGACGGCAAATCTCCGCTCGCAAAGCATGAGAAATTCATGCACACGGTCTGCCCCGTCTGTGGCGGTGAGGCCCTGCGGGACCCCGATACTTTGGATACCTTTGTCTGCTCGAGTTGGTACTATCTCCGCTATGCGGACCCGCACAACGAGAAAATGCCCTTCGACCGCGAAGAGGTAGATAAGCTCCTGCCCGTCGATACCTATGTGGGCGGGGCAGAACATGCCTGCATGCACCTGCTCTACGCCCGTTTCTTCACCAAGGCGCTCCGCGACATGGGCTATCTCGATTTCGATGAACCCTTCCGCCGCCTCGTGCATCAGGGGGTCATTTTGGGGCCCGACGGCAACCGTATGTCCAAATCGCACGGGAACGTCGTTTCCCCCGATGATTATATCAACGAATACGGCGCCGACGCCTTCCGCCTCTACCTCATGTTCGGCTTCTCGTATACGGAGGGCGGGCCGTGGAACGACGACGGCATCAAGGCCATTGCCCGCTTCATGGACCGTACCGAAAAAATTGTCCTCAAAGTGGACGATTACAAGGTCAAGCGGGAGGAGCCGAACGGTGCAGACGAGAAGGCGCTCGATTACGCCCGCAACTTCGCCATCGACCGCGTAGGCAAGGATATGGAGAATTTCTCCTTCAACACCGCCATCGCCCGCATCATGGAACTCGTAAACGCTATCTATAAGTATGACGGCCTCGAACGGAAGAACGTTACCCTGATGAAGGCCACCGTGCGCGACCTCGTGCTCCTCCTTGCCCCCTGCGCTCCCCACTTTGCGGAGGAACTCTTCGAGCAGATCGGCGGGCGGGGCTTCGTGTTCGAACAGCCCTATCCCAAAGCCGATCCCGCCGCACTCGTGCTCGATGAAAAGGAGTACGCCGTGCAGGTGAACAGCAAGATCGTGACGAAGGCGGTGCTCTCCACTTCCCTCACCGATGCCGAAGTCGAGGAAGCCGTGCTCAAAATTCCAGAAGTTCAGGCAAAGGTCGAGGGCAAGACGGTGAGAAAGTGCATCGTCGTGAAGGGCAGGATCGTCAACCTCATCGCAAACTGAATCGGAAACAAAATCGGGGTCCCCTTCGGGACCCCTTTTGTTATACTATTTATGGTTACGGCGCTCCGTGCGCTTCAGGTACTTGTTACGGTGCGGAGCATGTATTCGGCATATATACGGGCGACGTTGACATGCGTCACCCGCTCGATGCCGCCGAAAAAGGCATTGGAATTGACTTCGCAGACGAGGTAGCCCTCCCTTCCGAAGAGCAAGTCGATCCCGCAGTAATCGAGCCCGAGGGCGTCTGTAATCACCCTGCAGAGGGTGCGGATCTCCCCATCGATCTCCGCCTTCTCCCCCCTTCCCCCGAGCGCCAAGTTGGAGCGGAAGTCGCCCTCATTGATGCGGCGCATGGCGGCGATGGGCTCCCCGCCCACCGCAATTACCCGTAAATCTCTTCCCGCACTCTCGGCGATGAATTTTTGGTACAGGTGCGGGCGGAGGCAGAGCTTTTTCTGAAGGGAGAAGAGCTCCTCGCGGTCCCTTGCGAGGTACACCTGCTTGCCGAGGGAACCGTAACACTCCTTCACCACGAGGGGATATCCGAGCCGCTCTGCAGGGAATTCGTTCTCCACTTCGGACCCATTCTTATAGCAGAGAGGTGCGGGGATGGTCTCGGGCATGGGTACCTTGCCCTCGAGGGCGATCATGGTGAGGAGCTTATCATCGCACAGCTCCACCGCACGGGCGCAGTTGAAGAGGCGGATGCCGTGCGCTTCGAGCATGCGGGGAAAGTACTTATCCTTATCGAGGCAGACGGCGAAATCGCATGCGGGAACTTGGAAGCCACCGCCGATGTCCCCCTGCCATGCGTTTTTGAGAATTTGAACCTCCACGCCCAAAAAACCGAGTTCCTCCGCGATGCGGCGGGGCTGATATGCCTCCTGCTCGGTGCAGGCGTAGGGATTTACCAGGATGATAGCCTTCATGGGCGGTACCCCCTTTCAAAAAACTCCCCCGCCGTTGCGGGGGAGCACAGGTTACAGAGCGACGCGGAGCACCTGCTCCACTTTGGCGACGCCCGTCGCATTGATGCGCTGGACGGCGTTCTTTAAGGCGTGTTCCCGCGTTTCGTGGGTGACGAGGATGAGCGTTGCCTTGCCGTCCTCCTCGGCAACTTGGGTGGTGCGGCGGATGGAGATGTTGCCCCGCCCCAAGATGGTAGCGATCTTCCCGAGGACGCCCGCCTCATCCGAGATGGCGATGCGGAGGTAGTATGCGCTTGTAAAGTCGGTGACGAAGTTCACGTCCTTATCGGGAGCAGCCGTATTCTTGAAGGTGGAATAGCGGATCTCCGAATGGGTGGCGGCATACAGGATATCGCTCACGACGGCGCTTGCGGTGGGCATCTCCCCCGCCCCCTTGCCGTACAGCATGATTTCCCCCACCGCATCTCCCGTGATCACAACGGCGTTGAAGCTGCCGTTTACGGAGGCGAGCGGGTGTTCATTGGAGACAAATGCGGGGTGCACGCGCACTTCGATGCCGTCCGGGCCGTTCTTCCCGATGGCGAGGAGCTTGAGCGTCATGCCGAGCGCGGCGCCCTCCGCGATGTCCTCCGCCGTAATCGTGGAGATGCCTTCACGAAATACCTTGGTATACGGCACCTTGGTGTGGAATGCGAGGGAGGTGAGGATGGAGAGCTTGTACGCCGCATCGAATCCCTCTACATCGGCGGTGGGATCGGCCTCGGCATACCCGAGGCGGCGGGCCTCTTCGAGGGCCTCTCCGTACCCCTTGCCCTCCTCCGTCATGCGGGAGAGGACGTAGTTCGTCGTCCCGTTGATGATGCCTACGATGGAAGTGATATGGTTGGATTGCACCCCGTCCAAGATGGTGCGGATGACGGGTACGCCGCCTGCACAGCTCGCTTCGAAGTACAGCGCCGCGTTGTGCCGCTTGGCCGCCCGCTCAAGCTCGTGGTAGAACTTGCTGATGAGCTCCTTGTTGGAGGTGACGAGCGATTTGCCCGCATTGAGGGCCGCGAGGGCGTATTCCCGCGCCTGCTCCACCCCGCCGATGCACTCCACCACGATGTTGACGTCGGGGTTATACACGATCTCGGCGATACACGACGCAAGTTTTTCTTCGGGAACTTCGAGTTCCTCCACCCGCGCATGATTGGATTCGAGCACCTGCTCGACCACAAGATCTACGTTCTGCGTGGCCTGATAGAAGGTGCGGTGCGAAAGGAGCGTCTTATATACGCCGCCGCCCACCACGCCGAGTCCGAGAATTGCGATCCCAACCTTCTTCATTTTGCTTCCTCCGTATTAAGTTCGTATAGATATTTGAGCCCGTAGAGCGTGAGCGTCTTATCCACGACGTCGATGCACTTGGTCTCCTTTGCCATGACTTCGGAAAATCCGCCCGTTGCAACCGTCAACACGTCTCCGCTCTTGAGTTCGCGCTCAATTTTATGCACGATGTATTCCACGAGCCCCGCAAAGCCGAATACGATGCCCGCCTGCATATTGGTGACGGTGTTCGTTGCAATGACGCTCTTCGGCGCCTCGATCTCGACGCGGGGCAGTTTCGCGGTGCCCGAGACGAGGCTATCGAGGGAGCCCTTGATGCCGGGGGCAATGACGCCGCCGATGAATTCCCCCTCTCTATTGAGGATGTTGAACGTCGTAGCGGTGCCGAAATCGACGACGATGATGGGCCGCCCCGTGCCGTATTTGGCAAGCGCGGCGACGTTGTTGACGACGCGGTCCGCCCCCACTTCCTTTGCGTTGTCCGCCCGCATCTTCAGCCCCGTCTTGAGCCCGGGGGCGATTTGCAGGGGGGTGATGCCGAGGTAGACGGAGAGCGCATGGGAGACGGTGTAATCGAGGGAGGGCACCACAGAAGAGAGGATGCCGCCCGTAATTTGCCCCCTCTCTACGCCCGCAACCGTAAGCATGCCGATGAGCTGAAAGCCGTATTCATCGGAGGTCTTTTTGAGGTCGGTTGCGATGCGGAAGGAACACTTTAAGTCGTCGCCGTCGAATACGGCGTACTTGATATTGGTGTTGCCGACGTCGATACAGAGTATCATTTTGTTTCCTCTGCTGCAGGTTTCTTATGCTTTACTGCTGCGCGCTCCACCACCGTGACGACGCGGTGAATGGCGGGCGCCAACACGAGGTTGACGGCGAGCTCTAAGACAAAATTCAGCCAAATGAGCCCGAATACCGTAACGAATACGACGTTTGCGGTGGCCTCCGTTCCCAAGAAGGAGGCGACATCCCCCTTCATCAGCACCATGCCGAGCATGTAGATGCCCGTATTGAGGATGGGAACGAGGAGCGAGGAGACGAATGCGGCGACGAGGCTCTGCTTCCTTGCGATGAGCCTGTATACAAGTCCCGAAACGATGCCCGCTACCGTCGTCTTTCCGATGCAAATGAGCGTAAGGACGGCGGGATTTGCCTGAAAGAGGAATGCCGTAGAGGGCTCTCCCCCCATCACCGCCGCGGTGATAAAGGTAACCATGCCCGAGACAAACCCCAAAAATCCGCCCCCGATGGCCCCGAAGAACATGCCCCCGAGCACGATGGGCACGAGGCTGAAATTGAGGGTCACGCCGAACATCGGGATGGCGCTTGCAAACAGCTGCAAGACGACGACGAGCGCCAAGAGTACGGCGAGGTAGGCGATGTTCTTCGCGGTGAAGAACGCAGTGCGCTTGTTCATAAGAAGTACCTCCATCGGATTTCTTTTCGAATATCCGTAGAAAAAAGATTTTGAATCGCCCGTAAGGCGGATACGGCCCGAAGCGGTACCGTTCCCCCATGGGGGCAACCCGTCTGTTATTATATCAAATCCATTCGCGTTTGGCAACTAAATGAAGGGAACTTCCGAACATTTTCCCCGCATGACGGCATAAGATGTGGTATGAAAACCGCAGAACCCATTCAATACATACTCTGCGGTGTTTAAGGAGGAAACACCATGAATTGCTTGAACGGCAACAGCTGCCTTTGGACGCTCATTATCCTGCTCATTCTCGGTACCCTCGGCACCAACGTCCTCTCTTCGAGAACGCTCACGGGATGCGGCTGGCCCCTGCTTGCGGCCCTCGCTTACTGCATCGGCAAGAACGGCGGGCTCGGCGAAGTTCTCTCCCGTCTCGGCGGCACCACGGGCGGTTGCGGTTGCAACTGAATCCCGATCGGCAAAGAAGGCCCCGTACAGCGGTACGGGGCCGTTTTCGCTTCAGTTACAGGTGCGATAGAAGATATTGCTGAATGGCTACGATCGTCTTGGCGTCCCGTATCTTATCCTCACGGATGAGGCGGGCGGCCTCTTCGATGGGTACGGTCACAAGGTCGAGGAATTCATCCTCATCGGGGTGGCGCCTCCCCTCCCTTACCCCCTCGGCAAGGTAGATATAGATCTTCTCACTGCTGTAACCGGGGGTGGGATAGAGGGTGAAGAGGAGGGAAAGATGCTCTGCGATAAGCCCCGTCTCCTCCTCGAGTTCCCGCCCTGCGGCGGCCATGGGATCTTCCCCCTTCTCGAGTTTGCCCGCGGGGATCTCCAAGAGTTCCTCCCCGTAGGCGTAGCGGAATTGGCGGACAAGCGCCACCTTCCCATCCCGCACACAGAGGATGGCTGCGCCGCCGTTGTGCTCCACCACCTCACGGATACAGGGGTTGCCGTTCGGGAGCACGGCGTCGTCCCGCCGCACCCGAACTATTTTCCCCTCAAAGACGTAGTTCTTTTTTACCGTCCTCTCCCCGAGTTTCATATTGCCTCCTTACAGCGTTGCGGCGAGCTCGAAGAGGCGGTTGCTGTTTTCGTCTTCCCCGCCCACATAGTGAAGGAAATACTTATACCCCGCAAGGAGGGCGGAGAGCACCGTTTCATCCCTGCTAAGGACCGCATTGGAGAGCCCTGCAAACAGCAGTTCGGAGGCCGCCCTATCCACTTCGAGGAGGGCGTAGGCGTTGAGGCGGGCGCGCTCGGCCTCGATGAGCTCCCCGATCTGCCCGAAGAGCTCTTCACGGGCACGCCGCTTTACCTCGTACCCCTTTCTCTTGCTTTCGGGGTAGCAATCGCGGACGATATCGCGGAAGGGCCGCACCACGCGGTCTGCGAAGATGAGGTAGCTTCCCGTGAAGCTCCCGTCTATGTAGAAGTAATCGAGAAGAAATCTACTGAAGGGCAGGATGCCCGCATCGATCTCCACGAACAGGCAGAATACGAAGGCGAGGAGCTCCCTCCGCTCTGCGGGGATGGAGATGGAGCCGTGCATCGTATTCGTGGGCGGAATGAGGAAGGCCTTCTTGGCGGCAGTGAAATCGTACCCCTGCGTGACGGCCGTAAACAAATTGGTGAGCTCCCTGCTCTTTGCGATGGCGGCAAGCGCTTCGCCTATCTTGGTATCGGCGTCTACAAACTTCCCCCCCACCAAATCGTTGCAGATCCCGAGGAAGGTTTCAATTTCTTCGTAGTTGATTTCCATGAATTTACCCTCAAATTTGCTCGTTTTTACCAGTATACCACAATTAAAAAAATAATTAAAGAATTTTTCGGAAATATCTTGCAATTCATGAAAAATTTCTGTATAATGGTAGCAAGTAATTTCAGGAGGGAACCTAAATGAAATCCGTTACCATCAACCTTGAGAAATCTTCTGCCGTCAAAGAGTTCGTCAACATCACCCAAGGGTACGATTACGAGATCGAACTCAAGAGCGGGCGCTATGTCGTCGATGCGAAGTCCATTCTCGGGATCTTCAGCCTCGATACTTCCAAGCCCATCACCGTCGAGATCTTCAGCGACGACTGCGACGATTTGATTGAAAAGCTCAAGAAGTTTGCATGAATTTGCTTTTCGCACACAACACCCGCAAACAAGTCGCTTAAATTTTAAGCGGCTTATTTGTCTCTCAAACCTTTTGGGTGGCAGCCGGTACACAGGATAATTATGCAGATAAAAGGCGATACTTTTGTAAACAAGTTAATACTCCTCTTCGTATTCGATAAGATGGAGAGCCCGCTTTCCGAGCAGACCCTGCTCGATATCTGCACCTCTTCCAACGATTGGCTCAACTATATGGATTGCGTAACGCTCATCGAGCGCATGTGTTTGGACGGGTTCATCTACAAGATCCCGGGGAGCGAAAACACCCTCTACGCACTCACCCCCGAAGGCAGGGAGACGCTTGCCAATTTTTACATCAGGATCCCAAGAAGTTCGCGTGAGGAGATCTCGAGATTCGTCAAGAACAACAGCGCGAAGTTCCGTACGAGACAGGAATGCAAATCCGATTACTATCAGAATAACGACGGTTCGTATACCGTATACCTGAAGATCCTCGATGCCGTCCAGCCCATGTTGGAGCTCAAATTTGTGGTCCCCGATAAAAAGACCGCAAACGCCATCTACAAGAAGTGGGAAGTCAAAGCGGCAGACTTGTATTCGGTCGTCTACGAGACGCTTGTGGATTAAAGGAGAAACCATGATAACCTATTCGACGAAGGGAACGTGTTCCAAAGCCATCATCTTCGACCTCGACGACGAAAACCGTATTCATAACCTCAAATTCGTGGGCGGGTGCAGCGGCAACCTGCAGGGCATCGCCCGCCTCGTTGAGGGAAAGACGCCGGATGAGATCGTGCCGCTTCTAAAGGGCATCCGTTGCCGCCAAAATACCTCTTGCCCCGATCAGCTTGCACAGGCGCTCGAACCTTACATGAAGAAGGCAGAATAAGGATAGCTGCAAAATAGCGCCGCCGCGTGGGAACCCACGCGGCGGCGCCTCTTTTTCTTCTATTTCATCTTTAATCGCAGCCCTTATAGGTCGCCGCAAGCCCGCCCTCCGAAGTCTCACGGTAGCGGGCACAAATATCCTTGCCCGTCTGATACATGGTATCCACCACCGTATCGAAGGAGATCTTGCGGGTGCCCGAAAGCACGCGGGCGAGCTCTGCGCTCGAGAGGGCACGGAGGGAGGCAACGGCGTTGCGCTCGATGCAGGGGATCTGTACGTATCCCCCTATGGGATCGCAGGTGAGCCCTAATTGATGCTCGAGGGCGATCTCGGCGGCGTATTCGGTGACTTCGAGGGGGGCACGGAAGAGGGTGCAGACGGCAGCTGCGGCCATTGCGGTCGCCGTGCCGATCTCCGCCTGGCATCCCGCCTCTGCCCCGCTCACCGAGGCGTTCTGTTTGACGGTAACGCCGACGAGCCCCGCAACGGCGAGGGCGGCCACGATCCTGCTCTCGGAGAAGCCATGCCTGCGGCTGAGGTAATGGAGGGCGGCGGGAAGCACCCCGCTTGCCCCGCAGGTGGGCGCCGTTACGATGGTCCCCCCGCTCGCATTCTCTTCGCTCGTCGCATAGGCAAAGGCGCAGAGCAGCCTCTTTTCCCGCTGTTCTACTTGTTCCTCGGGGTCTACCGTCTCAAACAACTTCTTCGCCTTGCGCTCCACCTTGAGGGGGCCGGGGAGCAACCCCTCCGCAGAGAGCCCGCGGCGGATGGTCCCCTCCATCGAGTGCCAGACGTGTACCAAAAAGTCGTAGATCTCGGGCCCCTCGTAATCGTAGACGACCTGCTCCAAGGGGCACTTCTTTTCACGGCAGTAGTTTAAGATCTCCCCGAAGTTTTTGAAGGGATAGGCATCCCCCTTCTTACTCTCGGGTTCATCGGCGAGGCGGATGGTCCCCCCGCCGACGGAGATGTAGGTCTCCTTCCCGATCCGCAGGCCCTTATCGTTGTATCCCTCGATCTTCAGGGTGTTCGGATGGGGAAGATCGGTCTTATCGAAGTCGAACACGACGCCGCAGGGCTTGGGGGCAAAGGTGTTTACGAGTACCTCATCGGTGAGATGCCCCTTGCCCGTGTGCGCGAGGGAGCCATACAGCACCACGCGATAGCGCACCGCACTGCGGTATTTTGCCATGAAATCCTTTGCGGCACGTTCGGGCCCCATCGTGTGGGAGCTCGAAGGCCCCTTCCCTATCTTATAGAGTTCTTTGAGCGATTCCATCATCCCACCTCCAACTTATGTTAATTTTTGAAATGGCGCATGCCGCTTACGGCGACTGCGATTTCGTACTTATTGCAGAGGGCAAGGGCAGCTTCGGAGGGCGCCTCTGCCGCAACGATGGCAGTAATGCCCGCCGTATGGCATACCTCGATGAGCTCGGGGGTGCCGAATCCCGCATCCGATGCGAGCACCGCCCCCTTTGCCGCCTCTCCCGCAAGGGCAAGCGCAAAGGAGAGCGCGAGGGCACGGTTTGCCTGCCCCGAACCGATGCCCACCGTCCTGTTCTCCGTCCCGATCGCCACGGCCGAGGAGCGGGCATGCTTGGCAACCTTTTCGTTGAAGGCAAGCGCACGGAGCTCCGCCTCGGTGGGTGCGCGTTCGGAGACGCAGGTGAGCGCATCATAGAGGGCGGTATCGTAGGTCTGTACGAGGAGGCCCCCGTAGATCTTGGTCATATCAATGGTGGAGAACTGCACCTTGCTGCGGATATCGGGCATCTCGAGGAGGGTGATCCGGGGAGAAAAGCGGAGCTCCGCCATCGCTTCGGGCGTAAAGCCCACGGCAAGGGCGAGTTCTACGCCCGCCCGCGTCAGATTCTTGGCGACCCGTGCGTCCACCACCCCGTTGAAGGCCACGATGGTCCCGCGGAGCATGGGCCCGCCGATGCAATCAAAGGCATCGTACACCGTCTCCCCGCACCCCACCGTGACGATGGCGCAGTGCTTGCAGGCGACGACGGCGGGCGCATCGAATTCCTTGATGAGTTCGAGGGCGCAGTTGGCGTCCCCGAGGGCGTTGTAGGTGAGTTCGGGCCCCGCAAGCTGTTTGGCACGGGCGAGGCTCCCCTCCAAGAGCAGGGGCTCCCGGTACACAGCCGCATGTTGGTGCGGGTTCTCCCCGTAGCGGATATCCTGCGCCTTCTCGAAGGTATACGTCAAATTCTTGGGGAAGGGAATGCTGAGCTCGTGGGAGAGATATTGGGCGATGAGGGCATCGTAAGAGGCCGTATACGAGAATGCCTTATACATGAGGTACTTGCGCTCATCTTCGGGAATGACGCCCGCCGCGAGGTCGCACAGCACCCTGTCGTAATCGTCGGGATCGCACACCGTAACCGTATTCATGAAACTCATGGCCGCGGCATCGAGGAGGGCTACGCCGACCGCGTCGATGTGCGAGGCCGCCTCCTCAAAGGAGAGCCCCTCCTCCATGTCCCTGCGGAAGGGATAGAGGTTGATGACGATGAGCTCAATGGGAAAGATCTCCTCTTCGATCTCCTTGCGCTGTTCTGCGGTGAGGCGGTTTGCCACGATGCCCGTGTAGATCTCGGGGTGCAGGGCGCGCACCTTCCCGCCGAGCGGTTCGGGATATCCCGTGAGGTCGTGCGCAAGGGATACGGGGATCCCCGCCCCCTTCAAGGCATGTGCGGTGCCCTCCGTCGCAATCAGTTCGTACCCGTATTCCACGAGATAGCGGCAAAAATCCACGATGCCGCGCTTATCGTATACGCTGATGTACGCCCGCTTCTTCTCTTCCATAGCTCACCTCTGTGTTATTTTATCGGAAACCGCACATACTTTGCATGCGGTATGATTTTGTTCTATATCCTCATGACTGTCTATATCGTGGCCGTCAATTTCTACGGCTACCGCTATCTGAGGCTGCAACGGGATGCCCGTGAAGAGGGAAAGTTCCTCGGGGACGGCAAACTCCTGCTTGCGGCGTTTCTCGGCGGTTCCTTTGCGATTTGGGCGAGCATGTTCGCGATGAAATACCGCACGGAGAGCCTCATTCTGATGGTCGGCCTCCCCATCCTCGCCGTATTCAACATCTACTGTTTTTACCTCGCCTACCGCGGAATTTGGATGGCGGTTTGAGACATGGTATGCCCATTTTACATGGAGAACTGATTTTTATGGATAATCAGAACGTGAAATTGGCCTCGAGCCACTTGGCTACCCCGTCCTCATTCCGAGGTGCGGCCAGTCCTCATTCCGAGGCCCGAAGGGCCGAGTGAACCCATCCTCTCAGAACGTGAAATTTGCCTCAAGCCACTTGGCTACCCCGTCCTCTTCGCAGTACCCCACGACCCCCGTTGCCTTCTCCTTGAGCCAGGCATCGGCGTTCATCACGGCATATTTTTCATCGCACACGTCGAACATATCCGAATCGTTGGAGGTATCCCCGAAGCACACCGCCCTGTCGCAGGAAAGGTAGCGCTTCAGGAAGGTTACCCCCTTGGCCTTCGTCGCGATGCGGGGCGAGATCTCCATCCAGAAATCATTGGAATACGTCTCGGGGTGGAAGATGCAGATGAAGCGCTCATCGTATTTGAGGACGTTCCACGCCCGTTCGAGCTGTTCACGGGGCCCGATGCACTTGAAATAAAAGACGTAGCCCGAAAGGAGCTCCCCTGCCGTCGAGGCAGGTGCAAGCCTTTCATCCCCATTTCTTCTGATGAGGTAACGGCGGACCCCATAGCTCTCATGCGCCGTATCCCAAGCAAGGCGCTCTTTGCCCTCTACGGCGCCGAATACGATGGGCGCAATGCCGTACTGTGAGAGCACGGAGAGCACGTACCCCTTCCAATCCTCTTCAAAGACGGAGTAGAAGAGCGTCTCTCCTGTGGAGAAGTCGTAAATGAGGCCACCGTTGTAGAGAATGGCGGGGATGCGCATATTGAGGCCCTCCACCGCGCGTTTTGCGGAAAAGGCGGAGCGGGCAGTCGCAAACGTGAAGAGCATCCCCCTCTCGATGAGGCGGTTGAGATGTTCGAGGCTATACGCGGAAACTCTCTCTTCCTTCGTCAAAAGTGTTCCGTCGAGGTCGGTCACAAAAAGTGTCTTCATAGGATCCCTTGATAGTATCTTCACTCTTATTATAGCAAGCCGCCGCAATAAATTGCAAAATTTCAAATAGGTTTTGCGGGAAACCACGATTTGTGAACAGCGGACAAAATTTTATCCCATCCTACAATTTACGCTTTCCCGTATATACTATACCATATTTTTCCGCCTCTTGCAAGGGGTTTTCCAAAAACTCTTCCCGTGCTTTTTTGGTTTACGGGGTCTGAGGCGCACCGGTATGGAAAATCAGTTCAAGACCCCCTCCTTGCGGGTTTGCAGGGAGGGGGTCAACGTTTTGCTACAGAGTTTTGTTACAGAGTTTGGTTACGGTTTCCTGCTCAGAAGGCGGGGACGGGTTGGATGCCTTTGTACTTAATGCCGGCGGCGGAATCGGCGAGCTGGGCGGAATAG